>NZ_JBEPQK010000009.1:0-278214 GCF_040547805.1 Bradyrhizobium sp. LA6.1 | reverse complement strand
ACTCGATGGAAGCCACTGTGGACCCTTATCTCGGGGTCCCGATTGGATGCCGATCACCCCGAAAACGGGGTCCTTATTCCATGCCGAAACACAATCGGCTGCCTGCGCGACGAGGTTCGGCCGAACTCACAGGGAGTGGTTCCCGATTTTACGGATGAGCGGACACCGGCTTTAAATGGCAAAGCAACGCGGATGACTCCATCCGGAACGACCTCGAAGGCCGAAAGCCGAGTTGGAGTGATCACATCAGGTTCATCCGCCTGGAGCTTTACTGGGCCATTGCCCGGGTGTTGTTCGTGCGAAGTCTGTTGAGGTCCTCATCAACCGATAGAGCCATCGGCGTATTCCGCGGCGTCATCTGATACGTCTGCAAAGAGGGTGCGGCCGCGACCAAAGCGGGCCACTCCGCCTCCGCCTCGACGGCATGACCGGTACGAATCAGTGACGACAGCCAGACCGCCTTGCAGAAGCCTATCGCTGGTGTTCGATCCATACATTCGCGGGCAAAACGCTGCGCATTCTCGTAATCCTGCACGGAATAGCGCAGCCTTGCCGCCAGGCTCGCGTATTGTGGTGGGCGTAGCGGGCTCCAGGAGATCGCCTTCTCAAAGGCTTCAATAGCTGCTTGGGTTCGACCGGCATTGTGCAATGCATGGGCGAGGACGACCCAATTGTCCGGATCGCCTGGGCCGAGCTCAATCGCCCGCTCGGCCGCGCTCACTGCTGGCTCAGCTGACTCAGGGGTCTGGCCCGACTCGATTGTTAAGGACAGCGATCTCCACGAGCTGGCAAGCAGCGGGTCCAGCGCAATCGCGTGCTTGACGTCGGCGATCGCCTGCAGCAAGTCCTGACGACTGAGCCAAGGATCGTGATTGCCAAAAATCAGCTTTTTCTTCACCAGTCCGAGGCACGCCCATGCGGGGGCGTAGTTCGGATCAAGGCGGACCGCCAGTTCGAGTTCCTGCCGTGCCTGTCGGAGGCCCTCGGGACTCGCCGCCATGGACAACGCAATCGCGCGCAGCACGCGCGCATGCACATCAAGCGAGGCCGGCGCGCGGCTCCGTAACGCCGCCCGGTCCGACTCGCGCACGGTTGCACCAAGCGAGGCGCTGATCCGCGAGATCAACGTTTCAGTAACGTCGGGCAGGTCCTGCGCAGTGGGCTCGAACCGGCCGCTCCAGACGATGCGGTTGTTGCCGGAATCGATCAATTGCACGTGGAGCTGCAGCCGGTCGCTGCGCCTCTCCGCGCTGCCATCCACAAGGTAGCGGGCGTGGGTCATCGCAGCGATCTGCACCGGCGACAGGTTCTTACCGCTAAGCTCATCTGTGGCGAGGGTTGAGACGATGTGCAGGTCGGGGTTGCGCGCAAGTTCGGAGGCAATCATGTAGGCTAATCCGTTGCCGTCCGGACTGCCTTCCTGAGAGGTGTTGAGTACGCGCAGGGGTAGAACTGCAACGTCGGCCACCATCCTGTTGTGTACCTTGGGGGGCCCGAAGCCGGCGCCGGGCAGTAGAAGTTGCCAGACCAGCACGATCGCGACTGCCACAATCGCAAGGGCGGCGGCCAGGCGATAGAATCTTCGCACATCGCGCGGCGCCGTGTCGGCTGCGTCAACGATCAGAAGGTAACCACGTCGTGGCATCGTCCGCACGACTTGCTGCCGGCTGTCACCGAGCGCGCGCCGGATCTCGACCACGCATTGCACGAGCGAGTCGTCGGTGACCGAAACGCCCGGCCACACTCGCGCACCGAGATCGAGTTTTGTAACCAGCTCTCCGGGACGGCGCCCCAATTCAAGCAACACTGCCAGAGCCTGAGGCCGCAGCTCAACGGCCTGGCCGTGCCGGTCAAATAACTGCGCCTGATCCAAATTGAGCGTGTATCCGTTCAGCCGCAGGCAGGTCATGCGCACACCTCCCGCCATTGATCTTAGCGGACCGGAAAGTGTGTCTCAAGGCAGCGGCAGAGCCCGATTTCGTCCTTTATCGTGCCTTTTCGCCCTGTCTCACCACAGACGTGCGCTACGTTGAAAATCGGAGGGCGCGCTGCCCTGAGCCACCGATAACCCGAGCAGTAGAAGCTGCAACGCAACTAGCTGCAACGCAACAAAGGGTGCGGAGTGTCTCCGGAGCACAACAGCAGAGGGTAATCTCTTGTTTTTAGGGCAACTGAGGAAGACAGCCATGAAAATTCTATTCTTGTTAGCTACCGTAACCGCCCTCGTCGATGTGACCAGCGCGGCCCAAGCAGAGCCTCCAACTTTTGAACTAAAGGGCTTTCCGATCACACCGCACCAGGTTGCCGTGGTCGGCGGGACAGGTGTTCAGGAGCAGGCGTTCACTCCGGCGCTTATGTTCGGCGGCATGCCCGCGTCTCCCCATCAGATAACGGTCTTAAAGCCACGCCCCGGCACAATGGCGAAGGCGACCGCAGCAAAGCCGACAACTGTTGGCCTGGCAGTCAAATAGGTGCGAGGTTGGTGATGCTGACGGCGTTGGTGCTCATTTGCGCAGCTGCGGCCGCAGTCGAACCTCTGGACTGCACGCGTAACAACGCGAGCACGGTGATGCGCATGCCGGCGGAGTTCGTCAATCCCGCGACATGCTTCATGCATGCGCAGGCCTATCTGGCGGGCAGCCAGATCGGACGGGACCTCGATGCCAACGAGCGGGTCAGGATTATCTGCGTGCCGCGCTAAAGCCTCATCGCCGCCTCGATTAGTCGGGGTCGAGTTTATGATCCGGTGCGCAAGCAGAGGTCTGGGCCGCTCCTTTGAAATCGCGGTGTCAGCTCGAAGCGATCATTTATTGTCCTTTCTCTAGTGATCGCAAGAAAAGAAGCAGTTTCGCTCTGGTGATGGTCACGCGCCCTGGCGGTTGGCGGAACGGGCGGTCCGCTTTCGAGGCGAGAACGGACAGTTGCTGCCCAAGCTACATTCGTCTGCCTGTGGACCCAATTCGGACCTTCAACGCTTCGGCGCGTTCATATCATCGTGGTGTCAATTGGCCGATGCTGCTTCCGGGCAATTTACGAGTTCGGGCCGCCCATTTCACTCAGCAGTGTTTGGGCCTCCCGGAGGTCGAGGGTATCAAAGCCTTCGGTGAACCAGCCGCAGATTCCTGTGAGGAGATCCTGCGCATTGCGTCGCTCGCCGCGCTCGGCCCACAGCCGGGCGAGCGAGGTCGCGGCGCGGAGCTCGAGGGACCTGGCTTGCTGATTGCGCGCGATCGCGATCGCCGTTCGAAAGCAAGTCTCACAGGCCGAAACGTTTACAGGGTTACACCGGAGCAGCAACGCGCCCCTAAGGCGATGCAGCTCGGCCTCGTAGAAGCGTTCCGCCCGTTCATGGACGATGCCGAGTGCGTGGTCGAGAACCGTGAGCCCCTCATCGAGGCGGTTCGCTTTGTCACATGCTTCGGCAATCAGGGCGAGGAAACATGGCTGCCAGAGTCCAGCGCCCGTCGCCCGGAGATCGGCCATCCCCTGCCGCATTTGCGCGATGCATTCTTCCGGCTTCTGTCCGCTCTCGCTTAGCGCCCAACCGTGCAATATGGTTCCCATCGCCCTCCAGAGGGGATAGCCGTGCTCGCTACAGAGCCGGATGGCTGCCTGCGCCATTTCTTCGGTGCTGGGCACTTCGCGGCGGAACTGGCGGAGCCACGCGGCCCACACCAGAGCTAAGGCGCGGCTGTGAGGATGTGAGAGTTCCTCAGCCAAAGCGAGCGCCCTCTGGCTCCTGTCGAGGGCATGGTCGGCAAAGCCCAGAAACCACCAAGCGAGAGCTGCATAGGAGAGACACACCACGCCGGGGTCAATGCCGTAGGTATTGGCATGCGATCGCAGCAGTTTCGCATCGTAAAGTGCTGTCCCTTCTTCCAGTTTGGCGCGAGCGAGAGCCACCTCTCCAAGCCAGAGCAAGGGTACCCCAAGGGCCCGGTTGGCCTCCACGAGGAGGGTCTGATCGCCCAGACTCTGCCCCAGCTCGGTGAGATGCTCCCCGACCCCCCGCGCCGCGATCAGATCGCCGCGGACGTGATAAATCCTGTACAGGCCATGCAGCACCGGGAAAAGCTGGGGTGTGAGATCGATGTGGCTACACAACGCCCTTGCCCGAACGTAGGCCTGCTCCACCTCCGGCGCGGCATAGCCCTTAGTCGCCATCAGCGCGGACCCGAGCGCCAATTGCAATTCCAGCTCGCGTTGGGCGCGTTCGGTGGTGTCTGAAGAAGCCTCGAGCAGCTCCAATCCGCGGGCCAAATGACTGATCGCCTCAAGGTAGGCCGAGCGCTCCAGGGCTCGGACGCCCGCCCTCTGGAGGTAAGCGACGGCCTGCTCTGTCAGCCCCGCCTCCGCATAGTGATGGCCGAGCAGCTCGGGCTCCGTCTCAGCAGATTCCGGAAAATGCTCTTCCAAAACGGTGGCAATCCTCGCATGAAGCTGCTGGCGACGGCTCCGGAGCAGGCTCCGATAGGCCACCTCGTGCACGAGCGCGTGCTTGAAGCGGTAGGTCGCGTTCGGCGGTGTGCCGCGGCAGAACACAAGTTCCGAAGCACACAGTCCCTTGAGTGCATCTTGCAGTGTGGCCTCACCCAGAGGGGCGGTCATGGAGACCAAGTCATAGGAGAACTCCCGACCGATGCAGGAGGCGATTTGGGCCACTTGCTTGACGGGAGCGAACCGGTCGAGGCGAGCCATGAGGCTGTCGTGCAGCGTGGCTGGGATTGCGAGCGGCGGCAGGGGGCCGCCGAGAATGTAGCGGTCGCTTTCTTCCGCCAGCATCCCGGACTCCAAGATCGCCTTGGTCAGCTCCTCAACGAACAGCGGCACGCCATCGGTTCGGGCCAAGACCTGCGCGAGCACTTCTGCAGGCAGTGCCTTGCCGCCCGTGAGCTGCTCGACCATGGATGCGCCCTGCCGGCGCCCAAGACGACTGAGAGTCAGTAGCGTGAGATGCGCGTGGCCAGTCCAGCGCGGGGAAAATTCGGGACGGCAGGTAATGAGCACGAGAATGGGCAGGGTCTGCACGCGCTCGATCGCCGACTCCAACCATTCTAGCGTGGATGGATCAGCCCAATGCACGTCCTCATACACTGCCAACACCGGTCGGTGCGCGGCCAGTCCGGTCAGTTGATCCACGAGCGCATCGAAGGTGCGCCGCTTCTGCTGCTCGGGGCTCAACTCGAGGGGCGGGTAGCGGGGGGCGGTCGGGACCGACAACAGCGCTGCGAGCAGCGGCGCGGCCCCAGCGACGTCTCGGGTCGCTACAGCGATGAGCGCTTCCAGCTTATCGAGCTTCTGCAGTGGCCCGTCATCCCGCGCAAAGCCAGCGCCTCTTTCGAGCAGATCGATCACGGGATGGAGCGGACTCGTTTGGTGGAATGGCGAACAGAAGTGACTCAACGGCGTGTAGGTCTCTCTGGCCAGGCGCTCGCGCAGCGCGCGGACAAGGCGCGACTTGCCGATACCGGGCTCGCCAGACAACAGAACGACCTGCCCCTCGCCGTCACGGACCCGTGCCCACCGGTCGAGCAATAACGCCAACTCCTGCTCACGACCGACGAGCGGCACCAAGCCTGTCCCGTGCAAGGCCTCGAAGCGATCCTCCGCTACGCTTGGGCCTAGGAGAAAGATGCGCAGCGGTTCGTCGAAACCATCCAGGGCTCGCTGGCCCAGGTCTTCAACCTCGAACAGCCTGCCGAGCAGTCGCCACGTGCTTTCGGCAATCACGACCTGTCCGGGTCGGGCAAGCGCCTGCAATCGAGCGGCCAGATTCGGGGTCTCTCCGATCACGTCGCGCTCCTGAGCCTCCCCCGAGCCGACCAGATCCCCGACAACGACGAGACCGGTCGCGATGCCGACGCGCGCGGCCAACGGTTGGCCGTCCGGAGATGTGAGCCCAGCTACGGACTGAGTAACGGCGAGGCCTGCCCTGGCGGCCCGCTCCGCATCGTCCTCGTGCGCCTTAGGCCAACCAAAATAGGCCAGGACCCCGTCACCCATGAACTTGGCTACATGCCCAGCGTAACGCGAAATCTCGCCCGAGACCGTGTTCTGATAGGCGCGAATGACCTTGCGCATCTCCTCCGGATCGACCCGCGACACCATTGCAGTCGAACCGACCAGGTCGGCAAACATCACCGTGACCTGGCGCCGCTCCGCCTCCGAGAACGGCAGGGCTGTCCCGGGGACCGCGGCTGGTGCTGTCATGCGAGGGGTGGTAACCGGAATTGAGCCGGTGCGCAGAGCGGCGATCGCCGCGAGCAGCTTGCGGCGATGGCCGATCGAGGTGACTCCGAGTCCGATCAAATCCTCCGCCGTGAGATCGGCGAGGACCTCGGCGTCGACATCGTTCTCGCGGAACGACTGCTCGTACTGTCCCAGCCCCAGATCACGCAGCCAGGCCACGACGTCCATGGGCTCCTCCCGGCTCCGCTGTTCTCAGAGGCGCTAGGTGCTCTAGCGTACCTCAAAATGGCTGACGGGGAGCGCGGTGAAACGTCACGAGCTGACTGCTGCGGGCAGGGTACCAGTCAAGTCACACGCCTCAACGCTCAGAAAAGTCGCCCTGTCAGGATGCATTGCAGATATCCGAGAGCATCTACGCGTTCCCTTTCAACCTGGGTCGCTTGATCGGGTTCCGCTCGCAGCGGAGATGCCTCTAGATCTGCAAATGGCCCTAAGTTGCCCTGGCGGTTGGCGCAACAGGGGTCCGCTTTCGAGGCGAGACCGAACAGTTATCGACCCAGCTTCGGATGTCCGCCTGTGCCTCATTGCGGACTCGCTCCGTTGCAGTTCAGTTTGCCTCGTCGATTGAATATGCTGGGCGGTTCGAACGTAGGCAGTCGGAACTCAAGCGGGCATCAGATTGATGACTCTCATGATGGCGGCCCCATCACCTATGTTCTCAGTGTCCTCCGGTTCACCTTTGACACAGGTCCATACGTCGTTTCTCTTCACCGTGAACGGATGGCCATCGCGATGATCTAGACGCATTTCGCCGTCGACGCACTGGCAAACCATATCGTTTCGCATGGCATCATCTTTGTGCCTCACCTTCGGCTGGAAGACTATGTCAAAGATCTTAATTCGCTTGTAGCCCGGGAGTACGGAGTCGCGCCCATGCATCGCCTCGCGCTCGCTTACCTCCACTAGCCGAACGCCCGGGGCGAGTTCCTTGCCCTCATCGGGCCGGTAAGGCTCAGCCACGGTTGGATTGGTTGCAACGAGAGTAGTTCCCGCTGTCGCGACACAGAACATCAGAGCAGATCGCCGATCGATTTCACCCATGCTTTCCTCCTGAGGTTCGCTGACCACCCATGGGCGGTGTCGAGCATTCGATGCCCGATCGGGCACGCTGTCAAAGCCGATTTGAAATACGACCTTGTTCCCGTTTTCAAAGACACGTGACGATGGCGGAGGACAGCCAGCGAACGGAAGGCAGCGTGTGTTAGGCCGAAGATGCCAGCGGCCCGCGACGAGCCCCTCGCCGCTCGCAAGCGCCGACTTGCCGACCTATTGCCGCGCCAGCCTGATGGGATCTTCGTGGCACCTCTCGAACCAGGTGCGATAGGCCCCGGCCTGTTTGAAGCGCCCCGCCGCATGAGGCTTGAGGCACTCGTCTCCAAGCACCGAGAGCGGCGGTACCGACGGCGGACCTGCGATTGGGTGGAGGTGAAGAACCGCGCGCACTCCGCTTTCAAGCGCGTCTCGGACCAATTCGGCTAGAATTCCAGACACAAAAAAGCCCCGCAACCCTCTCGGGCTGCGGGGTGGAGGTTTAAGGGAGGAGTGATGCTCGCGCATCGCCCCAGGGTCTGCCGGCGCCGAAAGGCGCCAGCAGCTTTTACAGCGCAGTTTCCCCTCGCTGACGATGTAGAGGTATCTGGGTCGAGCCGAAGCTGCTGGCCGAGATCGAGTACCGCGCCAAGTCCGCCGAGGGAAAGGTGCGGCATCCGTTCTACAAAGGGCTGCGCGAGGATCTCTGTAGCCTGGCCCGACCTCCGAACGGAACGAACAGGCGCCTTCGGTCCTTATGAGGAAGCGGAGCCTCGATCCCAGGGTGCTTCCGAGGGACAGGCCAATGCTCCGTCAGACCGGAAACGAAGAACAGGTTCTGGATCGTACCGTCGAGTTGGCGGCGACCATCGCGGAAGAAGGCCTCCGGTACGTCAGCGACTCCTCGCCAGGCTACACGCGCAAGCGGACCGGCACGACGTTCACCTACTACGACAAGGACGGCAAGCGCATTACCGATGCCGCCGTCGTTCGGCGGATCAAGGCGATCGGCATCCCGCCGGCCTACGAGTCAGTCTGGATCTGCCCCTCACCCAACGGCCATATCCAGGCGACAGGGCTCGATGCACGCGGGCGCAAGCAGTACCGCTATCACCCGAAATGGCGCGAGCTGCGCGACCAGACCAAGTACGAGCACATCATCCAGTTCGCGGCCGCCCTCCCAGCGCTACGGCACCGGGTCGCCGCCGACATGAAGCGGGACGGGCTGCCCCGCGAGAAGGTGCTGGCGACGATCGTCAGTCTTCTTGAGAAGACGCTGATCCGGGTCGGCAATGCCGAGTATGCCGAGAAGAACAAGTCCTACGGGCTTACGACCATGCGCCGCAAGCACGTCGCGGTCGGCCGCGGCGTCCTTCGGTTCGACTTCACGGGCAAGTCGGGCAAGCAGTGGAAGCTCCGCCTTGAAGACAAGCGGATCGCCTCAATCGTGAAACACTGCGCGGAGATCCCGGGACACGAGCTCTTCAAGTACCTCGACGACGACGGAGAGCCTCGCAGCGTGGATTCCGGAGACGTCAACGCTTACATCAAAGACGTCACGGGCGAGGACTTCAGCGCCAAGGATTTCCGCACCTGGGCCGGGACCGTGCTGGCGGCGCTGGCGCTGTCCGAGTTCAAGAAGTACGACAGCCAGGCCGAGGCAAAGCGCAACGTCGTCGCTGCGATCGAGAGCGTCTCGAAGCAACTCGGCAACACGCCGGCCATCTGCCGCAAATGCTACGTGCATCCCGAGGTGCTGAATGCCTACATGTCCGGCGACCTGGTGGAGATGATCGAAGCCAAGATCGCGCAGAAGTTCAAGCGCCAGTACGCCAAGCTCACGCCCGACGAGGTCATGGTGCTGGCATTTCTCCGCAAGCGTCTCGATGCCCTGAAGGCCGCCTGAGCCCCGCGTACCATTCGGCATAAGGCGTGTTCTTGACCGCGTGTCGGTTGAAGTCGGGCGCGCCATCCTTCCACCACACCGGTCCCCGCTCTCCCAGCCGGCGCTTAGCTTCGTCGACGAGGCGATGGGCGACGGTCTCTGCGTTCAGATCTATAGCCGCCCTGGCGTCCTTCACGGCTCGCCGCGCATCCATCAGCTGTTTCACCAGCCGCTCCTTGTCTTGGGCAGCAAGGTCGGGATCGCTCATCCGCCAGAGTCTACCGCGGACGACGAAATAGCGCCCGTCGGGCGTGACTGGATGCTGCAGGCCCGGCATCAGATGAAGGGCTTCCCTCCGGTCACCGCGACCGTGGTGCCGGAGGTGTAGCTCGACCGCGGATCGGCGAGCATCACATAGGCCGTCGCCAGCTCGGCCGGCTGCCCGGCCCGCTTCATCGGCACCTGTTTGCCGAAATTCTTCACGGTATCCTCGGGCATGGTCGATGGGATCAGCGGAGTCCAGATCGGCCCGGGCGCCACCGCCTTCACGCGGATGCCCTTCTCCGCTAGCATCTGGGCCAACCCGCCTGTGAAGTTTTGGATAGCGCCCTTGGTCGTCGCATAGGCCAGGAGAGTGGGGTTCGGCATGTCCGAGTTCACGGATGCCGTATTGATGATCGCGCCGCCCGGCTCCATGTGCGGCACGGCGGCCTTCGCGAGGAAGAACATGGCGTGGATATTCACATCGAACGTCATTCGCCATTCCTCGTCGCTGATGTCGCCAAGATCCTTGAAGGTCGCCTGATGCGCGGCATTGTTGACGAGGATGTCGACCCCGCCGAGATCCCGGACCGCCCGATCGACGACCTTCCTGCAGTGGTCCGCGGACCTCAGGTCGCCCTCGACCAGAACAACCTTGCGCCCCTCCGCCTCGACGAGGGCCGCCACTTCCTTGGCGTCTTCGTGCTCCTCGAGATAGGCGATCAGGACGTCGGCGCCCTCGCGGCAAAGGCGATGGCGACAGCTCGCCCTATTCCGCTGTCGCCACCGGTGATGATAGCCCGCTTGCCGTTCAGGCGGCCCGCCCCTTTGTAGCTGGCCTCGCCGTGATCGGGGCGTGGGTCCATCTTAGCGGTCAACCCGGGCATTGACTGCTTCTGACTGGGGTAAGGCGGCTTCGGATAGTCGGGCATCGGAATCGGTCTCCGCGGGTTGAGAGCGCGACAACCAACTGACGACAACCAAGGTTCCTAGCCCGTTGCCCGCCCCGCACCGGCTGTAGGCATCCGCGACGCGCTTGCGCAAAGAAGAAGAAACAGCGCCCGCTCCGCCCTGTATCTCGCGCCTGCGCGACTGCACTCCGAGCCGGACATGGCGACTTCGCCCGCGGCGGTGCAGACGGCCCATTTCCAGCGGCCGCGTCCCCGCTGCTTCGGCACGACGTCGTAGCCGGCAAAACGGTCCTCGTCGGTTTCGACCTTCATGCCGCGAACCGCTCCGGAAATCCGTCGCGTAGCTGGTCCAGAAGCCGTTGTTCGCGCTCGATCCGGCTGCAGTAGAGTTCGCGCTCCCTTTCGGTCTTCGCGCTGGCAAGGAGCAGGCGGTAGTGGGCGATGACCTTCTCGCTGCCGCGGATCAGCAGATCTGTGACGGCGGTCACGATACCGCCCCCGCGGTCGCCGGCGACGATTGTGGGGGTAACGTGAATGCCATGGGGAAGGTCTTGGAGGTCAATACCTCCAGCGCCGAGCTCTCCTCGGAGAGGCGCCGTTCGATGAACTGGCGTTCGAGGTCCGAGAGACGGGTCTTCAACAGGCTGCGATAGCGGTGGATGTTGTTGCGGTGCGCACGGATACGGGCAAAATCTTCATTGAGCATCGTCGCCACTCCTGACGGTCTTCTTGTCCTTTTCAGCTGCGAGAAACGGGAAAACGAATTCCCCGTCGCAAAAATATTCGGCGCAAAACCGCTGTCAAGATGGCAGTGGTGCAGCGTGCGAATGCTTGTGCCACCGGGTTAACCAAATCACGTTGGCCCGAAAAATTTCCGACGGTCCTCTTGAAACCTCTTTTCGTTTTTCTAATTCATTTTTCGCCGCGAGAGCGGTGTGCCGGACGCCAGGTTGGGCCCGGCGCGGGCGCCGGCCGGCAGGTCCTCGGACCGCCGACTTGCGTCCCTTCGTAACCATCTTGCTCCTAGGAGGACTTGGATATGAGGACGACCTTCGACTTCGCGCCCCTGTGGCGCTCCACCATCGGCTTCGACCACTTGGCTGGCCTGGTCGATAGCGCGCTTCGTCAGGCGAGCGACGACAACTATCCGCCCTACAACATCGAGCGCTCCGGCGAAGACCACTACCGGATTACGCTCGCCGTCGCGGGCTTCGGCGCCGACGATATCAGCGTAACGGCCGAGCAGAACGCGCTCACCATCGAGGGCCGGAAGCCGGAGAAGCCGGCGAGCGAATATCTCTTCCAAGGGATCGCCGCGCGCCCCTTCCGCCGCGTCTTCAACCTCGCCGACTACGTCCAGGTGAAGGAGGCCGCGTTCCGCGACGGCCTCCTGATCATCGATCTCGTCCGCGAGGTCCCGGAAGCCATGAAACCCCGCCGGATCCAGATCGCGGGCGCGACGGCTTCCTCGCCCCAGATCGAGCAGAAGAAGGCCGCCTGACGGCCATGCGGGCGGTGGTTGGTCCGCCGCCCGCATTCAAACCTTCCCTGGAAAGGAGCGTAAAAGGGAGACGACCAATGACCAACGCCAACACGAATTCCTGCACTCACCACCCTCTATTCCATCCGGCCGCGCACTACGCGTCTCCGGACGACGTCCTGAACGACCAGGAGCTGACCGCTCCCGAGAAGCGGGTCGTCCTGTCGTCGTGGGCCTCCGACACGTTCGCAGTCGAATCCTCGCCGGCCTTGCGCGAGATTCCCGGCATGGGCCGCCCGGTCCGGCTCGCGGAAATCCTTGCGGCACTGCGCAAATTGGACGGCGACGACGACGACCCGCCCCGCGGCGGCGGGGTCCCACTGCGACGCTGCGGCAGCTGGCGCAGCGGCCCCGTCACACGACTGAACCGACCTGACATGTGCAATCTCTACTCGATCACTACCAACCAGATCGCCATCAGCGAGCTGTTTCGTGTAGTCAACCGATACGTCGGCAATCTCGCGCCGATGCCCGGCGTCTTTCCCGACTACAAGGCGCCCATCGTCCGGACCGGTATCGATGGCCGCGAGCTCGCAACCGCGCGTTGGGGCATGCCGTCGTCGCAGCAGGCTCTTCTGAAGGCGACCCAGAAACGCGCTGCGAAGCTGGAGGCGAAGGGCAAGCCGGTCGACTTCAAGCAGCTTCTCCGAATGGAGCCGGATTCCGGCACAACCAACATCCGAAACGTGAAGTCGAAGCACTGGACGCGCTGGCTAGGTGCGGAGCATCGCTGCGTGGTGCCCTTCAATTCGTTTAGCGAGTTCAACAAGGAGGAAGGCGGCGACATCTGGTTCGCATTTGACGAGACCCGGCCCCTCGCCTGCTTCGCCGGCATCTGGGCCAATTGGACCTCAGTCCGGAAGGTGAAGGAAGGCGAGTCCAACAACGATCTCTTCGCGTTCCTGACGACGGAGCCGAACGCCGAAGTCGGCGGCGTGCACCGGAAGGCGATGCCGGTAATCCTGACGACACCCGACGAGGTCGAGACGTGGATGGCCGCGCCGGCGGAAGAAGCGCTGAAGCTGCAGCGACCTCTTCCGGACGGGGCGCTGCGCATCGTGGCCCGCGGCGTGAAGGAAGATATGGTCGAGTAGACGAGCCCGCCGACATACGCGAAGCCCGCCCGAGCACACACGCCGGCTAGGATTCGCTCGGCGGCTTCAAGGTACCGATCCACCTCCGGGTGGCGGGATTGTGCAGCGGATCCTGCTCGAGTAGGAGCAGACGTAGCGCTCGCGGCCGTTGCCCTCTTCACCAGGCACGAGCTTTAGTGGCCGCCCGCACTCCGGGTACGCCTCCGGATCGGATGCCGTATCGTCATGGTGTCCCTGCCACCGACGAGCTGAGGCCCGCGCAGCCGCCCGCCTCAAGCGGAAACAGCAAAAGGTATGAAACCTGTGATCTCGTCTTGACGGCGACCTCGCGCCCGTCCTGAAATGCTCGCAAATGGTGGCCGGAGGTGCTCGATGGAGCAGGTATCCTACAGTGATTTGGCCCAGCGCGTGCGCGACCTCGCAGACAGGGCCGACCCCTTCACCAGGCGACGCCTGCTGAAGCTCGCCGAGAGCTACGATGTCAAGGGCGGCCGCGCGGGCGGGGGCCCGCGGCTCGCCGAGCGCCCCCTGCCGGTCCCCCGCACGACCCCACCGACCTCGATCTTCAGCGGACCGGGAGAGGCCTGACAGAGCAAGCCACAAGGCTGACTTCAGCCCACACGCATCCTCGCGCCTCCGATCAAGAGGGCAGTTCTCAGAACCTGAGCATTCCGAACATGAAGAGAAGCGCGACCGTGACGAGGGCCGAGATCAGAAGCGAGCCGAGGCAGCCGAGCCGGTTGGAGAAGAAAAAGAACATGGCGGCCCTCCAGCCACAGGCGTCAGTCCTGTACCAAGGTGCCTATCAACGCCAGCAAAGCCTGATGTTCAGGTCCGCTGCTGCCGGCGCGTCGGAATTGTCCGATCTCGATGAGGGACGCCCGCCCGCCGGAGGCAGCATTCGGCCGATGTGCGACCACAGGAACTCCGGTGTGCGGTTGACGGACTAGCCGCCAGATGTCGCCGTTCGAGCTTTCGTAAAGAGTTCTTTCCGCCATTGCCTTCAACGAGAGAGGGGGGCGACTGTTCCCGCCCCGCTCTGCAGGTAGTCACAGCATCTCCGGCGGCTAGTCTTCGACGCCGCAAAACAACGACGCTCACCTTGAGGCCCCACTAGGAAACGTTGCGCCGAGTCTGCTATTTGCATTTACCCTTTTTGTTTTTCTTCTGCGCTTTTTCCATCGGAGCTTTTGGAGCGTTCTTCGAAGCGATCGGCCCCCTTGGCTAGATCGTGCCCCGTCTCGCTCTCGTTTTTCGCTTCCTCCTTGGCGGTTGCCTCGCGCAAGCCTTCAGCGGCCAGTTCCCCCGCTTTTGATGATTTTCCTTCGTTGTCCATTTGCTGCTCCTTCCGCTCGTCCAGAACACTTCCTCGTCTATCGGCGCCAACCCCGCCTTGCCCGAGACTGTTCCTGTTTATTTTGGCGGCTGCGTTGAATTGCGCCCAATGAGACGGGCCCCGGCGGATCATTAGGCGGAAGAGAGCTTCGTCCTCGAACGTCTCTCACCTGGAGCCCTTCTAGCTTGCAGGCCTCACCAAGATGAGGCTCGGATTCTGCCTGTCGTGAAGCATCCGGGCGAACTCCTCGCGATCCAGCTCGCGACCCTTCATCGCCGTCTCGAAAAGCGCTTCCTGGATTTCACGCGGCATGTCACCCCACACGTCCATGGCCGCCCGCCCTAGCAGCGCCGCGAAGGTCTCGGTCCTGTCCATCGTTCTCTCCGTCCTTTGTCGCAGACGGGGAACCGCCGAAGACCGCAGCGCGTTCCATTGCCATCATTGCGAGAGGAGAGATCGAATTATAGGCTTCTTCACTAAGGACATCAAAACGATGGACGACCTGCTGATCCACGGTCTGCAGGACATCTACTACGCCGAGCAGCAGATCCTGAAAGCGCTGCCGAAGATGATCGACAAGGCGACCAGCCGGGATCTGGTCACCGGTTTGAAGAGCCATCTCGAGGAGACCAACAAGCAGGTCCAACGGCTCGAGAAGGCCTTTGCGAAGCTCGGCAAGGAGCCGAGCGGCACCAAGTGCCCCGCCATCGACGGCATCATCAAGGAAGCCGACGAGACCGCCGGCGAGATCGAGGACAAGGCCGTGTTGGACGCCGCCATCGTCGCCAACGCCCAAGCCGTCGAGCACTACGAAATGTGCCGCTACGGCACGCTGATCGCCTGGGCCGAAGAACTTGGCCACGACGAGATCGTGCGCTTCCTGACCACGAACCTCAACGAGGAGAAAGCGGCGAACACCAAGCTCAACACGGTGGCGCTCCGCAAGGGCGTGAATGCCAAGGCCTCTGACGCCACGTAACCGGAAATCCTCTGTCACACTCAGCGGCTCCGCGACATCGCGGAGCCGCTTTTCCGTCGAGCCGAGCGCACGAGGCGGAATCGGCGCCGCACGAACCAGGCCGCCACAGCGACAGCCAGCCATGACAGCGATGCGCCGATAAAAGTGCCCGCAACGCTCCATTCGACAAGGACCCAGAACACAGCGGCGAACGCCAGCATGCCGAACGCGCCCAGTGCGGCACCGGCGGCGTCCAGCGCTGCGGCCTCTTGCCCTCGTCGCCTTCCTTCGAGCCCCGCCTCCTTCTTGCGCCGGATTTCGTGCGACTCGATCAGGGTCGCGCTCGCGCAGAAGATCGCCGGCAGCGCGAGGAAAAGCCCGCCGACCGAAGCTCCGCAGCGGCTGCTGACGAGGCCCGTGAACACGGTCGCAGCACCGCCCAGCGCGAATCGGACAAGGTATTCGTACCAGCGGCCTTCGTGCAGCGACGAGAGCGAGACCTTGATCGGGATCGTCACGCATGTCCTCCCGAAAGCGCCCAGAGACCGAAGGCCGCGGTCAACCAGACGACGATCGACAGTAGGGACGCAGGCAAGGCCCGCATCCGAGTGCGCATCAGAAGCTGGCAGACGAAGACGCTGTAGACCATGAGCGCGGCCGCGCCGGCCATCATGGCCTTACTTTGCGAGCCGGCGTAGCCGGCCCCGTGCTGGTAGATCGCTATGCCGAGGGTCGCCAGCGCCACGGATGGCGCCGCCCCGAACAGACCGGCGAAGCTCTTGGGCTTCAGCACGTCGCCCAGCATGGAGAACGCCGACACGACGGCGCCTCCGATCAGGAAACGGATGACGTACTCGCTCATCTCGGCTCCTTGGCCGGATAGCCGGTCAACGGGCGAAGCATTCGCTCGAGAACCGCACCGAGCGCGAAGCCCGCGACGACGTCACTCGCCCAGTGCGCCAGCACGACGATGCGCGTGACGCAGAGGCCGACCGCCAGCGCGCGGATCGCGCGGCGCAGCCCCGCAGGCAACGGGCCGGCAGCGGAGGCGAGCGCGCCCATATGCAGCGCGTGCCCGGACGGAAAGGCATCCTTGCGTTTGCCGGAGAATGAAACTCCGTTGAGGTGCCCCAGCACGGTCTTCCGGTCCGGACGGGTTTGGTCGAAGACGGACTTCATTAGATGCGGCAGAACCGACGCGGTTGCCGCCACAAGCAGGGCATGGTCGCCGGCGCGACGCACCGACTCCCTTCGCGTGCGCGTAACCACCCAACCCGCCGCGGCCAAGGCCAGCAGGATCTTTTCGTCGGCGCCCCAGGTCAATCCGCGGGAGACCGTCTCCGTAAGATGGTTGGTATGCCGCGCTACCGCCCGCGCGATCCGCACGTCGGCATCTGTCGGTTTCACGTTGACAAAGGCCATCTGTCCGCTCGGTTTGGATTCGGGATTCCACAACTCCCAAGCGGGTCCTTGGTTCTAATTAAAAAATGGAACCGGCGGCGCAACCCGTTGTTGTCAAAGGGATTGGAGGCTCGGTGAAACGCAGTGCGCGGAAGTCAACGTTGACACTAAGCCCGGCGGGCGGATCGAATACGTGAATGGGACCTTCCGTGGCTGGAGCGGCCACACCGCCGACGAGATGGTCGGAAAGCGCTTCAGCGACTTCCCCACGATGGCAGGGCGCATCTACTAAGAGACGCACATCGCGCCGCTTCTGCGGATGCAAGTCTCGTTCGAGGAGTTTGCTATCGACGTGATCAAGGCCAACGGGCAACCGCTGCAGATGATCGCCAACGCGAAGGAACGGCGAGACGCGCAAGACAAACCCCTCTCCATCAGCCTGGCGCTCATCAGAGCGACCGACCGCCGCCGCTACGAACAGGAGCTCCTCGGAACGCGCGAACTTGCGAAGGCCGCAGGCCAAATTGCAGAGGAGAGGCTGCAGCGTGAGCACGAAGCACATGAGCTGCGCGAGCAGTTCATCGCGGTGCTCGGCCACGATCTGCGCAACCCGCTAGCATCCATCAGCGCCGGCGCCCGCATTCTCGACAGAACGGCCCAGACCGAGAAAGAACATCAGGTCATCGCGATGATGCAGACCACGGTCATGCGGATGGCGGGGCTGATCGACGATGTGCTCGATCTCGCCCGCGGCCGGCTGGGCGGCGGCATCGGTCTGAATCGCGACCAGGGGAAACCGCTTGAGCCGGTGCTCGTAGGGGTCGTTGACGAACTGAGACTGGCCTCGCCCGGCCGCGTCATCCATGCCGATTTCAAAATCGACCGCCCGGTGAATTGCGACCGTTCGCGCCTGGAACAGCTGCTCTCGAACCTTGTCGGAAACGCACTGACACACGGAGCTTCGAGCAAACCGGTGTTCGTTCACGGAGAGACGCGAGGCGAGTCCTTCGAACTATGGGTATCCAATGTCGGCCAGCCCATCCCCGAGGCGGCGGCGATGGAGAAGCTGTTCGAGCCCTTTTTTCGGGGCAACCATGCGAGCCGTCAGGGCCTTGGGCTTGGCCTCTACATCGCCTCACAGATCGCCAAGGCCCATGGCGGCGCGCTAACCGTGAGTTCGACGACGGACGAGACCCGATTTACGTTCACCATGCCCCTTCTTCCCGCGGAGAGCTGACCTTCTAACGACTATCGCAGCCGAAGCTTACGCGCCACACGCTCGCGATC
The DNA here is from genome assembly GCF_040547805.1 of Bradyrhizobium sp. LA6.1. Taxonomy (NCBI): domain Bacteria; kingdom Pseudomonadati; phylum Pseudomonadota; class Alphaproteobacteria; order Hyphomicrobiales; family Nitrobacteraceae; genus Bradyrhizobium; species Bradyrhizobium sp. LA6.1. Next base: position 260,263 of record NZ_JBEPQK010000009.1, on the reverse strand, counting down.
GACAACTACTCAAAAAGGGCCGGCTCAATGATCCATCATGTATCCCTTGGGAGTAACGACATCCAGCGAGCAAGAGCGTTTTACGATCCGCTGATGTCGCTGGTCGGCTTACGGCTGATCAAGATCTCCGCCACGTCACTGGATTACGGTGCATCCGACATCGTGTTCAGCATCGTAGCTCCAGTCGACGGCCGCCCGGCGGCGCCGGGCAACGGCGTCCATGTCGCCTTTCAGGCCCCCGACCGGGAGACCGTGCGGCGCTTTCATCAGACCGCGATGGCTCAAGGGGGTACCGACGAAGGCGCCCCGGACATCCGCGAGAAATACAACGCAAATTATTACGGCGCGTTCGTGCGTGATCCGGACGGTAACAAGATCGAAGCGGTGACCTATACGGCCAGGGAGAGCTTCGGCCTCCTGCCGCGCGAATAACCTGAGCTAGGCGGCGCTCGCGGACACCGGACAGGAACGCTCTTTCCCGGCCATGATTGGAAGTGCGGGAGAACGTTCATGGCCGAAATCGAAAAGACAGCTGCACGCACGGATGGAACCAGCTTGAGTCTCGCAGCGGCGCTCGGCCTCATGGCCGTCGCGTTCCTGTGGGACCGTATGATCCCACCCGACCAAGCCAGCCCGCCTGAGGGCGATGACGCGCTCCCCCAACATCGCGGGGCAGAGCGGGACACCTCGCCTTCGCGCCTTGCGACCGAGAACGGAGACCACGGACGCCAAGCCACCTCTCCGGCCGAGATCCCGGCCAGGGGGTGGAAGGACATCCTCTGGCGCGTCTACGGCAACATCGGCGACCACCGCATCCTCGCCCTCGCCGCTGGTATGACCTACTACAGCCTGCTCGCGATCTTCCCCGCGATCGCGGCCCTCGTCGCCATCTACGGCCTTTTTGCCGACCCCAACGTTATCGCCAAACACCTCGACGACGTCGCCGGCTTCATACCCGGCGGGGCCATCGACGTGGCGCGTGAGCAACTGACGCGCGTTGCGACAAAAGGCGACCGGACCCTCGGATTCACGTTCGCGATCGGCCTGGTGATCTCGCTCTGGAGCGCGAATGCCGCCATGAAGTCGCTGTTCGACACCTTGAACATCGTTTACGGCGAGCAGGAAAAGCGCGGCTTCTTCAGGCTGAACGCGATGTCGCTAGGATTCACGATTGGTGCGATCGTCTTCGTCCTCGCTGCCCTCAGCGGGGTCGTCGTCGTTCCGGTCGTGCTGCAGTACGTCGGTCTATCGAACGCCACCGATCTCCTGATCCGGATCGGCCGCTGGCCGGTACTCTTCGTGGCGCTCGCGCTCGCCATCTCCTGCATCTACCGGTTCGGACCCAGCCGGAAGGCCCCGCGATGGACCTGGATCACTTGGGGCAGTGCGGCCGCCACGCTGCTCTGGCTCACCGCGTCCGGGCTTTTCTCCTTCTACGCCGCGAGTTTCGGCAGCTTCAACCAGACTTACGGATCCTTGGGCGCGGTCATCGGCTTCATGACCTGGCTCTGGATTTCGGCCATCGTGATCCTGCTCGGAGCAGAACTCAACGCCGAGATGGAGCACCAGACCGCCCGCGACACCACCACCGGTCGACCCAAGCCGCTCGGCGTCAGAGGCGCCAAGATGGCGGACACCGTGGGAGCGGCGCGATCTTGAGTAAGGTCGTATCGCGTGCTTCCGTCGAAGGCATAGTCGCTGCCGATCGCGGGCACCGTTTCAGCAAGCCGCTGCGAGACCACATTCTGCTCGTAGATGGCGTGGGGATCGAAGGCGACGCCCACGCCGGCGAGTTTGTACGGCACAGATATCTTGCTCGCCGCCACCCTCGCCTGCCCAACCTACGTCAAGTGCACCTCATCCCCAGCGAGCTCTTTGCGACCGTCCGGGAAGCAGGTTACGACATAGGACCCGGACAACTCGGCGAAAACATCACCACGGTGGGCCTGGATCTGGAAAACTTGCCGCTCGGGACGCGCATCGAACTCGGACCTACGGCTATCGTGGAGCTGACCGGCCTGCGGACGCCCTGCGTGCTAATCGACCGCTTCAGGACCGGGCTGAAAAAGCAAGTCGTGTCGTCGGCAAAAACTGGTCCAGCATTCAAATGCGGCGTCCTGGGCGTCGTGCGGGCTGGCGGACAGGTAGCCGCCGGCGATCATGCGCGGGTCATGCTGCCCGATGGACATCAAAAACGGCTTCCCGCGTTGTAGCGTAGTCGCAAGCCGGAGGAACCAAGTTCTCTCGACCTGGGTTGGAGCTTGCTTTTTAAGGGATGGTCAATGTCTAAGGGAAATCAGCTGCGCCACGGCGCACCGCGGAACGCGGTTCATATCTGCGTCGATATGCAGAGGATGTTCGCGCAAGGCACGGATTGGACGATGCCGTGGCTCCCGCGGGTTCTGCCGAACGTCGTCGCGATCACCTCAGCCCATCCCGAGCGGACCATCTTCACCCGCCTCATTCCGGCGCAGAGTCCCGGCCATGGTGCGGGAATGTGGCGCCACTACTACGAGCGCTGGAGTTCGATGACCATCGACGAGCTTGGCCCGAAGATGATCGGTCTGGTCCAGGATCTCGCGCAGTTCGTTCCGCCCGCACGCATCTTCGACAAGCACGTTTACTCGCCCTGGACAGGGAGCGATTTCCACGAGCAGCTTCGCGCGGCTCATGTCGATACGATCATCATCACCGGCGGCGAGACCGATGTCTGCGTGCTGGCGACCGTGCTCGGCGCCGTCGACTGGGGTTACCGCGTCATTCTTGTCACCGACGCCCTGTGCAGCTCGGCTGACGAAACGCACGACTCCATGATGAATATCTACTTGAACCGCTTCGGGCAGCAGGTGGAGTGCGTCACGACCGAAACGCTTCTCGGCAGCTGGCCGGGCAGCGCCAGGGCAAGCTCGTATCATGAGTAAAGCCTACCTCGTGCAGGTTCTCCTGCCGAAAGAGCGAGGAGACGGAGAGCCGGTTTCGCAAAGCTGGTTCGAGGAATTCCTGGAAGAAATGACCGGAAAATTCGGCGGCGCGACAAGCTTTGTCCGGGTGCCCGGCCAGGGCCTATCCCTGCCAGAGCGGCTGGAACGCGAGCTTTCGCAGGAAGAGATCGTCATTCGCGCCCAGGAAATCATCCCGCTGTAAGATTAGGAACGCTCTCCCTTACCGGCTGTTTGCAGAGCAGAAAAACAGGAGGACGTCATGGGCTTTTTTACCAAGGACATAAAGACGCTGAACGACCTCTTCGTGCATACGCTGCAAGATATCTATTACGCCGAGCAGCAGATCGCGAAGAACCTTCCGGACATGATCGAGAAAGCGAGCGATCCCAGCCTCAAGAACGGCTTTCAGACGCATCTCTCCGAAACCAAGGGCCAGATCACCCGGCTTGAGAAGGTTTTCGAAATGCACGGCGCCCAGGCGAAGGGCGTGGATTGCCCTGCGATCGATGGCATCCTCAAGGAAGCCAGCGAGGTCGCGGGCGATATCGATGACAAGCAGGTGCTGGATGCGGCGCTGATCGCGGCGGCCCAGGCCGTCGAGCACTATGAAATCACGAGGTACGGCACCCTGATTGCATGGGCCAAGATGCTTGGCCGCGATGACTGCGCCTCAGTCCTGCAGCAGAACCTCGATGAGGAGAAGGCGACGGACGAGAAGCTCAATACGATGGCGCTGCGCAGCGTGAACCGGAAAGCCGCTTAACCCGTTAGCAACATGAAACGTAAGAGGGCCGCCCCGGAAGGCGGCCCTCTTTTTGAGCAGCAAAGCATGAGCCTTGAAGTATTGAGGACGGTGGCAGCCGCCATAACGATTATCGCCGCCGCCATGGTGGCGGCGAACTGGAATGCGCGCATTACCGTCTGCGGGTTCGCTCTCTTTATTGCCTCATCGATCGCCTGGATCGCCGACGGGATAATTGAGCCGAAGAGCTCGCTCATCATCCAGAACGCTGCGCTTCTCTTGATCAACGTGCTGGGCGTATGGCGCTGGCTACCTCGCGCCGGTAAGGAAGCCGCCGCGTCCCAGGCTGAGGACCGCGCGATCCGCTAGCTTGGCTCAAGCCTGTTTCCTGTCCGAGATTGCCCAGCGTGCCAGCGCGGCTTCTCCTGCTTCGGTCAAGGCGCCGAGCGTTGTCTGCCCCTTCCTTGCGCACTGGACAAGGCTGTCCGCGATGAAAGATCTCAGTTCATGATTGACGCCGTCCGGCCTGCCTTGGCAGAGCTGTTCGAGAACGGCTTCCATGCTTGCAAGTGTGCGGCGATCGAAGCTTTCGAGGATCATGGCGCTTCTCCTATCCCGGCTAAACGAACTCCAGACCCGGACGTTCCAATTTCGGAACTGACCTTCCAAGATCGGGAACCAAGCTGCATCGCGGATTATTGGACCTGAATGCCTCGCAAACTTAAGGTTTTTCAGACGTCACAGGGCTTTTTCGACCTCGCGATTGCGGCGTCGTCGATGAAAGCTGCAGCAAGCGGCACAACGTTCGATCGGGATTCGCTAACTGCAGCTCATCGCAATCTGCCGCTCGGCACGCATGTTCGCGTTACTGACCCTAAGAGCAGCAAATCGGTGGTCGTTCGTATCACCGATCGCGGACCATGGATTCGCAGTCGCGTCATCGACCTCTCGCTCGCCGCCGCGCGTAGCTTGGGGTTTACCAACCGTGGCGTCGCCCAGGTTCGTGCTGAGGTGTTGTAACAGACGTCCATTGCCCAGCGAAAACACGCAGGCACGGGGCCTGTGATTTCAGGCCGGGCCTTGCTTTTACCGCTTCACCCGCGTCGGCACTGTGGTCCGCTTCGGTTCAAGATGCGAAGAACTCAACCTGAGCAAATCTAGTCCGCCGTGCCTCACTGAGCGGACCTCAACGAGGTGCGACGCTACTTCGCTGACGGGTCACAACCCGACTACCCCACCTCAGCGACGATGTGGGCTTGTGGTCCGCAGGTGTACCCTCGGCCGACTAGCCGAGGCGCCGCCTATCCCGTGCCTGCCTCAGCAGGTCCCACTTTACGATATCAAAGGGAATGTAAGCGTTGTTGTTGTACCCGCGTCGCTGCTGGTCTGGTCGACGGTACCGCCAATTTGTCTCGCCAGAGAGATAATCAGCTTAAGGCCCGACCCGTTTTCGTTAGGATGTTGAATGCCGCGACCGTTGTCGGTCACTGTCAATCGGGCCTCGCCGTAGCCGACGCCTCCCACTAAACTTACGCTGATCCTGCCTCCCTCTGCACCGAACGCATGTTTGATGCTGTTCATCGCAGTCTCATTTAAAATGAGGCCAACCGGGAGGGCGCGGTCGATCGCCAACTCGAGTTCGTCACACTCGACGTCTACTTCAACCTCATCCACCTGATTCCGGATCGCGCTGCAAAGAGCCCGGATGTAATGGGAAAGTCTGACGATCTGCCCTTCTTGGCGAGGGGCAAGCTGATCATGTGCGAGCGAGATGGCGTTGATGCGGCTGGCCACGTGGTCCAGAGCGCGGTGTGATTCTGGATCAAGATAGCGGCGCTTCTGGATGGAAATCGAGGACAGGACGAGCTGAAAATTGTTCTTGACCCGATGTTGCATCTCTCGAAGCAAGATCTGCCCCTTTTTAGCTTCCGCGACCGCAGCCATAAGGCTTGCATGTTCGTCCGGATGCGCACCGCGACGGAGCACAGCACCTATCAGCGCGGCGGCGGCGGTCAGAAACTCGGTCGTATCCTGCGAGAAGTCTCTCGGCTTTGTACTGTCCACCTCCAGCACGCCCCATGCGGCGCCGCCGATGAGGATCGGGACGTTGCTGACAGCCACAATGCCATGCTCCGCCAAGAACTCGGAACGAACAAATTCGTTCTGATCGGCGAAATCTCTGATGCTGACAGGCTCGGCCGTTTGGAAGGCGCGGCCAGGCGGCGAGCGGAGGTCGGCCGACAGCGTGGCGGTGCGGACGGCACCATCCTTCCAGCCGACTCCCACAATCAACAGAAGATCGGACGTGTCTGGACGATATTGAAGCACCTTAACATGGTGGATTTCCACGGCTCGGGCAATTTGCAGCACGGCTTGGTCCAAGAAGCGTTCTGCTCCGGGGTCTTCAACCGAAAGACGACCGATATCGACCAAAATGCGGATGTGGCGCCGGAGTTTGTCCAGCACATCGCCCTCAGTGTGTTCGGTCGGGTGGTCCTCCATTCGTTTCTAACATCGGGCCTCATGAATTGTGCCTAAGCGCCGAGACCGTACAAGCTGGCTTGGTCGCTAAAGGAGCCGCGATCCGCAATTTAGCCCTCAACTGGTCGACCGAAAACGGCTTGCCGATCGCCAACGTACCTTTGGGGGCTGCAAAAAGAGATGGGATTTCGAGTCGGAAGGCTTGCTGCGAGCTCCCCAGGAACCTCCGCTCCGATGCGGGTTTGGTTCTTGAGACAAACAGCGAGAGCGAAAATGGGAAATAGTGGCGTCGGAATGCTACTCGGCGATACCTCAGTGACGGCGCTCTGGATGATGTTTATCGGCGCCTTCATCTTGGGTGGCACAATTCTGTATGGCGTTATGAAGACGGGAAGGTTGCGCCGCAGCGAGCGTGCGCAGCTCGACCGAAACACAGAGATGGCGCAGCGCCGGGATGACCCGGAGAAAAGAACCGCTCGTTAGCAATCGGCGTGTCGACCAGTCAAACGTAAGATTTAGGAACTTGGGCCGGAGTGGCGATAGGGCGTATAATCATAGCCCGCGATGTCCGTAATTCGCTAACGGCCGCAGGGAAGCCAATGCGCGAGGTAGGCTTTAGGCACAGCTGGACCAAAGACCGCAATGATATCGACGGTCGCTGGGGTATTGATCAAGCAACAGGTAGATGCCCGTCAGATCCAGTTCATGGCCCTCTCCGTCAGCGAACATGAGTTGCGCAGTGTCGACCTCGGCAAACTCGCCGGGCACCTGGCGGCACGGAATACTTCCAGTCTGTCAAATCGGTCGAAAACGACGCGTTCATCAGAATGTGGACGGAGTTCAACGAACAACGCGACACGACCACCAACGGTCAAAAGGAGGCGACTTACATCGGCTTCAGGATGCGGGCTCAGGCGGTCAGCCAAGCCGGCACGGTCGATGTCGAGGCGGTCCGGCAAGCCATGTACGGACAACGCGTAAGGGGCGCCAAGTGGTTTTGAGCTGGTGATGAATACCAATCATCATCTCTCGAAGCCGGCGGCGACGGGTACCTTCGAAGTCGTTTGGCAGTCCGCCAGCCCGATCAAGGCATCCGTGTTGAGCCGATATCTTCCGGAGAGCGCGAGACGCACCGCCGATTGGACATTTCTCTGGGTTTGCGGTGGATGTGCTGAGCCTTCATTCAAGGACTGGGTGATTCTTACATCGCTAGTTGCGTCAAAATCTCACGCCACAGTTAGTGCGCTGACCAGTGCCACGTTCTTGGTCTTCAGATGAGATGTAGTCCGCCTGGAGTCAAAACTAATCGTCGCGGGCTTTCCCAAAAAGGTCGGCTTTGTGCCAAATCGGACGTTGCGCCGGCCTTTCTGTAATTCGGCGCAGCGTTAACCTCACATTCGGCGTACCCAGCCAGCCAGCGTGGACTTTGAATATCGTATAGCGGTCAATGTTGAAAGCGCATGGGGTTAAGTTGCTTCACCCAGTGAGACCTATCTATTCAGCGACGCTTGTTCATCGCCTGTTCCAAACCCTGACGAAGAGACTTCGGAGTGTAAGGCTTCACGACGAGTATTGCGCCCAATCGCGCGGCTTCAGATTTCAATCCGCTGTCACCTGTCGCGAGAACTAGGCAAAGATCGGGCCGGCGCGCATAGACATTCCTTGCGAGCTCTAGACCGGAAACTCCCAGGAGTCCGACATCAGTTAGTAAGATGTCCACGGGGTGCTCATCCAGGATCTTCAAGGCCTCTTGAGCCGTGCTGGCCTCTTTTACGTTGCATCCAAGATCGTTTAGCATCTCTGTTGTCGTCAGGCGGATGAGGTCGTCGTCTTCGACGAGCAACACGGTCGCGTCCTTGAAAGACTTTTCGTTGGCCGAGTGTTGCGATCCCTGAGCGACGCGCCTTTGAGCTTGATTAGCCAGCAAGTGTCTGATTTTCCGCGCGAGCGCCTCGCGCGTGTAAGGTTTGGCCAGGAGTTCCACCCCGGGATCGAGCCGCCCGCCGTGCACGATGGCGTTCTGAGTATAGCCGGATGTGAAAAGTACGGCGACGTTTGGCAAACGCTCCTTGGCTTTTCTTGCGAAGTCCGGGCTACGCAGGCTGCCAGGCATCATGACGTCGGTGAAGATAAGGTCTATTGGAATGCCGCTGTCGACAACGACGAGTGCGCTCGCTGCATCTCGCGCCTTGACCACGCGGTAGCCGAGCTCGGTAAGCATCGAGACCGCGACCTCGCGAACCTCATCGTCATCCTCAACCACGAGGACAGTTTCCACTCCGCCTTGAACCTCGCCGGTCGGAGCCCCCACCAGAGTATCTTCGGATGCCATCTCTCGCGGGAAGTACAGCTTCACCGTGGTCCCGGCCCCTACCTCGCTGTAGATTTTCACGTGTCCGCCGGACTGCTTGAGAAAGCCGTAAACCATGGCGAGGCCCAGGCCCGTACCCTTGTCCTCCGCCTTGGTTGTGAAGAATGGCTCATAGACCCGTTCCAGGATATCCGGCGGAATTCCGGTGCCTGTATCGGTCACCGCGATCATCACGTATTGTCCCGCAGACAACTCGTCATGCTGGCGGACATATTCGTCGTCGAGGAAGGCATTACTTGCTTCAATCGTCAGCCGGCCTTCGCCGTTCATCGCGTCGCGGGCGTTGATCGCAAGATTCAGGACCGCATTTTCCAGTTGATCCGGGTCGATGAGGCTATTCCACAGCCCACCTGCGACGACCGTCTCGACTTCGATCTCCCCACCGAGGGCGCGACGAAGCATCTCATCCATGTTCTTGATGAGACGGCCCGCGTTCACTACCCTTGGCTCCAGCGGCTGTCGCCTTGCAAAGGCAAGCAGTTGAGAGGCGAGTTTAGAACCTCGGGCCACACCTCCGAGGGCGTTTTGGACCCGCATCTCGGCCCGGGCATTACCAGCGATATCTTTCCTAAGCAGTTGCAGATTTCCGCTGATGACCTGCAGCAAGTTGTTGAAGTCGTGGGCAACGCCGCCAGTAAGTTGGCCGATCGCTTCCAGCTTCTGGGATCGGATCATCGTTGCTTGCGCCGCCTGGAGCGCGGCTTCCGCCTCACGCCGTTCTGTAATGTCCCGGGTCACTTTGGCGAATCCTACGAGCTTCCTGTCGTCGTCTCGAATCGCGTCGATCACGACATGCGCCCAAAAGCGAGTGCCGTCCTTTCGTACCCTTTGACCTTCATGCTCCCACCGTCCGTCACGGGATGCGGTCTGCAGGCCTGTTCGCGGGAGGCCCGCGGCGCGATCCTCTTCCGTATAGAAATTGGAGAAGTGGCGACCGATGATCTCTTCGGGAGCGTACCCCTTGATGCGCTGGGCTCCAGCGTTCCAACTCGCCACGTTGCCTTCCACGTCCAGCATGTAGATGGCGTAGTCCGTCACACTTTGGACCATTAGCCGGAACTGCTGCTCGCTTTCGCGTAATTTGGCCTCGGCAGCCCTTCGCTCGGTCAGATCCCGAGTGATCTTGGCGAAACCTACAAGCTCGCCCTTAGGCGAACGGATCGCGTCAATGATGACATGGGCCCAGAACTGCGTTCCGTCCTTGCGCACACGCCAACCCTCTCGCTCGAAGCGTCCGGTTCGCTCCGCCTCCTCCAGCGCCAACGCAGGCACTTTCTGCTCCCGCTCGGTCTCCGTATAGAATGTCGAGAAGTGGTGCCCTATGATCTCCTCGGCCTCATAGCCCTTAAAGCGCTTCGCCCCCGGGTTCCAGCTGGTGACATGCCCGTCGCGATCCAGCATATAGATCGCGTAGTCGGTGATCGCCTCAACAAGTAGCCGATAACGCCCCTCGCTGGATTGTGCAGCATCGAAGCGGTCTGATTTTTCCATTCGGGTCCTATCCAGCCCGCCGACTGCTGGAGGGTTGAGGTAAAACAATACTAAGACGGTTGAGTTCCATCTGGCCTTCGGTCATGCAGCTGACTTCTGGCCTTTGTCCACGGTCACACGGCGTGTAAGGCGTGGCTCATTAGCTCGCAACCAGAGGCGGATTGGTGCGAGTTTGACGAACGCCGGATAGCTGGCTGCGAATTTGAGCATATCGGTGCGCGACATTGGCGGGGCTCAGGCATCACCTTCTCGACCAGCGACAACAGCGACGCAAACACACCGAGCAAACCTATTCACTGACGTGGTGGCAATGATGATAGAGGTCGCCAACCGAGGCGGCCTTACGCCTTGTCCCTCGGGGAATTTGCGGATCTGCGTCGCTGTCGCCAGCAGTCTCGTCCGCGGCCACGTGTCTCATGCAGCCAGCCCCCGAGTCCGCTCGATACCCGCAACCCGACATTCTGCTCCGAGATTAGTTCGAGGACGAACGTTGGCGCGATCCGCAGCGGCCCATTCCCCTCGGCTCTGATGGGCGACGAGAGCGTCCTCCGTCTCTACGAAAATATCCGGATTCAGGCGGCTGCGGATCGGGCCGCCAGCGGCCGCTAACGTCTCCTCGCGACACCGCCAAGCAACGCGCCGATGTCCTCCGCGGAGATCGATCGGAGACCGCTCCGAGCCGATCGGATCGATTGCTAGCGGCCTCATGAAGGAACTATTATTCGAATACCGAGCGCTGATCTCGGCACATTTGCGCGCAGCTCGCGCGTTAATATGCAGTACAACCTAAGATACCCCATATTCTGAATTGTGGATGCGCGAATTTTCCGGGGCCGCCGGTTTTCTTTGGCTGTTTCTGGCCGAAAAATCGGACACCCCTCCCCGAGCTTCTGCTTACGACCTCAGCGGGATATTGCGTCTGCGCATCGCCGCTTGGTCGCCGCTTGAACAAGGCAAAGTTGCCGTCGGTCCCTGCCTTTGCGTAGGGATATCGACTGACACTAGCGAGCATGATGATGGTCGGGTCGAATCTTTGGCGGTATGGAAGGCTGCAAGAAAGCTAGCTATTCAGGCTGGAAACGTGCGGTCTTTCACCGAGCGCGACGCCAACAACGCGTGCAGAGCACGCGGATCGTCGGCTAGCGAGCGAATGATCAGTGGGTTACGGGGTACTGCACCCGGTTCATGCGCGTAAAAGCTAAGGAGTGAGCCACGCAATCCAATAAGCGCTCGGCCTAAGAAGAACGGCATTAGGTCTTGGTCTTAGAAGGTCATCGCTTGGTACCTAATTTGACCATCTCTGCCGAATGCTTCCGGAACATTGCGATCCGCTTGCTAGTGAACTCTGCAACTAGGCCGGGAAGGTCAAGGGGCGACCTAATTGTTGCCAGCCTTTGGGCGTATTCGATCGCAAGTTGCATGTTGGCTTGTGCCATTTCCAGTAGCATCGCTTGATAAGCCCGCATGTTTGCGCTGGCCGACGACAAAAAATCAATCTCTTTCCTTGAATCGTTCTCTGTCTCCTGGAAGGCGGTCTCAACAAAAGGCGGCGGCGAATTTTCAACGAGGGTGTCTTCTTGGGACACCTGAGGACGCTTTGCAGGAGGTTGGTTCGCGTCTGCGGCAATGGAAGGCGAAGCACTCGCTTTCGGGCTTCTGACAATAGCCTGAGCAGACCGTTGGGCCTTCGCGACTGTTTTCGGTCCGCGGGTATGCTTTGACGTCGCTGGTTTACGCTTGCTCATTGGCACTCCAAGGATGGTTGGTCGCCCCCTCGGCGAGACGTCAACATGCTGTGCAGTGCAACGTTCCGAAAGCCACCTCGATCGAGCAAGCCCACCGCCGCAATGTGAATGTCACGTCTGACGAAGATTAGTCCCGCAAAATGACTCGCCCGCTTGCCGGTATGTTTGCGTGACCGGCACTGGCAGGGGCATGACGTCCAAAATTCTCAGCCGCGCCATTGAGCCGCTCTGCACCAACATGCCTACGCTGAGCAGGGTGTACGGTTTCGTCAAAGAGCGGGTATGTCAAACCTACGGGGAACCCAGCCGCCATCGAGGAACAGGAACTCGCAGCCTTCGGCCAAGGGGAACATGCTCAATTGCCATGGTTGAGAGCGTGCGCCGCTGCAAGTGGCCCTTCGAACCTAGTCGCTGTGCGGCGCTAGGCTACGTCTTCCAGACTGACCTTCTACAGGCTTTGCAGTTCCGACGATCATCGAGGATCACGTGAGTCAAGACCGCCCGCACGAACAGCGACTTCTTACGACTCCGCAGTTTCTTCAGCTGAGGCACCTAGCGGAACCACACCTTTAGTTCCATAGGAACGGCCACACGAGCGAGCCGTTGTCGTGCCTAATGTCACAGGGAAGGATACGGTATGGATCGCGAACACGTGAAAGGTGCCGCTGATAAAGCAAAGGGTGCCATCAAAGAAGGCGCCGGTAAGCTCACTGGTGATAAGAGCATGGAAGCCGAAGGCAAGATGGATAAAGCCAAGGGCTCAGCACACAATGCCGCAGGCGACGTAAAAGATGCCGCGCGCGATGCGGCGGATGCCCTAAAGAAGTAAGCAGTTGGACAACTAAGAACTGGCCGCCCGGCTTCGGGCGGCTTTTCTTTATCTGAGATTCGGTCACATGGTTAGAAACGCCAGTGCTAGCGTCAATGCGCCCTCCTGTGATGAGCTGGTCAGATCTGGCCGCTTGTGCGGCTCGATCGGGTTAGTGGTTAGTGGCGCCGAATGCCAAACGCACCGACTCTTTTTGATATCAAAACTCGGACTAGAATTCTGCCACTGGTTTGTTTGGTGCCTTGCTCCAAGGGAAAGGACCGCTCCAGGGGGTGGTTCAGGCTCTGACGCGGTCGCCTCCACCTACCGCTCGCCAAGTTGCACGCGTCATCCCGCAGGTTTTCGAAAGGTAACAAAGGCCAAAATTTTCCTCGAAATCTGCGGGATGTAGCGCGCGAATGTGCGGCCGGTAGGCGGGAACGTGGGCTGGCAACTTCGGAATGGCCCCTACCCCGGTGGGCGTGTGGTGACACTATGACGCTTCATGACACCAATCTCGGTATCCCACTCACGCGTGCGCGCGATATGCACTCGAAAAGAGGGTCTGGCATACCACGTGTATAATCTGGGGATGCGGAAGCTGGCGCCATAATGCGTCATAGTGTCATTGCTCACTGGTAGCGATGCTCTCCCGTCAGTTTGATCCCCGTGAATCCGCGATCGGTTGCCCTCCGCTTCGACGTAAAACCATGCCGCCGCATGCGTTCAGCGAACGCTTTGCCGCCTAGTGCTGCCTCGCCCGCGTTCTCGGCATATCGCTTCCACGAGGCAAACAGGTCTGCTGTTCGCGCGAACAAGTACTGATTATCCTGCTCAACATGGCAGCAGTCGGTAAGCCATTGCGCGAAAGTATCTTGCTCATCGAAATAGGCCGCAGTCGCCTCGACAATTGAGGTAGGTCGCACCAGTCTGTTACACTGCTGCCAATCCAGGCAGCCGTCGATCATCCAGCGAAGAATTCCCGGCGCCTCGCCGCGCAGCTTCGCTTCCAACTCCCGATCGGGATTCACTGGCTTCCGCGTAAACGGAATGATGTTGAAGCGTCGCCGGGCGGCGTCGTCGACATTCTGCAGCACGGGCTTGTGATTGCCGATGATACAGAGTTTGAACGCTGGCCTGAACTTAAAGAAGTCCTGCCTCATAAACCGCGCCGCAATTTCATCGCCGCCTGTAAGCGACTTGATGCGCGCTTCGGCCCAGGCTTTTCCCTCTTCCGTTTCGCTGGCGGTTACAAGTCGTGCACCACGAAGCATCGCAAGATCGGTCGGATGCTTATCACCACGCGAAGCGGTGAAGGTGTCCATGGCCGCCATTGTGGCGTAGTCCTTTAGAATGTAGGACGCGGTATTCATGAACACTGATTTACCGTTGCCACCACCGCCATAGATGAAGATCAACGCGTGCTCGCGGGTATCACCGGTCAGGCTATAGCCGCACCACTGCTGCAGAAAGCGAATAAGCTCCGCGTCACCGCCTGTGCTTTCCTCCAGAAATTTGAGCCACAACGGACAATCGGCACGCGCAGCGGGTGCAACTGACGTAAGCTTCGTGATGCCGTCAGATGGATCTGCATTGCGGAGCCGCCCGTTTCTCAGGTCGACCGTTCCTGCCGGCGTCCCCAGCAAAAACGGATCGTCGTCCCACGCACTGATGGTGACAGAGAATAACGGGTCCGCCTGCGCGAAGGTTTCAACTCCTTTCGCGAAGGACTTTTTGCGGACTGTGGTTTTTTCCGTCTTCTCCCCGCCGCGCGATAGGTCGCGCGCAAGCAGGCGAACGAAGTGCAGAGGCAGATGCGTATCGTTCCGCTCCCAATGCTGTCCGCTCCATCTGAACCATGCACCTGTCGAATGACAATAGCGGAGCTGGCCAGCATACTCATCCGCGAATAGCCGTGCGACGTCGTCCTCGGTAAGAGCATCGATTATTTCAGGCTGCTGGACGGGGTGGCGAACTGTGGTCGTCAGCATCATATTGTCGTTCGCCGCAAGCGCCGAAACAGCGTTGCCGACTTCAATGGTTGAATTAGGCGCGTCGGTTTTAATTGCGTTTTGCACTTAGCAATCGCCTTTCAATATGTGTTGTGGCTGGCGCGCGCCGCGGCACGCCTCTCTGGTTGAGTAAGAAGCCTGGCTACGCTGACCGGTTTGGTATCGTCGCCACCGCCTACGCGCTTGCGTAGCCACTCGGCGGCCTCTGGCGGAGACAAGCAGAGGCAGACTGCAACTATGTCAATCGGCGAGTAGCCGGTGTTTCCTGCTGAATAGTCGACAATGCCGTTGGGCTGGATATTCAGCGCGCGGCCCCGCTTCTTCACCTTCGCATTAATCGACGGACGGAAAGATGCAATCGAGTGGAAGCCGCTCTGGTACTTGCGCAGATCGTCGAGTTCAAGTTGTTGCACCCAAGTGTCCAGGCTTGCGAGAGCGCGGCTGTTGATGTCAGCCCACGGGTGGTCGCCGGCCTCGCGCGGTGTGGCCCCCTTGGTCGGAGAGCTGGGCTTCTTAATGAGAGTGCCATGTGCCGCGAAGTAATCCTCTGCCCGGCCCAACAATTCGTCGATCGCTTCCGGTGTGATTGCTGGAAGCTCGGCCAATGGTGTTTCGGCGGGGCTGCCGTTATGCCACTCGTATTCGCGGCCGGTTTCCGGATGGGTCCCGAATGCCACGAATTGCGTGCGTTCGCCGAATGCCTCAACCTGACACTTCGCGCCGTTGATCAGGTAGGCGCCTGTGGCGCGCTTCTCGCGCGGCTCGGCCGCGCGGAAGGCGAATAGTATCTTTGGCGCCTTGCCCACTCTAAACGGCGCCCTATCCGAGCCAGGTAGCCCCATCACCATCGCGCGGACGGCCTCTGCCGTCTCAGCGTCCGGTGTATCGACATCAAGCCCCACAAGTTCGCCGCAGAGCAGACCCGTATTTGTGGCGTCCGGATAGTTGCGGGCGATTCCGTCCATTTGCGCAGCGGACCACCGCGAGCGCTGCCAGTTATTAACGACCGCGGCTTTGCCCTTGCATGGGACGACCCGATAGCCTTGCGCGGCCAGGCCGCGGCGGAGGTGGGTGATGGAGGCGAGGACGTCAGTCGATTTAGCTGCACTGCTCACGTTGGCAATCGCCCTTCAAAACGAGAGATGAGATTGATTTGACCACCGCGGGCGAAAACGCCGCCCCGCGCGCGTATGCTCGATGCGATCCATCAGTTGCCCGCACAATGCGGACGCCGAACAACTTTATGCCTTCGCAAACCTCGACGTCGGCAAGGGCAACATCAGCACCGAGCGGCTGGTGCTTTTCGAGAAGTCTCATATTGATCATCCCCTCTAGCAGGAGTTTTGTCAGTTGCCGGTCGACCTGAACGGGGTCGTAAAACAGATTGGTGTTCGCCAGCCGAACTGGCTCGCGAAAGTTGTGGTGGAAATTGAGCTGTGGCTGCACGCAATCCCTCCCGTCACTTGGTGCCCATAAACCCAAATACGAATTTTCAGGAAAAGTGGGGGCAATAAAAATCTCCGCCGGCATAGTAGAGGTCATCGACGTAACTTCCGTCCCGCATAACCATCCCGCGCTCCTCCTCGCTTAGGATCCATAAAGATCCAGTAGGGTTGGCAGGGCCAAAGCACTAAAGGGCTGGCCGAAGAAAAATCGTAGGAGATAGGTCGCCTCCTCGACGCCGGTCAACCCGCGTGCGTTCTTAAGATTGGTGGTTTTGGTGCCATAAACCCAAATACGAATTTTCAGGGAAAGTGGGGGGGGGCACCATCAAAAATGAGGGTTGGCTGGCGGCCCGCCAATCGAGGCGGCCTTCTTTTGTTCTGTGCACAACTTAAAAGCGATTTATCTGGTTGTGCGGTTGTGTTTGGGTGCGATTAGACCCGTCAAAGACGACCAGGGCCCGGCTATTGGAGGGTTTCAACTTCGCCCTGTTTCGGGCTCGTTTCGGTTCCCGGAAAGTTGAAACTCTGATTGAAATAGGGGGCCATTACGCCGGCCTGTCACGCCGGAGGTCGCGGGTTCGAGCCCCGTCTCTCGCGCCATTTTGGCAATCCCTTCATAGTCTTAGCCCGAACTTCTCGAAGCCTTTCGCGGCATTGCCGGCGTCTGCCGGGAACTCGTGGCATAGTCAGCCCGCGCCCGAATCGTCTACGCCTTCCAGGACTTGGAGGGATCCCCACGCTTTACCGGCTTTTCCGGGGCTTCCCTGTCATTGAGGAGGCCAGACATGGCTAAGAAGGATTCGGCCAAGAAGGATTCGGCGAAGAAGGCAGCCGCTCCCGCCACCATCACGCTCAAGCACCTCGCCGCTGACGTCGCGGAGAGCCAGGACCTCTCGAAAAAGCACGCCGAGGCCGTCCTGACCGACATGGTCGATCTGATCGCCAAACACCTCAAGAAGGGCGACCGCGTCCGCATCGTCGGGCTCGGCATCCTCCAGGTCCGCAAGCGCGCCGCCCGCACCGGCCGCAACCCCACCACCGGCGAGGCGATCCACATCAAGGCCAGCAAGAAGGTCGCCTTCCGCCCGGTCAAGGAGCTCAAGGAAGCGATCTAGCAGCTACGTTTCGTTAAGCCTGATCCGCTTTCGTTCGGCCGCATCACGGCCCGCTTTTCTGATATACCGCCTGCTTCCCCCAAGCCTTGCTTCCCCAAGACCCGGCGGTTTGACCAGAAATGTCCTCCCTCTCCTTTTCGCACACCGTGACCGAACGCTTCCTGCGCTACGTCACCATCGACACCCAGTCCGATCCGGAATCCCCGGCCTCGCCCTCGACCGAGAAGCAGAAAGATCTCGGCCGCGTGCTCGCCGCCGAGCTGAAGGCCATGGGCGTCGCCGACGCGCATCTCGACGACTTCGGCTACGTCTACGGAACGATCCCGGCCAATACGACCAAGAAGGTGCCGGTGATCTGCTTCTGCTCGCACATGGACACCTCGCCCGACGTGACCGGCAAGGACGTCAAACCGCAGCTGGTGAAGGACTATCGCGGCGGCGATATCACGCTGCCGGGCGATACCAGCCAGGTGATCCGCTTCACTGAACATCCCGCGCTGAAGAACCAGATCGGCAACGACATCATCACCACCGACGGCACCACGCTCTTGGGCGCCGACAACAAGGCCGGCGTCGCCGAGATCATGGATGCCGCGCATTTCTTCATCAACAACCCCGATGTGAAGCACGGCACCATCAAGATCCTGTTCACGCCGGACGAGGAGATCGGCCGCGGCGTCGACAATGTCGACCTGAAGAAGCTCGGCGCCGATTTCGGCTACACCATGGACGGCGAGAGCGCCGGCAGCGTCGAGGACGAGACCTTCTCGGCCGACGGCGCCACCATCACCATCAACGGCGTCAGCGCCCATCCCGGCTACGCCAAGGGCAAGATGGAGCACGCGATCAAGATCGCAGCCGCCATCGTCGAGCGGCTGCCGAAGGAAGGCTGCTCGCCCGAGACGACGTCAGGCAAGCAGGGCTTTCTGCATCCGATCGGCATCGACGGCGCGCTTGAGCAGGCGACGCTGTCCTTCATCGTGCGCGACTTCACCGAGGAGGGGCTGAAGGAGAAGGAAGTCCTGCTCGAGAACATCGTCAAGGACGTGATGAAGGACTATCCGCGCTCGACCTACAAGTTCGACGTGCGGGAGCAGTACCGCAACATGAAGCAGGTGATCGACCGTCACCCGCACATCCTCGAATACGCCATCGAGGCGATCCGCCGCGCCGGCCTGCGCCCGATGCGCACCGCGATCCGCGGCGGCACCGACGGCTCGCGCCTGTCCTTCATGGGCCTGCCCTGCCCCAACATCTTCGCCGGCGAGCACGCGTTTCATTCGCGGCTCGAATGGGTCAGCCGGCAGGACATGGAAAAGGCGGTGCAGACGATCGTGCATCTCGCGATGATCTGGGAGGAGAAGGCGTAGGAACGCCGCACCTCCCGGCAGCAGGGCAAAATAATTCCGAGCCCTGCGGAACGATCCAGTACGGGGCGCGTTAGCGTCTCAAGTCCCAAGGATGAGAATGTGAGCACATAAGGCCTCAGCCGGTCAGCCCCGGGCTGGGGCCTTTCCGCGTTTGGATCGCGCGCAAAGGCCCCCCTCAGGCAGTCACGGCAGCTTGCCCGCCGCGATACTCTGCCCATGCTTGCCGCAAGATTTGCAGCGACGAGGTCAGGAAGATTCCAGCCATTACCGCAGCGACAGCCAGATCGGGCCATGCCGTCGCGGTTCCAAATACACCGATGGCAGCGACCATCACGATGACGTTGCCGATCGCGTCGTTGCGCGAGCAGAGCCAAACCGAGCGCACGTTGGCATCGCCGTCCTTGTAGCGCGCGAGCAGGAGAACCGAAGTCAGGTTCGCTGCCAGGGCGGCCAGGCTCATCGCTCCCATCAGCTCCGCACGCGGGAGCCCCAGGACCAGGGTCTGATAGAGCGTTGACCCGAACACCCAGGCGGCCATGGCACTGAGCGACAACCCCTTGAACAACGCGGCGGTGGCACGCGTCTTGATGCTCGCGCCGATCACCGAAAGGCTCAGGCCGTAGGTGACCGTGTCGGCGAGGAAGTCGAGAGCGTCGGCCTTGAGCGCCTGGGAGCCGGCCAAATGGCCCGCCGCCATTTCGCTCACGAACATCGCCGCGTTGATGGCGATGACGGTCCACAGCACGCGCTTGTATCGCGGATCGAGCCCGTCGAAGACCGGAACGCCCGCCGAGCAGCAGTCGGCGCAACCTGACGCGGCGACTTCCTCCACACGGGCTTTGGCGGCTTCCCCGCAGCACGCATCGTGCGAGCAGCAAGACTCTTCGGGCATTCCGAGCTCCCTCTCGTCGTTTCTATCTTACCATGGGACCGCAACGATGGCGATGAACGGACGTCGCTGCTTGCAATCGCATGGACACATGCGGGTGCGACGTTCAGCTCCCCACACCTAACATTATTGCGGGTCGACACTCTTCCGGTCGCCATGCTACGAACCCGGACGTAACCAGAGTGACTTCGTGACTGCGATCCGCCGCCCGATCAGATTGTTTCGCCTGCGCAACTGGCGCGGGCTGTTGGCTGCGTGTCTCGCAATCAGCTATCTGCTGTCGGGCGCGCTCCATGGCGCGCACGACATCGATGTCACCAGCCCCTCCGGCGGCTCGGAGATCGCCTCGATTGTCGAAGACGGTTCTGCGGGCCATGGCGATCACAAGGCCTTCGGCGGCCATCACTGCCACGGCTGCTTCTCGGTCGCCGTCGCGCAGCCGCTGCAGCCTGGATCCGCCGCCGACATCGTTGCCGCACCGATCCCGCAGCGTGAGCCTGCGCTGCTCGGCATTGCGCCCGACACCGACTCTCCGCCCCCCAAACACCTGACCTGAACTGATCAGCCGGGCGCCTGCGCGCCCACGATACGATTGTTCACAGGTCACCTTCATGTCTTGCAGACGGACTGCCGCGCGCCTGGCGTGCGCGATGGCGATTTTCGTCAGCCCCTGGCTGACGCAGCACACGCACGCCCAGACGCTGACGATGCGGAGCGCGCTGTCGCGCGCGCTGGCCGCGAGCCCGCGGCTCACCGCGGCAGAGCGCGACGTCGGCATCGCCACGGGGCAGCGCATCCAGGCCGGCGCGCTGCTCAATCCGGAGCTGTCCTATGAGCAGGACAATTCGTTCGGGTCGGGCATCTATCGCGGCACGAGATCGGCCGAGACCACGCTCCAGATCAGCCAGGCCTTCGAGCTGTTCGGCAAGCGTGATGCGCGGATCGCCGCAGGCGCCGCCGGCATCGAGGTGGCCGCGATCCAGCGCAAGGCGGTCAGGCTGGAGGTGCTGTCGGAGACTGCGATCGCCTTCCTCAGCGTGCTCGGCGCGCAGCGGCGCATCCAGATCCTCGACGAGCAGATCGCCGCGATCGACCGGCTGACGCCGCTGCTGCGCCGCCGCGTCGAGGCCGGCGCCTCCTCGCCGGCCGAAACCGGCCGCGCCGAGGTGGCGTCCGCCCTGGTGAAGGCCGACCGCGAACGCTTCAAGGCAACGCTGGCGAGCGCCCGGCGCGAGCTTGCGGTGCTGATGGGGGATCCCGCGGCAAAATTCGGCGAGGTCTCCGGCCGGCTCGACACCACGGGAAAGACGCCGACGTTCCAGTCGGTCGTCGCCGCCATCGATGCCAATCCGCAGCTGGTGCGCTGGACCGCGGTCTATGCCCAGCGCAACGCCGAGCTGTTGATGGCGCGCTTAAGGCCCTATCCCGACGCGCGGATCGCGGCGGGATGGCGCCATTTCAACGAGACCAATGACGACGCGGTGCGCCTCACCGTCTCGGTGCCGATTCCCGTGTTCGACCAGAACCAGGGCAACATCCTCTCGGCGCAGGAAAGCCTCGCCAAGACCAGGGCGGAGCGCGAGGCCAACCGCAACACGCTGATCGTTGTCGCCGGCCGCGCCTACGACTCGCTCCAGGGCTCGCTGCGCGAGCTCGCGGTGCTGCGCGAGACCGCGATTCCGAAAGCCACGGAAGCCTCCGAAGCGATCGCGCAGGGCTACGGCCAGGGCCGCTTCTCGCTGCTCGAAGTGCTCGACGCCCAGGCGAGCGTCACCCAGGCGCGGCTGCGCGAGCAGGAGGCGCTGCAGAACTTCCATGCCGGCGTTGCGACCATCGAAGGCCTCGTCGGCAATCCCTTTGCGCTGGCCCGGGAGAGCGCGCGATGAAAACATCCTCCACCATCGTCATTGCCATCCTTGCCGCAGCACTCGGCGCTTACGGCTATTCCCTGCTCGCCCCTGCCGGGGTCACGCACACCGAGCATGCCGAGCATTCCGAACAGAAGAAGCCGAACGACCATGTCGAGCAGGACGAGCACGGCGCCGACCGCATCCGCATCTCCGACGTCAAGCTGGCGGCCGCCGGTGTCACGCTGGCGGAGGCCGGGAGTGCGACGCTGACCGATACGCTGTCCTTCAACGGCATCTTGCGCGCCAACCAGGAAGCCGTCGTGCAGGTGACGCCGCGCTTTCCGGGGGTCGCCAAATCGATCCAGAAGCGCATCGGCGACAGGGTCGGCAAGGACGATCTGCTCGCCGCGATCGAGAGCAACCAGAGCCTCACCGTCTACGAGCTGAAGGCGCCGATCGCCGGCACCATCATCGAGCGGCAGATCTCGCTCGGCGAATACGCCTCCGAGCAGAAGCCGGCCTTCGTGGTGGCCGACCTCTCGACGATCTGGGTCGACCTGTCGATCTACCGGCAGGACCTCCGGCGCGTCCGCCTCAACGACGAGGTGCTGATCGATCCCGACGACGGCCGCGGCGAGATCAAGGGCACGATCTCCTACATGGCGCCGATCGGCAGCAGCGAGACCCAGACCGCGCTCGCCCGCGTGGTGCTGCCAAATCCGGACGGACGCCTGCGTCCCGGTCTGTTCGTCACGGCGCGGCTGATCCTCGCCGCGCGCAACGTCGCGGTCGCCGTGCGCCGAAGTGCGATCCAGACGCTGGAGAACAGGACCATTGTGTTCGTCCGCGAGGACGGCGACAAGATCGAGGCGCGTCCCGTGGAGCTCGGGGATTCCGATCCGCGCCATGTCGAGATCAAGGCGGGTCTTTCGGCCGGCGAGCATTACGTCGCGGAGAATAGTTTTGTCGTGAAGGCGGAGATGGGCAAGGGCGAGGCGGAACATGATTGAGCGCCTCATCGCCGTCTCGCTTCAACAGCGCTGGCTGGTCCTTGTGCTCGCGCTCGGCGCCGTCGCTTTCGGAGCGTGGAATTTCCAGCGCCTGCCGATCGATGCTGTCCCTGACATCACCAACGTCCAGGTCCAGATCAACACCCGCGCGCCCGGCTACTCGCCGCTCGAAACCGAGCAGCGCATCACCTTCCCCGTCGAGACCGCGATGGGCGGCCTGCCGAAGCTCGATTACACCCGCTCGCTGTCGCGCTACGGCCTGAGCCAGGTGACGGTCGTGTTCAAGGACGGCACCGACATCTATTTTGCCCGCCAGCTCGTGGGCGAGCGCATCCAGCAGGTGAAGGATCAGCTTCCGGCGGGCGTCGAGGTCGCGATGGGCCCGGTCTCGACCGGCCTGGGCGAAATCTTCATGTACACCGTCGAGGCAAAGGCGGGCGCGAAGACGCAAGGCGGTCACGACTATTCGCTGACCGATCTGCGCACCGTGCAGGACTGGATCATCCGGCCGCAGCTTCGCAACGTGCCCGGGGTGATCGAGGTCAACACCATCGGCGGGTTCGAGCGGCAGTTCCACGTGCTGCCGGACCCCGGCAAGCTGATGGCCTACCGGCTCGGCTTTCGCGACGTCATGACGGCGCTCGCCGCCAACAACGCCAATGTCGGCGCCGGCTATATCGAACGCAACGGCGAGCAGTATCTCGTGCGCTCCCCGGGCCAGGTCGGCAACATCAGCGAGATCCAGGACATCGTGATCGGCTCGCGGGGCGGCAATCCCGTCAGGATCAGGGATGTCGCCACCGTCAAGGAAGGCCGAGACCTCCGCACGGGAGCGGCGACGCGCGACGGCGAGGAAACCGTGCTCGGCACCGCCATGCTGCTGATCGGCGAGAACAGCCGCAGCGTGGCGCGCCGCGTCGCAGCCCGTCTCGACGAGATCGCCAAATCGCTGCCCGACGGCGTCGTGACCCGGACCGTCTACGACCGCACCCATCTGGTCGAGGCCACCATCCGCACGGTCGAAAACAACCTCCTGGAAGGTGCGGCCCTGGTCGTGGCCGTGCTGTTCCTGATCCTCGGAAACATCCGCGCCGCGCTCGTGGTGGCCTGCGTCATTCCGCTCTCCATGGCCATGACGATCACCGGCATGGTCGAAACAAAAGTCAGCGCGAACCTGATGAGCCTGGGGGCGATCGATTTCGGCATCATCGTCGACGGCGCCGTAATCATCGTCGAGAACTGCCTGCGCATGCTCGCTGAGGCGCAGCGCCAGAAGGGCGGGCTGCTCTCCACCCCCGAACGGCTGCGCGCGATCCTGCGCGGGTCGCGCGAGGTCATCAAGCCGAGCTTGTTCGGAACGCTGATCATTGCCGTTGTCTACCTGCCCGTGCTGACGCTGACCGGCGTCGAGGGCAAGATGTTCACGCCGATGGCGCTGACCGTGCTGATGGCACTCGGCGCCGCGGTGCTGTTCTCCATCACCTTCGTGCCGGCGGCGGTTGCCATCTTCGTCACCGGCAAGGTGTCCGAACACGAAAACCTGTTCATGCGGGTGGCGAAGCGCATTTATCTCCCCCTGCTCCGCCTCGCGATCGACAATCGGGTCGCGGTCACCGTCATGGCCGCCGTCATCGTGATCGCAAGCGGCATTGCCGCCGCGCGCATGGGCGGCGAGTTCATCCCGAGCCTGGACGAAGGCGACGTCGCGCTGGCCTCGATCCGGATTCCCGGCACCAGCCTCACGCAGTCGCTGGATCTGCAAAAGGCGCTGGAAAAGCGCATCAAGGAGATTCCCGAGGTGAAGGAATTCTTCACCCGCATCGGCACCGCCGAGATCGCGACCGACCCGATGTCGCCGGCGCAAACAGACGGCTACATCATGCTGAAGCCGCGCGCGGAATGGCCCGACCCGGGCAAGCCGAAATCGGAGGTGATCGAGGCCATCGACCACGCCGCCGACGACATTCCCGGCAGTGCCTATGAAATCTCCCAGCCGATCCAGTTCCGTGTCAACGAGCTGATCTCCGGCGTGCGCAGCGACGTCGGTATCAAGGTCTTCGGCGACGACCTCGACATCCTCCAGGGCGCCGCAAAGCAGGTCGAGGCCGCAATCCGCGGCATCCGCGGCGCCAGCGACGTCAAGATCGAGCAGGTCTCGGGCCTGCCGATCCTCACCGTCCGGCTCGACCGCCAGGCGCTCGCCCGCTACGGGCTCAGCATCGGCGAGGTACAGGGCATCGTCGAGATCGCGGTCGGTGGCAAATCGGCAGGCAAGCTGTTCGAGGGCGACCGCCGTTTCGACATCGTCGTGCGCCTGCCGGAACATCTGCGCGGCAATCTCGACGCGATCCGGGCCATCCCGATCCCGCTGCCGCCGAGCGAGGAAGCAGCAGGCGGCACCGCCGTTCGAACAGCGCTGACCGCCTCTCCCCTTGCCCAGATGCGCTATGTCCCGCTGTCGTCGGTCGCAACCGTCGATGCGACGCCCGGTCCCAACCAGATCAGCCGTGAGAACGGCAAGCGGCGCATCGTCGTCACCGCCAATGTCCGCGCGCGCGATCTCGGTTCCTTCGTGAGCGAGGCGGAAGCCGCCGTCGCCGAGAAGGTCAAGCTGCCGCCCGGCTACTGGATCGGCTGGGGCGGACAGTTCGAGCAGCTGGTCTCCGCCACTAAGCGGCTGATGATCGTGGTACCGGTGGCGCTCCTGCTGGTGTTCCTGCTGCTGTTCATGGGCATGGGATCGGCGGCGGATGCGGCTCTGGTGTTCTCCGGCGTGCCGCTGGCGTTGACGGGCGGCGTCGCGGCGCTTCTGCTGCGCGAAATCCCGCTGTCGATCAGCGCCGGTGTCGGCTTCATCGCATTGTCGGGCGTGGCCGTTCTCAACGGCCTCGTCATCATCGCCTTCATCGAGCGGCTGCGCAGCGAGGGGCGCCCCGTTGCCGACGCGGTGCGCGAGGGTGCGCTGACGCGGCTGCGCCCGGTGCTGATGACCGCGCTGGTCGCCTCCCTCGGCTTCGTGCCGATGGCGCTCGCCACCGGCGCCGGCGCCGAGGTGCAGCGTCCGCTGGCGACCGTGGTGATCGGCGGCATCATCTCCTCGACCGTGCTGACGCTGCTGGTGCTGCCGGCGCTCTATGCGCTGTTCCGGCGTGACGCGGACACCGAAACGCCTACAATGGCGCCTGATTTGGCGGCGTCCGGGGAGCGCTAGATTTGGGCAGCCACGACCATCACGGTCATCACCACCATGATCATGCCGGCCACGGGCATGATCACAGGCATAACCACGGTTCTGGCCACGCGCATGTCCATGCGCCCGCCAATTTCGGCACGGCATTCGCGATCGGCATTTCGCTCAACACCGCGCTGGTCGTGGCCGAGGCGATCTACGGCTATATCGGCAACTCCACCGCGCTCCTCGCTGATGCCGGCCATAATCTCAGCGACGTGCTCGGCCTGGTCGTGGCCTGGTGCGCATCGATCGCGGCACGGCGCGCGCCGAGCGGCCGCTTCACCTATGGCTTTCGCGCCTCCACCATCCTGGCGGCACTTGCGAATGCGGTGTTCCTGCTGGTCGCGACCGGCGCGATCGGCTGGGAGGCGATCTTGCGGCTGCGCGAGCCGGAGCCGGTCGCAGGCGTCACCGTGATGGTGGTCGCCGGTATCGGCATCCTCATCAACGGTTTTACCGCCATGCTGTTCGCGCGCGGACGCAAGGACGACATCAACATCGAGGGCGCCTATCTGCACATGGCGGCCGACGCAGCGGTCTCGCTTGGCGTCGTGATCTCGGCGGCGCTGATCATCTGGACCGGCTGGCTCTGGCTCGATCCCGTCACCAGCCTCGTCATCTGCGCCACCATCCTCTGGAGCACCACCAGCCTGCTGCGCGGCTCCATCGACATGTCGATGGCTGCGGCGCCCAGGGGCACCGACATCGCCGCGATCAGGATCTTTCTGCTGGAGCGGCCCGGCGTCTCGGGAATCCACGACCTCCACGTCTGGCCGATCTCGACCACCGAGACGGCACTGACCTGCCATCTCGTCATGCCCACCGGAGCCGGCGATGCATTCCTGATGGAGACGGCGCAGATGCTGAGGGCGTCCTTCCGCATCGGCCACACCACGCTCCAGATCGAGACGCATCCGGATAACGGGTGCGCACTGGCGCCGGATGATGTGGTGTAATGGGCACAACGCCTCCCCATCGTCATTGCGAGCGAAGCGAAGCAATCCAGACTGTCTCCGACGAGGCAGTCTGGATTGCTTCGTCGCTTCGCTCCTCGCAATGACGACGTGGAGAGAGAGCGGCGCCTTACGCCGCCTTCGCCGTCACGATCCAGATCGCGCCCTGCAGCGCTACGCTTTGTCCCTTCATGAACGGCGCCAGCATCTCGCGGATCGAGGCTTTTGCGGCCTCGTACGTCTCCGGCGGATGGCCCTGGAGCGCGCGGCTGGCCGGGCCGATCTGGAGCGCGCCGTCCACGGCGGCATCGAGCCCGCCGCCGATGGCGACATCCATCGCGAGATTGTGCGGCTCCATCGCCACGTCCACGAAGCCCGCGCCCTTGAGGATGCGCATCACGCGCTCTTCCGAGGCGAAGGCGAACGGGCCCGGCTCCTCCGGCCCGACCGGCGGCATCTTCGGGACATGTTTGTAGACCGCCATCAGCGGCGCCATCATCCACGGGTTTTCCTTCGGCTCGCGCCAGCAGGCGAAGGCGAGCCGTCCGGTCGGCTTCAGCGCGCGGCGGAGGTTGGTGAAGGACGCAATGGGATCGGCGAAGAACATCACGCCGAAGCGCGATGCCAGCAGGTCAAAGCTCGCCGGCTCGAACGGATGCACCGTCGCATCCGCCAGCACGAAATCGAGCGGCAGGCCTTTTGGCGCAAACGCGCGCGCCTGCGACAGCATGGGATCGGAGACGTCGAGGCCGAGCGCGAAGCCATCAGGCGCGACAGCCTTCGCGAACGCGAACGTCGTCGCGCCGGAGCCGCAGCCGACATCGAGCACGCGCCCGCCCGGCTTCGGCCTAGCACGATCGATCAGCACGTCGGCGATGGGTCCGAGCAGGCTCTCCTGGGCAGCGTGCCGATCGGCCCAGCGCTGCCCGCTCGGACCGTTCCAATAAGCGATCTGGTCGGCATTCTCTGCGTGTCCGCTTGGCTGTTCCATGGATCCCCTCCGGCAGCTTGGTCGAAAGACCCCGATGCCGAAAAGCAAGGACGCCGTCAACTGAGGCGGCCTGTTCGGTCCACCTGTCAGCGAGACGTTCTTGCGTTCACGCCGCACGACACGGCGTCAGAGGTTGACGGACCGCCGAGGTCTTCAACTGCCGACCTGCGCTACGCCGGATCATTCGGCCGCGAGCGAAACTCCGGTTCGCTTGGCGAGGACGCGGCGAAAGTCGGCTGCCAGCTCGTCGTAATAGTTGGCAAGCTCCTCGTAGAAGGCCCGACCGGCCTCATCAGGAGCTTCTTGAGCCGCTTTCATGCAGTGGGCGGCTTTCGACTCGTACCTTTCCAGCTTGATGCGAAGATCACTCATCACGGCGATACTCCACGCTGCCACAGGGAGCCGTAACGTTGGTTCGGATGGCGATCAAAAAGATGACCGAAAAAGGGCAATTTTGGACCCTTGGAGGGCGGCTCGTGGGCGTCCGATGCCAGGCGCAACGAGGCAGGACAGCCGCCAGCGGCCAAATCGGCGCGCCGTCAGCCGGGACTACCAAATTGGAATGATCGAGCCGCGGCGGCTCATGCGTCGCGCTTCGCGCAAACACGCCCGGCAACAATGTCGGTAGATGAGGTCCAGCAGAGCACACATTGGCGACCCCTCCATCGTGAATTGCGGTGGACATTGGCCGACTCGCGGGCGGACGCCTGTGACAATCATCACAAAGGCGATCTTGCTCGAGCCCTGTTTGCGATGCGTTCGGGCCTTGCTCGAACACCCGCGGGAGGGCTAAAGAGGCGCCTTGGGGCGGTTAGCTCAGCTGGTTAGAGCATCTCGTTTACACCGAGAGGGTCCGCGGTTCGAATCCGTGACCGCCCACCAGCCTGCGCTCGCGCAGCGACGCAGGCTGCCACGCCGAATGCCAACGGGCGAAGGCGGGCTTTTTGCGGCGAGCTTCGGCTTGGCAATCCAGCCTAATCCTGCGGTCGGCCCGGCAGCAACGGCACCGTGTCGATCCACACCGCCGCCGACTGGCACCAGATCTGCCTGACGGGCCGCAATTTGTCGCGCTGGCGGATTGAGCCCCAGCGGATGCCCCAATCGTCAGCCTGGTCGCCCTCGCCGCTGGTGAACAGCGGGGAACCGCAGTCGGCGCAGAAGTGCTGGAAGCGCATCCGGCCGTTGTCGCCGCGCTTGCCGTAGACTTTTGGCGTGCCGCTGGTCAGCCTGACGTCGGCCTTGGTGCAGATCGCGGTCACCCGGAACGGCGATCCCGTCAGGGTCTGGCAGTCGCGGCAATGGCAGACCGACACCGTCTCGGGGTCAATCTCGGCCTCAAAGGTGATCTGCCCGCAATGGCACTGCCCGTCGATCTGCATCGCCCTGATCCCCTGCCCCCAAAACAAAAACGGCGCCCGAAGGCGCCGTTTTATCATCTTTCGCTGAACCTCAGTGAGCGGTCAGTCCGCCGGCGGCCTCGTCCCCGTCCGGCTTCACCGTCACCTTGGTGTCCTCTTCCCAGACGATCGGCACCGGCTTCTTCACCAGCGCCTTGGCGACGACGTCGTCCAGTCGCGACACCGGGATGATCTCCATGCCGCCCTTGATCGCATCGGAAATCTCCGTGAGATCCTTGGCGTTGTCCTCGGGGATCAGCACCATCTTGATGCCGCCGCGGGCAGCAGCCAGCAGCTTCTCCTTCAGGCCGCCGATCGGCAGCACACGGCCGCGCAGCGTGATCTCGCCGGTCATCGCGACATCGTGGCGGACCGGAATGCCGGTCATGACCGAGATGATCGCGGTGGCCATTGCCACGCCCGCCGACGGACCGTCCTTCGGCGTCGCGCCTTCCGGCACGTGCACGTGGATGTCGCGCCGGTCGAACAGCGGCGGCTCGATGCCGTAGACGATCGCACGCGAGCGCACGTAGGACGCCGCCGCCGAGATCGATTCCTTCATCACGTCGCGCAGATTGCCCGTGACCGTCATCTTGCCCTTGCCGGGCATCATGACGCCTTCGATGGTCAAGAGCTCACCGCCGACATCGGTCCATGCAAGGCCCGTGACGATGCCAACCTGCGGCTCGCTCTCGATCTCGCCGTAGCGGTACTTCGGCACGCCCAGAAGCTCTTCCAGAGTCTTCTCGGTGACCTTGACCGACTTCTTCTTGGAGATCATCAGCTCCTTCACCGCCTTGCGGGCGAGTGTGGAGAGCTCACGCTCCAGATTACGCACGCCCGCTTCGCGGGTGTAGCGGCGGATCAACAGCAGCAGCGCGTCGTCGTCGATCGAGAACTCCTTGGAGTCCAGGCCGTGCTTGGACACCGCGTTCGGGATCAGATGCTTGCGCGCGATCTCGACCTTCTCGTTCTCGGTGTAGCCCGCGATCCGGATGATCTCCATGCGGTCCATCAGCGGCCCCGGAATATTGAGCGTATTCGCGGTCGTGATGAACATCACATTGGACAGATCGTAGTCGACCTCGAGGTAGTGGTCGTTGAAGGTCCCATTCTGCTCGGGGTCGAGGACCTCGAGCAGCGCCGAAGACGGATCGCCGCGGAAATCGGCGCCCATCTTGTCGATCTCGTCCAGCAGGAACAGCGGATTGGACGACTTCGCCTTCCGCATCGACTGGATGATCTTGCCGGGCATCGAACCGATATAGGTGCGGCGATGACCGCGGATCTCGGCCTCGTCGCGCACGCCGCCGAGCGAGACGCGCACGAACTCACGTCCGGTCGCCTTCGCGATCGACTTGCCGAGCGAGGTCTTGCCGACGCCGGGCGGTCCGACGAGGCACAGGATCGGGCCCGTCAGCTTGTTGGCGCGCGACTGCACCGCGAGATACTCGACGATACGGTCCTTGACCTTCTCCAGCCCGTAGTGATCGGCATCCAGAACCGCCTGCGCCGATTCCAGATCCTTCTTCACCTTGGATTTCTTGTTCCACGGGATCGACAGCAGCCAATCCAGATAGTTGCGCACGACGGTCGCTTCCGCGGACATCGGCGACATCTGGCGCAGCTTCTTCAACTCATGCTGCGCCTTCTCGCGCGCTTCCTTGGAGAGCTTGGTCTTGGAGATCTTCTCTTCGAGATCGGCGAGTTCGTCGCGACCGTCGTCGTCGCCGAGCTCCTTCTGGATCGCCTTCATCTGCTCGTTGAGATAATACTCGCGCTGGGTCTTCTCCATCTGGCGCTTGACGCGCGAGCGGATGCGCTTCTCGACCTGCAGCACCGAGATCTCGCTCTCCATCAGGCCCAGCACCTTCTCGAGGCGCGTGGTGACCGACAGCGTCTCCAGGATTTGCTGGCGATCCGCAATCTTGACGGCGAGATGCGAGGCAACGGTGTCGGCGAGCTTGGCGAAATCGGTGATCGCCTGCACGACCCCGACGACCTCGGCCGAGATCTTCTTGTTGAGCTTCACATAGCTTTCGAAATCGGACACGACCGAGCGCGACAGTGCCTCCGCCTCGACCGACTTCGCATCGGTGTCGGCGAGCGCAATCGCGGTCGCTTCGTAGTACTCGCTGCGATCGGTGTATTTCTGCACGCGCGCACGCTCGAGCCCTTCGACCAGCACCTTCACGGTGCCGTCGGGAAGCTTCAAGAGCTGAAGCACGCTGGCGAGCGTACCGGTCTCGTAAATGGCATCGGGCGCCGGATCATCGTCGGACGCGTTCTTCTGCGTCGCGAGCATGATCAGCGCGTCGTTCTTCATCACCTCTTCGAGCGCGCGGATCGACTTCTCGCGACCGACGAAGAGCGGAACGATCATGTGCGGGAAGACGACGATGTCGCGCAGCGGCAGCACGGGATAGGCGTGCGTTTCGCCATGGACGATGGTTGGCCGGGGTTTTGGATTAGTCATGGCCTTTTCCTTTTGCTTTGCCCCCTTGCACGCAGCCCGCCATGCTCATGCGCAACCGCCACAAGGTGCCGAGGTGATCCAGAAAACCGGCCTACCATTCGAAGGTTGGACCGGGCTTGCCGGATCGGAACTGAGGCGAATCTTGAAGAGAATTCTCGCTCGCCGCCGACATTAGGTGGCTATCGACCGGGGGGGTGTCAAGTCATTGAAAGACGCGCGCCATCAGGCGCTTACGCACGCGTATAAGCGACGCAACATCGGCTGCGGAGAACCATTCCGCAGCCGCTACTATCAAAGACGATTGGAGCGTTCCAGCGCCGAAAATCAGGCGCTGGCGTTCTCGACGGCGCGATCGGACCGATCGGCGTAGATGTAGAGCGGACGGGCCGTACCTTCCACGACTTCGCGCGAAATCACGACTTCTTCCACACCTTCCAGGCCCGGCAGGTCGAACATGGTCTCGAGCAGGATCGCCTCGAGGATCGAACGCAGACCACGCGCGCCGGTCTTGCGCTCGATCGCCTTGCGGGCGACCGCGCCAAGCGCCTCGTCGGCGAAGGTCAGCTCGATGTTCTCCATCTCGAACAGCCGCTGGTACTGTTTCACCAGCGCGTTCTTCGGCTCGGTGAGGATCTTCTTCAGCGAGGTCTCGTCCAGATCCTCGAGCGTCGCCACGACCGGCAGACGGCCGACGAATTCGGGGATGAGACCGTACTTCAGGAGGTCCTCAGGCTCGACGTGGCGGAAGATCTCGCCGGTACGGCGATCCTCCGGCGCGAGCACCTGGGCGGCGAAGCCGATCGAGGTCGACCGCCCGCGCGCCGAGATGATCTTCTCGAGGCCGGCGAACGCACCGCCGCAGATGAACAGGATGTTGGTGGTATCCACCTGCAGGAACTCCTGCTGCGGATGCTTGCGGCCGCCCTGCGGCGGGACCGAAGCCACCGTGCCCTCCATGATCTTCAGCAGCGCCTGCTGCACGCCCTCACCCGACACGTCGCGCGTGATCGAGGGATTGTCAGACTTGCGGCTAATCTTGTCGATTTCGTCGATGTAGACGATGCCGCGCTGGGCGCGCTCGACATTGTAGTCGGCGGCCTGGAGCAGCTTCAGGATGATGTTCTCGACGTCCTCACCGACATAGCCGGCTTCGGTCAGCGTCGTTGCGTCGGCCATCGTGAACGGCACGTCCAGGATGCGGGCGAGCGTCTGCGCGAGCAGCGTCTTGCCCGAACCGGTCGGACCGATCAGCAGGATGTTCGACTTCGCGAGCTCGACGTCGTTGTGCTTGGTCTGGTGGTTGAGGCGCTTGTAGTGATTGTGCACCGCGACCGACAGGACCTTCTTCGCATGGCTCTGGCCGATGACGTAATCGTCCAGGACCTTGCAGATTTCCTTCGGCGTCGGAATGCCGTCGCGCGACTTCACGAGCGAGGATTTGTTCTCCTCGCGGATGATGTCCATGCAGAGCTCAACGCACTCGTCGCAGATGAAGACCGTGGGACCCGCGATCAGTTTGCGGACTTCGTGCTGGCTCTTGCCGCAGAACGAGCAATACAGCGTGTTCTTGGAGTCGCTCGTGCCGACCTTACTCATTCATGTCTCCGTCCGCGGTTCGATCCCGCTCCGCTCGATCGCTCCATTCCGGCACGCATGCCGTATGAAGTTCAAATAGAGCAAATTCCGTACCAAAAAAGACCCTACGCGTTACATCCCGTGCGAATCACGGTCACTCGACTCTCCGCGATCATAGCCGATCAATCGTAGCCAACCATGCTGTCACCCGACTATCAAGAATTCGCTAATCGAGGGGGCGCTGGCTACCCGTGACAATACCGTGATTTCACGTCTTGGCACGGACGAAGTGATCGAAATCGCCCCGGAGTTGCTGGATTGCCACGAAAAACAAGCACGAAAGCGGAACTTTCTGCCTGTCGCGGGGCGCAAGACTGTTTTTTGCGCCGCCGCGTAGTGCGCCGTTAACGTGAACGTCGCCCTGACGATCTCGAGAAATCCCGATAGGTATTCCAGGGATCGATGTTGCAGCCCCGTTCGCGTTACTGCGGTTTCGCCGCCGGCTCTTCGGCGCGCTTGTCGATGACCCTGTCGACCAGGCCGAACTCCTTGGCGTCGTTCGCGGTCAGGAACTTATCGCGCTCCAGCGCGTCCTCGATCGTCTTGTAGGTCTGACCGGTGTGCTTCACGTAGATCTCGTTGAGCCGCTTCTTCAGGTTCAGGATTTCCTGCGCGTGCAGCATGATGTCGGTGGCCTGGCCCTGGAAGCCGCCGGAGGGCTGATGCACCATGATGCGCGCGTTCGGCAGCGAGAAGCGCATGTCCTTCTCGCCGGCGCAGAGCAGCAGCGAGCCCATCGAGGCGGCCTGGCCCGTGCACAGCGTCGAGACCGGCGGGCGGATGAACTGCATGGTGTCGTAGATCGCGAGGCCCGACGTCACCACGCCGCCCGGCGAGTTGATGTACATCGAGATTTCCTTCTTCGGATTTTCCGCTTCAAGGAACAGGAGCTGCGCGACCACCAGCGTCGACATGCCGTCCTCGACCGGCCCGGTCAGGAAAATGATGCGCTCCTTCAACAGGCGCGAGAAGATGTCGTAGGCGCGCTCGCCACGGTTGGTCTGCTCGACCACCATGGGCACGAGGTTCATGTAGGTTTCAACCGGATCGCGCATGAGTCACCTAGGGTTTTAGGAGGCGGACATTGCCAGTCTTGGCTGCCAGTTTAGCTGGATCTGCCGGAAGGCCGATGGACGCCAGTGATGCAGGAAGTGGGTAGAGGTAGAACGCTTGGTATAAGACTTGGGTACAGGGCGTACCGACAGATATAGCCCAATTCGCGCCAGACAAGTGCGGAGCGAATTAAGGCTTAGTCCACCGGGCACTTGAAGCTGATTCTCGCAAACAGGCCCAGCCAGCCAGATGGCTAGCCGAGCCCCTTTGATGATCATCCTTAATGGAAGGCTTTCCTAGAGCCCCGTTCCGATTGAATCGGAACGGGGCTCTAGATTCTAGTTTGACGCGTTTTCTTTACGCGAACCGGTATCCACTTCGCTCGAAAACGCTCTAGAGCCTTCAGGCTGCGGTCTTTTCCGCGTCCTCGTCCTTGTACAGGTCCTCGCGCGAGACCTTCTTCTCGGTCACGTTGGCGAGCTCGAGGATGAAGTCGACGACCTTGTCCTCGTAGATCGGTGCACGAAGCTGGGCCAACGCCTGGGCGTTGCTGCGGTAATAGTCCCAGACTTCCTTCTCGCGGCCCGGCATCGAGCGAGCGCGCTCGATCACGGCGCGGCCGACCTCGTCGTCGGTCACGGTGATCTTGTTCTTCTCGCCGATCTCGGACAGCACGAGGCCGAGCCGAACGCGGCGGTCGGCGATCTTGCGGTACTCGTCCTTGGCCTTGTCTTCGGTGGTATCCTCGTCCGCGAAGGTCTTGCCGGCCGAATCCATCTCGGCCTTGACCGAGTTCCACATCAGATTGAACTCCTCGTCGACGAGCGACGGCGGCGCTTCGAAGCGATGCGCCTCGTCGAGGCGGTCGAGCAGCGCACGCTTGACGCGCTGGCGCGTCGCGCCGGCGAACTCGGCAGCCAGACGCTCGCGCGCGGCTTCCTTCAGCTTGTCCAGCGATTCGAGGCCCAGCGTCTTGGCGAACTCGTCATCGATCGCGACGTCCTGCGGCGCCTCGATCGAGGTCGCGGTGGTCTCGAACTCGGCCGGCTGGCCGGCGAGCTTGTCGTTCATGTAGTTCTTGGGGAACGACACTTTCAGCGTGCGCGTCTCGCCCGCGCCGATGCCGGTGAGCTGCTCCTCGAAGCCGGGGATGAAGGTATTGGAACCGATCGCTACCTGGATGCCCTCGCCGGTGCCGCCCTCGAAGACTTCGCCGTTGATGGTGCCCTTGAAGTTGATGGTGACGCGGTCGCCCGACTCGGCCTTGGCGCCCTCGGCCTTGGCCGCATAGCCGCGGTTGCTGTCGGCGATGCGCTTGATGGCTTCGTCGACATCGGTGTCGGACACGTCAGCGACGGGCTTCTCGACCTGGAAGCTCTTGAAGTCGGCGAGCGCGATCGCGGGCACCACTTCGATCGCGACCGTGTAGGTCAGATCGGTCTTGCCGTTGAGCAGTTCCTCGACCTCGGCCTGCTCGCTCGGCATGGTGATCTTCGGCTCGGTCGCAAGCTTGAAGCCACGGTCGGAGAACAGCTGCGTGTTGGTGTCGCGGATGGTCTGGTCGATGGTCTCGGCCATCACCGAGCGGCCATAGACCTTCTTCAGGTGAGCGACCGGCACCTTGCCGGGGCGGAAGCCGTTGATGCGGACCTTGTCCTTGAGATCGACGAGTTTGGCACCAGCCTTGGCGTCGAGATCAGACGCGGGAACGCTGATCTTGAACTCGTGCTTCAAACCTTCCGAGAGGGTTTCTGTGACCTGCATGGCGTCCAATCTTCTTCTCGCTCGGCCCCGGCACGCATGCGTCGGGACGCTGTCATTAATCGAACCGGCGCGAGGCAAGACGCCTCAACGCCGGTGGTTCATCGGACCACTTCCGCCGGAAACACTCCGTGAGGAAGCAGCCCTTCGGTAATCCGTGCAAACGCTGAAAGCGCTTGGTGCGGGCGGAGGGACTCGAACCCCCACAACTTTCGTCACTGGAACCTAAATCCAGCGCGTCTACCAGTTCCGCCACGCCCGCGTGAATTTGCATCAAGACCGGCCGCGATGCCGCGGGCGGCCGGGCTTATAGCATGTGCCTGACTGTTCGCAGCAAAAAAATGGCCCGATAGAGACAGGCTTTAAGTAGGCGCGACGGCTGGACTTATCCAGCGCTTCATGGTCCGCATCGAGCCATGAAAACGCGGATCTCTGACCCGACCCGGCGTGAGGTTTTGGCCGGACTTGGAGCTGGACTTGCAGCCGGACTTGGAGCCCCCGCAGCCGGGTTGATCGCCGGCGGCGCAAGCCCCGCTGTCACCGCCCAGCTTGCCCTGCAGGCAAGGCCGGCAACCCTGGCGCTCAGGCCGGGTCAGCCGGCGACACCGATCTGGGAGCTGGCCGCCGTAAGCCATATCGGCAACGTCCGTCTCAAGCGAGGCGACCGCTGCGAGGTGGTCTTTCGGAACGACCTGCCTGTCCCGCTTGCGCCAGTCTGGTACGGCCTGAATGGCCCGGCCGCGGCCGACCCGTTGCGAGGGCGTACGCCGACCGCGCCGGATGTGACCGAAACCTCAATTGTTTCAATACCAAATGCAGGAACTCTGGCAGCCGACTTCCGCCTCTTCGAAGACGGTCTGAAGCTGCCCGCGCGCCCGCTTCCGATCATCGCCGGCGAGACAAATCGCGTCGCCGTCGACCGCGACGAGGTCTTGTTGATCGAGGAATGGCGGCTACGGCCCGATGGGACCGCGCTTCCGCCCGGCCGCGCCCCCGGGGACACGACACCGCTCTTTACCCTCAATGGCCGGACTTCATTCGAACTCTCAGCCGCAGCCGGCGAGCGGCTGCGGCTGCGCTTTATCAACGGCTCGCAACGTTCTGTTCTGGCGATCAAATTGGAAGGCCACGAGGTCCAGGTGATGGCCCTGGACGGACAGCCGGCCGAGCCATTCCCGGCGCGCAACGGCGCCCTGGTGCTCGCCCCCGGCGCACGCGCCGACGCCTTCGTGGATGCGGCCACATCGGCCCCATTCCTGTTGCATGACGGCAAGGAGGCGCGCCAGCTCGGGAGCCTCACGATATCAGGCAGGCTCGAGCGGCGCGCGCCGCTGTTGCCGCCACAGCCGCTCCCCCCGAACGACCTCCCCGAGAAGCTCGACCTCAAAGGCGCCCTGCGGTTCGATGTCGCGCTCGGCGCGCCCGAGGCCGGCTGGGCACGGCCTGCAAGCTTCTCCGTCTCCTCCAATCCCGCCTTCCGCGCCAGGACCGGCCGCACTGTCGTGCTGGCCCTCAAGAACCCCGGACCGGTCACGACCGTGTTTCACCTGCACGGCCACCATTTCCGCCTGCTCGACAAGCTCGACGACGGCTGGAAACCCTATTGGCTCGACACGCTCGCAATCGAGCCCGGCCAGACCCAGCGGATCGCATTCGCGGCGACCTCACCCGGACGCTGGCTGATTGAAGCCGTCGTGACCGACTGGGCCGCGCCGCGGCTGGTGCGCTGGTACGCGGTGGAGTGACCGGCTACCGCCCCGTCCAGAGGTAGCGAGCATCAGGCTCCCGCTCCTCGTTCCGCGCCCCGTCGGTCTGCTCAACCAGTGCGAACCCGCGCGCCTCATAGAAGCGCCGCGCCGGCGCGTTGCGCTCGAAGGTCCAGAGCTCCAGCTGGTCGCTGGCCCGCTTGGCGACATCGAGGAGTTCTG
This sequence comes from Bradyrhizobium sp. LA6.1, assembly GCF_040547805.1. Lineage (NCBI taxonomy): Bacteria > Pseudomonadati > Pseudomonadota > Alphaproteobacteria > Hyphomicrobiales > Nitrobacteraceae > Bradyrhizobium > Bradyrhizobium sp. LA6.1. The sequence continues at coordinate 222,566 of NZ_JBEPQK010000009.1, read as the reverse complement.
TGCCGACGCCGCGCCCCTGGGCGGCGGGAAGCACATAGAGCTGCTCGACCCAACCTTCGCGGAAGGCGATGATCCCGCTCAGGACGCCATCATCGAACCGTCCCCACACACGGCACGTCGTGAAAACGCGCTCGCGGTAGAACCAGCTGTCCTCGTCAGGTGTGTGCAGCCCAACGAGCCACGGCATCGCCCGGTCAAACGCAATCCGATGGACCTGCGCGGCCTCGCCCATGTCGGTGAGTGCGAGCAGCCTGAGCACTAATACTCCACCCCGAGCGCATTATAGATCCGCCGGTGCACGGCCGGCAGCGTCTCGGTCAGGTCCTCCGCGATCAGGCCGGGCCCCGCCTCGCTTCCCGCCTCGCCATGCATCCAGACGCCGATGCTGGCGGCTTCGAACGCCGGCACGCCCTGCGCCAGAAGTCCTGCGATGATGCCGGCGAGCACGTCGCCGGCGCCGGCGGTGGCGAGCCAGGGCGGCGCGTTGGCGGCGATGGTGGCGCGCCCGTCGGGCGCGGCGATGGTGGTATCCGGCCCCTTCAGCAGCACGACCGCACCACAGCGCTCGGCGGCGGCGCGGACTCGCTCCAGCTTCGAGCGGCCCGGATGTTTGTTGCTGAGGTCGGAGAACAGGCGCGGAAATTCACCCTCGTGCGGCGTCAGCACGACCGCACTGTCCTCAGAGGACTTGATCGATTCAAACAGCCGCTCGGGGTTTGCGGCAAAGCTCGTCAGCGCATCCGCGTCCAGCACCAGATGCCGCTGCGCGTGAAGCGCCGTGTGGACCAGATCGCAGGTGCGATCGCCGACGCCCGCGCCGGGTCCGATCAGGCAGGTGTTGTAGCGTTTGTCGCCGAGCAACGCGCCGAATTCGACCGCTGTGTCGCAGGCGCGAACCATCACCGCGGTGAGCGCGCTGGCATTGATCGCGAGCGCATCGCGCGGGGTCGCCAGCGTCACGAGGCCCGCTCCGGCCCGCAAAGCCCCACGGGCGGCGAGCCGCGCTGCGCCGGTCGCGGCGGCATCGCCCGAGACCGCCAGCACGTGGCCCCGTGCGTATTTATGGCCGTCGATGCGCGGCACCGGAAAGGCGGTGCCCCAGAAATCCGGATCGTTCTCGAAGGTCCGCGGCGCGATCTCGTCCAGCACCTGTGCGTCGATGCCGATGTCGGCGACGCGCACGTGGCCGCAATGCATACGGCCGGGCAGCAGCAAATGCGCCGGCTTCTTGCGGAAGAAGGTGACGGTCTCGGTGGCGTTCACCGCCGCGCCCATCACAGCTGCGCTGGTGCCGTTGATGCCGCTCGGCAGGTCGACCGCGAGCACCGGGGCGCCGTTGGCGTTGATCGCTTCGATCATCGCATGCGCCTCGCCGTCGACCGGGCGACTGAGGCCCGCGCCGAACAGCGCATCGATGATCAGCGCGGGCTTGCCGATCGCCTGCGGATTGAACGGCAGCACCGGGTGCTTCCAGCCGCGCGCCGCGGAGGCCGCGTCACCCTGGAGCTGGTCGCGCTCGCACATCAGGATCACCGAGACGTCGCGCCCTTGCGCGGCGAGCTCGGCGGCTGCGACAAAACCGTCGCCGCCATTGTTGCCGGGACCGGCCACGATCAGGATCGGCCCCTCCTCCACCAGCGCATTGGCGGCCTCCGCGACCGCCTGCCCCGAGCTGAGCATCAGCTTGAAGCCGGGCGTGCCTGCCGCAATACTGAGCTGGTCGGCGCGCTGCATTTCAGCGTTGGTCAGAACTTCCATGCCACTTCCCTGGTCCAAACGCCTTTTCAACAGGCACGTTCCGTACAGACCCACCTGGCAGAACAACGATTTGCACAGATATTGAACCGATTGCCTATTTCGTAGTCTGCGGTATTTTGAGCCAGTCGGCTCCACCTATCAGAGATGCGCGTTAAAAGGCTGATAACGCTCCAATAATCAGGGCATTTGCAACTTGGCATAGACCCTGCTTTCGAGGAAGCCGCTTCGGTTCGTCGTGCTCACTGGCAATCTATCAGGGTGTGGCCGGCCGTTGTTGCCGGGCTGGTCAGGCATCCCGGCATAGCGAAGACAAGATCGTGCGTTAAGAAAAGCGCATCCTGACGAAGACGTTGCTATTTGATCGAAAGGCCGGGAGGCGCGCAGTGAAGAAAATCGAAGCCATCATCAAGCCATTCAAGCTCGACGAGGTGAAGGAAGCGCTTCAGGAAGTCGGCCTGCAAGGCATCACCGTGACCGAGGCCAAGGGCTTTGGCCGGCAGAAGGGCCACGCCGAGCTTTACCGCGGCGCAGAATACATCGTCGATTTCCTCCCCAAGGTGAAGATCGAGATCGTGATCGGCGACGACCTGGTCGAGCGCGCCATCGACGCGATCCGCCGCGCCGCGCAGACCGGGCGCATCGGCGACGGCAAGATTTTCGTCTCCAATATCGAAGAGGCGATCCGCATCCGGACCGGCGAATCCGGGCTGGACGCTATCTGAGCCGGGTGCTATCCCGCATTTTGCGACACTCCGACAAGAAAAAGGCTGCTTCGGCGGCCTGATTTTGTTTGTGCGCTCGCGCGCGAACTCGCCAAAAGCGAGAACAATCTTGCTCACCTGGAAACCGACCCGCAGAGCCAAAAGGGGTATGCATGAAGACCGCCAAAGACGTCCTGAAATCGATCAAGGACAACGACGTCAAATACGTCGACCTGCGCTTCACCGATCCGCGCGGCAAGTGGCAGCACGTGACGTTCGACATCAGCATGATCGATGAGGACATTTTCGCCGAAGGGACGATGTTCGACGGCTCCTCGATCGCCGGCTGGAAGGCGATCAACGAGTCCGACATGTGCCTGATGCCGGATCCGGTGACCGCGACGATCGACCCGTTCTTCGCCGAGACCACCATGGTCATCACCTGCGACGTGCTCGAGCCGACCACCGGCGAGCCCTACAACCGCGACCCCCGCGGCATCGCCAAGAAGGCCGAGGCCATGGTGAAGTCGATGGGCGTGGGCGACAGCGTGTTCGTCGGCCCCGAAGCCGAGTTCTTCGTGTTCGACGACGTGCGCTTCTCCGCCAACCCCTACAACACCGGCTTCCGTCTCGACTCCTCGGAGCTGCCGACCAACTCCGACACCGAATATGAAGGCGGCAATCTCGGCCACCGCGTCCGCACCAAGGGCGGCTACTTCCCGGTGCCGCCGCAGGACTCCGTGCAGGACATGCGCTCCGAAATGCTCGGCGCCATGGCCAAGATGGGCGTCAAGGTCGAGAAGCATCACCACGAAGTCGCGTCCGCCCAGCACGAGCTCGGCATGAAGTTCGACACGCTGACGCTGATGGCCGACCACATGCAGATCTACAAGTACTGCATCCACCAGGTCGCGCACATCTACGGCAAGACCGCCACCTTCATGCCGAAGCCGGTCTATGGCGACAACGGCTCGGGCATGCACGTGCACCAGTCGATCTGGAAGGACGGCAAGCCGGTGTTCGCCGGCAACAAGTACGCCGACCTGTCGGAGACCTGCCTTCACTACATCGGCGGCATCATCAAGCACGCCAAGGCGATCAACGCCTTCACCAACCCGTCGACCAACTCCTACAAGCGCCTGGTCCCGGGCTATGAGGCCCCCGTGCTGCTCGCCTACTCCGCGCGCAACCGCTCGGCCTCCTGCCGCATCCCCTACACCGCTTCGCCGAAGGCCAAGCGTGTCGAGGTGCGCTTCCCCGATCCGCTCGCCAATCCCTATCTCGGCTTCGCCGCGATGCTGATGGCCGGCCTCGACGGCATCAAGAACAAGATCGATCCGGGTCCGGCGATGGACAAGGACCTCTACGACCTGCCGAAGGAAGAGCTGAAGCAGATCCCGACGGTGTGCGGCTCGCTCCGCGAGGCGCTCGAAAACCTCGACAAGGACCGCGGCTTCCTCAAGAACGGCGGCGTGTTCGACGACGACTTCATCGACAGCTACATCGAGCTGAAGATGACCGAGGTCGAGCGCTTCGAAATGACCCCGCACCCGGTCGAGTTCGACATGTACTATTCGGGCTAAGCGGCCCAAACTCTCTGCGACAAGCAAAAGGCGCTCCGCGAGGAGCGCCTTTTCGTTTTGGGGAGTCGCAGGGTGGATTACGCTAACCCACCCTGCAGGACACGACGCGCCCAATCACCACGTTGCAGTGAAGGCGCGCTGGAGCTCGGCCGGAGCCGTAACCCCGCCCGCGATCAGCAATTGAGTGAGAACACGGGCCTTCTGCGGATTGAGGTCCTCGGACACGACGAACCCGTTCTTGTCGTCGTCAACCTCGACATTCCGGGTGACGAAGCCGGATCGGACCCGCGTCGAGCGGACGACGATGACGCCCTTCTTCGCCGCCGCTTCGAGCGCATCGAGGGCCTGCTTCGACGCGTTGCCGTCGCCGACGCCGGCCAGCACGATGCCCTTGGCGCCGTGGGAAATGGCGTCCTCGATCGGAACGGCGTCCATGTTGGCGTGCGAGTAGACGATCTCGACGCGCGGCAATTGCTCGCCTGCCGGGAGCGGATAGGTCGTGCGCTTGAAGCCGGCGGCCTGGGTCATGAAACGGATGCCGCCGGCGGTGTCGACATAGCCGATCGGGCCGTCATTGGGAGAGCTGAACGTCTCGATGCTCGTGGTGTTGGTCTTGGTGATCGAGCGGGCGCTTTGGATCTTGTCGTTCAGCACGGCCATCACGCCGCGGCCGCGAGAGCGCGGATCCGCTGCCACCTGCACCGCTTCGTACAGATTGCCGGGGCCGTCCGCACTCACCGCCGTGGCCGGACGCATCGAACCGACGATCACCACCGGCTTGTCGCTGCGCACGACATTGTCGAGAAAGAACGCGGTCTCCTCGAGCGTATCCGTGCCGTGGGTGATGAGGATTCCATCGGCTTCATTCTTGTCGAAGGCGTCCTGGATGCGGCGGGCCAGGGCAAACCAGACCTTGTCGTTCATGTCCTGGGATCCGATCGACGAAATCTGCTCGGCGTTCAGCTTCGCGAGCTTGTCCAGGCCCGGCACCGACTGCATCAACTGCTCCCCGGTAATCTGGCCGGACTTGTACGCGCCGGTCGCGCGCGCGTCGGCCTGGCCTGCGATGGTGCCTCCCGTCGCAAGCACGAGAATGCGCGGCAGGCTCGCCGCCGTCGCGTCCTTGCCCGGCTCTGCGGCCTGCGCCGCATCGATCCCCCACGACCAAAGTGCGAGGGCGACCAGCGGGACGGTGAGCATCAATGTCCGATTTCGGCGGCGGCTTGCTGGTCTGGCGGCATGCTTCGTCATCGAATTTTCCTCCCGTTTAAGTTGGGAGCAATATTCGACACCTCCATTTGGGCCGAAGATGGGTCATCCTGCCGTTGATGGCTACGGGTTGTCGCGCCGCGGCACAAAATGGTCGAGCAGGCCCGTCGGCAGCGGAAAGACGATGGTCGACGACCGTTCGCCCGCGATGTCGTGCAGGGCCGCGAAATAACGTAGTTGCATCGCCTGAGGCTCCTGCGCGAGAATCCGGCCGGCCTCGACGAGCTTTTCGGCAGCCTGCTGCTCGCCCATCGCATTGATCACCTTGGCCCGCCGCAACCGCTCCGCCTCGGCCTGTTTGGCAATCGCACGCACCATGGTTTCATTGAGATCGACGTCCTTGATCTCGATGCCGGTGACCTTGATGCCCCAGACGTCGGTCTGCTTGTCGAGGATCTCCTGGATGTCCGCGTTCAACCTGTCGCGCTCGGCCAGCATCTCGTCGAGCTCGTGCTTGCCGAGCACCGAGCGCAAGGTGGTCTGGGCGAGCTGGCTGGTGGCGGCCATGTAATCGCCAACCTTGATGATGGCCCGTTCGGGGTCGACGATGCGGAAGTACAGAACGGCGTTGACCTTGACGGAGACGTTGTCCCGCGAAATCACGTCCTGCGGCGGCACGACCTGCACCATCACCCGCAGATCCACCTTCACCAGTTGCTGCACGATCGGAATGAGGATGATGAGGCCCGGGCCCTTCACGCCGGTAAAGCGGCCGAGCGTAAAGATGACGCCACGCTCGTATTCGCGCAGGATTCGAATAGCCTGGGACAGGAACATGATGACAAGCAACGCGAGCGCCGCATAGGTCAGATATTCCAGCATCATGATGTACCTCCCTCGCCTGTTGGTGCGCGCCGTATCAGCAGCGTCAGGTCGACGATGTTGGCGACTTCGACCGTCTCTCCGGGCCTGAACGTTTCGGCGCCGCGCGCCTGCCAGCGCTCACCATGGGCGAAGACATGACCTTCGTTCCCATTCCAGTCGAGAACCTCGGCGGGCAAGCCTCGCATGGCCTGCGCGCCGACCAGTGCAGGAGCCCTGCCGACGCGCCGAAGCGAACCGAGCACGACGAGCGCAAAGCCGGCGAACACTGCTGCGGTGATGCCGATCACCCACCACGACAGGTGGTAGCCCGGCGCCTCGCCCCTGAAAAGCATCAGCGCTCCCAGCACGAACGCGATGATCCCTCCGAGCCCGATTACCACGGTCGGGTTGAAGGCTTCGATGGTGAGAAGCACGAGTCCAACCAACATCAGGGCGAGGCCGGCATAATTGATCGGCAGCAGATTGAGCGCATAGAGGCCGATCAGCAGGCAGATCGCGCCGACGACTCCGGGGGCGACGGCTCCGGGAGACATGAACTCGAAGATCAAGCCGTAGATGCCGACCATCAGGAGAATGAACGCCACGTTCGGATCGGTGATCACCGCCAGGAAGCGGGATATCGGTCCGGGATCGATGGCTTCGACGACGGCATCCTTTGTCACCAGGCGTTGCGTCTTGCCGCCTGCGACCTCGACCACGCGACCATCGATCTGCCTCAGCAATTCAGCCTGATCGCGCGCGACGAGATCGATGGCATGAGCCTCCAGCGCGGCGTTGGCAGAGAGCGTGGCAGCCTCACGGACCGCCTTCTCCGCCCAGTCCACATTGCGGTTGCGCAGCTCCGCAAGGCTGCGGATGAAGGCAACCGCATCATTGGTCGCCTTTGCCGTCATCGCATCCTTGGGCTGATCCTTGGACTCGCTCTGCTGGTCACCGTCCTTCTTGTCCTTGCCGCCCTTGTCCGCCGGTCCGCTCGGAAGACCCGGCAGCGGCCCGCCGATCTGCACCGGCGTCGCGGCGCCAATATTGGTGCCCGGCGCCATCGCCGCGATGTGGGTCGCATAAAGGATATAGGTCCCCGCGCTCGCCGCGTGGGCGCCGGAGGGCGCGACGTAACCGACCACAGGGATCGGCGAGGCCAGCACATCCGCGATGATCTCACGCATGCTGGAATTGAGGCCGCCGGGCGTGTTCAGTCTTAGAATCACGACCTCGGCACGCCGTTCGCTTGCCTTGGCCAAAGCCTCCTTGACGTAGCTGGCCGACGCAGGGCCGATGGCTCCGTCGATCGAAACGACCAATGCAAGACGGCCGTTCTCCTCCGCTGAGCTGGGAAGGAGGCAGCAGATCAAAGCCACGACGCCAATCGCCGCAACGAGGGCCGCCTTCATGGTCTGCACGGCAGGGCTCCCTTGCAGAACATATGGTGCGCGTCTTGCGAACCTCAATGCGGCCGCGTGCAGGCCATGATCGTGATTGTGCGATGCAATGGAGATCGCCCCGCAGATCGATTGAGCACGGGCGGTGGCGAACCATGCCTTGGGCTGGTCCGCCCGTGCACGCTGCGCTGCTACGGCCGTGGGACCCGCACGCCATCCGCGCCGATCGTGCCGAACATCCCGGCGATGATCTCAGGCGTCGGTTGCATGCCACCCAGCGACCAGTGCGCCGGCTCCTGCTCCTCGATCCTGACCCAGACGTTGTGGCGGAAGTCCGGATTGCCCTGCCCTTCGACCTCGACCAGGAGATCGGTGACGCGTTCGAGCAAGGTCTTCTTTTGCCCGGCATCCAGGATGCCGCGGACGGTGGAAATGGTGACGTAAGGCATGTCTCTCTCCAATGATGTCGTGTGACGACGGCACGAGACTGGACCTGACAGCGCCGGCAAGGCAGTGGCGGATAAGACAGAGATCGGGCAATTTCCGCCACGCAGCCCTGCGCCGATCGGCTAGGATCGCCGCGCCTGTCCTGGAGGTCTCATGAAGCTCGCAATTCTGGCGCTGGAAGGCTGCATGCATTCGGCGATCGCCGGGATCGCCGACATCCTGTCGCTTGCCAATCACGTGATGCAGCAGAGCGGTGCGAAAACGCGCTTCGCCTGGGAGGTGCTTTCGCTCGACGGCAAGCCGGTGCGTGCCGGCGGCGGCCAGATGGTCGCCGTCGATGGCGCGGTCGGCAAACGCGGTCGCTTCGACGCGATCCTCGTCCCCGGCAACCTCGTCGATCACGTCACGGCGGAACGCCTGCAACCGCAATATGCCCGCGCCGGCGCCTGGCTTCGGCAGCAGCATGCGAGCGGCCGGCTGATCGGCGCGTTCTGCAGCGGCGTGTTCCTGCTTGCAGGCAGCGGCCTGCTCGACCACCGCCGCGCCACCATCACCTGGTGGCTGCAAGGCGAGCTGCGGCAGCGCCACCCCACCATCGACCTCGCCGCCGACGCCGTCATCACGGTCGCGGACCGCATCGTCTGCGCGGCCGGACCGATGTCGTGGGTCGACCTCCTGCTCAGGTTGATCGAGATGGTCGACGGCAAGGCGATTGCGAAGCTCTGTGCGGATTACGTCGTCATCGACACCGCGCAACGCACCCAGTCGATCTTCATGCCCGTCGGCTATTTGCTGTCGCAGGACCCGCTGCTGACCCGGGCCGACCTCCTGGTTCGCCGCACCGGCAAGAGCCCGATGACGGTCAAGCGCCTCGCCGATGCGCTCGGCCTCAGCGAGCGCACGCTGAACCGGAAGTTCCAGGAGCTCACGCGCGAGCCGCCGCAAGCCTTCATCATGCGTCGCCGCGTCGAGCACGCGCGCACGCTGCTGGAGACGACGGCGCAGCCGATCAAGACCATCGCACGCACGGCCGGCTATGAGGACGAGAGCAGCTTTCGCAAGGCGTTCCGCAAGCTGACCCTGATGTCGCCCCAGGCCTATCGCGCGAGACGGATGGTGCAGACGGCGTAAGCTGCGAAACCAAGCGTCGCTCAGTGGAGAGCTGCGAGCGAGCTTCTTGTTACGCCGCCGCACGCTGGCGTACGACCATCGCCTCGCCGAACGCCTCGAACAGCTTGCGGTTGATCGGATTGCGCTGCGGGTCGTATTCGGCGTGCCATTGTACGCCGAGCGCGAAGGTCGGGGCTTCCGCGATGCGGATCGCCTCGATGGTGCCGTCCTCGGCGACGCCCTCGATCAGCACGCGCTTGCCGGGATCGAGAATGCCCTGGCCATGCAGCGAATTGACCCTGATCTTCTCGCAGCCGAGCAGCCGCGCGAAGGCGCCTCCGGGCGTGAGGTCGACGTCGTGACGGTCGGCGAACACCACGGTCGGATCGGGATGAATCTCGCCGTTCTCGAGCCTGGGCATGCGGTGGTTCATGCGGCCGGGGATTTCGCGGATCTCCGGATGCAGCGAGCCGCCGAAGGCGACGTTCATCTCCTGCAGGCCCCGGCAGATGCCGAACAGCGGAATGCCGCGGGACACGCAAGCGACCGAGAGCGCCAGCGCCACCTCGTCGCGGTGGATGTCGTAGGGCTCGTGCCGCTCGCACGGATCGACATTGAAACGGGTCGGATGGACGTTGGCGCGGGCGCCGGTGAGCACGATCCCGTCGACCACATCGAGCAGCGCGCCGATATCGGTGATGTCGGGCGCTCCCGCAAACATCATCGGCAGGCCGCCGGAAACCTCGGCCACAGCGCGCAAATTGCGCTCGCCGACCATCTGGACCTGAAATCGATTTTCGACGCGATGGGCGTTCCCGATCACGCCGACGACCGGCTTTGTCATCTCCCGTTCCGACCTCCCGCGTAAGAAGATTCTCTAAACATGCCCTTGGGATGGAACAAATTCAACAGAAGGGTACGCGGGACGGCAATGCTATTTTCGCGCAAATGCCTCCTGGGCCGCGGTTGTCCCCACGATGGGCAGGCCGGCGGCCTTCAGCGCGGTTGCCGCCGGATCGTCCGGCGTGGCCAGCCAGGGCAATTTCGCCTCGATTCCGCGCGTCACGGGCTCCCCAAGCACCCCGCCGAAATCGATCGGCCAAAAGCCGTTGGGCACCACCTCGGCGGTGAGGGCACGGACGGCGTAGCCATCGCCCAGAACCGCATCCGCATGGTCGCGGGCGACAAGGCGCGCGGTCTGGGGATCTCGGGGATCGCCAAAGCTCACGAGCACGGGGATCAGCTCCCCCTGCACCGGGACAATGCCGGCCTGCCGGCTGATATCGTTGAACGAGACGCGGTTACCGCGCGCGGCGCCATAGGCACGGAGCGCGACATAGTTGATGTCGTCGAGGTCGAGCTTGCCGCCCTGCTGATGCGCCAGCAATGCGACCAGGTTCTTGCCTTTGCCGCCGTCTTGGCCGAGATCGACGAACACGGCCTCCCCGCGCATCGTGGTGCGGCCGCCACGGTTATAGTTGCGGTCGGGCACGACGGCGAGAACGCCGGACCCCGTCTTGATCCCGTCAGGCGTCATCACCTCGACCGTGAGGCGGTATTTGTGGCCGGGCCGGTTGATCCGGATCTGGTCGCCGATCACGATCACGGCCAGAAGCCCGAGCAGACCGGCCCACTTGCTGATGAAACTCAAGCGCCCCCCACCTGTTTTCTCCTCATCGCTCTGCACCGTTCGCGCGACAGCGTCAAACCAGCGCGTTGACGCGGTCTTGATCGGAAGCGCGTTTGTCGAAAGAGTGCCCCGCCCGCAGCCGCCGAAAAGGACATGATGTGACCATCCTCGCAGACCAACGCCCCACGACCCGCACCGATCTGGCTTGGGCAATTTCGGTCGGCGGCATCGGTGTCGTGCTGTTCACGGCGATGCTGGTCTTCACCTGGTATTTTGCGACCACGCTGCTGCTGATCTTCACCGGCATGCTGCTCGGCGTCGGCCTCAACGCGCTGACCAACGCGCTCGGCCGCCGCGTGCACCTGCCGCATCCGGTCCGGCTCGCGATCGTCTGCGTCGTGCTTGCGGCGCTGCTCGCAGGCGTCGCCTATCTCGGCGGCGCCACCATCGCCGAGCAGGCCTCGCTGCTGAGCAAGACCATCAAGTCGCAGATCGGCAACGTGAAGACCTTCCTGGACAGCCACGGGATCGACACCAGCTTCTTCGATCTCGGCAACGCTGCGTCCGACACTTCGGCCAATCCACCATCGGACTCGACACCCTCGCCAGCAGCACCCCCGCGCGGTTCCTTGCCCGGCGCCGGCGCGCTGGCCTCCAGCGGTGGCGCGATCGTGAGCCAGACCTTCAAGCTCCTGCTCGGCACCATCCACGGCGTGGGAAACATCTTCATCGTTCTGTTCCTGGGGCTGTCCTTCGCCGCCCAGCCCGGCGTCTATCACGACGGCCTGTTGTTCCTGGCGCCGGCGAGGCCTCGCACCCGCGTCACCCTGATCATCGACGGCATCAGCGAGACGCTGGAACGCTGGCTGATCGCGCAGATCGTCGTGATGATTGCGGTTGGCATCGTGACCTGGATCGGGCTTGCCATCATCGGCATCCCGGGCTCGTTCATCCTGGGGATTCAGGCGGGCCTGCTCGCCTTCATTCCGACCGTCGGCGCCATCATTGCCGGCGTCGTCGTGGTGCTCGCGAGCCTCGCCTCGGGCTGGATTCCGGCGCTGTCGGCCTTCGTCCTCTTCATGGGCGTGCACGCGATGGAGAGCTATGTGCTGACGCCGATCCTGCAGCGGCAGGCACTCGACATCCCGCCGGCCACGCTGTTCGCGTTCCAGATCCTGCTCGGCGTCGTGTTCGGCATCTGGGGCCTGGCGCTGGCGCTGCCACTGGTCGCCATCGCCAAGGTCATGATCGACCACTTCAAGACGTATGAGGCGCCGCCCCTGGCAGCATGATCCGGAAAAGTGCGCAGCGGTTTTCCGGAAAGATCATGCTCAGGCGACGCGTAAGGCGTCGTGAAGTCGCTCAGGTCGTCAGCACGGTCTCGGTGTGCTCGACCTCCGGGGGTGAAGCAAAATACTGACCGACGAGGCCGCGCCATTCGGTGAAATTCTCCGAGCCGCGGAAATCGACGGTGTGGTTCTCCAGCGTCGCCCACTTCACCATCAGCCGGTAGCGCTGCGGCTTCTCGATCGACTTGTGCAGCTCGAAGCCGTGAAAGCCCTTCGAACCGCCGAAGGCGGCCTTGGCCTTGGCGACGGCCGCCTCAAAATCCTTCTCGCTGCCCGGCTTGACGTCGATTTGCGCAATCTCGGTGATCATCGGTTTCCACCCTGTTTGTTTGATGGGTGTGTCTACCGTAGACCGCAACGAAGAAAAAGGCACCGAATCGGCGCCCTGACCGGTCAAAAATGCGTGCTCTCAGGCGAACAGCAGAGCGGTGCCTGCCACGATGAGCGCGCAACCGATGAACAGCGCGAGCGGCCAGTAGCTACGGCTTTGCGTGTAGCGCCCCTGCGCGCGGCGCTCGGTGATCAGCGCGCGCTCGTATTCATCCGCAGTGGAGAACACGCAAGCGAAGCCGCCGCGTGCCGAGGCCGCAGCGGCTTCAAGCGACATCAGGGCAGCCTGCGGGTTCTGTCGACGGATCGATTCCATGACCGCAATGGTAGGGATCGAATGGTAAACAGCGGATTACCGGAGGCGCCTCTTGAGGCGTCTCTTGGCTTCAGGCGGTGGCCGGACGCGCCTGCGGCGCACCGACCCGCGCCGCGCTCTGGCGACGCCAGTTCTCCAGCGACAGCGGCAGCTCCTCCGCCGCCTCGACGCGGTTACGGCCGCCGCGCTTGGCCTGGTAGAGCGCGGTGTCGGCCGAGGCCAGCAGCACCTCGAGCTCGGTGCCGGCCGGACCGCCGGCGACGCCGATGCTGACGGTGGTGTCGACCGGGCCCTCATCGACCACGACGCCGGAGGTCTCGAACGCCTCGCGCACGCGCTCGGCAACCAGGACACCCTCCTCCAGCGAACACGGCAGCAGCGCTGCGAACTCCTCGCCGCCAATGCGACCCGACATGTCGGTCATGCGCAGGTTGCTGACGACGACGGTCGAGAACAGTTTCAGCATCTCGTCGCCGGCGGGATGGCCGAAACGGTCGTTGATCGACTTGAAGTGGTCGATGTCGAAGATCATCACGGTCACGGGGCGTCCGGCCTTGGCCTCGCGCTCGATCACGCGCCCGCAGGCTTCCGAGAAGCCGCGGCGGTTGAGCATGCCGGTCAGGGGATCGGTGGACGCGGCGGTCCGGTGCGCCGTCACCGTGCGTTCCGACACCAGCATGAAGATCACGAACACGGTGCCGACGGCATAGAGGATGAGCTCGACCGCAAACACCGTGACCCAGATGCTGCCGGAGAAGCCGGCATCGTTCGGACGCAGGAAGCTGCCGAGCACGATCGGCAGCATCAGCACGCAGCCGTGCATCACCGGCACCACGAAGGCCGGCCAGCGCCGTTGCAGGCTCTTGCGCCGCTCGACCCAGAGCTCGCTCGCGGTCAGTGCCGCATAGACCGAGACGATGCCGGCGCCGACGATCATGCGCAGCATGGACGCGGCGGGATCAAGCAGCGTCACGGCGGCGGCCCAGGCCAGCGCGCCGACGAGGAGACCCGGCCAGTTCGGCTTGCGGCCGTGGAAGACGCGCGCTGCATTCCACACCATGCCGCAGGCGACGAAGCCGACCGCGTTCAGCGCAAGGTAAAGATGCGGGCCGAGCTTGTCGCCGGCCGCGGTCCATAGCGCGACGGACGCTGCGCCGAGGAGATACGCGGTGCCCCACCATTTCAGCGCGGGGCTGTTCTCCTGCGTGCCGAAAAACACCATCATGGCGCCGAGCAGTGCGGCAACCATGGTGGCGACCAAATAGAGCGTGATGCTATCGAGCGACATCATGTCGGCCCCCTTCTAGACATAGCAAGTTACGCGATCGGCCCAGCCGACTTGCGCGCCCTTCCAGATGCGACGCTATGTCCCGCGAGTTCCATTCAGGTTTTCACGCGAGGCCAAGTTTTCCGGAAACACGCCATCAATTTGCATACAAACGAACAACAAAAAGGGCGCTGAAATCAGCGCCCTTTTGCATCTCATTGAAGCCGCTTTCGCGGCGAATCTGACCGAAGCGATTAACGCTTCGAGAACTGGAAGGACCGGCGGGCCTTGGCCTTGCCGTACTTCTTGCGCTCGACCACGCGGGAGTCGCGGGTGAGGAAGCCGCCCTTCTTGAGCACGGTACGCAGCTCCGGCTCGAAATAGGTGAGCGCCTTGGAGATGCCGTGACGGACGGCACCGGCCTGGCCGGACAGACCACCGCCGGCAACCGTGCAGATCACGTCGTACTGGCCGGAACGCGCGGCCACCGAGAACGGCTGCTCGATCATCATGCGCAGCACGGGACGGGCGAAATAGACCTCGACCTCGCGCGAATTGACCGTGACCTTGCCGGCGCCCGGCTTGATCCAGACACGGGCGACCGCGTCCTTGCGCTTGCCGGTGGCGTAGGCGCGGTTGAACTTGTCGACCTTCTTCTCGTGCTTGGGCGCGTCGGGCGCCGCCGCCGTCTTGAGCTGCGAGAGCTGGTCGAGCGACTGGATGGATTCGGCCATGTTATGCGGCCCTCGTGTTCTTGCGGTTCAACTTGGCGATGTCGATCTTCTCGGGCGTCTGGGCCTCGTGCGGATGATCGGCGCCGCCATAGACGCGGAGGTTGCCCATCTGGACGCGACCGAGCGGACCACGCGGGATCATGCGCTCGACGGCCTTCTCGAGCACGCGCTCGGGATGCTTGCCTTCAAGGATCTGGCGCGCGGTGCGCTCCTTGACGTGGCCGACGTAACCGGTGTGCTTGTAGTAGGTCTTCTGCTCGCGCTTGCGACCGGTGAGGACCGCATGCTGCGCGTTGATGATGATGACGTTGTCGCCGCAATCAACGTGCGGGGTGTAGGTCGGGAGGTGCTTGCCGCGCAGGCGCATGGCAACGATGGTGGCGAGACGGCCGACGACCAGACCCTTGGCGTCGATCAGTACCCACTTCTTCGTCACCTCAGCCGGCTTTGCCGAAAAGGTTTTCATATCGGAGTTTCCGTGGACGGGAGATATCGGCGCGAACACCGCGCCGGACTGGGCGGTTTTCTAGAGAAGAGACGCGCAACGGTCAATGCCCCAGAGCGGGAATTACAATAGCAAAATCAATATCTTAAAATTATGGTGCTATATTACCTGCGAAAACCTCAAACATTTGGAATGGAATAGGTCGAGGTGACATGAGCGATCGGATCGGGCGACGTGCCGGACAGCAGCTTCACCTCGCCGACCGCCAGGCGTTTGCCAAGCTTGAGCAGCCGCGCCTCCGCCAGCACGTCCTGGCCGGGCTGGCCCTTGCGCAGGAAGTTGATGTTGAGATTGGTGGTGACCGCGAGCCCGATCGGCCCGATCGCGGACAGCAGCACCACGTACATTGCGAAATCGGCCAGTGCCATCAGCGTCGGGCCGGACACGGTTCCACCCGGCCGCAGCATCCTTTCGCTGTAGCGCTGGCGCAAAAGGCAGGTCTGGCCGTCGGCGCTCTCGATCGTGATGTCATCGCCGCTGAAGGCCTGGGGAAACTCGTCACGGAGAAACTGCTCGACCTCCGCCACGCTCATTTTCGCTAACGCCATGCTTCGCCTCACCCTCGCTTCGCATCCCCTGTTACATTAAGTTATCTGCGTCATCCAATTGCAAGAATCCAACCGGAAACGCTTCGATGTCCGCCCAGGCCGCCCGCGCCCCCTCCCCGCAACCGTCGATCCTGCTGCGCGAG
Organism: Bradyrhizobium sp. LA6.1; assembly: GCF_040547805.1. Classification (NCBI taxonomy): domain Bacteria; kingdom Pseudomonadati; phylum Pseudomonadota; class Alphaproteobacteria; order Hyphomicrobiales; family Nitrobacteraceae; genus Bradyrhizobium; species Bradyrhizobium sp. LA6.1. The sequence continues at coordinate 206,672 of NZ_JBEPQK010000009.1, read as the reverse complement.
ACCGTAGGGCCCATCGCGGTCCTGACGCTGAACCGTCCGGCCGCGCGGAACAGTCTGTCGCAGGCGATGATCGCAAGCCTCCATGCCGAGCTCAACGAGATCCGCGACGACAAGTCGATCCGCGGCGTGGTGATCGCAGCCAACGGCCCCGCCTTCTCCGCCGGCCACGATATGAAGGAACTGACCGCGCGCCGCACTGACCCGGATCGCGGCCGCGCCTTCTTTGCCGAGATGATGACCGCCTGCAGCGCGATGATGCAGGCGGTTGTGCACTTGCCGAAGCCCGTGGTCGCTGCCGTCCAGGGCATCGCGACCGCGGCCGGCTGCCAGCTCGTGGCAAGCTGCGATCTCGCGATCGCCTCGGAAGCGGCGAGCTTCGCCACGCCGGGAGTCGATATCGGGCTGTTCTGCTCGACGCCGATGGTGGCGTTGTCGCGGAACGTGCCGCGCAAGCAGGCGATGGAAATGCTGCTGACCGGCGAGCCGATCCCGGCCACGCGCGCCCGCGAGATCGGGCTCATCAACCGCGTGGTCGCGGCCGGCACCGAGCGCGAGGCCGCAATTGCCCTCGCCGAACAGGTCGCGCTGAAGTCGGCCTACACCGTCAAGCTCGGCAAGGAGGCGTTCTACCGCCAGGCCGAGATGAGCCTTGCGGACGCCTATCGCTATGCGGCAGAGGTGATGACCGAGAACATGATGGCGCGCGACGCCGAGGAAGGCATCGGCGCCTTCATCGAGAAGCGCACGCCGACATGGCGGGATGAATAGTCAACTCCTCATCCTGAGGAGCCGCGGAACGCGGCGTCTCGAAGGATGGAGGCCCGACTGTGGCCTCATGGTTCGAGACGCGCGGGCCGCGCTCCTCACCATGAGGGTCAGAGAAAGAAAAAGATGAACCACGACGCCTATCCCGACAATTACATCCGCGGCATCCTCAACAGCGTGAAGTCGATCGCGATGGTCGGCGCCTCGCCCGTCAATGTGCGGCCGAGCTATTTTGCGTTCAAATATCTGGCGCAGCGCGGCTATGACATGATCCCGGTCAATCCCGGCCATGTCGGCAAGGATCTGCTCGGAAAGCCGTTTGTCGCCTCGCTCTCCGACATCGCCCGCCCCGTCGACATGATCGACATCTTTCGCAACTCCAGCCACATCATGCCGGTGGTCGAAGAAGCGCTCACGCTCGATCCGCTGCCGAAGGTGATCTGGATGCAGCTTGGCGCGCGCGATGACGCGGCCGCGGCGAAGGCCGAGGCGGCCGGGATCAAGGTCGTGATGAACCGCTGCCCCAAGATCGAATACGGCCGCTTGTCGTCCGAGATTTCCTGGATGGGCGTCAATTCGCGCACCCTGAGCTCCAAGCGGCCGCCGGCGCCGACGCAAGGCATGCGGCTATCCCTCAATCGGATGAGTGTCGGCGGCGGCGACACTGCGGCATCGGATCGCGCCGCCAAAAACAAGAGCGAACAAAGCTGACGCAATCGCGAAGGATTCATTTCGCTCACGCGACAGCGCGTAGCACGATCGTTTCCGATGTGACGCGGCGCCTTGACGGCGGGCGCGTCGCCGATCAGCATGCCGCGCGATTTCAGATCACAAGAACAGGACGCCCTCAATGAGCGATCGCCTTCCGGGATTTTCGACCCTCGCCGTGCATGCCGGTGCACAACCCGATCCCACCACCGGTGCGCGCGCGACCCCGATTTATCAAACCACCTCTTTCGTCTTCAACGACGCCGACCACGCCGCCTCGCTGTTCGGCCTGCAGGCATTCGGCAACATCTATACCCGCATCGGCAATCCCACCAACGCGGTGCTGGAAGAGCGTGTTGCTGCACTCGAAGGCGGCACCGCCGCGCTTGCGGTCGCCTCGGGCCACGCCGCACAGGTCGTGGTGCTGCAGCAATTGCTCCAGCCCGGCGACGAATTCATCGCCGCGCGCAAGCTCTATGGCGGCTCGATCAACCAGTTCTCGCATGCGTTCAAGAGCTTCGGCTGGAACGTGGTGTGGGCCGATTCCGATGACATCGCAAGCTTCGAGCGCGCGGTGACGCCGCGCACGAAGGCCATCTTCATCGAGTCCATTGCCAATCCCGGCGGCAGCATCACCGACATCGAGGCGATCTCGACGGTGGCGCGCAAGGCGGGCGTGCCGCTGATCGTCGACAACACGCTGGCCTCGCCCTACCTGATCCGCCCGATCGACCATGGCGCCGACATCGTCGTGCACTCGCTGACGAAATTCCTGGGCGGCCACGGCAATTCGCTCGGCGGCATCATCGTCGACGCCGGCACGTTCGACTGGTCCACGGGCGGCAAATATCCGATGCTGTCGGAGCCGCGGCCCGAATATCACGGCATCCGCCTCCAGGAGACCTTTGGCAATTTCGCTTTCGCGATCGCCTGCCGCGTGCTGGGCCTGCGCGATCTCGGACCCGCGCTGTCGCCGTTCAACGCCTTCATGATCCTGACCGGCATCGAGACGCTGCCGCTGCGCATGCAGAAGCACTGCGACAACGCCAAGGCCGTCGCCGAATTCCTCGCCGGCCATCCGGCGGTGGCCTCGGTGAGCTATGCGGGCTTGGCAAGCGACAAGTACAATCAGCTCGCGCGGAAATACGCGCCGAAGGGCGCAGGCGCCGTGTTCACCTTCAGCCTGAAGGGCGGCTATGACGCCGGCGTCAGCCTGGTGTCGAAGCTGCAGCTGTTCTCGCACCTGGCCAATGTCGGCGACACCCGCTCGCTGGTCATCCACCCCGCCTCGACGACGCACAGCCAGCTCGACGACGCCGCCAAGGTGAAGTCCGGCGCCGGCCCCGACGTGGTGCGGCTCTCGATCGGCATCGAAGACAAGGAAGATCTGATCGCAGATCTGGAGCAGGCGCTGGGGGCGTAATTGCCATCGTCATTCCGGGATGGTCCGAAGGACCAGACCCGGAATCTCGAGATTCTCAGGTGCGCAATTGCGCACCTGAGTTCGGTCCTGCCGGACCGCCCCGGAATGACGGCGGCCGTTTTGGCCGCAGTCAGTTAACAGTCATTAACCATATCTGCCGCATACATCGTCCTTGGATCGCCCCTTTGATTCGGAGCCGACGATGCTGCGCTGGATGGTACCTGCCCTTGCCGCCATGCTGACGGTCTCAGCTGCCGTTGCCGCCGATCTGCCGGCCACAGCGAGACGGCGCGCTGCCGTGCCGCCGCAGGACCCGCCACAGGTCTATGTCGAGACCGATCCGGATGCGCTGATCTCGCCGGCCTATGGCATCGGCAGCTACATCCGCAACCTGCCCGGCACGCCGCTCCTGCCCGGCTCCAGCACCTTGCCGGGCTATTATGGCCGGCCCTGGAGCTACGATTATCAGGGCCCGTACTACGGCGGACCGCAGGTCGGCTATTTCTGGCGCCTGCCCTACGCCTGCGGCGTCTACGGCTATTGCTGACCTGATCAGCCGGCCTGACCGACCGGAACAGCGCGCGGCTGCGCCTGCGCAGATTGTCGCGAGGCCAGCCGCTCCACCTGCATCACCGCAAGCGTGAGCACCACGATCGCGACCGCCTGATGCGAGAGCGCGAGATCGATCGGCACCTGGTTGAGCAGCGTGAGGATCCCGAGCACAGCCTGCAGGCTGACCGCGGCGAACAGCCAGAGCGCACCGCCGGCCGCCGTGCGCGAGCGTACCGCATCGAACGCGTGCAGCGCCGCCAGCACGAACAGCGCATAGGCCGTCATACGGTGCTCGAACTGCACCGTCAGCACGTTGTCGAACATATTGCGCCACCACGGCGTCTCGAACCAGAGCCGGTCGCCTGCGGGAATGAACGCGCCGTCGATCTGCGGCCAGGTGTTGTAGGCACGCCCGGCGCGCAGACCCGCGACCAGCGCGCCGAAATAGATCTGGACGAAGGTCACGATGAGCAGCAGCACGCTCGTGAATCTCAGCCGCGCGGGCGCAATGATCTGCGGCCGCTCGGCGAGCCGCCGCACCGTCCAGACGATGCCGGCAAAGATCAGGAGCGCGAGCACCAGATGCGTCGCCAGTCGATATTGCGAGACCTCGACACGTTCCGTGAGGCCCGAGGCCACCATCCACCAGCCGACGGCGCCCTGGAGTCCGCCAAGCGCGAACAGCAGCCACAGCCGCCGTTTCAACTCACCCGACAGGCCGCCGCGCCACAGGAAGAACAGGAACGGCAGCAGATAGGCCACGCCGATGAAACGGCCGAGCAGCCGGTGGCTCCATTCCCACCAGAAAATCTCCTTGAACTCGGACAGGCTCATGCCCGCATTGAGCTCGCGATATTGCGGAATTTTCTTGTAGGCCTCGAAGGCCTCGGTCCACTGCGCCTCCGACAGCGGCGGCACGCTGCCCGTAACCGGCTTCCATTCGACGATCGAGAGGCCGGATTCCGTCAGCCGCGTCGCGCCGCCGACCAGCACCATCAGCGCGATGAGGGCGGCCACGGAAATCAGCCACCAGCGCACGGCGCGATGCGGATTGGTCGGAGCGAAAATCGTCGTCATTTCAGGGGCAAAACCAAGCCTTGTTGCAAAGAGACTTGAACCGGACTGCGTGCCCCTTATAGTCCCCCGCTCCCGCAGCGCAAGTTACGCGAAGGCCGCAGCATTCCGCCATGACGATCCGCACCCGCAAGTTCCTCGGCGCCATCCTGCTCCTGGTGCTGGCCACCGTCTGGGCCCTGCTCGGCATGGCGCTGGCGCAGATGCCGTGGATCGCCGAGTCCGGCTGGTGGCAGGCGATCTACTACGTGGTGGTCGGCATGGGCTGGGTGCTGCCGGCGATGCCGATCGTGAGTTGGATGCAGCGGCCGGATCGCGTCAAATCTTAATTCGTAACGCTGCGGGTCGGTTTCACCGGCGCGAAGGCAGCACCGGACACCAGCACACGCAGCATGCGCAGTGATTGTATCCGGCCGTCCCAGGAAATCCGCGGCAATGCGCGCAGATTGGTGCGCCCCTCCGCGTCCACGATGCCGGGGATGGTCGAGACGGCGCTGGCAAAGCCGGCCTCCTCCGCCATGACGACATGGCTGCGCCGGAAAGACGAGCGATCGCCGAACGGAAAGGCCAAGTGCCTGATCTCGCGGTCGAAGGCCGCTTCCGCCACCGCCTTGCCCATCGTCATCTCGCGCAACGCGGCGGCGTCCTTCATGTTGGCGAGAACGGGATAGTTCACCGTCGCGCTGCCGACCGTGACCAGCGGATCCGCCGCAAGCTTTGCCAGATCCTCCCAATCCATCGACGCTTCGCGCGAGAGCTCGGCGAGGTCGACCCGGTAGCGCGTGCAGAGATCGGCGATCGCAGCCGACAAATCCGCCGGCGGCAACGAGCGCAGCCAGCTCTCGACGAACGAAAACAGCGCCTGCTTCTCGGCGTTGCCTGTGACGGTGAAGCGCTGCTCTTTCTCGCCCATCATCAGGTTGATGCGGCTCTCGCGCGCGATCATCCGCTCGAGCCCGAGCCACCAGGCCTCTCCGACTCCATCGGGAAACGCGGTGGGCACATAGATCGTGAACGGCACGGCGTGGCGCGCCAGCACTGGATAGGCGAAGCTGATGAGGTCCTTGTTGGCGCCGTCGAAGGTTAGCGCCACGAAGCGCCGCTTCTCCGGCAGCGTCACCGCGCGGCGGCAGACATCGTCCATGCCGAGGAAGTCATATCCCCACTGCTTCAGCGCACCAATGGCGCGATCGAGAAATTGCGGACTGATCTCGCTTTCACGCAGCGGCTGAAACGCGCCGCGCCGCCGCGGCCGCACGTGCTGAAACCGCAGGATCGCGCCGGCGCCGCGGCTGCGCAGCACAGCCTGACCGGTGAACCAGGCCAGCTCGAGCCGCAACCGCTCCAGCCATCTGTCGTCGGATGCCAATGTCCCACCTTCGCGTTCGCCTGATTGTCATTACCCTTTGTTGACATTTCTTTGCAAAGGTCGGCCACAGGCCGAAATACGCAAATTTTTCGTTTCTCGACAGGTTTCGTGAATGACCATGGCTGCGGCGATGCAAAGCCGGACGGCAGAATCGCCAGCGCGGTCGAAAGCGAGCCGTATCGCGCATGTCGATATCGTCACCGATCTGGCCGAGGCCGAGACGGTCTGGCGCGCGTTCGAGGAGAGCGGTCACCTCTTCACGCCCTACCAGCGCTTCGACCTGCTCAGCCCATGGCAACGGCTGGTCGGCAGCCACGACGGCGCCAGTCCCTTCATCGTCATTGCCCGCGACACCGAGCGCCAGCCGCTCCTGCTGCTGCCGCTCTCGCTGCGGCAAGGCCACGGCGTGCGCACGGCCTGCTTCATGGGCGGCAAGCACACCACCTTCAACATGGGCCTGTGGAACGCCGCGTTCGCCGCCGAGGTCGCCAGCGCCGATCTCGACGCGCTGCTTGCGCCGCTGCGCGAGCATGCCGACGTGCTCGCGCTGACGCAGCAGCCGCTGCGCTGGCACGACCAGCACAACCCGTTCGCGCAGCTGCCGCGGCAGAGTGCGATCAACGGCTGCCCTCTCCTGGCGATGGAGCCGGGCGGGCCGCCCACATCGCGGATCAGCAACTCCTTTCGCCGCCGCCTCAAGAGCAAGGAAAAGAAGCTCCAGGCGCTTGCCGGCTATCGTTATCACCTCGCCACCACGGATGCGGACGTCACCCGCCTGCTCGACTGGTTCTTCCGGGTCAAGCCGGCGCGGATGGCCGAACAGAAACTGCCCAACGTCTTTGCCGAGCCCGGCGTCGAAGCGTTCATCCGCAGCGCATGCCTGTCGCCGCGCGGCGAAGGCCGCGTCATCGACATCCATGCGCTCGAATGCGACGACGAGGTGATCGCGATCTTCGCCGGCGTCGCCGACGGCCAGCGCTTCTCGATGATGTTCAACACCTACACGATGTCCGAGCACGCCCGCTACAGCCCCGGGCTGATCCTGATGCGCTACATCATCGACCGCTACGCCGAACGCGGCTACCGCTCGCTCGATCTCGGCATCGGCTCGGACGATTACAAACGCATGTTCTGCAAGGACGACGACGACATTTTCGACAGCTTCGTGCCCCTGACCGCGCGCGGAAAACTCGCGGCGATGGCGATGTCCTCGCTGAGCCACGGCAAACGGCTGGTGAAGCAGAACCAGATGTTGTTCGATCTGGCGCGGCGGCTGCGGCAGACGTTCGGGTAGGCGTCACAGCCTCTCAATCTCTAGCCACTTGCGAGCTGCCCTTCCCTTCTCCCCTTGCGGGAGAAGGTTGCATAGGCGGCCTTCGGCCGCCGTTCTTAGGAACGCCGAAGCGAAGCTTCGGCTATGGCGCCGGATGAGGGGTATGTCTCCGCAAATTTAAACGGCCATGAGACTCGCGGAGAGATACCCCTCACCCGTCCCGCCGCTACGCGGCGAGCCACCCTCTCCCGCAAGGGGAGAGGGTAAGAGAGATCACGCCGCCACGCCGCGCGGTGCTTCGGCCGCGTCCGACGGCTGCACCGGCCTGCTCAGCATCGTTACCTCGCTGAAGCCGACGGCCCGCAGCTGCTCGCACATCAGCGTGCGGGCATCCGGCGCCATCGAGGCATCGGGCACCACGACGGCGCGGGCATGCGCCGTCAGCAGTTCGGCCGGGAGGTCCGAGGCGCTGCCGGCGTCCACCAGCACGTGGTCGTAGGCGCGGAGCAGCGCATCGATCGCGAGCGTCACCCGCGGCGATTGCAGCAGGCTGCGGTCGAAGCCGGGACGGCCGGCCATGACCAGATGCAGCCGCGAGAGCTTGTCCCGGGTGATGATTTGCGCGAACGAGGCCTCGCCCTGCATCAGCTCGGCGAGGCCGGGAGCCGAAGCATCGACGGACACCGCGGCGATGGTCGGCGAGGATGCGGCGAGATCGACCACAACGACGCGCGCATCGCGCGCCAGGTGCCGGGCCAGTGTCAGCGTCGACAGCGTGATAGCTTCGCCGGCCGCGGTGCCGAGCACCGTGACCTTCTTCGCCGCCGGCCCCGCAGCGCGCAGGCTGTCGGCCAGATGCTCGATCTCGGTGAATTCAGTGACGTCGGCATCGGCCGTCATCTCGGGCTGAAGCGGCGTAAGGTCCTCCACAACCGGATCGAGCATCGGTTCAGCCACCGGCTGGACGACCGGCTGGACCAGCGGCTGGTGGACTACCGGCTCTTGGCGCACCGGTGCCTGCGTCTGCGCCGGCGTGAACACGGCCGCCGCGCGCGGCGCGGTCTGGCGCAACAGCTCGCCGGTGACGACGACGCCGGACGAGAGCAGCAGCGTCGCGATCGTCGCGATCAGCACGATCGGCAGCTTCTTCGGATAGGCCGGCGTATTCGAGACGATGGCGCGCGAGATGATGCGGCCTTCCGCCGGCGCGGTATCGATGCTTTCGCGGGTGCTGGCCTCGCGATACTTCCCAAGATACGTCTCGAGCAGGTCGCGCTGCGCCTTGGCTTCGCGCTCGAGCGCGCGGAGCTGGACGTCCTGACCGTTGGTCGAGGTCGCCTGCTTCTTGAGCTGATCGAGGCTCGCCGTCAGGCCGTCGACCCGGCCACTGGCGATCCGCGCATCGCTTTCGAACGAGCGCGAGATCTTGGCCGCTTCGTCGCGAATCTGGTTGTCGAGGTCGCCAAGCTGCGCCTTCAGCTCCTTGATCCGCGGGTGATTGCCGAGCAGCGTCGATGACTGTTCGGCAAGCTGCGCCCGCAACGTCACCCGCTGCTCCGACAGCCGCCGCATCAGTTCGGAGTTCACCACCTCGGACGCCTCGATCGGCTTGCCGCTCTGGAGCATCTCTTTGATCAGCCGCGCCCTGGATTCAGCATCCGCCTTCATCGAGCGTGCGTTGTTGAGCTGGGTATTGACCTCGCCCATCTGCTGGTTCGAGAGCGTGGTGTTGTTGGTGCCGACGAACAGCGACGACTTGGAACGGAAGTCCTCGACCTTGGCTTCGGCGTCGGAGACTTTCTTGCGCAGATTTTCGATTTCGCCCGAAAGCCACTGGCTGGCGCTGCGGGCCTGATCCTGGCGCGCATTCTGCTGGAGCACGAGATAGCCGTCGGCGATCGAATTGGCGACGCGCGCGGCAAGGTCGGGATCGGCGGACTGGAATTCGACCACGATCACGCGCGACTTGTCGACGGCGTAGGCCTGGAGCCGCTCGTAATAAGCATCCAGCACCCGCTCTTCCGGCGTCATCGAAAACGGATCGCGGCCGATGCCGATCAGCGCCGCGAGCGACTTCAGCGGCGAAATGCCTTGCAGCACTGGATCGAATTCGGGGCGCTCCGCGAGCTTGTTCTTCCTGATGATCTCACGCGCGAGATCGCGCGACAGCACGAGTTGCACCTGGCTGGTCACCGCCTCGGGATCGAGCGACTGCCGCTCTTCGGTGCTGCGGTCGCTGCTCGGCCGCAAGAACACGTTCTCGCGGCCGTCGATCAGGATGCGGGATTCCGACTTGTAACGCGGAGTGATGAGATTGACGGCGGCGATCGACGCGACGAGCGCGAGCACCGTCGGCACGATGATCCAGCCGCGCTTGCGGGCGAGCACCGCGCCGAGCGCGTGCAAATCGATGTCGCCGGATTCGGCTTGTGCCTGCTTCGCAGCAACGGGCGCAAGCTCTGCTTCAATCTTGGGCGCGGCTTCGGTCGATTTGGCTTCGGCCTTGGGCTTCGAAATAGCCCGCTCGACCACCGCCTTGTCCTTGCCGGCACGCCAGAACGCTAAACGCATCGAACACTCCCGCAGGGCAACGCTGCGACTCTACCTCAACCGGGGCGATTACACTCCATTAAGGTTGCTGCTGGGTTAATCGCGCCCTGCCGCGACCGGCGCGCACCGCGCCGACACCGTTTGTTAACCACGAGGGCTCTTAATCCATCTCGATATTTCGAGAATTGTTCGAGCATTCGCCGTCGAGCGCTGGTTCTGATCATGCCCCCCTCTCCCGACCGGCCGCTCCGCATCCTGCACGCCGTGCGCGCTCCCGTGGGCGGCATCTTCCGCCACATCCTCGATCTCGCCAACGGTCAGGTCGATCGCGGTCATCACGTCGGGATTCTCGCCGACAGCCTCACCGGTGGTGAGCGCGCGGACAAGGCGCTGGCCGAGCTCGCGCCGCGGCTGAAGCTCGGCGTGCACCGGCTGGCGATCCGTCGCGAACCGTCGCCTGACGATTTTCTGGTGTGGCTGCGGATGCGGCGCCTGATCGCCGCGCTCAAACCCGACGTCACGCACGGCCACGGAGCCAAGGCCGGCGCCTTCGTCCGCATGCGGCGGCGATCCAACGACACCATCCGCATCTACACCCCGCATGGCGGCTCGCTGCACTATCCCCTCAACACCTTCAAGGGCGAGTTTTACGCGCGGCTCGAACGCACGCTGATGGACGCGACGGACTTGTTTCTGTTCGAGAGCGCGTTTGCGCGCGACACCTATCAGCGCATCGTCGGCACACCCAAGGGCGTGGTGCATTGCGTCTTCAATGGCGTGACGCCGGAAGAATTCGAGCCTGTTAGCATCGCCGACGATGCCACCGACCTCTCCTATGTCGGCGAGTTCAGGCACATCAAGGGCGCGGATTTGCTGGTCGATGCGGTGGCGCGCCTGCACGAGGGCGGCAAGAAGGTCACGCTCACGCTAGGCGGCGACGGCGAGGAGACGGCGGCGCTGAAGGCGCAGGTCGACAGGCTCGGCCTCTCGAGCGCCATCCGCTTCATCGGTCACGTCAAGGCGCGCTACGGCTTCTCCAAGGGGCGGCTGCTGGTCGTGCCCTCGCGCGGCGATTCCATGCCGTACGTCGTGATCGAGGCTGGAGCTGCCGGCATTCCCATGATCGCGGCCCGCGTCGGCGGCATCCCCGAGATTTTTGGGCCCGAGAGCCCGGCCCTGTTCGCGGCGAGCAATGCCGAAGCGATGGCGGAGGCGATCGCGGCCGCGCTCGACGATCCGCAGGCGACCGCGCAGCGCGCATCCGCCCTGCGCGAGCGCATCTCCGCGCATTTCTCCCAGCAGGCGATGGTTGACGGCGTGCTCGCGGGTTATCGCGACGCATTTGCCAATCATTAACCATCCTTAAGACCGCTTTAGAGAATCTTCCGATTTGTCCGATAATCGACGTGCCAGGGGATGCTCGCCCGGGGCGCAACGCTGCGACCCGCGGGTTTTTTGGAATGGACGTGGACGCCCGTGGAACCGCTCAACGCACGCTCGATGCTCGACGCCGCGACAGGCGCCGCGGCGAAGCCAGCTGACCAACCGTTTGTGGAGCGCCGCCGCCGGCTCTCGCCCGCCGCGCTCGACGTCGTCAACCAGAAGGTCGCCCGCGCCTATTCTCCGATCGTGATCACCGGCTTCGTCCGTTTGGCCGATTTCGCCCTGCTGAGCCTCGTCGGCATCGCGCTCTATGTCGGCTATGTCATGCCGCTCGCCGGCTCCTTCAGCTGGGTTTATCCCGCGCAGATCATCGCCGTCGCGGTCGCCGCCGTGGTCTGCTTCCAGGCCGCCGACATCTATCAGGTGCAGCTGTTCCGCGGTCAGCTCCGGCAGATGACGCGGATGATCTCCTCCTGGTCGTTCGTCTTCCTGCTGTTCATCGGCGTATCCTTCTTCGCCAAGTTCGGCAGCGAAATGTCGCGGCTGTGGCTTGCCGCCTTCTACTTCCTCGGGCTCGCCGCGCTCATCTCCCAACGTCTGGTGCTGCGCTCGCTGGTGCGCGCCTGGGCACGCCAGGGCCGGCTCGACCGCCGCACCATCGTCGTTGGCTCCGACAGCAACGGCGAGCAACTGGTCGAGGCGCTGAATGCCCAGGAGGATTCCGACATCCACGTGCTCGGCGTGTTCGACGACCGCAACGACAGTCGCGCGCTCGACACCTGCGCCGGCGCGCGCAAGCTCGGCAAGGTCGACGACATCGTCGAATTCGCCCGCCGCACCCGCGTCGATCTCGTGCTGTTCGCGCTGCCGATCTCGGCGGAGACCCGCATCCTGGAGATGCTGAAGAAGCTCTGGGTGCTGCCGGTCGACATCCGGCTCTCCGCGCACACCAACAAGCTGCGTTTCCGTCCCCGCTCCTATTCCTATCTCGGCGAGGTGCCGACGCTCGACGTGTTCGAGGCGCCGATCACCGACTGGGACCTGGTGATGAAGTGGCTGTTCGACCGCATCGTCGGCGGCCTCGCGCTGCTCGCAGCCCTGCCGGTGATGGGACTGGTGGCGCTGGCGGTGAAGCTCGACAGCCCCGGCCCGGCGCTGTTCCGCCAGAAGCGCTTCGGCTTCAACAACGAGCGCATCGACGTCTACAAATTCCGCTCGATGTACCACCATCAGGCCGACCCGACCGCCTCCAAGGTCGTGACCAAGAACGATCCGCGCGTCACCCGCGTCGGCCGCTTCATCCGCAAGACCAGCCTCGACGAGCTGCCGCAGCTCTTCAACGTGGTGTTCTCAGGCAATTTGTCCCTGGTCGGCCCGCGTCCGCATGCGGTGCAGGGCAAGCTCCAGAGCCGCCTTTTCGACGAAGCCGTCGACGGCTATTTCGCTCGTCACCGCGTCAAGCCCGGCATCACCGGCTGGGCCCAGATCAACGGCTGGCGCGGCGAGATCGACAATGAAGAGAAGATCCAGAAGCGCGTCGAATTCGACCTCTACTACATCGAGAACTGGTCGGTGCTGTTCGACCTCGTCATTCTCCTGAAGACGCCGGTCTCGCTGCTGACCAAGAACGAGAACGCGTATTGAGTTTGCTACCCCCGAGCCACACTGTCATCGCCCGGCTTGACCGGGCGATCCAGTAATCGCCGGCAGTGGAAACTGCCACGAACGGCTCGGCGTACTGGATACCCCGCCTGCGCGGGGCATGACGGCGGAAGTTGTGGCGTACAAGTTGCGTAAGCGTATGAGCATGTGATGGCGTATGCGGCGACAGCCGGTGGAGTGAAATTAGCCGCACCGGCTGCGCCCGGCGTGCTGGCTATCCAGCGCGCGCTGGTGTGGCTGGCCGGCGCCTCCGGCGCCATCGTCTTCATCGAGCCGAGCCCCTACGAGATCGTGACGCTGCTGGCCGCCGTCACCTTCTTCGCGACCGGTCTGCGCCTGCGGCTCGTGCTGATGCCGCTGATCCTGATGCTGGTCCTGCTCAATGTCGGCTACACGATCAGCGCGGTCCCGCTGTACGAACAGTCCGAGGTGGCGAGCTGGATTGCGACCTCGTGGTACATGGCAGTCACCGTCGTGTTCTTCGCGATGGTCACCTCGGAAGACACCGCGGCCCGGCTGGACATGCTCCGCCGCGGCCTCGTGGTCGGCGCGATGGTCGCCTCGCTGTCTGCGGTCGCCGGCTACTTCCATCTGGTTCCCGGCGGAGACGATCTCCTCACACTCTACGGGCGCGCGCGCGGCACGTTCAAGGACCCGAACGTGCTCGGCGCCTTCCTGATCCTACCGGCGCTGTTCGCGCTCCAGAGCGTGGTCTCCGACAAGTTTGCCAAGGCGTTCCGCAACGTCATCGCCTTCGGCATCATGTCGCTGGCGATCCTGCTCGCGTTCTCCCGCGCCGCCTGGGGCGGACTGGTGCTGACCTCCGCCTTCATGCTGGTGCTGATGGTGCTGACCAGCCGCACCAACGCGCAACGCTCGCGCATCGTCGTCATGGCGATCGTCGCCGCGGTGCTGGGCCTCGCGCTGATCGCGGTGCTGCTGTCATTCGATTCCACCGCCGAGATGTTCAAGCAACGCGCGAGCTTCGACCAGAGCTATGACGAAGGCCGCTTCGGCCGGTTCGGCCGGCACATCCTCGGCGCGGAGATGGCGCTCGACCTGCCGTTCGGCATCGGCCCCCTGCAATTCCACCGCTACTTCCCCGAGGACACCCACAACTCCTACCTCAACGCCTTCATGTCCGGCGGCTGGCTCTCCGGCGTGTGCTACCCCGCGCTGGTCTTCACCACCGTGATCATGGGTATCAGGCACATCTTCGTCCGTGTGCCCTGGCAGCGCGCTTATCTGGCGATCTTCTCCGCCTTCGTCGGCACCGTCGGCGAGAGCTTCGTGATCGACACCGACCACTGGCGGCACTTCTGGATGATGCTGGGCGCGATGTGGGGCATGATCGCGGCTGCGCAGGCTTACAAGATCAAGGACAATACCGTTCCGATGGAATCGGAACGGTAATGTCTGGCTTTCTGTTTTGACGCGTTTTCTTGACGCGAACCGGTATCCACTTCGCTCGAAAACGCTCTAGCGACGAAGCTTCTTCAGCTTGAGATCGGGCCGCTTTTCCGGCGGCGTATCGAGCAGGCCCTTCAGCGCCTCGGTTGCAGCGAGCACGCCCTTGTAGCCCTCGGTCGCGAAGCGCAGCAGCAGGCGCAGCTCCTCGTCGGAATAGGCGCCAAACACCTTCTCCATCGCCTGCTGCATCGGCACGTAGAGCTGGCCGATCTTCATCGCCGTCTCGGGCACGACGGAAATGAAGACCTTGCGGCGGTCTTGCTCGTCCCGCTCGCGGCGCACCAGCCCGGCCTTCTCGAGTCGGTCCACCACGCCGGTGATGGCGCCCGTCGTCAGCCCCGTGACCTCGGCAAGCCGGCCCGCGGTGACGCGTCCTTCGAGATAGAGGATGTCCATGCATTCGAGGTCGGAATTGGCAATTCCGGCAACGTTTGCAACCGTTTGGCCATAGAGCACGCCCTGCGCGGACGACCGCCGCATCGCCTCCTCGAGCTCCTGCAACAGCGCCGCGCGCGCCTTCGTCCTTGACAAGGCCGACCTCATATCTTAGTCGATATATATCTTAGCTACTAAGAGATTTAGCAACCGTAATTTCTCCTAGCACCACGGAAACGTCGGGAGCAAGCCATGTCCAACCGTCCCCGCAAGGCCCTGATCATCGGCGCCGGTATCGCCGGGCCCGTCACCGCGATCCTGCTGCGCCGCGCTGGCATCGAATCCGCGATCTACGAGGCCTGGCCTTATTCGAAAGGTATCGGCGGCGGCCTCCAGATCGCACCGAACGGCATGCATGTGCTGGACGAGATCGGGCTCGCGAACGAGCTGATCAGCCGCGGCTCGATCGCTGAATCCTTCGACTTCTATTCGCAGAGCGGCGAACGGCTCGGCTCGATCAACCGCGACATGGCGCGGCGCTTCGGCCAGCCGGCCGTCAATGTCTGCCGCGCAACGTTGAACGAAATCCTGATCGACAAGGCCTGGTGCGCCTGCGTCTCGCTCTATTTCGAGAAGCGCCTGATCAAGATCGAGGACCGCGGCGACCAGCCGATCATCGCCTACTTCTCCGACGGCACCACGGCCGAAGGCGACTTTCTGATCGGCGCCGATGGCGTGCACTCGGTCGTGCGCCGCCAGGTCGTGCCGGACGGTCCGCAACCGTTCGACACCGGGCTGATCGGGTTCGGCGGCTTCGTGCCGCACGCCGTCCTCGATGGCAGGCCGATCGGCCGGCACGTCGAGACCACGTTCGGCAAGAGCGGCTTCTTCGGTTACGGCTATTGCAGCCCGGATCCGAACGACGGCGTGATGTGGTGGAGCACGCAGCCCGCGCACGGCATGGACGCGGCGATGTTCCGCGCGCTCGACCACGCGACGCTGAAGCAGCATCTGCGCGGCTTCCATCACGGCTGGCACGATCCGATCCCCGATATCATCGACGCGGCCGAGAATATCGTGGTCACCGACACGCTCGACGTCGCGACCTTGCCGACCTGGTCGCGCAAGCGCTCCCTGCTGATCGGCGATGCCGCGCATGCGACCAGCCCCCACGCGGGCCAGGGCGCTTCGCTCGCACTCGAGGATGCGATGCGGCTCGCGCGGCTGATGCAGGAGGGCCAGGAGCTCGGCGCCACCTTCCAGGCTTTCGAGGCCGAGCGGCGCCCGCGCACGGAAAAGATCGTCGCGATGGCGCGCCGCAACGGCAACAGCAAGCGCGAGTTCAGCGCCACCGGCGCATGGGTCCGCAATCAGATGATGAAATGGCTGTTGCCGCTGGGCTCGAAGAGCATGGAGTTCATGTACGCGTATGATGCGCGGGCGGCGTAGCGGCAATCTCACTGTCATCGCCCGCGAAGGCGGGCGATCCAGTACGCCGCGGCCTCTCGATTCAACAACACTGTCTCTGGAATACTGGGTCGCCCGGTCAAGCCGGGCGACGACACCGTCATTTAGGCACGCAAAAGCGCCTATCTCTCCACCTCAACCCTCAGCCCGGCGTGATCGACCAGCCGCTTGATCAGCTTGTGCTGCATCGCTGCGCCCGGCGTCCAGAGACCGGCCGGGACATCAGGCGTGTCGCGCAGCAGGCAGATCGCGCATTCGGAAACCATCTTCGCCGTTGAGGCATAGCCGGGATCGAGATCGCCCTTCACCGCCGCGCGCACCTGACGGCCGTCGGGCGCGATCGCGACATAGAGCACGTCGTAATGACCGTTGTCGCGCTCTTCCTTCGATGGCCCGTCGCCGGGCTTGAGCGCTTTGGGGCCGGTCTTTTCGCTATTGGCGGCCATGACGAGCTTCGCGTTGGCCTGCCCTTCGTCCCCCGTCCCCGTCAGCACCATCTCGTCGTAGACGAAATCGCGGCCATACGGGAATCCCATCAGCATGTTGGAGCGATGGACGTTGCGCGTGTTCAGCGTCGCCATAGCAAACGGGGCGGACCAGGATTGCAGGTCTTCCTCGAAAACGGGCTTGTTGCCGCGCGGCTGTTTCGGCCCCTCGAAGCCGGGCGTGAATGCGAAGGGGTCCTTGAGGATCGACACCAGGCTGAGATCCTGCGCGACTGCTTCGAAGGTGACCCTCGCGCTCGCCGAGGTGCCGCCGGAGAACTTCCAGCTGAGGTCGCGGACGCGCCCCTTGACGCGCGGCGCCGGCGCTCCGAACACGCGACGGGCTTCCTCCTGCACGAAGAACGCACCGAGCTCGAACGGGATGGAATCGAAGCCGCAGGAGAACATGATGCGCGCGCCGCTCGCCTTCGCCGCCGCGTCATACCTGTCGATCATCTGCTTCAGCCAGATCGGCTCGCCGCAGAGATCCATATAGTCGGTGCCCGACGCGACGCAGGCGGCAAGCAGATCGGAGCCGTAGAGCTGGTAGGGACCGACAGTGGTTATGACCAGCTTCGCCTGATCGACCATCGCCCGCAACGAAGCCGGATCGGCTGCGTCCGCCACGATCAGCGGCGTGTCAGCGGGTGCGCTGATCGCATCGCGAACGGAGGCGAGCTTGTCCCTGCTGCGCCCGGCCATCGCCCATGTCGGCGCGCCGTCACCGGCATAGCTTGCAGCGAGATATTCGGCGACGAGCTGGCCGGTGTATCCCGTCGCGCCGTAGACGACGATGTCGAACTTCGCGGACACGGACCTTACGCTTCCACCTCGAACGTCAGCCCAGCATTGTCCCGCAGGCGCTTGATCAGCTTGTGCTGCATCGCCGCGCCCGGCGTCCAGAATCCGGCCGGGACGTCTGTCACATCGCGCAACAGGCACATCGCGCATTCGGAGATCATCTTCGAGGTCGAGCCGTAACCGGGATCACGGTCGCCGGTGACGCCGGCGCGAACCATGCGGCCGTCGGGCGCGATCGCGACATAGAGCAGGTCGAAGCGGCCGTTCTCCCGCTCTTCCTTCGAGGGCCCCTCGCCCGGCTTCGGCGCGTTCGGACCGGTCTTCTCGGCGTTGGCTGCCACCACGCGCTGCGCGTTGGCTTCGCCCTTCTCGCCGGGACCCGTCAGAACCATCTCGTCGTAGACGAAGTCCTGGCCGTAGGGAAAGCCCATCAGCATGTTGGAGCGATGGACGTTGCGCGTGTTGATCAGTGCCATCATGAACGGCGCGGCCCAGGATTGCAGGTCATCCTCGAGCAGCGACCTGTTGCCCTTTGGCTGCTTCGGGCCGGTGAAGCCCGGCGTCAACGCGAACGGATCGTTCAGGATCGCGATCAGGCTGATGTCCTTTGCGACCGCATCGAAGGTCGCCTTCGCGCTCGCCGCGGTGCCGCCCGAGAGCGTGCCGCGCATGTCGCGCACGCGGCCTTTCACACGCGAGGCCGGAGCGCCGAACACGCGCTTGGCCTCTTCCTGCACGACAAACGCGCCGAGCTCGAACGGCACGGAATCGAAACCGCATGAGAACACGATACGCGCGCCGCTCTCTTTGGCGGCCGCCTCGTACTTGTCGATCATCTGTCGCATCCAGATCGGTTCGCCGCAGAGATCGAAATAATCGGTGCCGGTGGCAACGCAGGCCGCGAGCAGTTCCTCGCCATAGAGCTGATACGGGCCGACGGTGGTGATCACCGACATCGTCTGCTCCGCCATCGCCTTCAGCGAGGCCGCGTCCGATGCATCCGCGACAATCAGCGGCGTATTCCCGGGCGCGCCGATCGCATCGCGTACCGACTTGAGCTTGCCGAGGCTACGGCCTGCCATCGCCCATTTGAGCGCGTGGTCACCCTTGTAATGCTGAGTCAGATATTCGGCGACGAGCTGGCCGGTGAAACCGGTCGCACCGTAGACGACGATGTCGAATTTCGCTGAGCTCATGGTCGACCTTTATTTCTTCGCGTAACTCACGCCCATGCCGGCGCGGACGTCGCTTTGAATCCCATAGGGCGGAATCGGATAGCGCAGGCCGTTCTTGGCCAGCGCCTTCATGCCCTCGATCGCCTTGGCGAGATGCGAGGGCTTCAAGGCCATCAGCATCTCCTCGTCCGGCACGCCGCCATAGCGCCGTTCGGCATAGCATGGCAAGGACAGGCTGGGCTCGCCGGTTTTCAGCGCCCGCCCCCAAGAATCCGCGCAGGCGGTCTCACCGACCACCCCCCATTCGAACTTCTTGTAGCCGGTATATTGCAGCCCGTTGATCAGGATGATCATCTGCCCCGGCGTCGCATAGACCAGGCAGATGTCGGGCGGATCGAGCCGCCCGCTCGCGAGCGGACTGACCGCAAGCGCCTGATACTGCCCGAACGGAACCACGTCCAGCGCCTCCTGGCGCTTGCGCGCGTCCTCAGCGGTGCCGTGCCAGACCCCGACATAGTTTTCGCCGGCGAGCCATTTTTCGTCCTGCGGCGCAAGCCCGATCACGGCGCGACACTGCGCACCGACAAGATCGTCGGCGGTGATGCCGACCGTCCAGCCCAGACGTGCAGCCATGCTGACGATCTGGTCGGTGGTGTGGACCGCGTTCGGCCGCCGGATTTTCGGGATCGCCTCCATGTCGGCAGTGCGCGCGAACAGCTTCATGCCGATCACCGTCGTCTTCAGCCGCAGCAGGCTGTTGAGGTCGGCGACGAGCCCGGCAAGATCGATCCTGTCTTCGCTCTGCTGCTGCATGGCGTCCTCCCGACCGGCGATCGCGCGCCGGTACTCTGTTCTTGTTTTGCGGCCCTCGTTTTAGTCCTTGCCCGGCCCCGGAAGCAACTCGCCGGTCCGCCCCATGATGCGATACGCCAAAAGGCCGATCCATTCGCGCACGGCGACGTCGGTCTTGCCGAGACCATCGGCCCCATTGCGGGTGAAGGCGAAGAGCCCGTCGCGCCCGCCCATCCGCCAATCCACCGGATAGGCTTCGACGTCAAACCCGGCCTTGCGGAAAATCCCCATCGCGCGCGGCATGTGGAAAGCCGACGTGACCAGAAGCCAGCGTTCGCCCGGCTTCGGCGTCACCAGCTGCTTTGTGAAGATCGCGTTCTCCCAGGTGTTGCGGGAGTCGCGCTCGAGGATCAGACGCTCCTTCGGTATGCCCAGGCTTTCCAGGATCGGCGCGGTGTAGTCGGCCTCCCTCGCCTCCGTCGCGACCAGGTTCGCCGAGCCGCCGGTGAAGACGATACGCGCGTTCGGATAGCGCCGCGCGAGGTCGGCCGGCGCCAGCATGCGATCGGCCGCGTGCGCAACCACGGGCGTGCGATGCGCCGCCGACAGATCGGTGTCGATCGAGCCGCCGAGCACGATGATGCCGTCGGGGGCGCCCCGCGACGGGTCCCACGCCGGGAAACGCGACTCCAGCGGATAGAGCAGAAGATTGCCGATCGGCGAGAACGCGACCAGCGCCAGCAGCACCAGCGTGGTCACGGCGAGCTTGCGGCCGACCGCAGCAAACCGCGTCGCCATCAGCAGCAGCGACAGGATTCCTAGCTCGATCAGGAGATTGATCGGCAGCAGAGCGGTGCCGAGGGTCTTGGAAAGAACGAAATACAGGGGAGCCTCGCTGGAATGATCGTGCCGGGCTTGACCGGCCCGTCCATCTTCAGAAATCTTCTTGAAAGAGGATCGATCGCCGGGTCAAGCCCGGGCATAACAGGTTCTCATGACGAGTTCTGATGAAACCGATTGGACGCGGCCAATGACCCATCACCACCTGCATTCAAGCCCCGAGACCTGCCATTGGGGCTTCTTCGAAGCCGCGCTCAAACCCGTCCTCACCGTCAAAAGCGGCGATGAGGTGACGGTCGACACCATCAGCGGTGGGCCCGACATGCTGCCCGACCGCACCAAATTTCACATTCCGCCGGAGATGTTCGAGGTTCACGCCAAAAACGAGCGCATGCTGCCCGGCCACATCCTCACCGGCCCCATCGCAGTCGAGGGCGCCGAGCCCGGCGACGTGCTCGCGGTCGAGATCCTCGACGTCCAGCTCCGGCAGGATTGGGGCTGGAACATGATCAAGCCGCTGTCCGGTACCCTGCCCGACGATTTCCACGAAACGCGCATCCTGAACATCCCGCTCGACCGGTCGCGGATGGTCGGCCGCATGCCCTGGGGCCTCGATCTGCCGCTCAAGCCGTTCTTCGGCGTGATGGGCGTCTCGCCGCCACCGGCCTGGGGCCGCATCTCCTCGCTCGTGCCGCGCGCGATGGGCGGCAATCTCGACAACAAGGAGCTCGGAGCCGGTGCGACGCTCTATTTGCCGGTGTTCGTCCCGGGCGCGATGTTCTCCTGCGGCGACGGCCATGGCGTGCAGGGCGACGGCGAGGTCTGCGTCACCGCGATCGAGACCGCGCTCCAGGGCCGCTTCCGCCTGACGCTGCGCAAGGACCTCAGGTTCGACTATCCGCGCGCTGAGACGGCAACGCATTACATGACCATGGCCATGGACCCCGACCTCGACCAGTGTACGGTGCGCGCGCTGCGCGACATGATCGTGCTGCTCGGCGAGACGCGAAACCTGTCGCGCGAGGACGCCTACACGCTGTGCAGCCTGGCCGCCGACCTGCGGGTGACGCAGACCGTCAACGGCTGCAAGGGCATCCATTGCATGATCGAAAAGGCGATCGTGCACGGCTAGCCACACCCGCCTGCCCGGACCCGTCTCCACTCCGCCTCCGCTCGGCATCCCGCGCGGCGCGCGGCGCTGCGCCTGATTTCCCGAGCGATTCCAATGAGCTGAAACACCGGTCTTGCCCGGATTTGACTCCCACCCCTGAACCTAAATAGAGTCTTAATCGTTACTTTTATGTACCCGAGTAAGAGGCTAGCGTTCGGGCCATGGCCACCGAAAAAGCCGAGACTGACCGCATTCCCGTAACCTTGGCGCTCTCGACCATCACCTATCTGGAAAAACTGGTGAGACAGGGCACCCACGGCACCAGCGTTCCCGGCGTCGCACGCACTCTGATCGAGGAAGGCATCCGTCTCGCCATCAAGGACGGCCTTTTGTCGATTCGCGACAACGGCAGAACGTGAGGGCGCGCCGGACGTGAGGCGGACGGATCTCGAGAGGCGGATGGCCGACATCTGCAACCTGGGACCGTTACAATGCCTGTTCTCTCACCAACTTCTTCACCGACTGCTTCTTCACCGACTTGGACCAACGAACGAATTGAGCTTCTGAAGCAGCACTTCGAGGCCGGCCTCACCTGCAGCGAGATCGCTGCCGACATCGGCGTCAGCCGCAACGCGGTGATCGGCAAGCTGTCCCGGCTCAATCTCACGCGCGGCAGGACGAGCGACGAGCGCAAGCTCGAGCGGAGCCTCGCGCCGCGGCGCGGGACGAGAGCCGTACCGCGGCTGCAATATGAGATGCTCGCCACGATCTACGGCGACACCGACACACCTGTGGTCGCGGGTCCGATCGACGATGCCAACCGCTGCTCGCTGCTGGAGCTCGCCGAGAATCGCTGCCGCTGGCCGATCTCGACGCCGGGCGCAGACGACTTCTGCTTCTGCGGCAATACCGCGCCCGACGGCCAGTCCTACTGCGTCGGCCACAGCCGCCTCGCCTACCGGCCGAACTCGCGCGCCCGTGTGATGCGCGGCTGAAGGAAAATCCCAAAACGAAAAACCTCCGGCGGGGCATCACCGGAGGTTTCTGGAGGCTTAGCATGAAGCTAAGAGCCGTGACTTTCGTAATCGGCTGAAAACAAGATAGCTGATCAACTCAGGTAAGTAAATAAGTTTGAGGGCGATCGATTCGCATAGCTCGTCTTCGTCGTTTGCAACGTGTTGCCGGATTTTCCGAAGGCCGCTTTCATGAAAAAGCCCCGGCGGTTTCCCGCCGGGGCTCTATCAGATCGGAACGGTCTTCAGCTTACCAGTTGCGCTGGGCGCGCAGCAGCAGGCTGTAGGTGTCCTGGTCCTTCAGCTCGTAGGTTGCCGCAGGCTTGGCAACCGACGCCAGCGCCGGGGTGGTGATCACGCCCGAGTACTTCTGGTCGAGGTGGCTGTAGACGAAGTCAGCCGAGAAGGTCAGGTTCTTGACCGGCGTCCAGCGGGTGATGACGCCGATCTGGCCGATGTTGAAGTCCGGGTTGCAGGTGCCGGTCAGCGAGGCGAACGCAGCGCTGCCGCAGATCAGGCCCTTCGCCGTGCCGCTGTAGTTGACCGCAGCCCACGCGCCGTAGAGCGCCGTATTCCAGTACGGGTTCCAGTTGTGGGTGTAGGCACCACGGAAACCGTAGGTCTTGGTCAGCTCGAGCTGGCCGTTGGGACCGAACACCGCGTCAGACACGCCGGCAAAGCCGATGCTCTGATACGCGCTGCCCGAACCGCCGAACATCGAGTAGCTGGTCGCCGCCAGCGACTGGAAGTTGTAGCGGCTCGCGCCGTCGGTATAGACGCCCGAGATGTTGATCACGTCGCCAGCACCGGTCGGGATGTTCTTGATCTGCAGAGCTAGCTGAACGGCCCAGCCCCACTTGTCTTCCGGATGACCGGTGACTTCGGACGCGCCGTAGTAGGCGACGTGGTTGTCGTGCGCAGCCACCGACGCCTGGAACAGGCCCCAGGCCTGGTCGACACGAACCATGCCGACGATGTCGGGCGACCTAGTGCCGCCGATATCGTTCGAGCCGTAAGCACCGCCGAGGACGCCGCTGGTGGACATGCCGGCGGTGTTCCAGATGTTGGTCGTGAAGAACTGGGTCTGGTCCTGCGCCGAAACGGTCGCGGTCACGCCCTGGCCGAAATCGGCCGTGTAGGTGAACTGGGCGACGCCGTTCACGGAGCCGCTGCCACCGACGAGCTGGTCGAAGTTGTTGCCGGGATAGTTGGTCCAGGGCGCGTCGAACTGCGACACGGACTTACCCATGGTGAAGCCGGCGAACTGGATGAACGCATAGTAGACGCCGAGCGTACCACCCGAGATCGTGCCCGAGCTTGCGTTGTTCGGCGCAGACACGCCCGTGCTTCCGAGTTGCGAGTAAACGGTCGCGCCTGTTGCCGAGCCGCTTCCCGTATAGTTATCGGTCGTCCAGGTGAACACCGCGTCAAAGTAAGTGCGAACCACCCCGTACTCAGTCGCGGTACGGGTATCGATGTTGAGGTCCTCGCGAGCGCGCGCCAAATAGTAGTTCGACAGGCGGTTGTTCGCGCCGGAAACACCGTTGTAGGCGGCGCTGTAGTTGCCGCCGGCATTGAGCGCGACTTCAGCACGCAGATAGCCGCCGAGCTTGATGCAGGTGTCGGTGCCCGGGATGTAGTAGAAGCCCGCGCCGTAGAGCGAGCAGATCTTGACGTACTCGACCGCCTTGGCCTTGACCGGAAGATCGGCCGCTTGTGCTCCGCCGACGGCGATCAGACCCGCCGCAGTGCCGAGCAAAAGGCTCTTCACCACTTTCATATAAAACCTCCAAGTTGCTCATTTTACGGAGACCGGACCGTGAGGCCCCCCAGATCCCCGTCTTTTCAAATCCGCTCGGCCGCTTCGCGCTTTTGGACACACCCGCATCGACGCGAGGGACGTGAGCGAACCACCTGCAACGGGACGATTGAGTACCCCCCACCGTCACGGGCCAATATGCCTGCGCCGTTCCGCTAATCAAAATAGTTTATTTAGTCAGCTTTGTTGTTTCACTAAACCTGTGCCCCGCGCGCAACACCGCGAGTGAGGGAATATGCTGAGCTGATCATCTTTGTAGTTTTAGTGACAAAATTACCCTGCTCTGCACTTGCGTCAGGGCAGACTTGCGTGGACTATGGCCGTGCAAGACACCGGCCGGAAAAGAATCAGATCACGGGAGTGACGCTGTGTCAGCGACCAGGAAGGAAGGGGCGCGCCTCCGCTCCATCGGCAATCTCGATATCATCAGGCGTTTCACCTGGGAAATTTCGTCGATCAACATGTATCTGGAGGAGTTGCGTCAGTTCTGGGCGAGAACGCTGGGCATCAGCGGTCCGCAATGGCTGATCCTGATGGCGATCTCCGACCTCGACAAGGACGACGGCGTGCCCGTCAACGTGGTCTCCAAGCTGCTCCACGTCGATCCGTCCTTCGTCACCACCCAGTCCAAGCTGCTGGAGAAGAAGGGCCTGCTGCGGCGGCGGCCCTCGCCGACCGACGCCCGCGTGGTGCGGCTGTCGCTGGTCGAGAAGACGCAGAAGCACATCGCAAGCCTCAACGAGCAGTACAAAACGATCCGCGAATTCGTCTTCCAGGAATTCGACGAGAACGAACTGACCGAATTCACCGGCAAGCTGGCGACGCTGAAGACCCGGCTCGAAAAGGCCTGCGTCAGGATATCCCTCGACTACTAAAACATGATCCGGAAAAGTGCGAAGCGGTTTTCCGAAAAGATCATGCCCAAGCAACAACCTAAATCGCGATGACGATTCATCCCAATCTCATCGCGCTTTAAGACAGCAGGCGGCGTTCAGATCCGCCGCCCCGTGGCGCCCAGTTGCGATTCCAGCCAGTCGAAGATGTATTCGTTGGCAAGGCTGGGATTGTCCGCATGGGCCTGCGCCGCGCCGGTCTCCTGCGCGGTGAACACCTTCAGCACGATGTCGGAGCTGCCGAGTCGCGACTTCTGCACGATCTGGCGCGCCCGGTCGGCCTTGAGCCAGCCGTCCTCGCCGAGCGTGATCAGCACCGGACAGTCGACGCTCGAGGCCATCAACGGCGCCGACGGCACCGGGACGATGCTGAGGTCGCTCATCGCAAAGCGGCTGGCGAAGAAGGATCGTTCGTGCAGGTCCCACAGACCGCCGTCGCAGACGGCCGCGGCGAGCCTCGGCTCCTGCAACACCGCGCGCGCGACGAAGGAAGAGCCCCACCCGTCGGCCACGATGGCGACGCGATCGAAATCGACGTCGCCGCGTGTCTCCAGATAATCCATGACGCTGGCAATCGAGCTCTCGAGGTCGCGGCGCTGCAGGAGCGTGTCGGTATAGTCGTCACGCTGGTCGCCGAGCAGGTCCAGCGCGAGCATCGACAGTCCGCGTTCGCGCGCATGCGGCGCGAGCTTGAACAGGAATTCTTCCTTGCGGTGTCCGGGCTCGCCGATGCAGATCACGGTCGGAGCCCGCTTGCCGGCCGGGGACGCAGGCAGGAAATAGCCTTGCAAAACGTGTCCGTCATCGGCCCAGGGAATCGTGACGACCTCGCCAGCCGGACCGCGCGCGGTGAGGAAGCGGCGCGCGCATTCCTGCATGGCGAGCACCGCGACCCAGCGGCGCTCGTCGGCCTGGTCCAGCGGCATCGCGGCCGCGCCGTAGTAGTTCATCGCCCGCAGCCAGTTGCGCTGCGCGGTCGCCATGTGGCCTTCCGCGAACGCCGCCTCGGCACGCTGCCGGTTGGCTTGCGCCAGCCGCTTCCATTCGCGGTGCCAGGACTGCTCACCGCCCTGCTTGAGCTGCCGCGCGATCATCAGGCATTCTGCGATGGTGGCGCCACCCTCCTGCGCCGCGGTGAGGAGCCGCGTGAATTCAGCGGAAATATCCTCTCTCTCCGGGCAGAGGATCCAGTCGTCGGAGAGGCATGCGGGTATCATCGGCGCTACGCTTTATGATGGCGTTACCCCTGATCGACTAAACTATTTTGGTTCACCAACCAAGCTGCCGTGCGCCGAATGAGACCCGTTTCACATCACCATCGCTTGAACATTGCTTGAACGACGGAGCATGTCGCATGCGTGACATTCTAAATCGTCATAAGGCGTCGGAAAGTGGCAAGAGGTGGCACGTAAAGTTACCTGCGTAACATGTAAATTACCTGTGTAATAATACGTCCGCACCTCTTGCCATGATGGTCGTCATACCTACATACGCGGACGTTCGTTGACAGTCTCAGCCAAACCGAATCAACCGAGCCGCCAGCCAACTTCCTGCGTAAAGCTTTCATAGAAGGCGCGGTCGTAGGCCTGCTCCGGCGTTGCGCGCACGCGTTCGTCAAGGCGCTTTGCGTCTTCGCCCACAAGAATGCGCCACCGGTCCGCCTTGACCCCGTTGAGGATGATCTTCGCGGCCTGCGCAGCAGTCGTCGGCGCGTCCTCGAGGAAGCTGCGGGCGCGTTCGGCGAACGCAGCCTGGATGTCCTCGTCCGACATCTTGTCAGCATCCGGCACGCCAGCCGCGACCATGCGCTTGCGGGTCAGCGCGACCTCGTCGGCATTGAGCCGCTCCGACCCGTCGGCGCTCTGCACCTTGCGCGAATTGGAGACGATCGAGGTGCCGATATGGCCGGGCATCACCACCGAGCATTTGACATGCGGCGCGTGCAGACGGAGGTCGTTGATCAGCGCTTCGGTAAATCCTTTCACCGCGAACTTCGCCGAGCTGTAGGCGGTGTGCGCCTGCCCCATGCCAATCGAGGCCCAGAAGCCGTTGACGCTCGCCGTGTTGACGATGTGGGCCTCGTCCGCCGCCACCAGCATCGGCAGGAAGGTGCGCACGCCGAGATAGACGCCGCCCCAGCAGATGTTGAAGGTACGCTCCCACTGCTCGCGCGTGTTGGTGAACAGGCTGCCGCCGCCACCGATGCCGGCATTGTTGAACAGGAGATGGATCCGGTCGGTCTTCTGCTGCTCGGCGAGCTCATCGCGAAACCGCTTGAGATGGTCCTCGATCGAGACGTCGGCGACGTGGGTCGTGACCCGCAGGCCCTGCGGCAGCTTCTCGACCTCGCAAAGCCGTTTGGTCTCGGCCATCGCGGCTTCGGAGACGTCGCACATCGCGACATTGCAGCCCTCCGCGACGAGCTGCCGTGCGAGCTCGCGTCCCATCCCCGTGCCGCCGCCGGTGATGACGGCGATCTTTCCTGCAAAATCCTTCATGGGACTTCGGTCCCTCCCCTTGTCGGTATGTTTCTTCACAGCTAGCGCCGCGCATCGCGGCGCGCGCAAAATGTAGCAGCGCCGCATCCGCAGGTAAAAGCGGATCGGCGCTGCAATTGGACATCGATAATTTCGGCCGGCGGACTATTCGGCCGCTTCGACACGCACCCCGTTCAACGCGCCGAGTGCCTCCAGCGCCTTGCGGGTGGCGGCCTGCTGCGCCGGCGAGGCCTCCGGCATCGGTGCGCGCGGATAGGTCCTGGGCAAGCCCTGGAGCGTCTGGGCGTAACGCGTGCAGGCCGGCAGATTGTCGGCGATCACGGCGTTCCACAGCGTCAACAGCTTCTTGTGCAGGTCGAGCGCGCGCGGATGGTCGCCCGCCTTCACCGCATCCCACAGCGCGACGGAGGCATGCGGCGCCGCGGTCAGGATCGCGGCGATCGAGCCATGGGCGCCGAGCGTGTAGGACGGATACATGAGGGCATCGACCGCGCTGTAGATCAGCTTGTCCGGCGCCATCATCATGAGATCCGCGAACAGCTTGAGATCGCCCGCGCTCTGCTTGACGCCGACCACCAGCGGCACCTCGGTCATGATCCGCACCAGCAGCGCCGGTGACAGATAGGACCACGGCACCACGTTGTAGATGATGATGGGCATGCCGGTCTCGTCCGCCATGGCGCGGAAGTGCGCGACCATCGCCTCGTCATCGGGCTTGAACAGATAATGCACCGGCGTGACCTGGAGCGCTGCGACATTCATGTCGCGCACGAGCTTGCCGCGACGGATCGCATCGCGCGTGGAGTCCACGATGATCCCGGCGATCACGGGAATGCGTCCCTTCACCGCCTCGACCGTCGCGGCCATCAGGTCGCGATATTCCTCGTGATCGAGCGTGTGGCCCTCGCCGGTCGAGCCGCCGGCCGCGACGCCATGCGCGCCGGCGCCGATCATCCAGTCGACCTGGGGCGCCACGAGCCCAAGGTCGATCTCGCCGTCCTTCCGGAACGGCGTCGTCATCGGCGGGATCACGCCGGTCGGTCGTGCCTTCATGGTCTACCCTCGCGTTTCCTTTGGTCCTGCGGCGGTCCCGCTCTCTTGACGAGTATCCGCCCGCTTTCGAGCCTATCGGCTGCGCAGGCCTTGTGAAGGGGCGCTTCGCGCGGCGCTGCCCCCACAATCGCTCATTCCTGCGATCCTTCCTCGCCCTTTTCCTTGGGGATTCCCCGTATTTGCCCGGCTTCGGTTTAGGGGCAATTTTTTTACAATCCGAATCACCAAATGGAGGTGGACGCTGGGTCGAGTCGGCTAGGTCAGCGTGTTGTTTGTGTCACAGGCTCTGGCACTCCGCTTGCATCCTCTTCGTGGTCTGAAACTACCGATGAGGTGACAGGAATGTTCGTGACCGTGGTTGCCGTGCTCTGCCGGCTGAGCGCAGCCAGCTCAGGCAGTTGCATCGAGGAAATCGTGACCGACAGCAACATGACGCCCGAGATGTCGATGATGCAGTGCGCGATCGGCGCACAGGCCCCGCTTGCCAAATGGATGGGCGAGCATCCGATCTATCACGCCAATTGGCGCCTCGAGCGCTACAAATGCGTGCCGGGTCACTACGAGATCAAGGGCCACGCCTAAGGCCCCGCAAGACTACGGATGAGGAAACGCCCCGGAGGTAGCCTGGTCTCTCCGCGCGGGCACCGCTAGCGCCAGACCCCATTGCGGCGGCGCGCCCCTGTGACGACGATCACGCCTTCCCTTTAAGCCACTGCACGCAGAATGATCGCACGCGCCTGTCGCCCTTCCGGCGTCGGCATCAGCGCGAAATTGTGCGGCTGGTCACGGAGCAGATGCAGCTCGACCGGCACGCCCGCCGCCCTCGCGCGCTCCGCGAGATCGACGCTATCGGGATAGAGCAGATCGCGCGTGCCCGAGAAGATTGTCATCGGCGCGAGCGAACGGAAGGCGCCGTTGAGCGGGCTGACGAAGGGATGGCCGACATCGAGCTCGCCGGCATAGAGCCGCCCCGCCTCAATGATCCCCGGAATGTCCTGGATCGGATCGCGGCCTGCGATCTCGACCTGCTCCGGACGGCTGACCGATGCATCGGCCGCCGGCGAGATCAGCATCAGCCGGCCCGGCTGCCGATGCCCGCGGTCGCGCAGCCACTGGCAGGCAGCGAGCGCCAGTCCCGCGCCGGCGGAATTGCCGACCACCGTGACCTTTGCGGGCCCGACATCCTCCAGCAGCATCCGCAACAGTTCGGCCGTCGCCGGCACGAGATCCTTGGCGGTGGCATGCGGCGCAAGCGGATAGATCGGCACCACGCAGACGACGCGCGCCCTGCGCGTCATCTGGCCGACGAAGCGCCAATGTGCCGGCACGATCTCGTTGATGAAGCCACCGCCGTGCAAGAACATGACGTGGTTGCAGCCCTCATGGCCAGATGATGGCGCCGTGTAATAGACCGGCCATCCGCCCATCTTGGTCAACGTCACCTCGACGCCGCGGCCCAAACCCGTCGGCTCGTAGGAGGCCGGCTGCAATGCGAGTTTCTGCACATGCGCCTGCACGGCCTCGGCCGAGGCAAGGTGCTTCTTGAACGGAAGCTGCCGCAACAGCGCGTTGAAGCAACGGCTCTGCAGGCTCGGCGCGGGATCGCCGGGTGGCCGCATCCCCAACAGCCGGCCGCCTGGACAAAACTGGAAGGCCGATGCGATCTTTGCAACGCTCATGTCAGGTCTCCTCCAGACCGGGCTCTTCGTATGGGCACGAAAAGGCTTGTGTCGACCGCCGCCACATGCGGATATAATGCGAGCATTCGCTCGCTTTTCCTACTCGCATTCGGATCACAGGCCCATGGCGCGCAAACCGCCGACAAAACCCCGGAAAAATGCCTTGCAAGCGCGATCGCGCGCCACCGTCGACGCGCTGGTCGAGGCAACCGCTCGCATTCTGGTCCGCGAAGGCTTTGAGAAAGCCAGCACCAACCGGATCGCCGAAATCGCCGGCGTTAGCGTCGGCTCGCTCTACCAGTATTTTCCCAGCAAGGAGGCGCTCGTCGCCGCCGTGATCGACCGTCACAACGAGGAGATCATGGGCATCGTCCGTGCCGCCCTCACCGAGGTCGCCGACCTGCCGATCGACAAAGCCGTGCGCCGCCTCGTCACCGTCGCGATCGAAGCCCACCGCATCGATCCCAAACTACATCGGGTGCTTGCCGAGCAGATCCCGCGCACCGGCCAGCTCAAGGACGTCGAAGCCTTCAACCGCGAGGTCCACACCCTCGTGCGCGCCTATCTCGAAAGCCGCCGCAACGAGATGCGCAAGATCGACCCGGGACTGGCGACCTTCATCTGCGTCAGTGCGATCGAGGCGGTCGCGCACAACACGGTGCTGAACCAGGCCGAGATGCTCTCGGAGAAGATGGTGAGGACGCTGGTGGATGAGACGACACGGATGGTGGTGGGGTATTTGAGGTAGTTTGCGAAAACGTCGCCTCATGCCCGCTCTACGCGGGAGAGCGGGCATCCTGCTAAGCAGTTGATTTATCTGCGGGCTGCATTGAGCCGAGCCCATGGCCATGAGTTTTCCATTTTTGATGGCGATCAATTCAGCTTTCCTATTGAGGACAAAACATATGCCCAAGAAAAATTGCCTGATAGTCCATGCCGCCGGAAGACAGCTCGACCTACTGCGCGGAGAGGCTTCCCGCATTGCGAAGGCGAACAAGGTCGACTGGTGGATCGATCGTGCCGACGTCGGCACACTTTTTTGCTTTGAAGACGCAAATGCTACAGATGCCTTCGCTCGCACCTGCGACAACTTCGGAGTCCGATGCCAAGACGGCTAGCTAAAAACCCCGCCGACTTTGTGAGCCGGCGGGAGTTGAGTGAATACCTACGAAAACCGGCCCATCGCCAAACGCGCGTCGGACGGTGGGGCCGTTCCGGGTGGATGGCGAGACCTTGAGTCCAGATTCGCCACAGACCGATTTTTCAATCTCTCCCTTGGAGAGTCGTTCCTCAGACGCCGCGATGCCAATATCTTTGTGATCTGGCGCAAAAGGAAGGCCCCAGCCAATGGGGAAGACCGGGGCCTTCACAGGCCTTGCGATGGATCACACGCAAGACCGATCGCTGGATAGCTGCAGGAGCGCTCGTTCCTCCTGCGGAACCAATCTCGACCCAAGTTGGCTGCAACTCCAGATGAGTCGCGAGAGCCAGCATTCCAGCAGCCAAATCGGGGCTAGAGTGTGTCCGAAGTTGAACTAGACGCGGGCGAAACCAACGTGCTGAAGCCGCGATCCAACTCGAGTGTTTCGCAAATCATCGATTCTTCGTAGGCCGAACCCGCGGCGAGCGACTAGGGCGCGTGGGTGAAGATATCCACTCGTCGATTTCGTCTGGCTCTACTCGCCACGAAGGTGAGACGCCATCGGCTGTCCGGGCTGTGACACGGTATCGGCGCTTACGGAGCTTGGCTGCCAAATTCTTCGCGCCATCTTCGTCTCGACATTCAATAGAAAAATTACCGTAACAAACAACCCAGCGCTTTCGACTTACTTTTCGTTTGGATCGCGCTGAACGCTCCATCTAAGGGACCCCGTGAGTCCCCAAGCCCGTCCCAATATCAAGACTCCATTCTTACCAAACCGTTTAAACTGGACCGCGACCTCGCCAAGGGCAGCGGGCTACCACCACCCTAGCAACCCCGATCTCGCGTCCACAGGTGGTCGTCCAGTTGGATCATGCCTGCGAAGCCATTGACGTCGTTAAGCACACCTACCGAGCATGCGACGCGCGCGATGGCTCCGAGAGCGGATTGTGTCCATTGGTCCCAAAGACAATTCACGCCAGCGCCAGGCGTCGTTGAACTTCTGGAACCAATGGCCCAACACGCCGATCGAGACTCTCGCTGGCTCGCCGCCGAGCTGGTGGAGCGGCCCCGACCAGCTCAAAGACGTCGAAGCCTTCAACCGCGAGGTCCACACCCTCGTGCGCGCCTATCTCGAAAGCCGCCGCAACGAGATGCGCAAGATCGACCCGGGACTGGCGACCTTCATCTGCGTCAGTGCGATCGAGGCGGTCGCGCACAACACGGTGCTGAACCAGGCCGAGATGCTCTCGGAGAAGATGGTGAGGACGCTGGTGGATGAGACGACACGGATGGTGGTGGGGTATTTGCGATGACCCGATGGGCAGGATAGGTCAGCGATGGCGCCAACCGCACGTGAAGCCACGCGAATGCCGCGCGGTCGGCATGGGACAAGTTCGCAAGGCGATGAAGGCCCCGGCCGCCAGCGACGATGCAGCTGCGACCATCGAGGATGGCGTCAACCGCTACGGCGTCCATCAGGGCAAGCGAAAGGGCACAGTCGGCTCTGACGCCGAGACCATCTTCCGGAACGCCGACAAGCAGATCAAGGGGCTTCGCGCGCTCGAACAGGCCGCCCGTCAAGATAAGACCCAGGACGCCAAGAGCCGGTCCGAGATCATCGCTGACCT
Source organism: Bradyrhizobium sp. LA6.1 (assembly GCF_040547805.1). Classification (NCBI taxonomy): domain Bacteria; kingdom Pseudomonadati; phylum Pseudomonadota; class Alphaproteobacteria; order Hyphomicrobiales; family Nitrobacteraceae; genus Bradyrhizobium; species Bradyrhizobium sp. LA6.1. The sequence continues at coordinate 173,670 of NZ_JBEPQK010000009.1, read as the reverse complement.
GCGCAAGCAAATGCGGGAGGTGCAGGAGGCGGCCCGCAAAGCGTACCGCGACCTGAAGAACCGAGAGCCGACGTTCTGAATCACATCTGATCAGCCACGCGGCTGAATGTGGTCCGTACAAATACCGATAGACAGCGCCGCCCTACTCTCATTAGTTGCATTCTTTTGATTGAAGAGTTTGGAATGTTGCATGGGATAATCGTCTACGCCATCGTCATTATTGGCGTCGCCGGGGTCGCGTGGGTGGTGGCGCAGCGGCTGGACGCCTTCATCGCCGGCTGGCCTCTCCGAATTCAGGCCCGCTACGTCAAGGCCGGTCAACCGCCCGGCTACCACGACCGCCTGAAGGCGATCCGAGCGCTGTACGCCGCGTGGACTCACGAGGAGGCGACCGTCTGGCAGATGTAGGTTAGGCCCTCCAACCTTCGCCAGCGAATCAGGCCGTAGGCATTCGCCAGCCTCACCCTTGCGAGCGGATCGACGCCTTGGTTCAAGGCGCGCATGACGCGGATGCGCGCCAGCATTGTTGGGCCTTCCTTGCTCTCCGCGGCCATGATCAGGGCCTCAACGGCGGCCTGCCAGTGAGGCTTGGACTGTTCGGCCTTGGGAAGACGCTGGATGAACGTTGCGGCCTCTTCGAAGGTCGCGATGGGCTTCCGGCCGGGCAGAGAAATGGGCTGCTCGAACTCGCGGGACCAAGGCATCTCGTCATCTTGCCTGTGTCGGATCACCGATACCTCGGTGCGTCGCCCAGATATGCCGCTCGATGCCGGCGTTGGTGATGACCTCGCCGCAGAAGCAGTGCGACTGACCGCTGGAGCGCTGCGTCGGCAACGGCAGCCGCTCGGGGAGCATCCGGTCCTTCCAGGCGTGGAAGTCCCGCGACTGGCGCCAGATCTCGAAGTGCGCCTCCGAGCGCGTGGGGAGCAGCTTGTTCCCGGCCGCCTCGAAGTCGGCCCTCGCCTCGTTGAGCGTTTCGACGGTGCCGCTGCTGGCCTGCCCGGGGTCGCAACCGGGCTGAAACCCGCAGCTCCAGCCCCACTATTGCTTACGGTTTCGGCTAAATATTGGTCGGAGCGAGAGGATTTGAACCTCCGACCCCTCCCAGACGGGCGCGAATGATTGAATTTGCTCACTATTTTGGCAAACCCGCCGATTTTCCAGCCATTGAATTTGCTAGGAATGCGATTTCGACTGCAAACCAGATTTTAGAGCCGGATTCAGCTTTTGCGGGGATCTCCGAGACCGAGCTTAACACTCCAAGCATCCCAGATTGTCTTGTGTAGGCAGCCATTGCGAGCCGGGGTGGTCGTGTATTCGGTGGCGCAGCGGGGATTGTAGGCCGTGCAGCCATCGTTCGCCGACCAAGAGCTCGCCTTTGTAGTCTGCGGAACATGAATCTCGGTGCCAGCCTGCGCGAGACAATAGACCTCGTCTGGAAAGAGCGGACCGAACATAAAATCTGATAAGATCAATCCGGCTGCAACAAATGCCCAAAATAGAATGTTCTTAATCACGTCCCCTCCCTCGAATATCTTTCCCCGGAACGTGTCCCGGGTACCCCCCGCCCACTATGACGTGAATCTCTCTCATCGCACAACTCTGGGGTCTGGTGGCGAGACGGCGCCGCTAGGGAGCGCCACCGCGCCAAGCGCGCAAAAACTCACTCATAAAATCAGACTGTTACGGAACGGCCTAAAAGGCTGATACACACTCTGATACACAGTTTTGAATGACATTTGTTCTCGCTACGTTCACGTGCATAATTCCGCCATGACCGCCCTCACCCGCCGCCACTCCGACAATCCGCATGAGGAGACTTGGCACATCTATTCCGGCGACGTCGCCACGCGCACCCGACGACGAAGAGAGCTAAGGAATGAGGGGCGGAGGGTTGATCGAATGAGCAGGGAAAACGAGCGCCTGAAAATCCAGGCGAGCTTTTGGAACGGCCTAGCGATCGCAGCCGGCGCCGGCGGCATCATCCTTCCGGTGCTGCAGGCCTACTCGAGCGATCAAGTCTGGAGCGCCCAGGTATTCCCTCACTTTTCGAAACTCGCATACACCACGCTCCTGCCGATAGCGGTGGGCTTCTTTTTCGCGTGGATTTTCCATGGAGTGGCGAAGTCGTTCGCCAACCGAATGACCGACGACTAGCCCGAAACCCGCTAGGAGCGGCGTTTCCGCGCCGCGCAGATGCGACTGGATCAGGTCAAGAACCGGCAACATCCGGCAAGGACGCGGGAATTCTAGGGCCTGGACTCGGGCTGGTCCCAGTTAAGCCTGAGCAACTCCATCCCGTCTTACCGCCAAATTCGAACGGTGAATCCTGCGTCGCTTGAGAGCAAGAGTAGGCTTCTCGATGAGGAACCAAGATGCTGCCGCAAAGAAGAAGCCGATTCCGTAACAGGCCGGGTAGAGCCACCAATGTCCCTTAATACCGAGGCCAATGAACACCGAGACGCCGAGCATGTGCCACAAGTAAAGTCCGTATGAGAGATCATTCCCGTGGAGCACGGTGGCACAGCTCTTCGCAGTATATGCCAGAGAAATGACAGTTGCCCCCATGACTGCGACTCGCACCAGGGTGAAGATGTTCGGCGCCATCTTGTATTCAAGTTTTATGGGCTCTCCAAGAAACGCGACAGAAACGACGATTAGGAAAACATATCCCGCCAGCCAGAACAGAGCGCGCTCTTCAAACCACCGGCTGATATGCTCCCACCACAGGCGAATGAGAACGCCGATGCCGAATATCCAAAAGTATGGAGTTACGAGTTCGTTCAAGGCGGGGTGCGCTTGCGAGAATGCATCGTCGGTCACGCGCGCGATCGAATACGATCCAGCCATCAACGCCAAAATGAAAAGCGATCCCGCTCTTTTTGAAACAGCTGCAAGGGAGAGAACAAACGGAAGAGCTGCGTAGAATGATAACTCCACCGTTAGCGTCCAAAGCACTCCGCTCGGGTAGCCTTGGAAGAGCCAAGATTTGGCGTAGACCGCGTCGGGAAACACCCACTGAGCAAAATAGTTCGAGGCGGATGGGAGATAGGCGCTTAGATACTTCGCGTAAGCCCAGGCGGTCGTGCTGATGCCGCCAGTCGCACCAAAAACCAGTTCGAGAACGAGGAGGTTTGCGATCAGCGCAGGGTAAATTCGCAGGGCGCGTTTCCAAGCAAAGGAAGCCAGGCTCGTGCTGCGCAGATAGGAATCCGAGATCAGAAAGCCACTGATCACAAAGAAACACCGCGACTCCCGGAAATTGGAGCAACACCTCAAATAGTCCGTCTTTTGGAAGAAGCAGATGCCCCGAACTGTGCATGAATACGACCTGACAGGCAGCGAAAAGACGCAGCAGATCAAAATTATTCTTGCGTTCCATGAACATCTCCAGCCGCGGCAACCTAGAGCGCTTCGGCCCGGGATCGCAACTACCCCGAGCCCATTTTCCCGCAGACCCTTTGTGTAGACTAAAAATATCGGCTGAGCGGATGCGCATTTCTTAATGCCGCGTTTCACCCAGCCGGTTCGTTCACCCATTCAACGTGACAAGCAAGGGCCGCAGCCGGTACGCATCGATCGCCGCGTTCGACAGCAAGAGCCTGCGCCGCTCTCCGCGCACCAGCAGGCCGCTCCGCCAGCCTGATCGAGCGGATTGTCGGGATGACGGCCCAAAAAAAATAAAATCTCAGGAATTTCGCGGCAAAAAATGCGCTTCTACTCTGATACCCAGTTTTGAATGACATTTGTTCACGACACGTTCCTGTGTCATGAAGGGTGCTGGTCCGTACCGCGGGCGTGCCGGCAGCCTCGAGGCGGCCAAGGCGGCTTTCCGGGCTGCCTGGACGGACCTGGAATCGCAGCTCAGCTACGACCAGATCAAGGAGGCGCGTGCGATCGGTGGCGACCGCAGCCGGCCGTGGCACAAGCGCAGATGAGGCCGACAGGATGGAGCCGCAGTTTCAATGAACCGATCGCGCTGCCGGACGGCCGCAGGCTGGTGACGCTGCTCGACGCCGGCAACTATATCGAAGCGCTGCCGAAGAAAGAGCACGCCGCGCCGGAATGGCAAGCCGCAATACAGGCGCTGATCCTGGTGGCGGAAGGTGGCGGCCCGACGATGTTTGCCCGCATCGGAGTCATGCGAGCATTGAACCGCCACTATGTCCCGGAGCTTATCCCGAAGGGCAAAGAGCCCCATTGGGGCCGTCATAAGCTGAAGAGGGACCAATGAGCGTCAGTCGTTGTTGGTCACTGGAACACTACGGCGCGTATATCCCAGCCGTAACGCTTGCTCTTCAGTTAGGCAGAGGTCCCGGTGGCCCCTTAGGCAATTTTTGTACAAACGCATCTCGATCGGATCGTCAAGCAGCCCGAAAATAACGAGTAGCGCGAGCCCCACACCGCCCGCCATCCCAATCGAATAAATTGCTGCGCGCCGCACCTGCGACGCACGGGAAAATTCTTTGCCCACGGACATTGACTGCTACCAACGACAGCACGAGTGTAAAATACTACTTCTGCCCGACGTCACGGTTCGGAACAATCGCCGATGTGGACCAGTGGGCATAAAAAACCCCGCCGCTGGCGTTGTTGGAGCCAGTCGAAATCTCGTGACATCACGGGAATGGGTTTGGTCGAACCGCGGATGAAGCAGAGCGCCTGTCAAATATGTACCCCTATCGAGGATTTGCGTCCCTCACGGCCGGTCGACATGGTGGGGGGTCATTCAGATCACGAGCCCAAGGGGCAGCCGAATTGGCCGCCGGCTTGGACGTGGCCTGATCAGTGCTCAGACAAGCCGAAGTCAGCGATCCGAGAAGGACCACACACGCTGCTGATATCGTCGCCTGAAAACTCAAGCCCGACGCCCGCTCAAAAAATCGCGCCGACCTTGTGAGCCGGCTGGAGTTTGGACTGCAGATTGCGCCGGGTTACCGGCCGCGGACTCGTTGGCATGAAGAACCCACCAGCGGGAACCCGCGCTGCGAAAGCGCCACGGAGCGACTCACCACACGTCATCAGCCCCTCTCCCGACAGAAGCGATGCGCGAGCGCGATCGACAGCCGGCCATGGCCGCGGGTTCGCGCAAGCTTCTCGGCCGCGGCCTCATCGCCGGCGGCCTCGGCCAGCAGAGCCCGCGCGCCGGCGCAGAACGCCGGCAGATCCGCGCACTGGAAGCCAGCGCCCATGGCGACGTAACGCGCGCCGCCGAAACAGGCGTAGGGATCGGCGGCATGCGCCGGCGCGGCCGACAATGCGACCCCGGCGGCGGCCGCGATCATGAGCCGCTTCAACCGAGCACCAGAAACAGCAGCGCCACAGCGAATGGGCACGCGCACCACATTCCCAGCGCCACCGACGGCTTGCCGCTGATGCAGCTCGAGTCCTCGACGCCGGCTCGCCGGTCGAGACGTCCGTCGAGGCAGCCGATCGCAAGCCCGCTCGCCACAATGGCGAGCAGCATCAGTCCTTTCAGCATTTTGGAAACTCTCCTATTGCCGGCTGTTCCAGCGGCCGTCGGCGAACCGATTGATGCTCTTCAGGATCTCGCGAAGAAGCTCCACGGAGTCCTCGTTGTGCTTCACCATCTGGAAGCTGTTTTTTTCGAGATGGCCGAGCTGCTTGTAGGCCTCCCACTGCCACCGCTTCTCCTCGTCGGTGTGCTCGATGCGCACCGCGCGAGAGCCTTCGCCCTCGCCGCTGCGCTTCTGATCCTGCAATCCCTTGCGGATCGCCCAGAAGCCGAGGCCCGCGACGGCAAGCCCAATGAAGATGCCGAGGGCCAAAGGCGACGGACCCAGCGCGACAAGGAGCGCCTTAACGATTTCTTCCATTCGCCACCACCCGGTAAGCCACGTCGAGCTCGCCCAATACGAACATCGACCAGAAGGGCACTCCGGGCGACATGAACCCCTGGCTAAAGGACATCTGGATCAGCGCCAGGTCGAACTGCACCCACATCACCGCGCACGCCGCGGCCGTCACGGCGCGGATCATCGGCCCGACGCGACGCCCCCTCACCTAGTGACCGTTAAGCAGCAGCCCAACCAGGCGCGCCCAGCCGATCGCGAACAGGCACGATGCCGTGAACCAGGGCGTCATCACCAGCGTGACCCACTGGAAGGCCGAGGCCCGCAGGATCTGCGGCGAGACGAAAGCCGCTACCGCCAGCCACAACATGGCGATGGTGATGAGCCACTCGAAGCGGCGGCCTTCCAGGTAGTAGTTGAGCAGGCGCATGGCCCTCACCGCTTCAGGATGCGGGCAATCTTCTCGGCCGAGCGCCCGCCAAACCAGAGCGCCATCAGCCACCCGGCCCAAATCGACAGGTCGCCGGCGAGCGGGTCCGTGGTGCCGAGGCCAAGCACCTTGTCCCAGACGACGCATTTCGCGATGAAGATCGCGAACGACCAGCACGCGATCGCGCGCGGAGCCGCGGTCCACCACCGGCCCTCGTCAGCGATGTTCTGCTGCACCGCGAGTTCGCGCTCGCGGATCTCGACGTTGAGCTCGCGCGCGGCAAGATCGGCGGCGAGCTTCTCCGACGTGTTGCCGCCGGCGAGCTTGGCCTTGTAACCGTTGACAACGCCGTCGACCAGCGGGCCGGTCAGAGCCGTCTTGATGGCATCGCCGATCCACCCGCCCGGACCTGCGATCCAGGAGAAGATGCCCATCGGTCAGGCCTTCGCCGCCGGCTCGATCGCAACCACCATCGGCGCACCCTGCTCGTCCTTCTGCACGATCACTTGCGGCGGATTGTCGGTGACCTTGCGCAACCACTCGAAGATGACATTCACCGACACCAGCAGCACCGGCAACGCCCAGCCGGGCAGCTTTGCCGTCAGGGGCGTCCAATCCTGCCCGGCCAAGGAAACCAAGGCCGGCGCGTTGGTGATGTTGACGCCGACCGGCAAGGCTTACACCAAGCGTTACTTCAACGAGCATTGGCGCGAGGATTGCGACAAGGTCGACGCGATCAATGCTGACGCAATCGGCGCGAACACCGACTTCGTCAAGACCGGCAACCTAAATTTTCACGACAACCGCGGGACAGCCGCGACTCTGCTCGCCGAGGCCGGCGCAACGGCGCCGGAGATTGCGGAGGCGCTGACCTGGACGGTCGACAAGGCGCAAAAGGTGATCGACCTTTACCTTGCGCGCCGCGGCGTGTTGGCCGCTAAAGCGATCGCGAAGCTGGAGGACCACAGGGACCGAATGGCCGGCGGTACGCGGCCCTCCAAACCGGTGGACACCTAGATCGATCAGGAGGCAACGGAAGGTTGAAATGCTATATTGACCGCCTATCTCATCGATCGGACCAGATGGCTACAAGCACCGCACTGCAACAGTTGGCTGAACGATTTGCTGGCAGGGAGGGCTTGCGACGTCTTGCCGACCTACTCCGCCGGCAATCTATTGCCGACGGGAAGCCCGATCTCGCGGAGAAGCTGGCACTGGTCGCGGAGGTCAAAGGCTACATGGCCGATGAGATCATCATCGAGCAAAATCAAGTCGACACTGACGTCTTTTTCATCCTGTCCGGATCGGTGACGATCAGTCCCAATGGTCGAAGCGACACCGTGCGGAAGGCCGGTTCGCACGTCGGCGAGATGTCAGCGATCGATCCCGCTGCTCGGCGATCCAGCACCGTCAAAGCAAACGAGCTGACACTCGTCGCTAAAGTCTCCGAGTCCGATTTCTCCGCCATCGCCGATGCCTATCTGCCGTTTGGCGCGCATTGGCGAGAGAGCTTTCCGACCGGCTGCGTCAGAGAGTGGAAAAAGTCACCCAACGCACTATGATGCCGCGCATATTCGTCGCATCAACAAGCGAAAGTCTCGCTCTGGCGGAGACGCTCAAGGCAGCGCTTTTTGACATCTCCGACGACGTCAACATCTGGGCTGAAGGCATTTTCGTTCCAGGCCTCACTAACATTGAAGCGCTCGAGCTCGAGCTGCTTCGCGCAGATTTCGCGATCCTTTTGCTTTCGCCGGATGATGAAGTAACGAGCCGCGGCACCGTTTCCGCCGCTCCGCGCGATAACCTCATTTTGGAGCTGGGTCTCACTGGGCCGCAGGCGCGCACTTATGGTCCAACCAGCGAGGACAAAATTGAAGCTACCAACAGATCTGCTGGGCGTAGTGCCTATCAAGTATCACGACGACTCGTTTGAACGAGCGGCGCTTGAGATTGCCAAAGTCGTGGCTGAATCAGGCTGCAAACAGCCGGTGAACAATGGGGCTACGCTCTGATTTGGAAGCTGAGGTGAAGGAAACCTTCGCCGACTCGTGGGAAGAATCCAACGGACATGTAGTGCCGGACCCTGAGGATTTGTTGCTCTCGAACGAAGCCAGGCACTTCGAACGCGCGACCATTCTCTACGCTGACCTTACTGGATCAACCGACCTTGTACAAAATTACCCTTGGTCATTCGCGGGAGAAATCTACAAATCCTACCTAGCTTGCGCGGCGCGGATCGTCCGCAAGCGTGGGGGCGAAATCACATCGTACGATGGCGACAGGATCATGGCCGTATTCATCGGTGACAATCAAAGAACGGACGCTGCCAAGTGCGGCTTGCAGATAAACTGGGCGGTCAAAAATATCGTCAATCCCGCCATGAAGGCGCAGTACCCCAATAGTTCCTACACTGTAGGTCAGGTCGTCGGAATCGACACCAGCGAGGTGCGAAAGGCCCGAATAGGAGTGCGCGGAGGGAACGACCTAGTGTGGATCGGACGAGCAGCAAACCACGCGGCCAAGCTCACCGAATGTCGAAAAGACTACCCCACGTGGCTGACTGCGGAGGCTTACGCCCGTTTGAGCAATAGTTCGAAGTACGGCGGATCAGAAAACGAACTGATGTGGAAAGAATTCAATTGGACGACCATGGGAGATAGGAAGGCCTACGGCAGCAAATTGGGCGTGGACGGTCGAAGACTGAAGGGTGGTGGGTTAGTTTTGATTGTTGCGCCGATCGATTGCCGCTTGGCCGCCAGTTGACGGGCCTCGGTGGCGATACCGATGATGTGCTTGGCAGGCTGATTCGGGTCCCTAGGGCGTGGGGCCGATGCTCATTATGAGTCGAGATCAATCTCGTTAAACAGCTTCTCAACCTCGGCACTTACGGCCCTTGCCATATCATTGTGATCTTTAGACGCCGGGGCCGCTAACAGCGCTACACCGCGCGCTGTGCTGATCTCCTCATGGAGATCGAAAGCCCAAGCTTTCGCGTCATCTGACTGTTTTGCCATCTTTATGATCAGATGACGCAAAATCTCCTTTTGCGCGATCGTCTGAATCTGAAGATTGGTAACTATCTTGATTAGGCCTTCAACGATGTTCTGCGTCATCAGGGGAATATGCTCCTCGCGTCCCGACTATCAAGGGCGAAAATCGCGGCACAATCAAACCGACCCACCACCGATTGAAGATACGAACGTCACAAGAACAGAGTTGTAAACGGGCGGTCCGCTGTAAACCGACCGCCCCCAAGCGACATTGAAAGTGTTTGAAAAAATGGTCGGAGCGAGAGGATTTGAACCTCCGACCCCTAGTCTCCCAGACTAGTGCGCTAACCGGGCTGCGCCACGCTCCGAACGTCGTTCCATTAGCTAGGATCGCCGCTTTGCGCAAGGCGAGGTCGCAGCATTTTGGCGTCCGTGCCCACAGCCCCGGAACTGCCGGCAAAGCTCGCGAAAAGCGCCCTAGCCGTCCTTCAGCGCCTGATCCAGCATCTCCCGGCACGCGACGAGGTCAGCGAGCACCCGTCCGAGCCGCTCCCGGTCCAGCGCGCTGGGGCCGGCAGGTGCGGCGGGAGTGCCGCCCTTGCGGAAGGTGGTGAGGATATCCTCGTCGTCGACCTCCGTGAAGCGGAAGTCGATGCCTTCCTCCTCGTCGCCCTGGTAGTCGTCTTCATCGGCATCCGTGACGCCCTTGATGGGCGCCTCGTCGTCGTCGTCGGGCTCCATCAGACTGGCGCCGATGGCATCCTCGATGGCCCCGAACGAGACCGCGGCCGCGCCGTCGGCGAGGCCCTGCACCGACTTGACGCCGTGCTCCTTGAGGATCCGCTGCACCCCGCGGATGGTGTAACCCTCCCCGTAGAGCAGGCGGCGGATGCCCTTGAGCAGATCGACGTCGTCGGGGCGGTAGTAGCGGCGGCCGCCGCTGCGCTTCATCGGCTTGATCTGGGAGAATCGGGTCTCCCAGAACCGCAGCACGTGCTGCGGAATGTCGAGTTCCTGCGCTACTTCGCTGATGGTTCGGAACGCATCCGGCGCCTTGTCCAAATGCCTAATCCTTCGCGCAGGCGGTTACGCCTCGGGTTGAGCCTTGCTGGCGTCGCCATTGCCGCGATGCTGGGTGTTGATCCGCTGCTTCAGGATCGCCGACGGCTTGAACACCATTACGCGGCGCGGCGAGATCGGCACCTCGGTGCCGGTCTTCGGATTACGGCCGATACGCTGACCCTTCTTGCGGACCATGAAGGAGCCGAAAGAGGACAATTTCACCGTCTCGCCCTTCTCCAAGCAGTCGGTGATCTCCTTCAGGACGAGTTCCACGAAGGCGGACGATTCCGTGCGCGACAGGCCCACCTTCTGGTAGACGGCCTCGCAGAGATCAACACGCGTTACGGTTTTGCTTTGGTCGGTCATCGCCCTGCCCCACATCACGGCGAACAATTGTTGTCTGAAATTATGAGGTTACGATACGCCGGTCAACAGCGCTCATCAATGCAGGCGCATCGATAATCGCGGCTAATTCCGGCAAAATTTTATCGAATGTGGCGCTACCAGCGCACCAGCGCGGAGCCCCAGGTGAACCCGCCGCCCATCGCCTCCAGCAGAACCATGTCGCCGCGCTTGATGCGGCCGTCCTTGCGCGCCACCGACAGCGCCAGCGGGATCGAGGCCGCCGAGGTGTTGCCGTGGCGGTCCACCGTCAGCACCACCTTCTCCGGCGCGATGTGGAGCTTGTGGGCGGAGGCGTCGATGATTCGCTTGTTGGCCTGGTGCGGCACGAACCAGTCGATGCTGTCGGCATTGAGCCCGGTAGTCTGGAAGGCGTCGACGATCACGTCGGTGATCATGCCGACCGCGTGCTTGAAGACCTCGCGGCCCTCCATGCGCAGATGGCCGACGGTCTGGGTCGAGGACGGACCGCCGTCGACGAACAGCTTTGCCTTGTGGCGGCCGTCGGAGCGCAGGTGAGTGGTCACGATTCCGCGGTCGGTCGCGGCATTGCCCGGCTGCTCCTGTGCCTCCAGCACCACCGCGCCGGCACCGTCGCCGAACAGCACGCAGGTGCCGCGATCGTTCCAGTCGAGGATGCGCGAGAAGGTCTCGGCGCCGATCACCAGCGCGCGCTTGAAGGCGCCGGTGCGCAGGAAATTGTCGGCGGTGGCGAGCGCGAACACGAAGCCCGAGCATACCGCCTGGAGATCGAACGCCGCGCCATGGTTGATGCCGAGCGCGTGCTGCACCGCGACCGCGGTGGCGGGGAAGGTGTTGTCAGGCGTCGAGGTCGCCAGCACGATCAGCTCGATCGACTGCGCGTCCACGCCGGCGTCGCTCAGCGCAGCCTGCGCCGCCTTGATCGCCAGATGCGAGGTGAACTCGCCCTCGGCCGCGATATGCCGCTCGCGAATGCCGGTGCGCTGCACGATCCATTCGTCGGACGTGTCGATGCGCGCCGCCAGCTGGGCGTTGGTCACCACCTGCTCCGGCAAATAAGAGCCGCAGCCCAGCACGACCGAACGAATTTGAGTCACGAAACATCCTCCGGCGCGGTCTGCACGGAACTAAGTGCACCACCCTCGCGGTTGAGCATCTGATTGATCTTGTTCAGGAGATCGTAGTGAGCCATCTCATAGCCAACATCGATCGCATAGGCAAAGCCTTCGGAGCTGATTCCACCATGGCTCTTGACCACGATCCCGTTCAATCCAAGGAACACGCCACCGTTGGACTTGTTCGGGTCCATCTTGTCCCGCAGGGCCTTGAAGGCGCTGCGCGCCAAGAGGTAGCCGAGCTTGGACAGCCAGCTCCGCTGCATCTCGTTGCGGAGTAATTCCGCCATCTGCCGTGCGGTTCCCTCGGCGGCCTTGAGCGCGATATTGCCGCTGAAGCCTTCGGTGACGATGACGTCGGCCAGCCCTTTGCCGATACCATCCCCCTCGACGAAGCCGAGATAATCGAGCTCCGGCAGGTTCACCGCACGCAGCCTGTCCCCGGCCTCGCGGATCTCCTCGTGCCCCTTGATCTCCTCGGTCCCGATATTGAGCAGGCCGACCGTGGGCCGGGGCTTGTCGAACAGGACGCTCGCCATCGCGGCGCCCATGACGGCGAGCGACACCAGATGGTGTGCGTCGCCACCGATGGCGGCACCGAGGTCGAGCACGACCGATTCGCCGCGCTTGGTCGGCCATACCCCGGCAATCGCCGGGCGGTCGATGCCCGGCAGCGTGCGCAGGTGGAAGCGCGACATCGCCATCAGCGCGCCGGTATTCCCGGCGGAGATCACGACATCCGCCTCGCCCTTCTTCACCGCGTCGATGGCGAGCCACATCGAGGAGGTCTTGCGGCCGCGCCGCAGCGCCTGGCTCGGCTTATCGTGCATGGCGACGGCGACGTCGGTATGGATGATCTTCGAAGCGGCCTTGAGGGCGGGATGCTTCTCGAGCTCGGGCTCGATCTTGGCGCGGTCCCCGACCAGCAGGAATTCGATCTCGCGATGCCTGTGAAGCGAGATGGCGGCGCCTGGAATGACCACGGCGGCGCCGACGTCGCCCCCCATGGCGTCAAGCGCGATGCGAACCTTGCTTGGCATAAAAGTCCTGGAAACCTGGTCTGGTGCGGTCTTGAACGAGCGGTGCCGCAAAATGGGTCCGCCATGGACATGGCGACCGGTCAGGCGCCACGCGGCGCCCGGACCGGGGCGCGACAATAGCGTTTTGTTATCCCGAAACAACCTCTTGCCCCCAGCCTTTTGCATTCGGGGCGACCCGCGGGCGGCGGCGAAAATTCAGAATAAGCGCATTGAAATCAAACAGATATAAGCTCCTTTCAAAGCATCCGGACAGGCGGCTCACGCGCCCCGCAAAGCGATCCTCACAGGGAATGCCCAGCTATTTGCCCTTCTTCTTGTCCTGGAGCGCCTTCAGCGCCGCGAACGGATGGTCCTCAGGGTCCAGCGCGGTGACCTCGGCCTCGAACTTGACGCCCGGCTTGCGCGGATAGGGATCGACCGCCAGGAACAGGGCATCGGTGGCAATCCGGCCGAGATCGATGATGCCGTTCACGATTGCCTCCGGCGGATCGATCACCTCCGGCGGCTCCGCATCGTCCTGCCCCTCCTCGATCAGGTCGGCCATCTTCCGAACCTCGGCTTCCGGGGCAAACACCAGGTCGACGTCTTCCTCGATCTCGCTCTCGATCGGATCGAGGGTGACGACGCAGGTCTGGCCGATCCGGGCGCGGACGTGCCCCGTAACCTGGATCCGGCCGCCGCTCTTGGGGACGACCTCGAAAGCAGCCTGGGCGGAGAGCACCTCCCGCAAGCCGCCGACCTCGGCGATGGCCTGCAGCTCGGCGACAGAAGCCTCGAGCTTGCGGTGCAGGCCGGTGTCGGGGATCTGCGCGACGATGACGGGGGACCGCCAGGGATCGGGTCGGGATTCGGCGTTCGGTCGGCTCATCGCGTGATGTCCTCAGTGAGCGCTGGGGGATACTTGAAGGATGCGCACAGCAGCGTGGCCTCGTCTGTCCGGCTGAGATCGGCCTCGGCGGCCCGGGCGTAGGCCGCGAGCCGCCGGGCCTGGTCCATGCCGGTCCCATTCAGGATATTCTTGCAGATGGCAGCTGCCAGCGCCTCGCCGCCGCCTTCGATGGCCTGGTCATAGGCCTGGACGCGGCCGTAAAACGCCTCGCCAAAGGCCCGCATCCGCTTCGGCACGGTCTGGTCGCCGATCCCCATCTCGCGCAGATTGTCGTCCATGTCCTCGCAGAAACGGTCGAACAGCGCCTGCGACAGCTCCGTGGCGCCTTGGCCCTGGTTGGCGCCTTGGTTGACGCTCTGGACCGTGCGCAGGCGTCGCAGCAGCAGCCAGAGATGCAGCAGCAACAGGTCGAAACGCCCATTAACCGTATCGGGCACGCCCAAGTCGCGGTAAAATATGGGTTCTCGCGCCTGCGTCACGATCATGCCATAGATGGCTTCAATGGTGCCGCGCGGGGCTTGCCGGGGTTTCCTGAAGTGATTGAACGGCCAAACCATTGTGGGTTCCGCAAGCGGGCGTGCGCGTGTTGCAATTGCAGTCTCCGCCCGGTACTTCAGCGCCTCGCGCGACGCAAGGGGACGGAATCAGTTCCACGATGACGATAACGAACCAGACCAGCCTGCGCGCCAACAAGCCGCGCGGCCTTCATGCACGCTGGCGCGGTTTGCGCATGCTCGCGGCCGTCGCCCTGGTCGGCGCCGCCCTTGCCGGCTGCACCGGCGAGCAGTTCCAGAAGGGTTACATCCTGCCGCCCGGCGCGCTGGAGCAGATTCCGATCGGCGCGAGCCAGGACCAGGTGCTGATCGTGATGGGCACCCCCTCCACGGTCGCAACCCTCGACGGCGAGGTGTTTTACTACATCTCGCAGCGCTCGGAGCGGATGGTCGCCTTCATGAACCAGAAGGTGGTCGACCAGCGCGTCATCGCGGTCTATTTCGACAAGAATCGGCGCGTGCGCCGGCTGGCGAATTACGGCCTTCAGGACGGCAAGATCTTCGACTTCATCAGCCGGACCACGGCGACGTCGGGTCAGGAGATGAACTACCTCACGCCGCTGTTCAAGCTGCTCAGCTTTAACTGAGTCTTCAGCCTGCGGCGTCGTGCCGCCCTCCGCGCGGCACTTGCCGTCGCGTGCGGCTTGCCGTTGCGCGCCCGGTTCCATACGCTCCCTGCAAAACAAGAAGCAGGGAGTGGATTCGTGCCCAAGACTTTGTTGTCCCGCCGTCGCGTGCTCGCCGGTGCTGCCGGCCTCTCGGCCGCAGCGATCCTGCCGCGATCGAGCCTGGCGGACTGGAAGCCCACCGAAAACGTCCGCATCATCGTGCCGGCTGCGGCCGGCGGCTCGACCGACGTCATGGGCCGGCTGCTGGCCGCGCATCTGCAGACCGCTTGGGGCCAGTCGGCGGTCGTGGAGAACCGCTCAGGCGGCGGCGGTACGATCGGCACGGCCGAGGCCGTCCGCGCCAAGCCTGACGGCCACACCATCCTGATCGGCAACCCCGGGCCGAACGCGATCGCCTACAGCATCTTCAAGAACCTCACCTACAAGCCGGACCAGCTCCAGCCGGTCTCCAACATGATCCGGATCCCGAACATCGTCTCGGCGCATCCGAAGACCGGCATCAAGTCGGTCGCCGAGCTGATCGCATATCTGAAGACCAACCCGGACAAGCTCAGCTACGCCTCGTCCGGCGTCGGACAGAGCCCTCACCTCACCGGCGCCTGGTTCCTCCAGCTCACCGGACTGAAGATGACGCACATCCCGTTCCGCGGCGCGGGCCCCGCGCTCCAGGCCGCGCTGGCCGGCGACATCCAGATCCTGTTCGACAATCTCTATCCGAGCCTGCCGCAGGTGCAGAACGGCACCCTCACCGGCCTCTGCGTCACCACGACCGACCGCAGCGACCTCGCGCCGAACCTGCCGACCATGCGCGAGAGCGCGCCGGAGCTGGCCAATTTCGACGTGTCGTCGTGGTTCTCGGTGTTCCTGCCGAAGGGTGTGCAGCCCGCCGTGCTGGAAGCGCTCAATCTTCAGGTCAAGGCGATGCTGGAGCGCGACGACATCAAGAAGAACATCTCCGCCATGGGCGCCCGCGCCGACTACGGCACGCCGCAGCAGTTCGCCGACTTCGTGGACGCCGAGACGAAGAAGTTCGCCGGCATCATCCAGAAGGAAGGCCTGCAGATGGACGTGCAGTAGGCGTTCACACGAGCCGTTGGCGCGGGGGGATAACGGCCGCACCTACTGCTGTCATTCCCCGCGAAGGCGGGGAATCCAGTACGCCGCGGCTTCTCCGCATTACGCCGCTGTCTCTGGAATACTGGATCGCCCGCCTTCGCGGGCGATGACAGCGAGGGTGAGGCCGCTATCGGAATGACGCGTTGAGAGGCTCCGGCCCACCAAAACAAAAACCCCGCGGCTCGCGCCGCGGGGTTTTGTCTTGTGTCGTTGCGCCGCTCAGTGCGCGAGGATCGCCAGCAGCAGCAAGGCCACGATGTTGGTGATCTTGATCATCGGGTTCACCGCGGGGCCGGCCGTGTCCTTGTAGGGATCGCCGACGGTGTCGCCGGTCACTGCGGACTTGTGGGCATCAGAGCCCTTGCCGCCGAAGTGACCGTCCTCGATGTACTTCTTGGCGTTGTCCCAGGCGCCGCCGCCCGAGGTCATGGAGATCGCGACGAACAGGCCCGTCACGATCACGCCGAGCAACATCGCGCCCACCGCGGAGAACGCAGCCGACTTGCCGGCCGGGCCGCCACCCGCGATCGCATAGATCACGAAGTAGACGAAGATCGGCGACAGCACCGGCAGCAGCGAGGGGATGATCATCTCCTTGATCGCCGCCTTGGTCAGCAGGTCGACCGCCTTGCCGTAATCCGGCTTGTCGGTGCCCTGCATGATGCCCGGCTTTTCGCGGAACTGCCGGCGCACCTCCTCGACGATCGCGCTTGCCGCGCGACCGACCGCAGTCATGCCCATCGCGCCGAACAGATATGGCAAGAGGCCGCCGAACAGCAGGCCCACAACCACGTAGGGGTTGTTGAGCGAGAAGTCCGGATTGACGCCGGCGAAGTACGGATGGTGCGCGGAGTCCGCAACGAAGAACTTGAGGTCCTGGTTGTAGGCCGCGAACAGCACGAGGGCACCGAGACCGGCGGAACCGATCGCGTAGCCCTTCGTCACCGCCTTGGTGGTGTTGCCGACCGCATCGAGCGCGTCGGTCGACTTGCGCACCTCCTTCGGCAGGCCCGCCATCTCGGCGATGCCGCCGGCGTTGTCGGTGACCGGGCCGAAGGCGTCGAGGGCGACGACCATGCCGGCCAGCGCCAGCATGGTGGCCGTCGCGATCGCGATGCCGAACAGGCCCGCCAGGCTGTAGGTGACCAGGATGCCGGCGATGATGACGATCGCGGGCAGCGCGGTCGCTTCCATCGAGACGGCGAGACCCTGGATCACGTTGGTGCCGTGACCGGTCACCGACGCCTGGGCGATCGACTTCACCGGCCGATAGTCGGTGCCGGTGTAGTATTCGGTGATCCAGATGATCAGCGCGGTGACGACGAGGCCGACGATGCCGCATTGGAACAGCGACATGCCGGTGTAGTCGACGCCGTCGAGCTTGCCGAAGCCGATCAGATAGTAGATCACGCCGGCGATGCCGATCAGCGACAGGATGCCGGTTGCGATCAGGCCCTTGTAGAGCGCGCCCATGATCGACTGGCTCGGCCCGAGCTTCACGAAGAAGGTGCCGATGATCGAGGTGATGATGCAGATGCCGCCGATGGCGAGCGGCAGCGTCATCATGTTCATGAGGATCGGCGTCTTGGCGAAGAAGATCGCCGCGAGCACCATGGTGGCGACCGCAGTCACCGCATAGGTCTCGAACAGGTCGGCAGCCATGCCGGCGCAGTCGCCCACGTTGTCACCGACATTGTCGGCAATGGTGGCCGGGTTGCGCGGATCGTCCTCGGGGATGCCGGCCTCGACCTTGCCGACGAGGTCGCCGCCGACGTCCGCACCCTTGGTGAAGATGCCGCCGCCGAGACGGGCGAAGATCGAGATCAGCGAGGCACCGAAGCCGAGCGCCACCAGGGCGTCGACCACGAGACGGCTATCGGGCGCGAGTTTCAGCGAGTGCACCAGGAAGCCGAAATAGAGGGTCACGCCGAGCAGCGCGAGACCCGCCACCAGCATGCCCGTGATGGCGCCTGCCTTGAAGGCGAGCTCGAGGCCGCCGGCAAGCGACGTGGTCGCTGCCTGGGCGGTGCGCACATTGGCGCGAACCGAGACGTTCATGCCGATGAAGCCGGCCGCCCCCGACAGGACGGCGCCGATCAAGAAGCCGATGCCGACGTAGAGACCAAGGAAATAGACAAGCAGGACGAAGATGACGACGCCGACAATACCGATCGTCGTATACTGGCGCCGCAGATACGCCTGTGCGCCTTCAGCGACTGCGCCTGCAATTTCCTGCATGCGCGGTGACCCCGCATCCGCACTCAACACCGAAGACGTCGCCCAGATCGCGTAGACGATGGAAAGCACTCCGCAGAGCACTATCAACCATAATGCTGTCATGTGATTTTTGCCTCAGATCCTTGATGTACGTACCCCCGGCGCCTTTTGTTTTTCCGTCATGCGGTGGGCGCCCTTATTTGAACAGGGCCGCCCCTTGCACGAAGGTGTGGCCCTGGTCGGTCACAAGCTTGCCAAAATCAAATTGAGGGTGCAACGCCGGATGAGGCCGAAAAAGCCGATCTCGGCAAGTATTTAGACCTAATCCCGAGCGCTTGGCCGCCGGCCTGGCGCAGCACCGGGAGGCGACCTCAGAACCGGGCGAGGCTTGGCCTGGGCCACGCCTAGGCCATCGCCCTCACGGGATGGCGAGAGGCTGACGCCATTTCCAGGGTCTGCCCGTCGGCTGTTGTACGCCGGTTGAAGATCTTGACCTCGTAGACGCCGCCATTCGGGCCGACCTCGTGCGTCACCGAAACGACCTGCTCGCGTGTGAGGCTGCCGAGCTGCACATCCTGGTCGGGCAGGATGAGCGTCGCCAGCTCATTGACGAACACTACCACGAGATGGCCTTTCGGCATGTTGCTCTTCGACAACAAGCGCAACTGGCCGTGATAAGGCTGCCGCGTCCAGGCCGATGGCAGGCCGGGATCGACCACGACCTGGATGTTGTTGGTCTCGGGGTGCAAAGTGAGCACCATCTTCGACTGATCGGGCTTCCATTGCATGGACATCGTCGGCTCGGTTTTCCAGAGACAATTGAACGCCGCGCACTCGCTCGGCAGTTTGTCGTGGATCGTGCAGCCTCGGCCGGGCTTGCAATGCGAGCACCACTTGCCGGCGGCCTTGCCGAGCTCGACCACGTTGTAAACCTTGCAGCAGAGCGTGCAGCTTCCGCACTCCTTCCCGGAAACAGTCCGCGCCTCGCTTAAACTCGAAACGGCCGCCGTCATCGAATCATGTCCATTGGCTGCTTTGGTAGCTATGGCGCTGATACAGCCGCTTGCTGTCGCCAGGATTGCGCCAACCCGCGACCGGGAAAAGCCAGGACAGATCAGGGTTCGGGGCGGACTTGAATTCAGAAGTGGCTGTAAGACAGGCGCCTCAAGGTCAGTTCCTGGCCTTGCCCGTCCAAAAAGCGCGGCCGTTCGCGGCCCGCGACGATCGTGCCGATCGCCGTGACGGCCACGCCCGCCGCCTGCCCTGCGGCAATCAGCGCCTCACTTTGCGTCGGCGGCACCGTGCACAGCACCTCGTAATCGTCGCCGCCGGCAAGCAGCGTCTCAACGCAAATAGCGTTGCGCGCGATCAGGCCGGCCGCAGCAGCCGAGAGCGGCACGTTCGCGACGTCAACCGTGGCCGAGACGCCCGACGCTGCACAGAGTTTCGCCAGATCGCCGGCGAGTCCGTCGGAGACATCCATCGCGGCCGTCGCGTGGTCGCGCACGGCCTGCGCCAGCACATTGCGCGGCTGCGGCACGCGATAGCGTGAGACCAGCATCTCCTTCGCTTGCGGTTCGGACGCGAGCGCCCCGGCCGCGGCGCCGCCTGTGAGCACATCGAGGCCGAGCGCGGCGTCGCCGATCGTTCCCGTCACCAGGATGCGGTCGCCCGGCCGCGCGCCGGTACGGCCGACCATCCGTCCCTTCGGCACGCGGCCGAAGGCGGTGATCGAGATCATCTGCGGCCCCGGCGTCGACACCGTGTCGCCGCCAAGCAGTGGGCACGCAAAGGTCTTGGCGTCCTCGCCGAGCGCGTCCGCGAACGGCCTGAGCCAGCCATCCTCCTTGCTGCGCAGCGCCAGCGTCAACACGAAGCCGGCGGGCGCCGCGCCCTTGGCGGCGAGATCGGACAGGTTCACCCGCAGCGCCTTGCGCGCGATGGTGTCGGGCGGATCGGTTGCAAGATAATGCACGCCTTCGACGACGGCATCGGTGGTGACCACGATGTCGTCGCCGGACGGGGACAACACCGCGGCATCATCGACCAGCCCGAACGCACCGGGGTCAGTCGCCAGCGGCTTGAAATAACGCGCGATCAGGGAGTCTTCGGCGGAGGGGTTTTGAGAGTCTGCCATCGGCCTTAGCCACACCCAATGCTGTCATCGCCCGGCTTGACTGGGCGATCCAGTACGCCGAGACGGCAGCGACGAATTACGACCGCCGCGGTGTACTGGATCACCCGCCTTCGCGGGTGATGACGGCGGAGTATGGGGCAGCCGCATCGCATCTCTTCACCGCCCTCGTGGATAACTACCCCCGCCCGAACTCGTCGCCGCGGAACTGGCGGCCGATCTGGTCGAGCACGGCGTTGACCATGCCGGTCTCCTCGCGGTCGACGAATGCATTCGCAACGTCGACATATTCTGACACGACGACGCGGCCCGGCACGTCCTTGCGATGCTGGAGCTCATAGGCCCCTGCCCGCAGCACCGCGCGCAGGATGGCCTCGATCCGCTTCAGCGGCCAGCCCTTCGACAGCGCCTCGTCGATCAGGGGATCGAGCATCTTCTGGTCGCGCACGACGCCGGAGACCACGTCGCGAAAGAAGGCCGCTTCCGCCGGCAGGTAAGTATCGCCCTCGACCTCGTTGCCGAGCCAGTGGCTCTCGAATTCGGCAAAGATGTCGTTGATGCCGGCGCCGGCGATGTCCATCTGATACAGCGCCTGCACGGCCGCGAGCCGCGCCGCACCGCGCCGGTTCGCTTTCTTCTCGGTGCCAGCCGGCGGCTTTTTGCTGTGATCGGCCATGATCAAGCCCGCGCCAGCCGGCGCTTGATGCGCAGCATCGCAAGCGCGGCGCGCGCGGCATCGCCGCCCTTGTTGAGCTCGCTGGCGCGCGCCCGCGCCCAGGCCTGCGCCTCGGTGTTGACAGTGAGGATGCCGTTGCCCAGCGGCAGCTTTCGCGAAACCGCAAGATCCATCAGCGCGCGCGAGGATTCCTGCGAGACGATCTCGAAATGGATGGTGTCGCCACGGATCACGCAGCCGAGCGCGATCACCGCGTCATAGGGCTTGCCGTTCGCCGCCGCGGCATCGATCGCGATGGCGACCGCCGCCGGGATTTCCAGTGCGCCGGGAACCGTGATGACGTCATGCGTCAGACCGGCTGCCTTCAGCTCGGTCACCGCGCCGTCCAGAAGCGCATCCTGGAGATCGTCATAGAACCGCGCCTCGACAATCAGCGCGCGTGCGCCGGAAATGTCGGTCTGGTCCTTCAGGGGTGCGCGTCGCGCGTCTGCCATCGTCTAAATCCGTTCTACAGAGGTCGGCGCTATGTAGTCGCCGGACGCATGTAAGCCAAGTTCAAAGACACTGTCATTCCGGGGCGATGCGAAGCATCGAGCCCGGAATCTCGAGATTCCCCGGTGCGCAATTGCGCACCTGTGGTCTGGTCCTTCGGACCATCCCGGAATAACGGCTCCGCCGTCACTTCATTTCTGTCAGCCGCGCTGCATAGCGGGCCATCAGATCGACCTCGATATTGACCTCGGCGCCCGCTTTCCAGCCGCCGATCGTCGTGACCGTCAGCGTATGCGGGATGATCAGCACCGAAAAGGTCACGTCTCTCACCGTATTGACCGTCAGGGACACGCCGTCGAGCGTGATCGAGCCCTTGGTGGCGATGAAGCGCGCGAGCTCCCGCGTGGTCGAGAGCTCGAACCGCGCCATGTCGGGCAGGTCCTCGCGACTGACGAGGGTAGCGACACCGTCGGCATGGCCGGCGACGATATGGCCGCCGAGCTCGTCGCCGATCTTGAGCGCGCGCTCGAGATTGAGCCTCGTGCCGACCTTCCAGTGCTTTGCAGTTGTCAGCGCCAGCGTCTCGGCGGCGGCATCGACGTCGAACCAGGTTCTGCCGCCTTCGACGCCGGAAGCAACCACCGTCAGGCAGACGCCGTTGCAGGCGATCGAGGCGCCGTCGGCGATGGTGGTCTGATCGTAGCGGCAAGCGATGCGCAGCCTGTGCAACTGGCCCTGCGCTGTTGGCGTGAAGCCGACGATCTCGCCGATATCGGTGACAATGCCAGTGAACATTACGAGCGCTCGTAGATGGTGAGAGTATCCTTGCCGAATGTCTCGCTAGCATGAACCTTATAGGCCTGCGACTGCGTGATTTTCGACAGGGGCAATGCATCGAGCGCATCGACGCCGCCTGGGCCGACCTCTTCCGCTCCGCGGAACAGCCAGATCTCGTCGGCGAGGTCAGCCGCGACGAAGGACGCCGCAACGCGGCTGCCGCCCTCGACCATCAGCCGCGTGATGCCTTTCTCCGCCAGCACATGCAACACGGCCGAAAGATCAAGCCCGGAAGCGTTTCCCGGCGGTACGCGGATGATCTGAGCGCCGGCCGCTCCGAGCCGCGTGGCAGCGGCGGCTTCCGCAAGCTCGGAGCCGATCACCCAGAGTGGCGTCTCCCGCGCGGAACGACCAAGCTGGCTCGCGGCCGAAATGCGCAGATTCTGGTCGAGCACGACGCGTATGGGAGAACGCGCTTCCATGCCCGGCAGGCGACAGTTGAGCTGCGGATCATCCGCCAGCACCGTGCCGATGCCGACCAGGATGGCGTCGCTCTGTGCGCGGAGCAGATGTACGCGATTACGCACGGCCTCGCCCGTGATCGCAAGGGGCTTGCCGCCAGCCCCACCGATCTTGCCGTCAGGCGAGACCGCGAGCTTCAGGATCACATGAGGGCGCTTGTTACGGATGCGGCGGAAATGCCCGGCGTGGTCGAACGCGGCCTCTGCCGCACACAGACCCACATCCACCGTGATGCCGGCGGCGCGCAAGCGCGCATGACCCTGGCCCGCGACTTCCGGATTGGGATCCTCGATCGCCGCGACCACCCGCGTGATGCCGGCGGCAATCACCGCGTCTGCGCAAGGCGGCGACTTGCCGAAATGCGAGCACGGCTCCAGCGTGACATAGAGCGCGGCGCCTCGCGCGGCCTCGCCGGCCCGGCGCAGCGCTTCGGGCTCGCCATGCGGTCGCCCGCCTGGCTGCGTCCAGCCGCGGCCGATGATGACCCCGTCTTTGACGATGACAGCGCCCACGGCAGGATTGGGCCAGGTGCGCCCCTGCCCGCGCTTGCCCAGCGCCAGCGCCAGCTGCATGAAGCGGCGATCGGCGTCCTTGGACTCGCGGGCCTTCTGCGCGAACTGATCCTCCAGGATCCGGAAGATCATTTGCGGATCGCGGCGAGCCGCGCTTCCTCCTCACCGGAGAGCTCGCCGAGCACGTCGGCGAAATCCTTGGCCTCGCGGAAATTGCGGTAGACGGAGGCGAAGCGGACATAGGCGACGTCGTCGAGCGTGCGCAGATGCTCCATCACGGTCTCGCCGATCACCTCGGAGGAGATTTCGGCCTCGCCGCCGGTCTCGAGCTCGCGGACGATGGTGGAGACCATCTTCTCGACCCGCTCCGGCTCGACCTGCCGCTTGCGCAAGGAGATCGACACCGAGCGCATCAGCTTGTCGCGGTCGAACGGCACGCGGCGGCCGTTGCGCTTGATCACCGTGAGCTCGCGCAGCTGCACGCGCTCGAAAGTGGTGAAGCGGAAATTGCAGGCGACACACACGCGCCGCCTGCGGATCACAGAAGAATCCTCAGTCGGACGCGAGTCCTTTACCTGCGTATCGAGACTGTTGCAGTTCGGGCAGCGCATCCGTTTACCCTAGACCTTACTGATAGATAGGGAACCGATCGGTGAGCGCCTTGACCCGCTCCTTGATCGCGGCTTCGACCAGCGGCGCCTTGCCGTCGTCGGACTGCGCGATCGCGTTCAGGACCTCGGCGATCATGCCGCCGACCTGCTGGAATTCGGCGACGCCGAAGCCGCGGGTCGTCGCCGCCGGGGTGCCGAGACGCAGGCCCGAGGTGACGAAGGGCTTTTCGGGGTCGAACGGAATGCCGTTCTTGTTGCAGGTGATGGCGGCGCGGACCAGCGCCTTCTCCGAGACGTTGCCCTTCAGGCCCTTCGGCCTGAGGTCGACCAGCATCAGATGGTTATCGGTGCCGCCGGAGACAATATCGAACCCGTGGCTCTTCATCGCCTCGGCCAGTGCCTTGGCGTTCTCGACGACGTTCCTTGCATAGATCTTGAAGTCCGGACGCAGCGCCTCGCAGAAGGCGACCGCCTTCGCCGCGATCACATGCATCAGGGGCCCACCCTGCAGGCCCGGGAAGATCGCCGAGTTGAGCTTCTTGGCGAGCGCCTCGTCGTTCGAGAGAATCAGGCCGCCGCGCGGACCGCGCAGCGACTTGTGCGTAGTGGTGGTGGTGACGTGGGCATACGGCACGGGCGAGGCATGCACGCCGCCGGCGACCAGACCGGCGAAGTGCGCCATGTCGACCAGGAGGTACGCGCCGACGCTGTCCGCGATCTCGCGGAAACGCTTGAAGTCCCAGGCACGCGAATAGGCCGAGCCGCCGGCGACGATCAGCTTGGGCTTGACCTCTTCGGCCTGCTTGGCGACCGCGTCCATGTCGATGATCTGGTCCTCGCGGCGCACGGTGTAGTGCGCAGCCTTGAACCACTTGCCGCTCATGTTGACGGGCGAGCCGTGGGTGAGATGGCCGCCGGCCGCGAGGTCGAGGCCCATGAAGGTGTCGCCGGGCTGCAGCAGCGCCAGGAACACCGCCTGGTTCATCTGGCTGCCGGAGTTCGGCTGCACGTTGGCGAAGTTGGCGCCGAACAGCTTCTTGGCGCGATCGATCGCGAGGTTCTCGGCGACGTCGACCCACTCACAACCGCCATAGTAGCGCGCGCCCGGATAACCCTCCGCGTACTTGTTGGTCATCACCGAACCCTGCGCTTCCAGCACAGCACGGCTGACGATGTTCTCGGAGGCGATCAGCTCGACCTCATGGCGCTGCCGGCCGAGCTCGCCCTTGATGGCGGCGGCGATTTCCGGGTCGGCCTGGTCGAGCGAGGCGGTGAAAAACGAGTCGGGCGCGGAGGCGGTTCTGGCTGAGGTCATCTTGCGAATATCTCCACCGCCGCAGCCTTTTGGCGGGCTACGGGCGGTCTGGTGTGGCGATCGGAAGCGGCGAGCGCGATCTACCACATCACCCGCCCCCGGCCAAGTATTTGCGGGTCAGGCCTGATATTTATGCAAGATATGGTGGGGATTGAAGGATCCGGGCAAGAGGACGGCTGCTTGAACCGTCCGCCCCGATCAGTCCTAAAGGGTCCGATTTGGACCTTAAAATCCGTGCGGGCCGGACCTGCCCCCCTACAGCCCGGTATACCCCGCCTTCACGGGATCGACGCTGCCGTCGAGCTGGCGCAGATAGGTCAGTCCGCACACCGTCAACCTGTGGGTGTCCTTCTCGCCGGCTTCCATCAACGTATTGAGATAGTTCGTGACCTTGGCCCGCGCCTCCGCGCTCGCCGCGGACGTGCGGTTCGCGAGCAGGTCATAGGTCTGCATGATGCGGTCGATGGCAGCTTCCATGTCACCCTCTGGTTCTGTCGAATTTTGGGAGTTTTGATCAGGCAACCGCGCGGGCCCCGGATTGCGTCTCGAAGCGGGCGATCGCCTTGTTGGCGAGCCTGATCTTGTTGAGCTCGCCGTGCTGGAGCAGCTTGATGATGATCTCGAGCAGGCTTTCGTTGGTGACCAGCGTGTCGGGAATCGCGCCGGAGCGGCGGAGGTAATTCGCTGCGATGGCATAGGCGTCGCTCACGAGTTCGACGTTCATTGCCTGAAGCCCGCGCTCGACCAGCATCGCATCCTCCGATCCGCAGTAACAACTGCGGTGCGGGGAACTGGTTCCGCCCGGCCGGGTCATTATTTCGCAGTCGCGAAACGACAAAACGCACCGGTCCGGGCAAAGCCGGGCCGGCGCGCTTGGGGAGGTCAGGCACGTTCGGGAGGCTTGCCGGTCTTGTTATGGGCCGGCTTGGCCAAGTCCCGTCGCAAAGAACTCAGAGACGATACAGGATCTGGTCGGTCCAGAACCGCTCGAGGCGGTGCAGCGACTTGTTGAGGGTCGAGAACTCCTCGCCCGAGATACCGCCGACCTGCTCCACCGTCTTGACGTGCTTCTGGTAGAGGGAGTCGACGATGCGGCGGACTTCCTGGCCCTGCGGGGTCAGGCGGATGCGCACCGAGCGGCGATCGACGCGCGAGCGCTGATGATCGAGGAAGCCGAGCTCGACGAGCTTCTTCAGATTGTAGGAGACGTTGGAGCCGAGATAGTAACCGCGCGTGCGCAGCTCGCCCGCGGTCAGCTCCTTGTCGCCGATGTTGTAGAGCAGGAGCGCCTGGACCGAGTTGATGTCCGCACGGCCGCGGCGATCGAATTCATCCTTGATGACGTCGAGGAGCCGGCGATGCAGCCGCTCCACCAGAGTCAAAGCTTCCAGATAGAGCGACTGCACCGAACCCTGCTGGCCGGAGACGCGCTCTGCGGTATCTGCCGCAGTTGCGACGGCTTTCATCATGACACTTCCCCTGTTGTCGTTTTTATCGACACTCATTCGACGAAACTTGTGCTCCGTCTGATAGGTGCAACTTAAGGGGGGCGTTTGAAGATCGGCTTAAATAAGAGAATAAAGAGATCATGAATTTAAGACAGTGAATTGCGGATTAAGCCTGTGTCACAAGGGCTTTTCGCAACCGTCTGTTGACCCTCGCAAGGTCCTGTTCACCCTCCGTCCGCCACCTCTGTCGCATTCCAGTACAGGGCCGCCCCGTTTCGAAACGGGCGCGTAAGAGCTGTGGCGGAATGCACGGAGTCAATGAAAAGTTACCTCGAATTTTAGGCAACCATCGGTCAACCAAGCCACGACTTCGGAAATGCCGCTCTCGTGTCCCGGACAAGCGCAGCGAAGCGGAGCGAAGAGCCGGGACCCAGAAGCCGCAACCGAGATCGTGGAGAGCTGGGCCCCGGCTCAGCAGCGCAACACTGCGTGCTGCGCTGCGTCCGGGGCACGAGAGAGTGTGAGTGTGCGTTGAAATCGTAAGCGCGCTACGGCGGCCGCTCGCGCGCGGCCATCCAGGCGAGCGCGAGATAGGCGGCGAGCATGAAGGCTTCGACACCGACGACGATCAGGCTGCCGCCGTAGATGCCCGGGAACATCAGTTCGATCACCGCCATCGACACCACGGTCGTCAGCCAGACCACCGCGCCCCAGGGCGTCGCAAGCCAGAGGCCGACCGCGGCAACGAGCTCGATCACAGCGAAATAGACAGTGGCGGCCTGCCAGGCCATCGACTGGTTCTCGAACGCCTCGTCCTCGCCGCCGACGAAGCCGGTGACCTGGGCCCAGTGATAGAGGCCCTTCAGAATCGACAGCAGCGCCATCACGCGCAGGAACAGCACGAGCCGGCGCGTCCAGACATTGTCGTCGGACTCGGGGCGCTCCGACGAGATCGCCGCCACCGACATCGCGTTGTCTCTGGCGTTGTCTCTGGCGGCGTCCCTGGCACTGGCGCCGTCGCGGGCCGCATCGCGGGTGGAGATTTCGGACATGGTCCCCTTCTGGCTGCTTCGCCCCGCAAAATCAATCGGCTGCCCGAGTGACTTCAATTTTGCCTTGCGGCAGGTCAAGCCGCGGTGGCGGGAACCATGCGAGCTGGTATAAGAATAATTCCAGCCGGAGGAAGAATGATGGCGATCAAATACGGACGTCCGATCGAATTGCGCGAGGTTTCGCGCCGGGATGGCGCCAGTGCCTCCCCTGCCCTCGATCTGACCGTCCGCCCGCGCCGCAACCGCAAAGCCGAATGGGCCCGGCGCATGGTGCGCGAGAACGTGCTCACCACCGACGACTTGATCTGGCCGCTGTTCCTGATCGACGGCGACAACAAGCGCGAGCAGATCGCCTCGATGCCGGGCGTCGACCGCCTCAGCGTCGACCAGGCCGTGCGCGAGGCCGAGCGCGCCATGAAGCTCACCATCCCCTGCCTCGCGCTGTTTCCCTACACCGACCCGTCCCTGCGCGACGAGGAAGGCTCCGAGGCGACCAATCCGAACAACCTGGTCTGCCAGGCGGTGCGCGCGATCAAGAAGGAGTTTCCCGACATCGGCATCCTCTGCGACGTCGCGCTCGATCCCTTCACCAGCCACGGCCATGACGGCCTGATCTCCGACGGCAAGATTTTGAACGACGAGACGGTCGCGGTGCTCGTGCGTCAGGCGCTGGTTCAGGCCGAAGCCGGCTGCGACATCATCGCGCCGTCCGACATGATGGACGGCCGCGTCGCCGCGATCCGCGAGGGGCTGGACCGCTCTGGCCTGCTCGACGTGCAGATCATGGCCTATGCGGCAAAGTACGCCTCCGCCTTCTACGGCCCGTTCCGCGACGCCATCGGTTCGGCCAAGACGCTGACCGGCGACAAGCGCACCTACCAGATGGACAGCGCCAACACCGACGAGGCGCTGCGCGAGGTCGATCTCGACATCTCCGAGGGCGCCGACATGGTGATGGTGAAGCCCGGCATGCCCTATCTCGACGTGGTCCGGCGCGTGAAGGACACCTTTGCGATGCCGACCTTCGCCTACCAGGTCTCCGGCGAATACGCGATGATCGCAGCGGCCGCCAACAATGGCTGGCTCGACGGCGAGCGCGCGATGATGGAGAGCCTGTTGGCGTTCAAGCGCGCCGGCGCCGACGGCGTGCTCAGCTATTTTGCGCCGAAGGTGGCGGAGAAGCTGCGGAGCCAAACGTAAGGTATCGCGGGATGGGCCAAGCGGCTTGTCCGCCGTAGCTCGAAGAGCGAAGGCGAAGCGTGCCCACCATGCCAGCTAGCGATCGCGGAACGATGGTGGGCACGGCGCCAACGCGCCTTTGCCTACCCTACGACGCCCTCCCTGAACGACAGCGGTAACAGCCCCGCCCCCGAATTGCCGGAATATTTCGGCTTGTTGACGCCCGCACGCCCTTGGCACGGGGATGACTTGTTCCCATGTCCTGCCACGGGAGTTTCCCTTGGGAGAACGGACTATGTCGTATTCGGACTCGGGCAATGCCTGGCGCAATGACGGCGCCATGCAACCGCACGCCTTCGATCCCTATCTGCACCCGGAATTGTTCCGTGGCGTGGCAACGCGGCGGGCGTTCGCGTTCCTGATCGACATGGTCGTGATCTCCGTTCCCGTGATCCTCGGCTACATCTTCATCGCGCTGTTTGGCATCGTCACGCTCGGCATCGGCTGGGCGCTGTTCTGGCTGGCCTGGCCGGCCTCCGTTGTTTGGGCCATCGTCTATTATGGTGCCTGCATCGGCGGTCCGTCGTCCGCGACGATCGGCATGCGCTTGATGGATCTGGAGTTGCGCACCTGGTACGGCGCGCCCGGCTATTTCGTGCTCGGCGCCACCCATGCCGTGCTGTTCTGGGTGACGGTCTCGTTCCTGACACCTTTCGTGGTGCTGGTTGGGCTATTCAACGGCCGCCGGCGCCTGCTGCATGATGTCGTGCTGGGAACGGTCGTGATCAACAATTCCGTCCGCGCGCCCGTCCCGCAGGCCGCAAGGACCTACTGAGAGCCTGATGATCAAGAACCTATCAACCAGGACCGACTAAACTGACTGATCTGATCTGCCGAGTAGACCGATTGACCGGGGGCCTTCGTAGCGCGATGTTAATGCCCACTTTGGAGGCCCACGACGTCCCTTGACCCAGCACTCGCGCGACACCCCCCAATTTTACCTCACGGCGCCCTCTCCCTGCCCGTATCTGCCGGGCCGGCATGAGCGCAAGGTGTTTACGCACCTCGTGGGGGAGCGCGCAGGTGACCTCAACGACCTCCTGACCCATGGCGGGTTCCGCCGCAGCCAGTCGATCGCCTACCGGCCGGCCTGTGACCAGTGCCGCGCCTGCGTCTCGGTCCGGGTGGTCGCCAACGAGTTCCGCCCCTCCCGCAACTTCCGGAAAGTCATCGCGCGCAACGCCGACATCATCGGCGAGCAGCGCAGTGCGGTGCCGACCTCCGAGCAATATTCGGTGTTCCGCGCCTATCTCGACTCCCGCCACCGCCATGGCGGCATGGCCGACATGACCGTGCTCGACTACGCCATGATGGTCGAGGACAGCCATGTCGAGACCCGCATCATCGAGTACCGCAAGCGCGGCCCCGACAGCGGCATCACCGGCCGCGGTGAGGAGCTGATCGCGGTGGCGCTGACCGATGTGCTCAGCGACGGCCTGTCGATGGTCTATTCGTTCTTCGAGCCGAGCCAGGTCAGCCGGTCGATGGGGACCTTCATGATCCTCGACCATATCGCACGGGCGCGACGTCAGGGCCTGCCCTACGTCTACCTCGGCTACTGGATCGAAGGCTCCAAGAAGATGGACTACAAGGCCCGCTTCCTGCCGCAGCAGCGCCTCGCGCCGTCAGGCTGGCTGCGCATCGATGCGCAAGGTGACGCGACGTCAGAGCCGCAGGATTAGCTCGCTGTCATGCCCCGGCTTGACCGGGGCATCCAGTACGCCGCGGCTTCTCGGCTCAATCACAACCGTCTCTGGAATACTGGGTCGCCCGGTCAAGCCGGGCGACGACGGCGGTGTGTTGGGCGAACACTCACCCGAACAGCGTATCCACCAGCAGCTTCACGTTCAGAACCACGATCACGCCCGCGACGATCCACGCGAGCGCGGCGACTGACGTGGGTATCGCGAACTTCCCCATCTTGCGGCGGTCGGAGACGAAACGGACCAGCGGGATCACCGCAAAGGGCAGCTGCATCGACAGCACGACCTGGCTGAACACCAGCAGATCGGCCGTGCCGCGCTCGCCATAGATCGCGGTGACGACGATCACCGGCACGATGGCGATGCCGCGCGTCAGCAAGCGCCGCGCCCAGCTCGGCAAACGCAGGTCGAGAAACCCCTCCATCACGATCTGGCCGGCAAGCGTCGCCGTCACCGTCGAGTTCAGGCCCGAGGCGAGCAGCGCAATCGCAAACAGCGTCGAGGCGATACCGAGGCCGAGCAGCGGCGACAACAACTCGAAGGCCTGGCCGATCTCGGCGACGTCGGAATGGCCGCTCTTGTGGAAGGTCGCGGCTGCCACGACAAGGATCGCTGCATTGATGAACAGTGCCAGCATCAGGGCGATGGTCGAATCCGTCGTCGCCCATTTGATCGCCTCGCGCCGGCCGGTGTCGTTGCGCTCATAGGCGCGCGTCTGCACGATCGAGGAGTGCAGATAGAGATTATGCGGCATCACGGTCGCGCCGATGATGCCGATCGCGATGTAGAGCATTTCCGGATTTGTGAAGATCTCGGTCTTCGGCATGAAGCCGTGCAGGACTTCCGCCACCGGCGGCGCCGCGGCCACGATCTGGACCAGGAAGCAGACCGCGATCACGACAAGCATCGCGATGACGAACGCTTCGAGGAAGCGAAAGCCGCGGTTCATCAGGAGCAGCAGCAGGAACGCATCGAGCGCAGCCAGCAGCGCGCCGCCGATCAGCGGAATGCCGAACAGCAGTTTGAGCGCGATCGCTGTGCCGATGACCTCGGCGAGATCGCAGGCGATGATCGCCGCCTCGCAGGCGAGCCAGAGCAGGAAGTTCACCGCCGGCGAATAGGTCGCGCGGCAGGCCTGCGCGAGGTCGCGGTCGGTGACGATGC
Organism: Bradyrhizobium sp. LA6.1; assembly: GCF_040547805.1. NCBI lineage: Bacteria > Pseudomonadati > Pseudomonadota > Alphaproteobacteria > Hyphomicrobiales > Nitrobacteraceae > Bradyrhizobium > Bradyrhizobium sp. LA6.1. The sequence goes on along the minus strand of NZ_JBEPQK010000009.1, from coordinate 141,786 downwards.
CGAGCCGAGCCGCCAGCGACTGGAGCAGGATCGCCATCAAATTCGAGAGCAGGATGACCGAAAGTAGCGTGTAGCCGAACTTCGACCCTCCGGCGAGGTCGGTCGCCCAGTTGCCGGGGTCCATGTAGCCGACCGAGACTAGGTAGCCGGGCCCGACAAAGGCAAGCAACCGCCGCCACCACACCCCCGCCGTGGGGACGGCGATCGTGGCGTTCACCTCGGCGAGGCTCTTGGTAGCAGGCGCATCAGTGCGCCAGCCGGCGGCATCTTGGGTCAAATCGGGTGAGCGGGCATCCATAGCAGAAGAATACCGAAGTCGAAGCTTATTGCAACTCATTTGCAACTGCATCTAGCCGCATGAGTTCCCGGCGCGGCGGTTATTCGCCGCCCTGTCGGGAAGCGGGTGGGTTTGGCCGTCCTCGGGGGCGGATACTGGCGGCAACGCGACTTTGCAGGAAATGCGCCATGTCAAACCCGCTTCGCCTCCCCGACACCTTCAACCGCCTCGCCTGGTCCAACTTGGCGGCGCAATCGGCCGAGCAGATCGCACTGGCCGCGGCCCCCATCGTCGCCGTGCTCACGCTGGGTGTTGCGGAAGGCCAGACCGGCCTGCTCCAGACCGCCCTCACCCTGCCCTTTGTCCTGTTCGCCATTCCGGCCGGCCTGCTCGCCGACCGCATCTCCCGCCGCTCGCTGATGGCGGGTGCCGAAGCGCTGCGCGCGGTCGCGCTGGCGGCCATCGTGCTGCTGCTCACACTTGGCGCCCTCAATTTGCCGCTGCTCGCTCTGCTCGGCTTTGCCGCCGTATGCGGCACGGTCGTCTACAGCGTGGCGGCGCCGGCCCTGGTGCCCTCGCTGGTGAGCGCGGAGCTGTTGCCGTCGGCAAATGCCCGCATCGAGCTCGCCCGCACCATCGCCTTTGCAAGCGGGCCTGCGCTCGGCGGCGCGCTGGTTGGCTGGTGGGGCGCGAGCCCGGCCTTCGGCTTCGCCGCGGCGCTCTCGGCCATCGCCGTCGTGCTGCTCTCCGGGATCTACGAGCCCACCCGGACGCCCTCGCCGCGGCGCCATCCGTTCCAGGACATCCGCGAGGGCGCGGCCTTCGTGTTCCACCATCCGCTGCTGCGGCCGGTGTTCATCACTCAGTTCATCTTCAACACCGGCTGGTTCCTCCAGATCGCCGTGTTCGTGCCCTATGCGGTACGCCATCTCGGCCTGACCGCCGCAGGCGTCGGCACCGTGCTGACGATGTACGGCGTCGGCATGGTGATCGGCGCACTGTTCGCCACGCGCGTGATGAAGCGCATCGCCTTCGGCACGGTGGTCGGCCTTGGCCCGGTCACGGGTTTCGTCGCCGCGGTGGTGATGGCGCTGACGGTGCTGGTCCCCTCGCCCTGGCTCGCGGCCTTGAGCTTCTTCCTGCTCGGCGTCGGGCCGATCCTGTGGGTGATTTCGACCACGACCCTGCGCCAGTCCGTGACGCCGCCGCGCCTGCTCGGACGCGTCTCCGCCATCAACATCATGAGCTACGGCGCCCGCCCGCTCGGCTCGGCGCTGGGCGCGATCGTCGGCGGCCTCTGGAGCGCGGAGACCTGCCTCTATCTCGCAGCCGCCGTGTTCGGCGTGCAGGCGCTGGTGATCTGGCTGTCGCCTGCAGTGACGCTGGACCGGCAGCCGGCCATGGTAGGGGACGAAGTGCCGGCGCGGTGCTAGTCCGGTACGCAACCAGCGGCGATGGCCCGCGCCAGTCGGGCAACCGCCGGCGCAATGGTCTGCTGCGGGTAGCCGCTAAAGCCAAGCATCAGCGCCGACTGCGCCGGCGCCTCGATATAGTGGCGGCTCATCGCGCGAACGGTGACGCCGTGGTCGCGAGCGGCCCGCTCGATCTTCACGTCGGAAAGTCCCCGTCGCGTGTAGGCAACCAGGTGCATGCCCTGGTCCGGCGGCTCGACCGACAAATGGTCGCCCAGGCGCCGCCTCAGTGCCGCAACGAGGGTATCGCGCTGGCGGCGGTACACTTCCCGCATTCTGCGGATGTGGGCTGCGAAATGCCCCTCTTCCATGAAGGCCGCAGCAACGGACTGGCAGAGGCTCGACGGTTGACGGTCGATCAGATAGCGCGCGGCAACGAAATTCCGCACCAGCGGGTGTGGTAGCACGGCGTAGCCAAGCCGCAGTCCGGGGAAGAGCGCCTTGTTGAGAGTTCCGACGTAAATGACACGGCCGGCCTCATCCAGGCCCTGAAGCGAAGCGAGGGGACGGCCGCCGTAGCGGAATTCGCTGGCGTAATCGTCCTCGATGATCCAGGCGCCGGACTCGCGGGCCCAGGCGAGAAGTTCGAGGCGGCGCGCCATCGACAGGGGAACGCCTGTCGGAAACTGATGGGAGGCCGTTATGAAAACTGCGCGCGCCTTCGGGGCGCGGCGGATCCCTTCCGTGACGTTGACGCCGTGCTGGTCAACCGGGATGGCGCAAACCTTCGCGCCCGACGCAGCGAGCGTAAGACGGGTCAGGGTATAGCCGGGGTCTTCGATCCAGACCTCCTTGTCCGGCCCGGGCATGACACGTGCGACGATGTCCACGGCTTGCTGCGTGCCGGCGGTGATCACGATCTGGTCGACCTCGCAGCGCACGCCGCGTGCGGCCCGAAGATAGTCGCAAACCGACTTGCGCAGTTCCAGCAAGCCACGCGGATCGCCATAGCCGAGATGATGTCGCTCAAACGATCGCAGCGTGCGCGCCGTGAGTTTGCGCCACAATTCGGCGCTACGTGCATCCAACAGCGTGCGACCCAGGTTGAAGGGACGCTCGTCATTCTGCGTCGTCACATCGACGAAATCGCCGAGGCCGTGAAAGGAGGCCGCGCCTGCCGCGGCCGGTGCCGCCCGCGTCTTGCGGCCGTGAGCCGCGGCAAACGGTTCAGGCAGATCGGACGCAACGTAAGTCCCCGCCCCCTTCCTGCCGAAGGCATAACCTTCGGCCAGCAGCTGCTCGAAAGCCGAAACAACTGCGGTACGCGAGACGCCGAGCTGCGCCGCAAGGTCGCGCGTCGAGGGCAACTTGGCCGCCGGACGAAGCGCTCCGGACAGAATTGCCGATCGTAGCTCGAGGTAGATTTGGCGGAATACCGGCGCCTCCGCCGTACGGTCGACGCTGAAGGAATAGAGTTCTGCCCAGCTCTGCCTGCTCTTCACGGGTCCTCGTCCGACAGGGTGAGCCGCACGTCGAGAAGTGGTATGCCGCAATAGGTCCAAGTGGACCTTTGCTCAAGACCACTATTTTTCTATCCTGTTTCGGATAACAAGGAAACCTGAAATGTCCGCTCATTCGGATCGCGGCGCGGAGCGCCTTGCACCATGAGTTCACCGCAAATCCGTCGCGAGGACCGCGCCATGTCGCAGGAGCGGATCCTGGAGATGCTGGCACGCGGATATGCCGGCCATCTTGCGACAGTCAGCGAGGACGGCTTTCCCTACTGTATCCCGCTCCTCTATCTCTGGCTCGACGGTGAGGTGTATCTCCACACGACAGCCGCCCGAGGACATCTGCGCTCAAACATCGAGCGAGATCCCCGCGTCTGCATCGAGATCGATGAGCACGAAGGTGTCTTCGACTATGGCCGGTTCGAATGCGATTCCGGTCTCGCCTATCGAAGCATATGCCTGTTCGGCCGCATCAGGGTCGTGGGCGACACGGGCATCAAGCAGCGGTTCTGCGAAACGTTGATGGCCAAATACGGCAAGCCGGATACGACGCGACCGAAGGGGTTCTTCCCGCGGCTCGACATCATCACCGTCTACGCCGTCGCCGTTGAGCGCATGACCGGCAAGGAGACTTCGATGCCGCCGCTTTCCGAACAATGGCCCGCCAAGGATCGAACGAAGACGCCCAATGTCTCGGCCCCTGCGATCCGCCGCTAGTTCGCCAGATACCGCTCGTAGCTCCCGGTCACCGGCTCGCTCGTATCGACCTCGGGATCGAGCGTGTAGAGGTCCTGCGCGCGTCCGATGCCGCGCAGCGCGTAGCGGCCGGTGGAGACGAGGTAGCGGCGGCCGGTGGCGTCCAGGCCCTTGTAGAACTCGGCCGAGGCCAGCAGCTCGCGGTCGACCGAACGGCTCATCGAGGCGATGCGGCTGACCTCGTTGACGGTGGGGCCGACGACGGTGAAGTCGAGCCGATCCGCGCTGCCGATATTGCCGTAAAAGACCTCGCCGACATGCAGGCCGATATAGGCCGACGTTGTGGGACGGCCATCGGCCTCCCGCCGCTTGTTCAGCGCAGCGACGTTCTTGCGGAACAGATGCTCGGCGCGCAGCGCAGCGCGCCGCGCGTCCGACATGTCCTCCCCCCAGAACATCGCGAGCACGCCATCGCCGATCAGCTTCAGCACGTCGCCGCCGGCATCGTGGATCGCGTCGATCACGGCCTGGGCATAGTCGTTGAGGAACGGGATGATCTCGTCGGGGCCGATGCTCTCGCTGATTCCGGTCGAGCCGCGCAAATCCGAATACCACAGCACGGCATTGATGCGCTCGGTGACGCCGCGCGTGATGCGCCCGCCCAGCACCTGCGCGGAGGCATCGCGGCCGAGATAGACGCGGCCGAGGGTTCGCGCAATGTCGACCTGCTGCGCCGACTTGATCGCGAGCCCCAGCACCGGCACGAGATCGCGCAGAGCTTCGAGCTCGGGTTCGGAGAAGCCGCTATCGCGGCGCGTGGTCCAGCAGGAATAGAGGCAATCCATCAGGCCGAGCGCGCCGTTCTCGCCGAAGCGATGCACGAAGGCGAGATAGTGCTTGTGGCCTTTTTCCGCGAGCTCGCCGATCTGCGAGAAATCCATTGAGGGCGCATCGGCGAGATCAATCACCATCTCGTCGTTGCCGTGCTCGAGCATGTGGAAGAACACCGAGCGGCGCCAGCTCCTGGCCGCGTCGCCTTCGGCGGTCGAGCCGTATTCGAACGCGTCGCTCTCGTTGCTGGGACGGTCGCTCCAGCGGAAGCCGCGGCCCTCATAGATCGGATGCAGCGTGTCGATCACGACGAGCCCGCGCGAGAGTTCCAGCCCTTCGGCGCGGCAGCGCTCGCAGAAGCCGCGGAGCAGCTCGTTCTCGGGCAGGCCCGTCAGCCCTTGGCCGGTCAGCCAGTTCATCAGCGCGAGGCGCGAGGTCAATTGCATGCGCCATTATGGCGTGCATTCGTGACGAGCGAAAGGCCACGCGCGAACCGAACCGTGCGCAACCAAGGCTCCCGTCCGCAGCAGATCGAATATGTCGCGGACGCTGTTGACGCACTCTCGCCGCGGGCCGCAAATGCAACCGATGACACCGCCGCACACCGAGACCAGAATCGCACCGAGATGAGCCAGCGCCAGCTTCCGATCATCCTGGCGCTCGGCACCACGCAGACCCTGGCTTGGGCTTCCAGCTACTACCTGCCGGCGCTGCTCGCCGATCCCATGGCGCGCGACCTCGGCGTCTCCTCCAACTGGATCTTTGGCGCGTTCTCGGCCTCACTGGTGATCTCGGCGATGCTCGGCCCGCGCATCGGGCGGCAGATCGATCTGTTCGGAGGCCGGCAGGTGCTGTCGGTCTCGAACCTGACGATGGCCGCCGGTCTCGTCCTGCTCGGCCTCTCGCACTCATTGGCGGTGATGGCGTTCGCCTGGCTCGTGCTCGGCATCGGCATGGCGATGGGGCTGTACGATGCCGCCTTCGCCGCGCTCAGCCGCATCTACGGCACCGAGGCGCGCAGGCCTATCACCGGCATCACGCTGATGGCAGGCTTCGCCTCCACCGTCGGCTGGCCCCTCACCGCCTGGGGCCTGTCCCATATCGGCTGGCGCGAGACCTGTTTCGCCTGGGCGGCCGCCAACATCCTGATCGGCCTGCCCCTGAACTTCTTCATGCTGCCGGCGATCAAGGGCGCCAGGCAGGCCGCGGCGACGGCCGAGAAGCCGCATTTGCCGCTCGACCGCACCATGGTGCTGCTCGCCTTCGTGTTCGCGGCGGTCTGGACCGTCACCGGCGCAATGGCCGTCCATTTCCCGCGCCTGCTGGAGGCCACAGGTGCGACACATGTCGAGGCCATCGCGGCCGGCGCGCTGATCGGCCCGGCACAGGTGGCCGCGCGCATTCTCGAAGCGGGCTTCCTGAGCCGCTTCCATCCGCTGTGGTCGACGCGCCTTGCCTGCGTCACCCACCCGCTCGGCGCCGCAATCCTCGCCATCTTCGGCGCCCCCGCCGCAAGCGCGTTTGCACTGCTCCACGGCTCGGGCAACGGCATTCTCACGATCGCGCGCGGCACGCTGCCGCTGTCGATCTTCGGGCCGAAAGATTTCGGCTACCGCCTCGGCATCATCGGCGCGCCGGCACGGATGGCGCAGGCGGTGGCGCCGCTGGCCTTCGGCCTGCTCATCGACGTCATGGGCGCCAAGGTGCTGATCGTCTCCTCCGCGCTCAGCCTCTCGGCGCTGGCCGCGCTGTTCCTGATCCGCGCCGAACGGCGCCCGGATTGACCGCGCAGCCCCTTTCGCGCACAAGCGGGCCATGAGCGAAGACAACAGCCCGCCCCGCACCTTCAAAGGCCTGCTGCGCTGGGCAACCACGCCGCCACAGGCCTGGGGCGTCTATCTCCTCGCCATCATCCTGGTCTGGCTGCTCTCGTTCTACGCCGGCACGCTCAAGCCGAAGAAGACACCGGACGCCAGCCCGCCGCCGGTCACGGCACCGCGCAACTAGGCCGGCTTCGCCTGGCTGGTCGCGATCCAGATGCCGGCGAACACAGCAACTAGCCCGATCAGAAGGTTTGCCGTAATCGGCTCGCCCACGAGCAGCGCCGCAAGCAAGGTCGCGGCAATCGGATTGACCGTCATGGTATTGGCAACGCGGGTCGGCGTCGCCCGCGCCAGCGCCATCACCCAGAGGATGAAGGCGAGCGCGCCGCCGCCGATGCCGAGATAGATGCCGGCAATCCACTGCCCCGTCGTGAAGTGATCGAGCGCCGCAAAGCTGCCCTTCACGAACCCCGCCAGCACCAGCACAGCAGCACCCGCGCCCATGCCGACGGTGAGAAAACCCAATGCGCTGGAGCGCTGCATCAGCGGGCGCGACAGCACGTTGTAGAACGCCATGCAGAACACGGCACCGGTCATGATCAACTCGCCGCGCCAGGCGCCGGGCGGGCTCTGGGCGAGCCCCGCTGCCAGCGCGGCTGCCACACCGAGCACGGCGATGCCGACGCCGATAATCTTGCGCGCCGTCAGACGCTCGACGCCGAGGATCGCACCGACCACCATGGTGTGGAGCGGCAGCGTCGCCAGCGCGAGACTGGCGCGCGCGGCGGTCGTGTAGGACACCGCGATATTGTAGAGAATGAAGAACAGGCCGAAGAAGCAGATGCCGAGCAGCGCCACCGCCGGCCAGTCGGGCCGCTGCGGCCAGCGCACACCAAGCAGCAGCGCGCAAGGCAACAGGCAGAGAAAGCCGATCCCCCAGCGCAGGATCGCCAGCAGAACCGGATCGGCGCCGACGACGAGATAGCGGGTGATCGCCGCGGCGGTGCCGCCGAGGCTGCTGGACGCCAGCGCGATCGCAACCCCGGCCCACTCTCCCACGATCATCTCCTGTCGCGGAGCTTTCTCGGGCCGTAGCACGCTGCTGCTGCCAGCGTCATGGCAGCAGCCTCGGCGCAAACGCTAGTCGTAAAACTCAGGCGCCATCTTCTGACTGTCGCGCTGGGCCTTGTCGTGGTTGATCCAGAGCTGCGCCTTCTCCTTGGTCAGCGTGTCGGCGATCTTCTGCATCGACGCTGCGCTCTGGTCCTTGTTGGCGTTCATGCTGGGGACGCGGCGGTTGTCCCAATTGTCCCTGAAGTGGACGGCGTCGCCCGACAGCACCACCGCGCCGGTTTTCGGCAGTTTCACCAGCAGCGACTGGTGTCCCGGCGTGTGGCCGGGCGTCGACAGGATGGTCACGCTGCCGTCGCCGAACACGTCCTTGTCACCTGCGAGCAACTCGACCGGATGCGAGGGCTTGAAGCGCGGTTCGTTGTTGGCGCCGGGCCAGTCATATTCGGCCTTCTGCACGTAGAGCGTGGCCTGCGGGAACAGCTCGACATTGCCGGTGTGATCAGGATGCGTATGCGACACCGCCATCGCCTTGACGTCATCCGGCTTGAGGCCGAGCTGTTCGAGCTGGGCGGCCAACGTCTTCGGCCGGCGCCAGGTGACGGCCTTGGGATCGGCGGGGACAAGGCCATTCGGCATGGCGGCGACGGCATCGGCGATGCCGGTGTCCCACAGGAACCAGCCCTTGCTGCTGTGCTTGATGAGATAGCAGCTGTCGACGAAGTCCATCGACTTGCCCTCGTTCAGGCCGGGCGTCCAGCGCGAGATGTCCCCGGCGGTGCCCTCCCCGCAATTGAGGACGTAGAGCTTTTCGACGCCCGATTTCTCGGACTGCGCAACGGCCGCGTGGCCGGACAGAGCCAGCGCGGCGACGGCGAGAGCAAACTTCATCCTAGGCATCATCCTTGGTCCCTCTTGCAGAGCCGCTTACGGCTGCGACCGAGGATCAACCCCGGCCGCGCCGCCGAATTCCGTTTCGGCAGATCACATCAATGCGGGCAGGTCTCGACCTCGACCGTGACGTGGCTCAGGCCCTTCAGCCCGGCGAGCCGCTTCTTATAGACGGCCGGCTGCTTCGGCTTGTCCGACACCACCGAGACCAGCACGGCGCAATGGCCGGGGCCGACCTGCCAGAGATGCAAGTCGGTGACGCGGTCCTCGCCGACTTCCATCCGCGCGCGGATGGTGCGTTCGAGCTTCTCGTCGGCGCGCACGTCGAGCAGCACCGCGCCTGATGACTTGACCAGGCCGAACGCCCAGCTCGCGATCACGGCGCTGCCGATCAGGCCGACGGCCGGATCGGCCCAGACCCATCCCGAATACATCGCGACCACCAGCGCTGCGATCGCCAGCACCGAGGTCGCGGCATCGGCCATGACGTGGACATAGGCCGCACGAAGATTGTTGTCGTGATGATGGTGGTGATGACCGTGATCGTCGTGATCATCATGCGCATGCCCATGGCCGTGGTCATGGCCGTGATGATGGTGATCATGGCTGTCGCGCAGCAGCCACGCGCTGGCGAGGTTGACGCAGAGGCCGAGGGCGGCGACCGCGATGGCCTCGCCATAGACGATCGGCACCGGCGTGAACAGCCGCAGCACGCTCTCATAGGCGATCTCGACCGCGATCAGGCCCAGGATGATCGCGCTGGAGAAGGCGGCGAGATCGCCGAACTTGCCCGTGCCGAAGGTGAAATGCGCATTCCCCAGGTGCCGGCGCGCGAAGCGGTAGGCAAAGGCTGCAATGCCAAGCGCGGCCGCATGCGTGCCCATGTGCCAGCCGTCGGCCAAAAGCGCCATCGAGCCGAACAGCGAGCCGGCAACGATCTCGCCGACCATCATGACCAGGGTCAGGACGACCACGAGCCAGGTGCGCCGCTCGTTCTCGTCGTGCTTCTCGCCGAGGAAGGCGTGGTCATGGGTCCATTGTTCGATCGAATGGGAATGCATCGAAAAGTCTCCGAAAGGTCCGGTCCGTTGACCCGCAATATAGACCTGCGGAATGTCCGGGCAAAATCAAGTCAACGAGCCGATTGACAGCCCGGGGCGGTTTCGTTGTAATGACGCTCATGGGGACTGAGCGATCTCCCCACGAGGCGACAAGCCCAAGTATCGCGTCCCGTTTGTTTCTACGAGGGCGCATCATGTCTTCCTACACAACGATATCATCTGACAAATTGGCACGGCTGATCGGCACGGCGAACGCCCCTGTCCTGATCGACGTGCGCACGGACGAGGATTTCGCCGCCGACCGGCGGCTGATTCCCGGTTCGATCAGGCTCAGCCACGAGAATGTTCCGGACTGGGGCGGCGACTTCGCGGGCCGTTCCGCGATCGTCTCGTGCTTCCGGGGCGAAAAGCTCGCGCAGGGCACGGCGGCCTGGCTTCGCCAGCTCGGCGTGGCGGCCGAGACGTTGGAGGGGGGGTTCGAGGGCTGGAAGGCGGCAAAGCTGCCGCTGCTCGACACCCGCAAGCTGCCGCCACGCGACGCGAAGGGACGCACCGTCTGGGTGACGCGGGCCCGGCCGAAGGTCGATCGCATCGCCTGCCCCTGGTTGATCCGCCGCTTCGTCGATCCCAACGCGGTGTTCCTGTTCGTCGCGCCCTCTGAAGTGGTCGCCGTGGGCGAGCGTTTCAACGCGGCGCCGTTCGACATCGAGAACGTGTTCTGGAGTCACCGCGGCGAGCTCTGCACCTTCGACGTGATGATCGAGGAGTTCGGGATCGCAACACCGCCCCTGCTGCGGCTCGCCACGCTGGTCCGTGGCGCCGACACTGCGCGGCCCGACCTCGCGCCGGAAGCCCCCGGCCTGCTCGCGGCCTCGCTCGGGCTGTCGCGGATGTACGACGACGATCTTGAACAGCTCGAAGCCGGCATGACGCTCTACGACGCCTTCTACCGCTGGTGCCGCGACGCGACGGCCGAGACCCACAACTGGCCGACCAACAAGGTGAAGGCGTGATGGACACCCGCGCCAATCCAACGGGAGCTGATGCCGGTCACGGCATCAGCTTCAGTGAAGCCTTCCGAGTCTGGCTCCGCGTCGCCTGCCTGAGCTTTGGCGGCCCCGCGGGCCAGATCGCGGTCATGCATCGCATCCTGGTCGAGGAGAAGAACTGGATCTCCGAAGGCCGATTCCTGCATGCGCTGAACTACTGCATGCTCTTGCCGGGACCGGAGGCGCAGCAGCTTGCCACCTATGTCGGCTGGCTGATGCATCGCACCGCCGGCGGGCTGATGGCGGGCGGGCTCTTCATCCTTCCCGGCATCATCGCCATCATGGGCCTCAGCTACATCTACGCGGCTTTCGGCAATGTCAGCTTCGTCGAGGCGCTGTTCTTCGGGCTGAAGGCGGCCGTGCTGACCATCGTCCTCGAAGCCGTGGTGCGCGTCGGCAAGCGCGCGCTGAAGAACCGCATCATGATTGCGCTCGCCGCAATCGCCTTCGTCGCGATCTTCTTCTTCGCGGTCCCCTTCCCGATCATCATCATCGCCGCCGGCGTGATCGGATATGCCGGCGCGCGGGCCGGCCGTCCGGAGTTTGCCCCGGCGGCTCACGGCCCCGGCGGCAGCACCGCCGTGATCGACAGCATGCTCGGCGAAGCCGTTCCCGAGCATGTGCGCCCCAACACCGCGCGCGCGATCCGCGTCGGTGCGCTATGGCTCGCGCTCTGGCTGGTGCCGGTGATCGCGCTGCTTTTGATCCTTGGTCAAGCCAGCGTGTTCAGCCAGATCGCGCTGTTCTTCTCGAAGATGGCGCTGGTCACGTTCGGCGGCGCTTATGCGGTCCTGGCGTATGTGGCTCAGCAGGCGGTCGAGCATTATCACTGGCTGAAGCCGCACGAGATGCTCGACGGTCTCGGCATGGCCGAGACCACGCCGGGTCCGCTGATCATGGTGCTTCAGTTCGTCGGCTTCATGGCCGCCTATCGCGATCCAAGCGGCCTGTCGCCGATGCTTGCAGCGACGCTCGGCGGATTGCTTGCGACCTGGGTCACGTTCACGCCCTGCTTCCTCTGGATCTTCGTCGGCGCCCCCTACATCGAGCGCCTGCGCGGCAACACGGGCCTCGCCGGTGCACTCAGCGCGATCACCGCCGCCGTCGTCGGCGTGATCCTTAACCTCTCGATCTGGTTCGCGCTGCACACGCTGTTCCGCGAGACCGTACCGGTGCACGCGTTCCCGTTCGCCTTCGACAGGCCGGGGCTGACGAGCGTTGACGTCCCGGCGCTGCTGCTGTCGATCGCGGCCGCGACCGCGATCTTCCGCTTCAAGCTCGGCATGCTCACCGTGCTCGCCGGCAGCTGCGCCGCGGGCGTGGTGCTAAGGCTGGTGGGCCTGATCTAGGCCGCGGCAGCCGCACGACCGAGGTCGAACTCTCCGTCGCGCGGCTCGAGCAGGCGCGACGGTTGCTCCGCGCCCGGCTGCGCCGAGGGACGCTGCGCGGCATCGCAGGTGCCGCGCCACTGCTCGATCAGATCGAGATTCGAATTGGTGCGGAGCGAGTCCTCCAGCGCCGGCATCGCGCTGGCGCCATCGGCCCCCTGCAAAATCCGATCGAACTCCTCGGACCTTCCCTGGAGTCGCGCCTGCCACGAAGCCCACAGCAGCGAGCTCGCCGTGCGGATACCGTGCGTGCGTAGCTTTTCGCGCGCGCTGCCTCCTTCCTTCGGCTTGGGCTGCGGCCCAAGCTGCGTGTAGAGGATGGCCTGGTCGGTCCAGTCGATGATCCGCTCCGGCGGAAGGCGCGTGTTGAGCAGGAGCTCGACGATGTCGGCAGTCGCCATATTCGGGACGTTCTCGATGTCCTCCTCCTCGAGCCTGACCTCGTGCCAGACGGTGAGACCATCGAGATCGCTGATCGGCAATTGCGAGACCATGCTCGGCAAGATGAGGCCCGCCGCCTTCTTGAACATCTGCTCCACGACTTGCCAGAGCACGCGCGGGAATACGCCGAAGACGAAGCCGGCGAGCAGAAGCAGATGGTCGTTCGCGCTAGACACAGCCGTGAAGGTCCAGATCCCGATGACGGCCAGAATGATGCGCAGCGACACCGCGACATAGGCGCTGCCACCGAGATCCTCCAGGACGTAGCGGCGAAACAGCATCTGGAGCGAGAAGAAATAGGCGCCGAGGAACGCGAGCTGGACCGGCGTGCCCGACGGCGTCAGCGCCTGCACGCCCGGACTCACGGTGAAGACAACGTCGGCCTGATACGGCGGCAGCGTGACAAACCAGCCGAGCGAAATCAGCACCGTGGCGAGCAAGACCGGGACCGTCGCAGTCGAGAGTGTCGTCACGCCGCCGGTATCCGCCCTTGAATATTTGCCGAGACGGCCGCTCAGCACATCCGCATAGACGTTCGGCGCAAGCTCGCCATAGATGGCTTCGAACTTCTGAAGATACCCCTGAACGCGACGTCCCCGGATCGCCGCATCCTCGTTCCGCACCTGGCGCAACAGCCCCAGACGATCGAGATTGACCAGGTATTCGTTCAGCAGGCTCGCCTTGCGCGTTCCGACGAAGAGATACCACATTGCGCCGGGCAGCAGGCACACCACGGCCAGGAACACGCCGCGCAGCACCGTGTACTGGTAGAATTTGCCGAGCGAGGCAACAATGGCCACGATCGACACCAGCACCAGCATGAAGAATATGAAGAGCCCCGCACGTGTGGACGCCTTGCTCTCTCTCAGCCATCGCTGCCCGATCGGCATCAGCAAGATCGTAGGGATGACGACAGCGGCGAACACCACGATCGGGATGATCACCTGGCGTGAGTCCCAGATGAAATTGCGGAGCGGCTCCACGCTGAGGACCACGATGAAAACGCCGCCAAGAAATGGAATCACCTCGAAGAACGATTCCAGCCGTTTGGCGAATCCGGATGCGGGCGCCGGAGCTTCAGAATCTGCAAGGTCCGCCTGAGCCGACTCGTCGGCGGGCACGGGTTTTGGAGTGTCGCTCATTGCCAGACCTCCCTTCATTGCGGGAACAGCGTCTGAAAATGCGAACCGCCAGCGCTTATCGGGCATGGCGTAATTTGAGCCGAACTCCGGCCATGGTGCTGGGTCAGCCAGCACTGTCGAATGCTAGCACGACCCCGCTGTGACCGCTGTGAAGTGGTTCACCTTCGATGGCACCAGGTAAAATCAGCATCGACGTCAACGAGCCGTCATGCTCGCCGCGTGCATCGGATCCGAGCGTGACATTTGCGCCACGGCTCTACCCCAAATTGTGCACATCATGCGAATTGCACTTTCCCGAGCAGCGGCATTTCTGGCAGACATGTGCCAAGTTGTCGCAGGCGGGAATGGGGACTGACATGGGGCGTTTCGCGGTCGCTTGGGTGGGCGGGCTTTTGGCAGTGGGATTTTCCAGCGCGGCCTTGGCGGCTGATCTGGCGGTGAAGGCACCTTCCCTCGCGCCTATCCCCTTCACCTGGACCGGTTGCTATGTCGGCGCACACGTCGGCGGTGTCGTCAGCGACGACCGGACCACCAACTCGCTTGGAAACTCTGTCTCCTTCAGTTCAACAGGCTTCGTTGGGGGCGGACAGGTCGGCTGCGACTATCAATTTGCGACCAGATGGGTCGTGGGTGCCGAAGGCCGTGCGGCCTGGAGCAGCCTCCGCAACTCGCACGCCGGCACCGTCAGAAACCTCGTGACCGGCGTCGTCGTCCCCAGCCAGTTCACGATGAGCAACGACTTCCTGGCCTCGGCCACCGCGCGGCTCGGCTACGCGTTCGCTGATCGCTGGCTGGTGTTCGTCCGGGGCGGCGGCGCCTGGACGCGTGAAAAGCTTGACGATGCCTTCACGCCCGCTGGTGGCGTCCCCGTCAATCCCAGCGGAGCCAGCACCCGAACCGGCTGGACCGCCGGCACCGGCGTCGACTGGGCGTTCGCGCCGCATTGGTCCGCGGTTTTCGAGTACGACTATTACGACTTCGGCGACCACAGCGCGTTGCTGAGCAATGGGGCCGGCACGACCGTCAACATCTTCAGCCTGAAGGATCGCATTCACGCCGTGACGGCAGGCGTGAACTATCACTTCTAGCGCTAACGCATCATCATCCGCGCAATCGCCTCGCCGATCACCACCGTCGTGAAGTGGGTGTTGGCGCGGCAGTCGGACGGCATGATCGAGGCGTCGGCCACGCGCAGGCCGCTTATGCCTTTCACCGTGCCATCAGGGTTGACCACACCGTCAGCGTCGTTAACGCCGCTCATGCGGCAACTGCCGGCGGCATGCTGGATGTCTCCGGTCTCACGGCGCAGCAGCGCATCGAGCTCGTGATCCGGCAAGGCCGCAGCTTGCGGCAGCGTCAGATCGGTGTCGGTCAGCCTGATCCAGTCGGCAATACCTGAAAGCGCCGGCTGGGAGGTGATCACGGCGAGGCGCTTCACCGCATCCTTCATCCGCAGCATGTCGCGGGGATCGGCGAGCATGTTCTCTTCGACGATGGGATCGATCGCGGGGTCGGTCGAAGCCAGCTTGAGCGTGCCGCGCGAATAGGCGTTGAACAGGCCGGCGCCGATCGCCCCGGGCACGCCGATGCCGCGGTGATTGAACGCGATCAGGATCATGTCGCGCTTGCCGCCATCGGCGAGGCCGGAGGAATAGGTCACGCAGCAATTGGTGTGGCGGGTGTCCGGATCGGTCGGCCGCAGGTTTTCGTGGAGCTGGATCGTGGCGCGAAACAGCGGGTGGTCGAAGAAGTGGCGGCCGACCGGCAGATCGCGCTCGACCGCAATCCCCATCGCCTTCAGCTCATCCGCCGGTCCGATGCCCGAACGCAGCAGGATCGCCGGACTGTGGATGGCGCCGGCGCAGAGCACGATCTGGCGCGCGCTGATCTCGTGGGTGCCCTGCCCTTCGAAGTGAACACGAAGGCCGGTCGCCCGGCCGTCGCTGATCAGCACGCGATCGACCAGCGCGTGCCCGCGAATCTCGAGATTGGCACGGCCGCGCGCCGGCTCGAGATAGCCCTCGTTGGTCGTGATGCGGCGGCTGTCGCGGCTGTTGATGGGATAGCAGGCGACGCCCTCGCCATCAGGACCGTTGAGGTCGGCGCACCAGGGATAGCCGCTCGCCAGCGCCGCATCGCGGAGGCCGCGGTCGATCGGGCCCCACTTCTCGGGCGGAGCGCGATAGACCGGCAGCGGTCCGCCGCTTCCATGGCCCGGGGCGTCACCAAATTCCAAATCATCCTCGATCATCGAGAACAGCGGCATCACGTCCTTGGCCGACCAGCCGGTGCAGCCATTGGCTGCCCATTCGTCGAACGCGTCAGCGACGCCGCGGATGGCGATCTGGCCGTTCATCATCGATGAGCCGCCAAGCCCCTTGCCGCGCCAGTAGAAGCGCGCCTCCTGCCCGGCCACCCGGCGCGTCAGCAGATCAGGCCATTGCCATTTCTCCTGGTACTCGCGCTTGTGGATGATCGGGATCGGATTTGGCGTCATCACCTCCCAGGGCGCCTCGTCGGCGCGCCAGTCCAGCCCCGCCTCGAGCAGCAGGACACGCCGTGCGGGATCCTCGGAAAGCCGTGCCGCAACAGCGGCGCCGGCGGAGCCGCCGCCGACAACAATGACATCGTACATCGCGTTACTTCTCAACGTTCCAGAACACCGGGATGGCGGACGGTATCAGACCACGCAGCGTGGCGCGATAGGCCGCCGGCTGCGCGAACTGGCCCCACGGGATCGCGGGCGCCTGATCGTACATGACGCTCTGAATCTCGCCGGCGATCTTCTTGCGGTCCTCCTCGGCGGGCGCCTTGGCGAACGCTTCCATCAGCGGCGTGATGCGCGCATCGCATTGCCAGCCGGTAAAGTCGGCGCAATTGAAGGCGACCATGACGTTGGTCAGCGGCGAGCCCAGGTCAAAACCGCCGGCGTGGACGCCATAGACGCTCCAGCCCTCCTTCTTGGCGCGGCGCGCCAGCACGCTCGCCCAGTCCATCACCTGGAGATCGACGTTGAACCCGGCCTGCTTCAGCCGCTCGGCCAGCACCTGCGCCGAAACGCGCGGGGCTTCGAGGTCGTTGGCTTCCATGACGACCACGGGCTCGCCGGCATATTTGGTCGCCTTCAACGCGGCTTTCGCGGCTTCAATCGACGTCTTCGCGGCCGCTTCCGTGCCCGCCTTGCTCTCATAGGTGGTGCCGCAGGTGAAGAACGTTGCGCAAGGAGCCGCGTATTTGGCATCGAGCCCGAGCGCATCCAGCACCTCGCGCTGGTCGACCAGCTTCCACAGCACGCGGCGAATTTCCGGATCATCAAACGGCTTCGATGCGGCGTTGAGACGATAGGCGCCGGCGAACATGTTGCCGCCGGTGAAATTGACCAGCTTGACGCGGGAATTCTTTTCCAGCTGCGGCAACAGATCGAACGGCGCATATTGCATGAAGTCGACCTCCCCCGCCTGCAGCGCGGACGCGGCGGTCGCACCATCAGGGATGACGCGGATCTCGAGCGTGTCGATGCCGACGCGCTTGCCGCCGGCGAGGAAATCGGCGGGCTCGGGGCGCGGCACATAGTCGGCGAATTTCTTCAGGATCATGCGATCGCCGGTGCGGTGATCGCCCTTGCTGTAGACGAACGGGCCGGAGCCGATGATCTCGGTGATGCGCTGGTCGCCGGGTGTTTTCGCGATGCGCTCGGGCATCATGAAGGCGACGGGGCTGACGGGATTGCCGAGCGCATCGATGACGAGGCCGGACGGCTCCTTCAGCGTCAGCACGAAGGTTTTCGCATCCGTCGGCTCGAGCGAGGCCGTGATCGCGAAGATGCGACGGCCGAGCGCGCTGCGGGTGCCCCAGCGGCGCAGCGACGCCACGCAATCGGCCGCCGTGACCGGCTGGCCGTCATGCCATTTCAGGCCGTCGCGCAGCGCAAACGTATAGGTCAATCCGTCGGATGAGACTTTCCAGTCCTGCACCATCTGCGGCTTGATGTCGCCCTTCGAGTCTTTCGCAAAGAGCGTGTCGAACACCATGTAGCCAAACGTGCGCGAAATGTAGGCCGTGGAAAAATGCGGATCGAGCGTGACGATCTCCGCCTCGAGCACCGCAACGAGATTGCCCGCCGCATGCGCAGGCGCCGCGACCAGCGCGAGGCCGAACAGCGCGGGGATGAAAGCCTTCAGTTTGAACATTGTGCCTTTTGCTTCTTCTTGAGAGTTCATTTGCAGGCAAAGAAAAAGCAATGTTCGTGCCCGATCGACGCAGGCACTTATGCGCTCACGCCTATCTGCCACGCGTTTGCGCCACACTCGCTGTCATCGCCCGCCTAGTGCGCAATTGCGCACAGGGGCGGGCGATCCAGTATTCCAGAGACGGGCGTGATGAAACCGAGAAGCCGCGGCGTACTGGATGTCAAGCCGGGGCATGACACTCGTGTTGTGGGTCCCGGCTCTGCGCAGCAGCGTTTCACGCTGCAGCGCGTCCGGGACACGAGCCTGCTTACCCGATCACCTTGCCGAACTTGTTCGACTTCGGGAAACCCTTCGGCGGCAGGCGGCCGGCATCCGCGCGGGTGCCTTGCCACTCCGCGAGCTCCTTCATGGTCGCGGAGAATTCGCGGCCAGCGGAGTCCTTCCAGGTCAGGCCCGCCTTGGCCTCGAACACGGCGATGTCCGAGAGGCCGCCGTCCTTGTACTTCTGCAGCCGCACGCCGCGACCGCGGGCCATCTCCGGCACCTGGTCGAGCGGGAAGATTAGCATCTTGCGGTTCTCGCCGATGACCGCGACTGTGTCGCCGATCACCTCGGTGACCGTGCGCGCCTCGTTCGGCATGTCGACGTTGAGGACTTGCTTGCCCTTCTTGGTCGTGCCGACGCAATCGTCCTCGTTGACGACGAAGCCCTGGCCCTCGTGGCTCGCGATCAGGAATTTGCGTCCGCCCTTGTTGACGAACAGCGCGACGGGGGCCGCCTCCTGCTCGAGGTCGATGAACAGACGGATCGGCTCGCCGTGGCCGCGACCGCCCGGAAGCTTTGCGACATCGAGCGAGTAGAATTTGCCGTTGGTGGCGAACAGCAGCAGCTTCGAGGTCGTCTCCGCGAAGAAGGCAAAGCCGAGCTTGTCGTCCTGCTTGAAGGCCAGCCCCGAGAGATCCTCGACATGGCCCTTCATGGTGCGGATCCAGCCCTTGTCGGAGACCACGACCGTCACCGGCTCGCGCTCGACGAGGGCTTCTTCCATTGCGGCGAGGTCGTGCTCGGGCGCATCCGCAAAGGTGGTGCGGCGCTTGCCGAGCGGCGTCTTCGGTCCAAACATGTCGCGGACCTTGCCGACCTGCTCGCCGACCTTCTTCCACTGCTCCGGCTCCGAGGCGAGCACCGCGTTGATGCCCTTGAGCTCGGCGCGGAGGTTCTTGTCCTCGGTGCGGATCTCCATTTCCTCGAGCTTGCGCAAGCTGCGCAGGCGCATGTTGAGGATGGCCTCGGCCTGCACCTCGGTAAGCTTGAACGCCTTGATCAGCGCCGGCTTCGGCTCGTCCACGGTGCGGATGATCCTGATCACCTCATCGAGGTTCAAGTACGCGATCAACAAACCGCCCAGAACTTCGAGCCGGTGCTCGATCTGCGTCTTGCGGAAGTTGGTCCGGCGGATCAGGACGTCGCGCAGATGGTCGAGCCATTCGCGCAAGCACTCCGCGAGCCCCACGACCTTGGGGATGCGGCCCTTGATCAGCACGTTGAGGTTCAGCGGAATCTTGTTTTCGAGCTCGGTCAGCCGGAACAACGATTCCATCATCAGGGCGGGATCGACGTTCTTCGACTTCGGCTCGATCACGATGCGGACGTCTTCGGCCGACTCGTCCCTGATGTCGCCGACCAGCGGCAGCTTCTTCTGGTCCAGCAGCTCGGCGACCTTCTCGATCAGGCGCGACTTCTGCACCAGGAAGGGGATCTCGGTGACGACGACGACCCAGGTGCCGCGCGTACCCTCTTCCTGCTCCCATCGAGCGCGAACACGGAACGAGCCGCGACCGGTCGCATAGGCCTCAGCGATCGCCTGCTTGGAATCGACGCAGATGCCGCCGGTCGGGAAATCCGGGCCCTTCACCCACTTCAGCAACGCCTTGGATTTCGCGTCGGGCTTCTCGATCAGGTGCAGCGCGGCGTCGCAGAGCTCGGCCGCGTTGTGCGGCGGGATCGAGGTCGCCATGCCGACCGCGATGCCTTGCGCGCCGTTGGCAAGCAGGTTCGGAAAGCCGCCGGGCAGCACGACCGGCTCTTTCGACTGGCCGTCGTAGTTGGGCCGGAACTCGACGCCGTCCTCGTCGATGCCCTCGAGCAGAAGCCGCGCCACGTCGGTCATGCGCGCTTCGGTGTAACGGTAGGCGGCCGGGTTATCGCCGTCGATATTGCCGAAATTGCCCTGGCCGTCGACCAGCGGATAGCGCGAGGAGAAATCCTGCGCGAGGCGCACCATGGCGTCGTAGATCGCCTGGTCGCCATGCGGATGGAACGAGCCCATCACGTCGCCGACGATCTTGGCGGATTTCTTGAACGCCGTGCCGGGGTCGAGCCGGAGCAGGCGCATGCCGTAGAGGATGCGCCGGTGCACCGGCTTCAGACCGTCGCGCGCATCCGGCAGCGCACGGTGCATTATGGTGGAGAGCGCATAGGCGAGATAGCGCTCTTCCAGCGCCTCACGCAGCGGCACCTCGTGAATTTCGGCCGGTTCCTCCGGCGGAATCAATCGTTTTCCCATGCCGCCCGGTTAAACCGTGGAAGCGAATCGGGCAAGGATCGATTGGTTCCCTGTGGGCGGCTATTGCCCTGCCCAGCCGGCGGTCACTGGCTGCTGGGTCTTGGCTTGCGCGGTGACCGGCGCATTCGTCAGGCAACGCCGGGCGACCTCGATTTCGGCCTCCGTTGCCCCCTTGGACCGCGCCCAACTCTCTGCGGCCGCAGCGGAATATTTCGCCACGTAATACCGGATCACGGTGCAGGATGCCCGGCGAAAGACACCCGGTTGCGGCTCGCCAGCCACGGCGTCAGGCGCGAACGCAAGCAACGCCGCCGACACGGCGAATCCCTTGATCAACATTTTTGGCTGTCCCCGTTGTGGAACCCTGCGAGGGCCAATTCAGCCAGGGGGATTTCGTTCCCGGGAAACATCATGCCCGCGGGCAAGGCAGAGGCGCCCTCAGGTCATGGCGCCGGAATAGCCGCCTTCGCCTGCTGCCGCGTCAGCGCATTGATGAAGCCGGCGCGCGCGTCGGAATGGCCCTGGCCGCGGGGCTCCAGCACATGGCGCAGCAGGAACAGGCCGGTGAGCCGGAAGCCGTCCTGGAGATCCTGGTCGGTGAGGTCGCTCGCGGCCTCGCCACGACGCAGGAACGGCGGCAGGCGCAACAGCCGGTCGCGCCACGGTTCGCCGGCCCCGCGCGACACCGCGCCGCCGGATTTCGGCGAAACATAGATCAGGTCCGTGGTCTCGCCGGTCACCGCGCAGTTTTCCAGCGCGAGCCCGAAGCCGAGCTCGGCGAGCATCGCCAGCTCGAAATGGATGAGGTGCACAGCGGCACTGCCGATATCGTCGAAATCATCGAGCGAGTGTTCGAGCATCGCAAAGATGTCTTCGTGCGGATCGCGCTCCGGCAGCAGCCGCGCAATCGAGGCGAGATGGGTGACGCCATAGACGCCGTGGGAGGATCCCAGCAGCGTCGCCGCGCGCAGCTTGAGGCCCTCAATCGCATAGGTGCCGAGATGCTCGTCGAGCCGCGCCCGCCACACCACACCGACGCTGTTGCCGGGCTGCAAGAGCGGCCGCATCCGCGAACCGGCGCCACCGCGCACGAGGCCGAGATGCCGGCCGTGCGCACGCGTCAGCAGCTCGACGATGGCGCTGCTCTCGCCATGCCGCCGCACGCCCAGCACGATGCCTTCGTCGGTCCATTCCATGGAACGGAGCTTATCGCATTTCAGGTGAGTGTAGGACGGGCAAAGCGAAGCGTGCCCACCAATTTGATCCGCAGCGCGATTATGGTGGGCACGGCGCGCAAGGGCGCGCCTTTGCCCACCCTACGGCATCGCGCAAGACGTTAGGCGTTGAACCAGCCCTGGGCGTCGCCGCTGAACGAGAAATACAGCCCCATCGCGGTCAGCACGCAGGAGACGATCTCGATGACGCTGTCGAGCTCCAGGCCCTTCTCGCCGATGATCTGGCCGAGCGAGATCACGGACAGCACGAGGGCCGCCGCCAGCACCCAGCGCGGCCAGTTCTTGCGCCAACGCGCAGCCAACCAGACGAAATAGACCAGCAGCAGGATCATGCCGCCGGCGAGCATGGTCGCCATCATGATCATCTGCTCGGTCATCTCGGCATTGGGCGTGCGGTCCTGCACCGCGACCGACAGGGCATCCAGCATCAATGACGCATAGAGCAGCGCTTCGAAGCGCCGGACGTTGCTGGGTACGCTCATCGGTGACCGATCTTTTCTTGGTTATTCTTTGGGAAATTCCAGGCCCATCTCGCGATAGCGATCGGGATCGTCGCCCCAGTTTTCGCGCACCTTGACGAACAGGAACAGGTGCACCGGCACGCCCAGGATCTCGCCGATCTCCTTGCGCGAGTCCGCGCCGATCGACTTGATGGTGGCGCCGCCTGCGCCCAGCACGATCTTGCGCTGGCTCTCGCGCTCGACGAAGATCGTCTGCTCGATGCGCACCGACTTGTCCTTGCGCTCCTCCCACTTGTCGGTCTCGACCGTGGATTGGTAGGGCAATTCCTGGTGCAGCTTGCGATAGATCTTCTCGCGCGTGATCTCGGCCGCAAGCTGCCGCATCGGCGCGTCCGACATCTGGTCTTCGGGGTAGAGGAACGGGCCCGGCGGCACGATTTCGGCCAGCGTATGCCTGAGGTCGTCGACGCCGTCGCCCGAGATCGCCGCGATCATGAAGGTCTTTGCAAAGGCCATGCGCTCGTTGGCGGCCTGCGCCAGCGCCAGCAGCTTCTCGCGCTGGACCAGATCGACCTTGTTGATGACCAGGATCTTGTCGTGATTGACGCTCGCGGCCTTGGTGAGGATCGCCTCGGCCTCTTCATCAATGCCGGTCTTGGCGTCGAGCAGCACGCAGACGAGGTCGGCGTCATGCGCCCCGCTCCAGGCCGTCGAGACCATGGCGCGGTCGAGCCTGCGCTTGGGCAGGAAGATGCCGGGCGTGTCGACCAGGATGATCTGCGCGTTGTTCTCGATGACGATGCCGCGGATCAGCGCACGCGTGGTCTGCACCTTGCGCGAGACGATCGTGACCTTGGCCCCGACCAGCGCGTTGACCAGAGTGGATTTTCCGACATTCGGCGCGCCGATCAGCGCAACGAATCCGCAGCGCGTAGCAGTGGGCGCCTCGCCGCTTGCTTCAGCCGTCATTGCCGCCGCCAACACCTTCACGTTCGATCATCACTGAGGCCGCCACCTTCTCCGCTGCACGCTTGCTGCCACCGATGCCTTCGGCCGACGCCAATCCCGGCAGATCCACCGCGACGCGGAACTGCGGATCGTGATGCGGGCCGGTGCGCTCGACCTCGCGGTAGACAGGCGTCGGCAGCCCCTTCCCCTGCGCCCATTCCTGCAGCACGGTCTTGGGATCGCGCAGGGGACGCCGCGGCTTGTGCATGCGTTCGGTCCAGTTGCGCCTGACGAATTCCGCCGCCGCCGCGTAGCCACCGTCGAGGAAGACGGCGCCGATCACGGCCTCGCAGATGTCGCCGAGCACGCTCTTGCGCAGGCGGGCATCGGCGCTCGGCCCGACCGAACCGAGCTTGACGTCGTCGAGCAGACCGAGCGACTTGGCAACGTCGGCGCAGCTCTCCTTGCGCACCAGTTCGGCAAGTCGCTTGGACAGCTCGCCCTCGTCAGCATTCGGGAAGGCGTGATAGAGCATGTCGGAGACGACGAGCCCCAGCACATGGTCGCCCAGGAATTCCAGCCGCTGATAGCTGTCGCCGCGCTTGCGCCCCGACTTCAGCGCCGAGACATGCGTGATCGCCTGCATCAGCAGATTCGGATCGGCAAAGCTGTGGCCGATGCGCGCCTCGAGCGCCGCGTTCGCATCCGAGGCCTTGGCCTTGCTGCTGCGCACCCGCTTCTTCTTTACAGGCGTCTTGGTTTCAGATGTCTTGGTTTCAGGTGTCTTGGTCGCAAGCGTCTTGGTCGCCGCTTCGCCGTCGGCGCCCGCCGCGGGCTCGGTCGATTGGATCGGGATGTCCTTGGCTTCGTCTTTCATCGGACGATTTTGAAGAAACGGTTCCAGCGCACCGCCCAAGGCCAGCGCCAGAACATCCAGGCATGCTCGCCTTCGGCGATGGAGAAGAAGATCATCTGGGCGCGGCCGATCAAATTCTCCTGCGGCACGTAGCCGACCTGGCCGAGGAAACGGCTGTCGGTGGAGTTGTCACGGTTGTCGCCCATCATGAAGAAATGGCCCGGCGGCACGTTGTAGACGTTGGTGTTGTCCATGTAGCCGTTGTCGGCGCAGTCCAACGTCTCGTAGGATACGCCGTTCGGCAGCGTTTCCTTCCAGCGCTTCACCCGCGAGATGCCCCCGCCTTCGGAGCCGCAGGGATCCTCGCCGACAAATTCGCTCATGCGCTGCCGCTCGACCGGAGTGTCGTTGATGTAGAGCAGCCCATCCTTCATCTGGATGCGGTCGCCGGGAAGGCCGATGACGCGCTTGATGTAATCGGTGGAGTCGTCCTTCGGCAGGCGGAACACGACGATGTCGCCGCGGTTCGGGTCCGAGCCCCAGATCCGCCCCGAGAACAGCGGCGGCGAGAACGGGATCGAGTAGTGGCTATAACCGTAGGAATATTTCGAGACGAACAGATAGTCGCCGACCAGCAGCGTCGCCTTCATCGAACCGGACGGGATGTTGAACGGCTGGAACAGGAACGTGCGGATCACGAGCGCGATCAGGAGAGCATGGATCACGACGCGGATCGTTTCGCCGACGCCGCTTTCAGTTTTCGTTCCCGAAGTCACGCTCATTGCTCTCTCAATTCCGGCCGGCGGTCACAGAGCGCCCTCCTTCCGCGAACAGCCCATCGCTTCGCGGCCCAAGGAGATTGTCCTGATTCTGATAATGAGGGCCAATTCCGGCGTAAAGCCGAATTCGCCCAGGCTGATTTGCGTCCGCGGACTTTTAGACGGTTGTCAGGGGCCACGCAATCAAGGATCGCATCAAAACTGAATAAGACATTGATTCTTAATGAGAATTATAAAAACAGCCCGCCGACGGTCAGGGCTTGGCCAGCGGCACGGCGGAAATGATGACGAAGGCCTGCGCCAGCGGCCAGTCGTCGGTGATCGACAGGTCGATTTTCGCCTCGAACCCCTCGGGCGTCAGGGCCTGGAGCCGGGCCAGCGCCCCGCCCGTCAACTGCATGGTCGGCCGCCCTCCCGGCAGGTTGACCACCCCCATGTCGCGCCACCAGACACCGTTCCGGATGCCGGTACCTAGCGCCTTCGAGCAGGCCTCCTTGGCGGCGAAGCGCTTGGCGTAGGTTGCGACCACCATCTTCTCGCTCTTGGCGCGCCGCTCCGCCTTGGCCCGCTCGGCCGCGGTGAAGATGCGGTCGAGGAAACGTTCGCCATGGCGCTCGATCACCTTGCCGACACGGGTGATGTCGATCAGGTCGGAGCCGATGCCGATGATCATGCCCGGCTCCGGCCGCGGTCCATCGCCGAGCGCATGTTGCGCACCGTCTCGGCGAGGCCGACGAACAGCGCTTCGCCGATCATGTAGTAGCCGATGTTCAGCTCCATGATCTCCGGTAGCGCCGCAATCGTCTCCGCCGTCGCGTAGTCGAGCCCGTGGCCGGCATGGATTTCGAGCCCGGCTTGCTTCGCCAGCTTCACCCCCGCCACGATCCGCTTCCACTCCGCCTCGGCCTTGTCGGTATGACCGTCGACGACGGCGTCGCACCAGGCGCCGGTGTGGATCTCGATCACGGGCGCCTTCAGCCGCGCCGCCATCTCGATCTGCGCAGAGTCCGCGGCGATGAACAGCGAGACCCGGATGCCCGCATCGTTCAGGCGCGCGATGTAGGGCGCGAGCGCGTTGTGCTGGCCGACCACGTCGAGGCCGCCTTCGGTCGTCACCTCCTGGCGGCGCTCCGGCACGAGGCACACCGCGTGCGGCTTGGTCGCAAGCGAGATCCGCATCATGTCGTCGGTCGCCGCCATCTCGAAATTGAGCGGCTTGGAGATCCCGGCCTTCAGCCGCGCCATGTCCTCGTCGCGGATGTGGCGGCGATCCTCGCGCAAGTGAGCGGTGATGCCGTCGGCGCCGGCCTCGATCGCCAGCAGCGCGGCACGCATCGGATCGGGATGGCGGCCGCCGCGCGCGTTACGCACGGTTGCGACGTGGTCGATATTGACGCCGAGGCGGAGCGGAGAAGCGGACATTTCAGGACTCACGAAATCAGGGAGATGGACGCATGCGAGAGGCGTCTATCCATTAACACGTTCGACACGGGCCACGACCGCCTTGGCGCGCAGCTGGGCGAGGATCGCGCTCAGATGCTTGAGATCGTAGACCTCGAGGTCGATCGTCGTCTCCGTGAAATCGGGCGAGCGGCGCTGCATGCTGATGTTGTCGATGTTGCCGTCGTGCTCGGCGATCACGGTCGCGATCTGTGCCAGCGCGCCGGGCTCGTTGACGTTCTCGACCTTGATGCGGGCCGGGAAGCGCTGCGGCGCGGAATCCTCGATGTCCCAGCGCACGTCGAGCCAGCGCTCCGGCTCCTCCTCGAAATCCTTCAGGGCCGGCGCCTGGATCGGGTAGATCGTGATCCCCTCGCCCGGCGTGACGATGCCGACGATGCGGTCCCCGGGCACGGCGCCGCCGTTCGGCGCGAACTTCACCGGCAGGTCGGAATTGATGCCGCGGATCGGGATCGCGACCGGGCTGCGCGGCGGCTCCGACGACTTCTCCCTGAGCTTGGCGGCGAGCCCCTTCTTGACGCCGTAGCGCGCGATGCGCTCCTCCTTGTAGTCGGGATACATCGCACGCGCGACGTGGGAGGCCTTGATCTCGCCGCGGCCGACCGCCGCCATGACGTCCTCGATCGAGGTGCGCGCCAGCCGCGGCAGCGCGCCCTTGAGCTTGTCGTCGGCGTATTCGATCTTGGCGCGCTCGAACAGGCGCTCGACGATGCGCCGACCGAGACCGACATATTGGTCGCGCACCGCGGTCCTGGTGGCGCGGCGGATCGCGGCGCGCGCCTTGCCGGTGACCGCGAGCGTTTCCCAGGCCGAGGGCGGCGCCGCCTGCGCCTCCGAGGTCAGCACCTCGACCTCGTCGCCGTTCTGGAGCTCCGAGGACAGCGGCGCGAACTGGCCGTTGATCTTGCAGCCGACGGCGCTGTTGCCGACGTCGGTGTGCACGGCATAGGCGAAGTCGATCACATTGGCATGGCGCGGCAGCGCGATCAGCTTGCCCTTCGGGGTGAAGCAGAACACCTGGTCGTGGAACAGCTCGAGCTTGGTGTGCTCGAGGAATTCCTCGGGGTTGGCGCTCTCCGAGAGGATGCCGATGGTGTGGCGCAACCAGGCGAACGCATTGGACTCGCGCTTGAGAAACTCGGTCGGCGAGCCCACGTCTTCCTTGTAGAACACGTGTGCGGCGATGCCGCGCTCGGCGATCTGGTCCATCGCCTCGGTACGGATCTGCAGCTCGACGCGCTGGTTGCCGGGGCCGATCACGGTGGTGTGGATCGAGCGGTAGTCGTTCTGCTTCGGCGTCGAGATGTAGTCCTTGAAACGCCCGGGCACGACCGGCCAGTTGGTGTGGACGATGCCGAGCGCGCGATAGCAGGCCTCGATGTCGTTGACGACGAGGCGGAAGCCGAAGATGTCGGACAATTGCTCGAAGCCGACCGACTTGCGTTCCATCTTGGTCCAGATCGAGAACGGCTTCTTGCGGCGGCCATAGACCCGCGCGCCCAGCCCCCGGTGGCGCAGATTGTTGGAGAGCTGGTCCTCGATTTCGCCGATCAGGTTGCGGTTGCGCTCGGCGAGCGCGTCGAGCCGCTGCATCACCACCGAATAGGCTTCCGGATCGAGGGTGCGGAAGGACAAATCCTCCAGCTCCTCGCGCATTTCCTGCATGCCCATGCGCCCAGCCAGCGGCGCATAGATGTCGAGCGTCTCCTCGGCGATGCGCCGTCGCGACTCCGGCGGCACGAAGTCCAGCGTACGCATGTTGTGCAGGCGGTCGGCGAGCTTGACCAGCAGAACGCGGACATCGTCGGCAATGGCCAGCAACAATTTGCGCAGGTTCTCGGCCTGCTTGGCCTCGCGCGACACCAGCTCCAGCCGCTTCAGCTTGGTCAGCCCCTCGACCAGCGCGCCGATCTCGGGCCCGAAGATCTGGTCGATCTCGGCACGCGTCGCCTCGGTGTCCTCGATCGTGTCGTGCAGCAGGGCAGCCACGATGGTGGCATCGTCGAGCTTCAGATCGGTGAGAATCGCCGCCACTTCGAGCGGGTGCGAGAAATACGGATCGCCCGAGGCACGGGTCTGCGAGCCGTGTGCCTTCATGGCGTAGACATAGGCGCGGTTCAGCAGGTCTTCGTTGGTATTGGGATTGTAGGACCTGACGCGCTCGACGAGGTCATATTGACGCATCATGCGCGCGCGAGGCTTGGCCGGGCGCCCCACCGGCGCAGTCGGGGCCACGGCAACCGATTCGGTTGCGGCCAGCATCTGCGTTTGTCTCCGGCGCCGATACACCATGCCATCCTGCCTTCAAACGGACCATGAGCCGCCCGTTGCATACATCTTAGCCCCGATCGCGCGTGCGTCCGATCAATTCGGTGACAGGCAAGCAACGCGATGCGGCAACGCTATGGTAACCACGAAAACGCCAACAAAAGCAAAGGCCCGAACACGGGTTCGGGCCTCTGATAAGATCACAAGAAATCGACGACTGCGACGGGACGATTACTCGTCCTCCTCGGGCTGTTCTTCCGGCGGCGCGAGGCCCTCGAGGCCCTTCAGGAGCTCCTCTTCGGTCATGCGCTCAACGGCAACTTCGGTATCGTCGGCATCGACACTGGCACCGGCGGAACCGATCAGCGGGACCGTATCGGGCTCGGGCTCGTCGACCTCGACGAATTTCTGGAGCGAGTGGACCAGCTCCTCGCGGAGGTCCTCCGGCGAGATGGTTTCGTCCGCAATTTCGCGTAAAGACACAACGGGGTTCTTGTCGTTATCGCGGTCAACCGTTAGTTGTGAACCGGACGAAATCATGCGGGCCCGGTGGGCGGCCAGCAGGACCAGGTCAAACCGGTTGTCGACCTTGTCGATACAATCTTCTACGGTGACGCGAGCCATGGACTGTCGCTCCGTTGTGGGTGGGACGAAATATGTGGATGATTGGGGCTAGTTATAGGGGACAGGGCGATTTCGCAAGGCCAATTTGTGATTTGGCCTCGCCAAACGGCTCTGCTACCCCCACATTGGGGCTGGGATGGGTGGTTTGCCGGGCTGCTATTGAGGGTGGCACCGGGCGTATGCAGGTCCGCCATAACTATACCTTGATTGCCACGACTTCTCCGGATTTGCGGTTTCGACGGGCTTCGGCGGCACCATAGACCTGCGCGGCTTGCTGTCGCCGCGCCAACAATAAACGATCAATCACGAACGCTACGCGAGCAAACTGAATGTCACCTTCTGCCACTAACAAGATCGCGCTCTTCATCGATGGGGCCAATCTCTACGCGACGGCGAAAACTCTCGGCTTCGACATCGACTACAAGCGCCTGCTGAAGGAGTTTCAGAGCCGCGGGACGCTGTTGCGGGCGTTCTACTACACCGCGATCATCGAGGATCAGGAGTACTCCTCGATCCGCCCGCTGATCGACTGGCTCGACTACAACGGCTACACGGTCGTCACCAAGGCGACCAAGGAGTTCATCGACGCCTCCGGCCGCCGCAAGGTCAAGGGCAACATGGACATCGAGCTCGCCGTGGACGCCATGGAGCTCGCCGAGCACATCGACCAGATGGTGCTGTTCTCGGGTGACGGCGACTTCCGCTCCCTGGTCGAAGCCGTCCAGCGCCGCGGCGTCCGGGTCACCGTGATCTCCACCATCGCGAGCCAGCCGCCGATGATCGCCGACGAGCTGCGCCGCCAGGCCGACGTCTTCACCGACCTCGTCGAGCTGCAATCCAAGCTCGGCCGCGACCCGTCCGAACGCCCCGCCCCGCGTGACCGCGGCGAGCGTGGCGAGGGACGCCATCACGCCCCCCAGTTCCTCCAGCGCGCGACCACGATGGCGCCGAGGGGCGATGACGACTTCGAGGAGTGAGGCGGCCCGGTCAAGCCGCCAGCCTCTCACCCTCGTTCCCGACCGTGACTGTCCGCTTTGTCCGCGCCTGGTCGCCTTTCGCGAGGCGAACCGCGCGCGCGAGCCGTTGTGGCACAACGCGCCGGTCCCCCCCTTCGGCGACATCAAGGCGCGCCTGCTGATCGTTGGCCTTGCACCAGGCATGCAGGGCGCCAACCGCACCGGCCGCCCCTTCACCGGCGACTATGCCGGCGACCTGCTCTACGCCACGCTGCTCGAATACGGCTTCGCCAAGGGCACCTATCAGGCGCGGCCCGACGACGGCCTGAAGCTGGTCGACTGCCGGATCGCCAATGCCGTGCATTGCGTTCCGCCGCAGAACAAGCCGCTGCCGGTCGAGATCAACACCTGCCGCCAGTTCCTCGGGGCTACCCTCGCGTCGATGCCGAAGCTGCGCGCCATCGTCGCGCTCGGACGCATTGCGCACGACACGGTGCTCAAACCGCTGAACCTGAAGGCCTCGCAAGCTCCCTTCGGCCACGGCGCCGTGCACCAGGCCGGCGCATTCAGGCTCTACGACAGCTATCATTGCTCGCGCTACAACACGAACACCGGCGTGCTGACGACGGACATGTTCCGCAGCGTGTTCGCGAAGGTGAAGGCCGACCTGGACTAGGGCTCGGCTGGATTGGCCTTCAGCCAGTCCAGGACATCGCCGGCGTTCCGGTCGGGCGGAAACACCGGATAGAACACATGCGTGATTTTGGCGTCGTCGATGATCAGCGCAAGCCGCTTGATCAAGGTCAGGCCAGCGACCTCCATGGTCGGCAGATTGAGGGCGCGCGTCAGCGCCAGCTTCTCGTCCGACAGCACGGGGAACGGCAGGTGCAGCCGCGATGCCATCTCGGTCTGGTACGCGTTGCTTTGGGTCGAGAGGCCGTACACCTGGGCGGCGCCGGCGGCTTTCAGCTCGGCAAACAGATCACGAAACGCGCAAGTCTGCGGCGTGCAACCGCGCGCGCCCGGGATCATGTCCCAATCGTCGACCAGCCCGATCTTGCCGGGCTCGCCGGTGCGCGGATAGGCGAACACCACGGTCCGGCCGGAGAGCGCTGACAGATTCACCGACGTATCGTCGGTCGCGAGCAGGCTGACCGGAGGCAAGGTCAGGCCCTTGAGATGCGCGGCGCCGCCGTCGTCGGCGGGTGCGGGAATCTGGCTCCAATCGACATCGAGCAGGTTCTTCTGAGTCATCCGCCAACCTCTTGCCGCTATCCCCTCGCCCGCAACAGCCGGCCCTTCTCCCGGCTCCAGTCGCGCTTCTTCTCGGACTCGCGCTTGTCGTGCAGCTTCTTACCCTTTGCAACCGCAAGCTGCAGCTTGGCCCGCCCGCGCTCGTTGAAATAGAGCTTGAGCGGGATCAGCGTCATGCCTTCGCGGTCGACCGCGCCCATCAGCTTGTTGATCTGCTTGCGATGCAGAAGCAGCTTTCGCGGCCGCTTGGGCTCGTGATTGAAGCGGTTGCCCTGGAGATATTCGGGAATGGTGGCGTTGATCAGCCAAATCTCGCCGTCCTTGGAATCGGCGTAGGACTCCGCGATCGTGCTCTTGCCGTTGCGGATCGACTTGACCTCGGTGCCGGTGAGCGCAATGCCCGCCTCGATCGTATCTTCGATCGCATAGTTGAAGCGGGCCTTGCGATTTTCCGCCATGACCTTGATAGGACGTTCGTTCTTATCGGCCATGGGAGACAAACCTGATCGAGATGCGCGAGGACGCTAACAGTTTGGATGAAGCGCGCGCGTCAAGACTTCTTGAGGAGATCGCGGATCTCGGTCAGCAGTTCGACCTCGGCCGACGGCTTCAGCGGAGCGGCGGGTGCGGCCTCTTCCTTGCGCTTCAGCGTGTTCATGGCGCGGATCACCAGGAACAACACGAAGGCAACGATGATGAAGTTGATCGTCAGCGTCAGGAAGCTGCCGTAAGCAAGTACTGCACCTTGCTTTTTCGCATCCGCTAAGTTGGTGGCGGTCACCGCCTTCGACAAGGGGGCGAAGTAGTTCGAGAAGTCGAGGCCGCCGGTCGCGGCGCCGATGATCGGCATGATGACGTCACCGACCAGCGACGTGACGATGGCGCCGAAGGCCGCACCGATGATGACGCCGACGGCGAGGTCGACGACGTTGCCTTTCATGGCGAACTCGCGGAACTCCGTGAGCATCTTCCTGCCCTTCTCGTCGACGCTCATGAACGGCTCCCCGGTTGGCTAAATCAGTTGATCAGCCCAGCATGAACCATCGCGCTGCGCACGGCAACGCGCGTCGGCTCGGTGACCGGAACCATCGGCAGGCGCAGCGTCTCGTCCAGCTTGCCGAGCAGCGACATCGCGTACTTGATCGGCGCCGGATTGCTCTCGATGAAGAGGTTGTTGTGCAGCGGCATCAGCTTGTCGTGGATTGCGAGCGCCGCCTTGGTGTCGCCCTTCGCCCAGGCGGCCTGGAATTCCGAGCACAGGCGCGGCGCGACGTTCGAGGTCACCGAGATGCAGCCATGGCCGCCATGCGCCATGTAGCCGAGGATGGTCGCGTCCTCGCCGGAGAGCTGGTTGAAATCCTCGCCCATCGCCGCGCGCTGCTGCGAGACGCGGACCATGCTGGCGGTGGCGTCCTTGACGCCGGCGATGTTCTTCAGCTCCCACAGCCGCTTCATGGTGTCGACCGACATGTCGATCACCGAGCGCGGCGGAATGTTGTAGATGATGATCGGGATGCCGATCGCATCGTTGATCGCCTTGAAGTGCTGGTACATCCCTTCCTGGGTCGGCTTGTTGTAATAGGGCGTCACGACCAGCACGGCGTCCGCGCCGGCCTTCTCGGCGTGCTGCGCGAGCTCGATCGCCTCTTTCGTCGAATTGGAGCCGGCACCCGCGACCACGGGTAGGCGCCCCTTGGCTTCAGCGATGCACCATTCGACGACCTTCTTGTGCTCGTCATGGCTGAGCGTCGGGCTCTCGCCGGTGGTGCCGACCGGGACCAGGCCGTTGGTGCCTTCCGAGATCTGCCAGTTGACCAGCGAGCGGAACGCCGCCTCGTCCAGCGAGCCGTTCTTGAACGGCGTGACCAAGGCGGTGAACGATCCCCGGAATTTCGTCTTGGCTGCCATGGACTTCCTCCGTACGCGGCTATCTCTTGAGCAAGCTGCATTCATATCGGGTCTATCCCGCCGGTAAAAGACCCGCTTCCGTGTGACGCACCGTTTAGGCCGCGATTTTGCCGCGGTGGTGGTGCAAACCGGGCAAAGGTAAGCAGCTGTTGGTATTTTGTCCGCATATTCAAGCGAATACAGCTAGGTCTTGAGCCAACTGACTGATTCGGGGCGACCAAACGCCGTGACCTCCTTTCCTCGTTCCGCATGGCGATCCACCGGTCTGGCCGTGTGCCTCATGGCCGGGCTGTCGGTCGGCTGCGCCGCCCTGGCCAAGTCCAATGAGACGACCGCGGACGGGGCCAAGGACACCGCGAAGCCGGCGGCCAAGGACGCCGCGAAGGGATCAGCCAAGGGAACACCGAAGCAAACAGCGACGGGAACCGGCAAGGAAACACCGAAGGGCGCGAGCAAGGGAGCAGCTGCCGCCCCGGCCAAGGATGCCGCGAAGAAACCCGGCAAGGATGCTGGCAAGGACGCCGCCAAGGATGCAGGCAAGAGCGCCGGCAAGGAACCCGCCAAGGACAAGCCCAAGCCCGCAGCCGCCGCGCCAAAATCACAGCCCACCGCCAACGGCTCGCCCCCCAAGACCGCCCCCGCGCCGGCCGTGACTGCCACCGTCAGGCCTGCCGCCCCGGCGCCCGTCGCCAAACCCGTCGCGGCTCCTCTGCTTGCGCCGGCGACCCGCCAGCACGCCACGCCGCGCAAGCCGGTCACGCCGGCCGCGGTCGCTGCGACCTCCTCGACGTCGCAGGCCGACAAGGACACGCTCGAGAACATCATCGAGCTCGTGCGCAAGCGCAAGGCGGCCGACGCCACCAATTACGCCGCCTCGATCTCGGATCCCGTCGCACGAAAGCTCGCCG
Organism: Bradyrhizobium sp. LA6.1; assembly: GCF_040547805.1. Taxonomy (NCBI): domain Bacteria; kingdom Pseudomonadati; phylum Pseudomonadota; class Alphaproteobacteria; order Hyphomicrobiales; family Nitrobacteraceae; genus Bradyrhizobium; species Bradyrhizobium sp. LA6.1. Next base: position 107,779 of record NZ_JBEPQK010000009.1, on the reverse strand, counting down.
AATGGATCATCCTGCGCAGCGAGGACAATGGCGCGACCGTGGAACGCTATCGCGCCTTCCTCTCCGCCAATCCGAGCTGGCCGTCGCAGACCTTCCTGCGCCGGCGCCTGGAGGCCGCGATGTGGGACGACAGGCGCGACGATTCGGTCGCGTGGTCGTGGTTCGAGAATGAATCGCCTGTGTCCGCCAAGGGCCGCTTCACGCTCGCCAAGGCGATGCTGGCGCGCGGCGACCGCGCCAATGCCGAGCGGCTGGTGCGCGAGGCCTGGCGCAGTGATCCGATGTCGGAGGAGACCGAGAACAACGCGCTCGACCAGTTCGGCGCCTTGCTGACGCCGGGCGACCAGAAGGCGCGGATGGACACGCTGCTCTACGGTAGCGAGAACGAAGCCGCGCTCCGCGCCGCAAAGCGCCTCGGCGCCGGCTATGTCGCGCTCGCCAAGGCCCGCATCGCCTCCGTCAAGAAAGCGCCGAACGCGCGCGCGCTGCTCGACGCCGTGCCGCGCGAGTTGCACAACGATCCCGGCTTCATCTTCAGCAAGATCCAGCTCCTGCGCCGAGAGGAGAAGTTTGCGGAAGCCGCTCAGCTGATGCTGTCGGCGCCGAAGGATCCGAACCGTCTCTACAATCTCGACGAATGGTGGATTGAGCGGCGCCTGCTGGCGCGCAAGATGATCGACACCGAGGAATTCCGCAGCGCCTATCTGATCGCGCGCGATGCGGCCCTGCCCTCGCGCGACATCTACAAGACCGAGCAGGAGTTCACCGCCGGCTGGATCGCGCTGCGCTTCCTCAACGACCCCGCCGCCGCCACCCAGCATTTCGCCCGCATCGGCGTCGGCAGCGTCAATCCGACCACGCTGGCGCGCGCCGGCTATTGGCAGGGCCGCGCGGCGGAAGCGGCGGGCCGCCAGCAGGAGGCGCGCAATGCCTACGCCCGGGCGGCCGAGCAATCCACCAGCTATTACGGCCAGCTCGCGCGCGCAAAACTCGGTCTGCCGCAGATCGAGCTCAACAGCCAGCCGCGCGGCCGCGGCGCCGAACGGCTGGAGATCGTGCGCGCCGCGCACCTGCTCTACGAGCTCGACGAACGCGAGATGGCGATACCTGTTCTCGCCGACATGGGCGAGAACGGCGATCCCGAGGCGCTTGCCGGCCTTGGCGAGCTCACCCAGCGCTACAGCGACGCGCGCGGCATGCTGCTGCTCGGCAAGGCTGCGCTCAACCGCGGCCTCCCCTTCGACTTCTACGCCTATCCCGTCAACGGCATTCCGCAGTTCACGCCGATCGGCCCCGAGGTCGAGCGCAGTATCGTCTATGCGATCGCGCGGCAGGAAAGCGCGTTCAACCCCTCCGTGGTCTCGCCGGCGCAGGCTTACGGCCTGATGCAGGTGACGCCGGACGCAGCGCGTTACGTCTGCAAGCGGCACGGCGCGACCTACGATCTGGGGCGGCTGAAGAACGATTCGGTCTACAACGCCACGCTCGGCTCGGCCGAGCTCGGCGGACTGCTCGAGGACTACCGCGGCTCCTACATCATGACCTTTGCCGCCTACAATGCCGGCCGCGGCAGCGTGAAGAAATGGGTCGACCGCTACGGCGACCCGCGCGATCCCAAGGTCGACGCGGTCGACTGGGTCGAGCTGATTCCGTTCTCCGAGACGCGCAACTACGTGCAGCGGATCATGGAGAATCTTCAGGTCTACCGCGCCCGCTTCGGCGGCGGCACACGGTTGCAGATCGAAGCTGACCTGCGCCGCGGCACCGGCAGCGTGGAATAGAGCCATCCTCCTGTGCGCTCCCGATTGACCGCCGAGAGCGTCGGCGGCGAGCGCCGCAGCGCGTCCGGACGTGAGCTGCTGAAGAAAAGCTGAAGCTCGCGCGTGATCTTCAGGCGAGCCTTGCTCGACGCTGAGCCCTGAGCGCTCCCTGGTCGTAGTCCGATCGGCAAGCTCGCCGTTCCACGTCCTCGAACATAAAGGCGTCGATCGCCGCCTGCTGCAGCGTCAGGACGGTGGGGCGCTTGCAAGGCCATGCCGGTCAACGGCAGGCGGCCCGTTGCATACATTGCGCGGAGATGCCCGCAGCGCAGAGGCCCCTCCTCCGTAACAGCCTCGTCCAGATCGTCACGGACGATGGAGCACGGGAGCAACGCCAGCCCTCCGCCAGCATTCCGCGGCGTTAGAACAGCCATGCCGCCAAAAGAAAAGCCCCGGCGGTTTCCCGCCGGGGCTCTCTGTCAGGTCGTTAGACCAAACTTACCAGTTGCGCTGAGCGCGGAGCAGCAAGCTGACCGTGTTCTGATCCTTCAGCTCGTACACGGCACCCGGCTTTGCGACAACTGCCGCAGGGCCAGCAGCGAGCGTGCTGATCGTGCCCGCGAACTTCTGGTCGAGCATGGTGTAAGCCACGTCCGCCGAGAAGGTCAGGTTCTTCACCGGCGTCCAGCGGGTGATCAGACCGATCGTGCCGAGGTTGAAGTTCGGGTTGCAAGAGGTGATACCCGCAGTGGCGGCACCCAACGTAGCGAGTTGGTTGCAAATGAGAGCCGCACCACCGTTGCTGTACGTCAGCTGAGCGTACGAACCGTAGATCGCGGTGTTCCAGTACGGATCCCAGTTGTGGGTGTAGGCGCCGCGCATACCCCAGCTCGTAACCGTGTTGATGCCGGTTCCGTTGGCGAACACACCGTCAGCCGCACCGGCAAGGCCAATGCTCTGATAGGCACCTGCCAGGTTGGTACCGCCGAACATTGCATAGTTCTGCGAAGCCAAGCTCTGGAAGTTGTAGCGGGTCGCACCATCGGTGTAGACCGCCTGGACGTTGATCACGTCGCCCGCACCAGTCGGAATGTTCTTGATGGACAACGCCGCCTGGACAGCCCAGCCCCACTTGTCGCCCGGATGACCGGCCGCTTCGGTTCCGACAAGCCCCGGAGTCGCGTAGTACGCTACGTGGTTGTTGTGCGCCGCGGCGGACAACTGGAACAGACCCCAAGCCTGGTCAATACGGACCATACCCTGGATGTCAGGAGCCCGCGTGCCGCCGAAGGCATTGATGCCGTAGCCGCCGGTACCAAAATTCGCGACCGAAACGCCGGCGCTGGTGTTGTACAGGTTGCTCTGATAGTAGGCCGTCGGATCCACCGCCGAAATCGCGGCAGTGATGCCCTGACCGAAGTCGGCAGTATAGGTGAACTGGTTCACACCAGTGACCGTGCCGCCGCCGCCGGTCAGACCGTCGAAGTTGTTACCCGGATAGTTGGTCCAGGGAGCGTCGAACTGGGCAACAGCTTTACCCATCGTGAAGCCCGCGAACTGGATGAAGGCGTAGTACACGCCGAGCGTACCGCCGGCGATTGCGCCTGAGGTGGCATTGTTGGGTCCGCCAACGCCCGTGCTGCCGAGCTGCGAGTAAACGGTGGAGCCGTTGCCGGTGCCGTTGCCCGAGTAGTTATCCGTCGTCCACGAGAACACCACGTCGGCGAAGGTACGAACCACGCCGTATTCGGTCGCGGTGCGCGTGTCGACGTTGAAGTCTTCACGGGCGCGAGTGACGTAGTAGTTCGTCAGACGGTTCGCAGAACCGTTAACACTGCTGAAGTTACCGTTGAAATCGGTAGCGTTGATCGCGACTTCAGCACGCAGGTAACCACCCAGCTTGATGCAGGTGTCAGTGCCCGGGATGTAGTAGAATCCGGCACCGTACAGGGAGCAGATCTTCACGTATTCGACCGCTTTGGCCTTCACGGGGAGATCGGCTGCCTGTGCTCCGCCAACGGCAATCAGACCTGCCGCTGAACCGAGCAAAAGGCTCTTAACCAACTTCATGTTAAACCTCCAAGTTTGCTCTATAGGGAAGGTTCCGGATCCGCTGGGTGACGACACCCTAAGGTTGGTTCCCTTGTCCCTTAACTCACCGCTTAGTCGCTTCGCGCCTTCGGACACACCCGCTGAACGCGAGGGACTTAAGCGAACCACCTAAAACGGGACGACCTCGGGATGCCCCCCTCCGTCGCTCAGTCACAATTACCGAACGTCTTTGCACACACAACAAGAGAACGCTCCGTAGCGAGCCCATGACGTTTGTTTTCCGAAGGGTGTTGCACAAATAACACGCAGATGTGATCGAAGCGCGCTCGCAACATATTGTTTTTGCTTATTTTTCTAGGACGGTTCCGTTTGCCGTCAAAATTCCCCACCTGAGGCATTGTGGACGGAACTCCGGCCTGAACAGGCTTTGACGCGCACGAATCGTGGAATCAGAAGGAGACTCAAGGAGAAGGCACACAGGTCTTCCCGCGACTCTCCACCAGGCGCAGACATGGTCGCGGCAACGCTCAAGGCGCGCTGCGAAGGCTCTTTATCGATGGTGGGGATGATTGAGACCGGAGCGGACAGCTCGGCTGGCGGAGACGGAGGGATTCGAACCCTCGATAGGCCTTTACAAGCCTATAACGGTTTAGCAAACCGCCGCCTTCAGCCACTCGGCCACGTCTCCAATATGCCGGGTATGCCCGACACGGCGGCGAGCCGCAAGCGGCAGAATCAAGGTCTGTGCGTTCTTTCACCTGAAAGCGACCGCCGGACGGCTGCGAAAGCCTGGCGCATGGATCAGCGCGGCACGCGCAGCCGATTCGCGCTCTCTATATATGTGTGCATCCATCCGCGGGATTCCCGGATCCGCCGCTGCCAGGGCGCATTCAGCACCACCTCGCCGGCTCAGATATTGAACCAGACGCCGGAGCTGTGCCGGGACGGAAGGCCCAAGACCTCTATATCCCCGGCAAGAGGCCCGTCTTGTGCGGCCGTCCGGGTTCCAGAGCGGAGTCGTCGGGCTGCGGCTCGGTCATGCCGCGCGGGTCCATGTGGCGACACGACGAAGGAACTTGATTGAGCGCAATCCGTCCACGTGAGGGTGCGGATCCGATTCTCGGCTCAGTGAGCCGAGACCCACGCCCTCGCCTCGCGCTGCGCGGCCGAGATCTCGGCGTCCGACATCTGCCCGGCGACTTCCTGGCGCAGCGCCACGGCGTCCTTGCGGCCCTTCAGCGCGGCGAGGTTGAACCATTTATGTGCGGCGACGAGGTCGACGAGGCCGGAGCGGCCGCTCGCCCAATAGATCCCGCGCTCGAACAACACGTCCGACAGCGCGCTCGCGTCGATCGGCGTCGCCGTCTCCAGATCGAAAGTACCCTGAAACATAACGCATCCCCTTTTTTTCTGCCGCCTCGTTCCCCCGAGCGCGGCTCCCGTCCAAAGACCTGTTCAACTCATCCCCATGCCGTTTGCCGGCTTGTTGAAGGCGATGATGGCGGGCAAATTTGAATGGCAGTTTAAGTATCGCGATGAAGCAGACGTAAACGCACCCGCACGGCGCGCGCGCGACGAATGCAAGAAGTCCCCGCTTTGCAGGCACTTCTGCGATTCGTCAGATTCGGTTTACCCTGGGATTTTGGGAGAACGATAACCATCGCGCGCGGTGACGCGCGCCCTGCGGTTACAATTCATGGGAGGGGCGCGTTGTGCGAGGGGCGCGCTGGCAAGGCCACACAGGCGCCTCGCGCGGCGGCGCCACCCCGTGGCCGGCAGGCCGCGCAGCGCGAAGCGCGCGACTTTAGGAATCGGAGCGCCGGCCTCGCATTGCGCCTGCGCGGCGAACGACAGTTCGCCCCAGCCCTCGCCTGCCCGAAGGCAGCGCGGCCACGTCACGGTCAGATCAGCAATGTGGGAAAAGGGAATGCCGGCAATACCCCGGCCTCAAAAGAACGAGGGCGTCGGCGAACACGTCAGGACCAGATTCCACGTTGGCCCGCAGGCCGCTTGTGAAATTGCGGAGCCCTTGAGAAGGAGAACCGCACCGAACGAAGAAAACTTGTTTCTTCTGCCGGACCGTACTTTGGCGAGCGAACCCGCGAAAGAGAACGATCCGACCGTTGGCCTGATGTCTCGCCGACACCCTCTATCGCCGACCAGAACCTGTTAGAAGGCGCTGATGACGTGCCGGCTCTCTAGGAGCCGGCAACTTCAGAAGCGAAGTTACTTCTTCTTCGCGACCTTGCGGGTCTTCTTCGCAGTCTTCTTCACTGCGCTCTTCGCCTTCTTCGCCTTCTTCGCCTTCTTCGCTTTCTTGGCCATGTTGCCCTCCGATGTGTGAGATGGCTGTAATCGCTGCATGCAGTCGGGGATCGAATGCACACTCATCCCGAATACACCAACACGACGAAAAAAACAGCTTCTCGCTTAAAGAAGTGTTGACGGCACAACGCGCCTGCGCTTGGCGAGCGCGATGCGGGCGCACTGCATGACGCGTGCTTGCGATCGCGGGGAGTGCCCGCATCGTCGATGTTTGCGCGAGATGCGATTGCAGAAAAACACTACACGGCAAGTATTTTTCTGCACGCGCGCATTGCGCATGCGCGATGCGATGATGTGCATCGTCGATCCCGCGATCGCCGCGCAAGGGCGCTTCGCGGACTCTGAGTCGCGAGTTTTGGCAACGAAAATATTTTCATGCTTAACGGCGCAAGCGCTCGTCAGCGCGTGTGGAAGCCGCCGTTTTGCGCGAATCGCGTGGCGGCGATTCGGCCGCCGCATCGCCGTCGGTCGGGATGGAGTTTGCCGCCGAGGGTGCGCGCGAGCGTCGCAGCGCGAACCGGAAGCGAGGTGACGAAGCGTATCCGTCACCTCGTTCGAATGTGTGACGTCAGATGCCGAGCTTCGACTTCAAGAGGTCGTTGACGCTCTGCGGGTTGGCCTTGCCGCCGGACGCCTTCATCACCTGACCGACGAACCAGCCGAGCGACTGCGGCTTGTCCTTGACCTGCGCGGCCTTGTCGGGATTGGCCGCGATGATGTCGTCGACCACCTTCTCGATCGCCGAGAGGTCGGTGACCTGCTTCATGCCACGGCTTTCGACCAGCGCGCGCGGATCGCCGCCCTCCTGCCAGACGATCTCGAACAGATCCTTGGCGATCTTGCCGGAGATCGTGCCCTCGCCGATCAGGTCGATGATCGCAGCCAACTGCTCGGCGTTGACGGGAGAGGCCGTAATATCCCGGCCTTCCTTGTTGAGACGGCCGAACAGCTCGTTGATCACCCAGTTCGCCGCCATCTTGCCGTCGCGGGCACGGTTGCCGAGCGTGTCCAGCACAGTCTCGTAGAACACCGCGCTCTCGCGCTCGGCGACCAGCACGCTCGCATCGTAAGCCGACAGGCCGAAATCGGCGACGAAGCGCGCCTTCTTCTGGTCCGGCAGCTCCGGCAGCTCTGTCTTCAGCTCGTCGACGAAGCTTTGCGAGAATTCGAGCGGCAGCAGGTCGGGATCGGGGAAGTAGCGGTAGTCATGCGCCTCTTCCTTGGACCGCATCGATCGCGTCTCGCCCTTGTTGGGGTCGTAGAGCCGCGTTTCCTGGTCGATCTGGCCGCCGTCCTCGAGGATCTCGATCTGGCGCCGCGCCTCGTACTCGATCGCCTGGCCGATGAAGGTGATCGAGTTCATGTTCTTGATCTCGCAGCGGGTGCCGAGCGGTGCACCCGGCTTGCGCACGGAGACGTTGACGTCGGCGCGCAAAGATCCCTTCTCCATGTCGCCGTCGCAGGTGCCGAGATAGCGCAGGATCGAGCGCAGCTTGGTCACATAGGCCTTGGCCTGCTCGGCGTCGCGGATGTCGGGCTTGGAGACGATCTCCATCAGCGCCACGCCGCAACGGTTGAGATCGACATGGGACATGGCCGGCGACTGATCGTGCAGCAACTTGCCGGCGTCCTGCTCAAGATGCAGGCGCTCGATGCCGATGGTCGCGGTCTTGCCGCCATCCAGTTCGACCACGACCTCGCCTTCGCCGACGATCGGCGATTTGTACTGGCTGATCTGGTAGCCCTGCGGCGAGTCCGGATAGAAATAGTTCTTGCGGTCGAACACCGAACGCAGATTGATCTGCGCGTTCAGCCCGAGCCCGGTCCGGACAGCCTGTCTGACGCATTCCTCGTTGATGACGGGCAGCATGCCTGGCATCGCGGCATCGACCAGCGACACGTGGCTGTTCGGCTCGCCGCCGAACGTGGTCGAGGCGCCCGAGAACAGTTTTGAGTTCGAGGTCACCTGGGCATGGATCTCCATGCCGATGACGATCTCCCAGTCGCCGGTGGCGCCCTTGAGAAGCTTGTGCGTGGCCGTGCTCATGTCCTGCTCCCGAGCAGCGTGGCAGCGATCCGCTCCCACTCCGCCTCCAATGAATCCTTTGCCGCGGGTTGGCCGGCCTGGCGATACCAGTAGCCGGCATTGCCGAGATCGCCTTCGACCCGGTGCAGATAGGCGTGCACCCAGGCGGCGTCGCGGCTGTTCTCGTCCTGAACGATCTTGTGCGCCTGATCCCAATCGCCCTTCGCGGCCCACCAGAGGCCGGCGAGCGGCGCGTTCAGATCCGGCGCGGGCGCCGCGCCGTCGAGGCTCGCGATGAACGCGGCGACATTCACCACCACCTCGCGGGCGTGAAGCGGCCGGCGGCCTGCTCGATCACCTCGCCGAGCGAGAACAGCGTCTCCTCGTCGAACGGACGGCCGATCAGCTGCAGGCCGAGCGGCAGGCCTTGCGCGTCCTTGCCGGCGGGCACGGCGATGCCCGGCAGGCCCGCCATGTTCACGGTCACCGTGAAGATGTCGTTGAGATACATCTCGACGGGATCCGCCCCGCCCTTCTCGCCGATGCCGAAGGCCGCCGACGGCGTCGCCGGCGTCAGGATCGCGTCGACGCCCTTGGCGAAGCAGTCCTCAAAATCCTTCTTGATCAGCGTCCGCACCTTCTGCGCGCGCAGATAATAGGCGTCGTAATAGCCGGCCGAGAGCACATAGGTGCCGATCATGACGCGGCGCTTCACCTCCGCGCCAAAACCCTCGGCGCGGCTGTTCTCGTAGAGCTCGATGATGTTCTTGCCCTGCTCGCGCAGTCCGTAGCGCACGCCGTCATAGCGCGCGAGGTTGGAGGACGCCTCCGCCGGCGCCACGATGTAATAGGCCGGCAGCGCGTATTTGGTGTGCGGCAGCGACACTTCGACGAGCTCGGCACCGGCCGCCTTCAGCCAGGCCGCGCCCTCGCTCCAGAGCTTCTCGATCTCGGCCGGCATGCCGTCGAGGCGATATTCCTTGGGGATGCCGATCCTGATGCCCTTCACGGACTTGCCGATCGCGGCCTCATAGTCCGGCACGGCAATGTCGACCGACGTCGTGTCCTTCGGATCGTGCCCGGCCATCGAGCGCAGCAGCATCGCGCTATCGCGCACGCTGCGCGCGATCGGACCGGCCTGGTCGAGCGAGGAGGCGAAGGCGACGATGCCCCAGCGCGAGCAGCGGCCGTAGGTCGGCTTGATGCCGACGGTCGCGGTGAACGCGGCCGGCTGGCGGATCGAGCCGCCGGTGTCGGTCGCGGTCGCGCCCATGCACAGCAACGCGGCCACGGCCGAGGCCGAGCCGCCGGACGAGCCGCCCGGCACCAGCGTCGTGTTGCTTCCCTCCCGCCGCCAGGGATTGCCGACGGGGCCGAAGCACGAGGTCTCGTTGGCCGAGCCCATCGCGAACTCGTCATTGTTGAGCTTGCCGAGCATCACGGCGCCGTCGCGCCAGAGCTGGGAGGTGATCGTGGACTCATAGGTCGGCACGAAATTGCCGAGGATTTTTGAGCACGCCGTGGTGCGCACGCCCTTGGTCGCGAACAGATCCTTGATGCCGAGCGGGATGCCGGCGAGCGGGCCGCCCTCACCCCTGGTGATCTTCTCGTCCACGGCCTTCGCCATGGCGCGCGCCTGCTCGGGCGTCTCCATCACGAAGGCATTGAGCACGCGCGCGGCTTCGATCGCGTTCAGATGCGCGTCGGTCAGCTCGAGTGACGTGAAAGTTTTTGCCGCGAGGCCCTTGCGGGCCTCGGCGAGCGTCAGCGATGTCAAATCGGTCATTTATTGATCGGGCTGCAGAAGAACGGAGACAGGGTTTTGTCGTTGGCCGGGTCGTCTTTTTTCTTGGCGGCGGCGTTCGCGGCGGCCTCGATCTCGTCGAGCACGGCATTGACGGCGACGTTGGGATCGGCAGCCTTGCCCTGCCGCTCCATCTTGTCGAGATAGTTCATGTAGGCCTGATAGGCCTTCTCATCGTCGCAAAGCATGCACATCGGACTTGGTCCTAAGGCTCTTTAGTTTGACGCGTTTTCTTTACGCGAACCGGCTTCCACTTCGCTCGAAAACGCTACGTCACTCGACCACCTTGGGCACAAGAAAGAAGTGACCTTCGGTCGCGGGCGCGTTGGCAACGATATCGTCGGCGATCTCGCCGTCATTGACCACGTCCTGCCTCTTCTTCATCTGCATCGGGGTGACCGAGGTCATCGGCTCCACGCCCTCGACGTTGACCTCCGAGAGCTGCTCGACAAAGGCGAGCATGGCGTTGAGCTCGCCCTGCAGATGCGGAACCTCGCCCTCGGAAACCGCAATGCGCGCCAGATGCGCGATGCGGCGGACGGTAGTGGCGTCGACGGACATTATATAAGGCCTCTCACGGCAAAATCTAACTGCCGTATAGCAGAGGCCGGTTTTGCGCCGCAACCGGCGGCGCGACCTTAGCCAGCCAGTCCCTTCATGCGGGCCAGGGCCGATTTGGCGAAATCCCGGGTCAATTCGGCTGCGGGGACCTCACGGCCCAGGGCCACGGCCTGGCCGGCCCAGAGATTGGTGAAATCCACCCTGCCCTGCTTTTCGGCAGCCGCCTTGAGCGGCCCCAGCGCGGTCGCTGCATGGGGAAACGGCGGCGCCTCGGGCGAGATCGGGCCGGCTTCGCGCATCAGGCGGTTCTGGACGCCGCGCGCCGGACGCCCGGTCATGACATTGGTGATGACGGTGGAATCGTCCCGCGCTTCAGCCAGCGCCTTGCGCCCGCCCGCGCTGACCTTGGATTCCGGGCAGCGCAGATAGGCGCTGCCGATCTGTACGCCGGATGCGCCGAGCGCAAAGGCTGCGGCGATGCCGCGCCCGTCGGCAATGCCGCCGGCCGCGATGACAGGCACCTTCACGGCGTCGGCGACCTGCGGCACCAGCGCAAAGGTGCCGGGCTGCTCGGAGATCTTGTCGGTCAGGAACATGCCGCGATGGCCGCCGGCCTCGGCGCCTTGCGCGATGACGGCATCGACGCCGCGCTCTTCCAGCCAGACTGCTTCCTTCACCGTCGTGGCGGACGAGATGACGAGGCAGCCGGCAGCCTTGACGCGCTTGAGCAGCGCCTGATCCGGCAGGCCGAAATGAAAGCTGACGATCTCCGGCTTCAGGTCCTCGACGATCTCGCAGAAGGCGGCGTCGAACGGCGCACGGTTCGCGGCGTTGATGGGCGCTGCGGGATCGAGGCCGTGCTCGGTGTAATAGCCCGTGAGCCGCTGCTTCCAGCGCGCTTCGGCTTCGGCCGTGAGGTCAACCGGCGTGTGGCAGAAGAAGTTCATGTTCACCGGCGCCTTCACGCGCTGGCGAATGATGTTGACCTGCTCGCGCGCCTTCTCCGGCGACAGCATCGCGCTCGGCAGCGAGCCGAGCCCGCCGCCCTCAGCCACGGCGATCACCAGTTCGGCATCCATCACGCCGGCCATCGGCGCCAGCACGATCGGGAATTCGGTCTTGAAGAGATCGATCAGTCGACGGTCAGGCCACATAATTCTTGCCTCATGTTCGCTCTTCCCTCTCCCCTTGTGGGAGAGGGTGGATCGCCGCGCAGCGGCGAGACGGGCGAGGGGTTTGCATCCGCGGAGACAGACCCCTCATCCGGCGCGGATTGCATCCGCGCCACCTTCTCCCACAAGGGGAGAAGGAAAAGAAGAAACCGAGTTGCGCCGGCCGGCGAGCAATTGCTCCGCTTCAATCGCAATTCGCTCCACGATCTCGGCCGCCGGTGGAATATCATGAATCAATCCGACCGCCTCGCCTGCGATCACCGCCGCGACATCGAAATTTCCGGCTGCTTTCGCGGCCGCATAGTCCGCCGCAACTGCGGCGACATTCTGCATCAGCTCGACCTCGCGGCCGATCCAGCGCCTGGCGTGGTCGTTGATGAGGCACCTTCCCGTGAACGGCGCCGGCCAGACATTGTTGCGCGAGAGATCGAAGATGATGCCGCGCACGGTCGTGCCGCTGTTCGCTGCGCAGATACGCCGCTTGGCCTCCTCCGCGCCATCAGCCTCCTGGCTCGCATAGAAGCGCGTGCCGAGCAGCACGCCGCTCGCGCCCAGCATCATCATGGCGGCGAGACCGCGCCCGTCGGCGATGCCGCCGGCCGCGACGACAGGCACGTGGCCCGCGGCAAGATCGACGATTGCAGGCACGAGATCGACGGTGGTGCGGGAGGCGCCGTGACCGCCCGCCTCCGTGCCCTGCGCGATCAGGATGTCGGCGCCGGCATCGAGCGCCTGCCGCGCCATGGCTTCATCCTGCACCTGGCAGATCAGGCGTGCACCTGCGGACTTGATCTTCGGCGCGAACGGCGCGGGATCGCCAAACGACAACATGATCGCAGACGGTTTTGCGGCAAGAGCGACATCGAGAAGCTCGGGCCGCTTGGCGAGGCTCCAGGTGATGAAGCCGATCCCGAATGGCGCCGACAAGCCCGCGAGCTTCGCAGTCTCCTGCTCCAGCCACACCTTCTCGCCATAGCCGCCGCCCAGAATGCCGAAACCGCCGGCACGGCTCACGGCCGTCACAAGCCGGCTGCCGGCGACGATGTCCATCGGCGCCAGCAGGACGGGATGCGTGATCTCCAGCAGCCTGGTCAGCGACGTCTCAATGGGCATAGCCCCTCCCTGATCTGGACAGCGAGACTAGGCGCGACTAGCATTCTCGAAAAATGAATTGTTGTGAACGCTGCCATCACAAAAGCGAAACGACGCCATGGAACTCAGCGATATCCAGACCTTTGCCGCCGTCGCCCGCACCGGCGGCATCACCCGCGCCGCCGAAGAGCTGAACACGGTGCAATCCAACGTCACCCAGCGCGTGAAGGCGCTGGAAGCGGAGATCGGCACACCGCTGTTCGAACGCCACAGCCGCGGCATGACGCTGACCGGCGCCGGCAAACGCCTCCTGCCCTACGCACAGCGCATGGCCGCGCTATCGCGGGAGGCCGTGCTCGCCGCGCGTGACGACGGCGAGCCGAAGGGACCGCTCGCGATCGGCTCGATGGAGACCACGGCAGCCGTGCGCTTGCCGTCCCTTCTCGCCGATTTCCACCGCACCTTCCCTGCCGTGCGGCTGAGCCTGCGCACCGCGACCACCGCCGACCTCGTCGCGGGCGTGCTCGAAGGCACGCTCGACGGTGCCTTCGTCGCGGGCCCCATCGCACATGCCGACCTCACTGCGACGAGCGCGTTTCGTGAAGAGCTGGTGCTGGTCAGCGCGCGGCGCTGGGCCTCGCTTGCCGAGCTGCGCGCCGGCACGCCGGAGTCCGGTCCGACCGCGTTGGTGTTCCGCACCGGCTGCACCTACCGCCAGCGTCTCGAACAGATCTTTGTCGAGTTCGGCTGGCCGTCGGCGGCACGCTTCGAGCTCGGCACGCTCGACGGCATGATCGGCTGTGTCGCCGCCGGCATGGGCGTGACGCTGCTGCCGCGCGCCGTGGTCGAACGCAGCGCGATGGCCGGCAGCGTGTCGATCCACGCGCTGGGCCCGTCACACGCGCGCGTCGAGACGCTCTTCATCCAGCGCAGCGCCGGACATCAATACAGCGCGCTTCAAGGTTTCATGTCCTGCCTGAAGAAAGACAACGACGTCATCGCGGCCTGACACCGGCGCAGCGTTCCACGTGGCGAAATTCGTCACAAATCCATCGCGCTTGAATTAGTCTGCGCTGCGTTCAGCCGCCGCAGCGCGGCACCTCGAAATGCTTTGAAGCACGCATCCGTTCTACGTTAGGATGTGTCACTGGCCAGCGCAAAAACATAACGAAGCCAAAACATCGGGAGGACTATCGATGCGCAATACGCTCGTGTTGTGCTGTGTCGCCGCGTTGTCGGCGATATCAGGAACTGCAAGCGCACAAGACTGGACCAAATCGAAATGGGGACCGAACGACGAGATCGGTGCCGCCAATTACATGACGCCGGAGCTGGTGGTGAAGGCCGCCTCGCTGGTGAAGACCGGCAAGACCTACGCCCTCGGCATTCCCGTCACGCCACAGACACCCGCCTATCCGCCACGCACGTTCAAGCTCACCATCGTTCAGCCCGGACAGGCCGGCAGCCCGGGTCTCGGTCCGAACAAGGCGACCTATAACGACGACATCCTTGATACGTGGGTCGGCATCGGCAGCCAGCTCGACGGCCTCGGCCATCTCGGCGTCGAGCACGTCTACTACAACGGCAACAAGCTCGCCGATTTTGCCGATCCGAATGGCTTGAAGAAGCTCGGTATCGAGAAGGTCCCACCGATGGTCGCGCGCGGCGTGCTGCTCGACATGGCCGCCTATTTCAAAACCGACATCGTGAAGGAAGGCACCGCCTTCAACGTCAAGGAGATCGAGGAAGCTGCCAAGCAGCAGAACGTCGAGATCCGCCAGGGCGATGTCGTCATCTTCCACACCGGCTGGCTCAGCCTGATCGGCAAGGACGACAAGCGCTACTCGGCCGGCGAGCCCGGTCTCGGCGTCGAAGGCGCGAAGTACCTGACCGGCAAGGGCGTGGTCGCCATCGGTGCCGACACCTGGGCGCTCGAGGTGCTGCCGTTCGAGTCCAAGAACGTATTCGAAGTGCACCAGATCCTGCTCGCGATGAATGGGACCTACATTCTCGAGAATATGGACACCGCCGCGCTCGCTCGCGACAAGGGCTACGAATTCCTGTTCGTGCTCGGACAGCCGCGCTGGACCGGCGGCGTGCAGGCGATGATCAACCCGATCGCGATCCGCTGATCGGCGACGTACTCAGCGGGCGAGGATCGGCCTGCCGCCCGGCAGGCGCCCTCGCCCGACCTGTCCGTCATCGCGGCCTCAGATGCCATCGCCGCAATGCAACGAAGGCCCAGATGGCTTCGACGAGGCCAAACGGCCAGGCGCCCTGCAGGAAGCCGTAAGCCGAGCCGAACGCGCAGGACGCCGCGAACAGCAGCACGAACCAATGGCTGCGATCCTCCAGGGCATAGCAGACCAGCATCGCCGTCACGGCAAACAGGCCGAATAGTGTCAGCGCATCCATGTTCCGGGTTCACTCCGTAGCGCGACGCGTGATAAGCGCTAGTCCCATGCCGGCTCTTATCCTGCCCCTGATCGATGCTGCAACCCACTGGCCCGAACGCGGCGGGTTGGTCGGCCTTGACCTCGGCACCAAGACCATTGGTGTTGCCGTGTCCAATCCGGACCGGCGCCTCGCGACGGGCGTCGAGACCATCCAGCGCAAGGCATTCAAGCAGGATGCCGCCCGGCTGCTCGCGATCGCGGCCGAGCGCAAGGCGGTCGGCTTCGTGCTCGGCCTGCCCATCAACATGGACGGCAGCGAGGGCCCGCGGGCGCAATCGACCCGCGCCTTCGCCCGCAACCTTGCCGGGCTGACCACACTCCCCATCGGCCTCTGGGACGAGCGTCTGTCGACCGCCGCGGTCGAGCGCGAGCTGATCGGCATGGACGTCAGCCGCGCCAAGCGCGCCGAAGTGATCGACGAGCACGCAGCGATCTTCATCCTGCAAGGCGCGCTCGACCGCCTCGCCAATTTGCGACAAGCCTAATTCCCGGAAGCGACAGCATGGCATTGCCGACGAGAGCAAAAATTTCGATCGGCGCCGTCCTCCTGGTTCTCCTCGCTGTGCAGAGTTCCTCTGCCGCGGAGGATCATGCCGTGTCGGAGCTCAAAGGCACGTGGTCCGGGACGTTCAACCAGTATTCGCACGACATCAACGGCAGCTTTCCAGTCAAGCTCACCATCGACGCGATCTCTGGGGCTGAATTCACGGGCGCCATGGAGTGGCCAAGCTTTGACGGCACCCGGACAAAAGTGAAGGGAATGGTCGACGGCCCGCTGATCAAGTGGACCGAGACCGAATATCTCAAGGGCGACGATGCCGTCCTCGGCGGACTGTACGTCGCGCGCTTCAGCGCGGACAACGAGATCGCCGGCGACTGGATGGACCCCAAACACACCATCACGCCGAAGGGGCCCCGCTACGGGACACGCGGGGCCGACTTCGTTCTGAAAAAGGAATAGGCGCCTGCCATGGCCGTCGTGATCGCGGCGCTGCTGCCGGTCTTCATCCTCATCGTGCTCGGCGTGGTGCTCAGACGCACCCTGATGCGGCTCGACACGCAATGGCACGGGCTGGAGCGGCTGACCTATTTCGTGCTGTTCCCGATGCTGCTGATCCAGACGCTGGTGAAGGCCGACCTCTCCAGGGTGCCGGTCGCCGGCGTCGGCGGCGCGCTGCTGCTGTCGGTGCTCGCGATGTCACTGCTCTGCCTCGCGCTCCGCCCGGCGCTCGCACGGTTCGACATCGACGGCCCCGCCTTCACCTCGATCTTCCAGGGCGCGACGCGCTGGCAGACCTATGTGGCGCTCTCGGTGTCCGCCAACATGATCGGCGATGTCGGACTCGCGCTGGCCTCCGTGGCGATGGTCGCGATCATTCCGCTGGTCAACGTGTTCAGCGTCGCCGTGCTCGCGCACTATGCTTCGCCCGAGAAGCAGTCCGCGCGCGCCATCGTCATGACGGTGGTCCGCAATCCCCTGATCTGGGCCTGCGTGATCGGCCTCGGCATCAACGTCATCCATCTGCCGCTGCCAAAAATCTGGCACGAGGTCGCGGACGCGCTCGGCCGGTCCTCGCTCGCCATCGGCCTGCTCGTCACCGGCGCCGGCCTGCAGCTCAACGGTCTGCTCCGCCCGAGCGTGAGCGCAACCATCGGCGTGGCGTTCAAGCTGGCGCTGATGCCCGTGCTCGCGCTGGCGCTCGCCGCCTGGTTCGGACTCTCGGGCGACAGCCTGGCGATCGTCGCAATCTGCGCGGCGGTGCCGACCTCCCCCAGCGCCTACGTGCTGGCCCGCCAGATGGGCGGCGATGCGCCGCTGCTGGCGCAGATCATCACGCTGCAGACGATCTTGGCGGCGATCACGATGCCGGTCGCGATCGCGCTGGTGGCCTAGCACTCGTCATTGCGAGCACACCTCTCACCACCGTCATTGCGAGGAGCTCTTGCGACGAAGCAATCCAGGCTGTCTCCGCGGAGGTAGTCTGGATTGCTTCGCTGCGCTCGCAATGACGGAATGTGAGGAAACCGCCGGGCTAGCTCCCCAGCCACATCGTCAGCACCACCGCAGTCAGATTGTTCAGCGCATGCAGCACGATGGTGAGCCAGAGCGAGTTGGCGCGATAGCGCATGTAGCCGAACCACAGGCCGATGGAGAAGACCTCGGCGAGGAAGTACATGTCGTACTGCAGATGCACGACCGTCCACACCAGTGACGACAGGATGATCGCGCCGGGCACGCGCAGGAAGCTCGCCGACCAGCCGCGAAACAGGAAGCCGCGCGCCAACACCTCTTCCGACATCGGCGCAGCGACACTGAAGGCGAACAGCAGCATCACAGCCGCGCCCTTGTCGCGGCCCGATTTCAACAGATCGGTCATGAAGCCCGGCGTCGCCTCGCGGCCCAGGCTCCGCGACATCGTCTCCCAGGCGACCACGATCAGGACAAGCCCGATGGCGCCGAACAGCATTTGCTTCCAGGACGGCCAATGCAGCGCGAGGTAATCGACGAACGAGGCCTTCTTGATGCGGATGGCGAGCCACACCGCGGCCAGCGTCGCCGGCAGGCCCATGGTCACCGACAGCGCGAGCGCCGCGGGCTCGCGACCGACACGCTGGATCGACATCAGGTCGAGGGGATCGCCACGGTCCCAGGCCAGATAGAGGATGGCACCGACCTGGCCGAGGAACATCGCGACGAAGATGAGCAGGCCCCACACCGCCGTGCCCCAGAATTTCCAGACGCGCGGTGCGGCTGGCGTCACGGTCATCGGCGGGAGATCGGGATTGAGGGAGTCCATTCAAGCGCTTTCGTTGGGACGGCACCGTCATTCCGGGGCCGTTCGCACGACGATCTACTTCGTTCGCGGCGGAATCGGGAAATCATAGGCCGCCCCGCCCGCCCCCGGCAGGGAAAAATGCCACCACTCCTTCGCATAGTTCACAAAGCCTTGCTTCGCCATCGCGGCCACCAGCCGCTTGCGCCAGGCACGCTGGTCCGGATTGATCGACGGTGCCGCAGTGTGCCCCTTCATGTCCGTGCAGTCGTAGCCCGTGCCCATGTCGACGCTGCCCTCCGGCAATCGTGCCTCGACCGGCGCCGTGCAATCGGCATAGGTTTTCGACGGGTCGTATCTGGCGGAATTGTCAGCCTTGAGATCGACCAGCGTGAGATCGAGCGCCGCGCCCGTGGAATGCTGCGAGCGGCTCGCGATGTAGCCGAGGCGGAACAGCTCGCTCTTCGGGATCTTCGGATTGTAGCGCCGCTCGGCCGCCGTCTCGTAGCCGTTCTGCGACCACTTCACCATGTCGAGCGAGGCCCGCGCCGGCCGGTAGCAGTCGAACATCTTCAGCGACAGGCTTTGCGCCGCCAATTCCTGCTGGACCGCCTTCAGCCGCAGCCCCACCTCGCGCCTCACCACGCATTCGCCGGCGCCGTAGCCGGCGAGCGGACGGCCGACGAAATTGTTGGACGTGGCGTAGCGGATGTCCTGGATGATGCCGGGATCGATGTCGCGCAGATAGACGAAGCCGCCGGGGAGCGACTGGGCGTGGGCTTCGCTGATCACGGTTGCTGCCAAGAGCGCGGTCAAAATTGTTTTCAACTGGAGCTCCCCACATCGTGATGGCCGGGCTTGTCCCGGCCATCCACGGCCTTTTACGTCAAATGCGAATGAAGCACGTGGATGCCCGGGACAAGCCCGGGCATGACGGAGAGGATGAGCCCGCACCGACAGATCAGGGGATAACTCCCCGCCCCGGCATTGGCCCTTGCCCCCCCAGCCATCCCCGCCTATAGCTCTCGTTTTAATGACATCGAAATCGACCTTCGTCCTCGGCCACCGGCATTTGCTGGGCATCGAGGGCCTTTCCGCGGCCGACATCACCGGCCTCCTCGACCTGTCCGAAGAATATGTCGAGCTCAACCGCCAGGTTGACAAGAAGCGCACCGTCCTGCGTGGACGGACGCAGGTGAACCTCTTCTTCGAGGCCTCCACCCGAACCCAGTCCTCGTTCGAGCTCGCCGGCAAGCGGCTGGGCGCGGACGTCATGAACATGTCGGTCTCCTCCTCGTCCATCAAGAAGGGCGAGACGCTGGTCGACACCGCGATGACGCTCAACGCCATGCATCCAGATATCCTGGTGGTGCGCCATCACGCCTCCGGCGCGGTGGAACTGCTGGCGCGCAAGGTCGACGGTTCCGTGATCAATGCCGGCGACGGCGCGCACGAGCATCCGACGCAGGCGCTGCTCGACGCCCTGACCATCCGCCGCAACAAGGGCCGGATCGAGGGCCTCGTGGTCGCGATCTGCGGCGACGTGCTGCATTCGCGCGTCGCCCGCTCCAACATCATCCTGCTCAACACCATGGGCGCCCGCGTCCGCGTCGTCGGCCCCTCGACGCTGCTGCCGCCCGGCATCGAGCGCATGGGGGTCGAGGTCGCGCGCGACATGCGCGAAGGGCTCAACGGCGCCGATATCGTCATGATGCTGCGGCTCCAGCGCGAGCGCATGAACGGCTCCTTCGTGCCGTCGACCTCCGAATATTTCAACTATTTCGGGCTGGACCAGAAAAAGCTCGCTTACGCCAAGCCGGACGCTCTCGTCATGCATCCCGGTCCGATGAACCGCGGCGTCGAGATCGACACCGCGGTCGCCGACGGCGCGCAATCGCTGATCCGCGAACAGGTCGAGATGGGCGTGGCGGTACGGATGGCCGTGCTCGAAGCGCTCGCCCGCAACTTGCCGAACGCGTGATGCTCATGCTGACTGACCGCCGTCCCATCCTCCTCGCCAACGCCCGCGTCGTCGATCCCTCCAGGGATTTCGACGGCCCCGGCGATGTCCTGATTGCCGACGGAATCATCCGCGAGACCCGCCGCGGCATTGGCGCTGCCGGCGTCCCCGAGGGCACCGACGTCGTCAACTGCGCCGGCAAGATCGTGGCCCCCGGCCTCGTCGACATGCGCGCCTTCGTCGGCGAGCCCGGCTTCAGCCACCGCGAGACCTTTGCCTCGGCGAGCCAGGCGGCTGCGACCGGCGGCATCACCACCATCATCTGCCAACCCGACACGTCTCCGGTGATCGATAACTCGGCGACCGTCGACTTCGTGATGCGCCGCGCCCGTGACACCGCGATCGTCAACATCCTGCCGATGGCGGCGCTCACCAAGGGCATGCACGGCGAGGAGATGACAGAGTTCGGCCTCCTCAAGGCCGCCGGCGCGATCGCCTTCAGCGACAGCGACAAGAGCGTGATCAACGCGCAGGTGATGCGCCGCGCGCTGACCTACGCGCGCGATTTCGACGCGCTGATCGTGCATTACACCGAGGATCCCGATCTCGTCGGCGAAGGCGTGATGAACGAGGGCGAGTTCGCCTCGCGGCTCGGCCTGATGGGCATCCCGAACGCCGCGGAGGCCGTGATGCTCGAGCGCGACATGCGTCTCGTCGCGCTCACCGGCGGGCGCTATCACGCGGCCTCGCTGTCCTGTATCGACTCGCTCGACGTCCTCAAGCGCGCCCGCGACGCCGGCCTCGCCGTGACCGCCTCCGTCTCGATCAATCATCTTGCGCTGAACGAGAACGATATCGGCCCCTACCGATCGTTCCTGAAGCTGTCGCCGCCGCTGCGGACCGAGGACGACCGCCGCGCGCTGGTCGCAGCGGTCGCCTCCGGCCTCGTCGACGTCATCATGTCCGACCACAATCCGCAGGACGTCGAGGTCAAGCGCCTGCCGTTCGCGGAAGCCGCACCCGGCGCCATTGGGCTCGAGACCATGCTGCCTGCGGGCCTTCGCCTCGTGCACAATGAGGAACTCGACCTGAAGACGCTGATCCGGGCCATGTCGACGCGGCCGGCCGAGATCCTGGGCCTGCCGGGTGGAACCCTGCGCACGGGCAGCCCGGCCGATGTCATCGTGATCGATCCCGATGTGCCCTGGATCGTCGATCCCGCCGAGCTCAAATCGCCCTGCAAGAACACGCCGTTCGACGAGGCCCGCTTTACAGGCCGCGTGGTGCGCACCATTGTCGGCGGACGGACGGTGTACGAGCATGTCTGACGGGCAAATTCATGCGTGGCGTCGCGGTTCAGCATGGAGATGCGGCCATGGGGCTTGAAGCCTTCCTGCCGGTGGCCTTTGTCATCGGCTACCTGCTCGGCTCGATTCCGTTCGGGCTGGTCCTCACCAAGCTCGCCGGCACGCAGGATATTCGCTCGATCGGCTCCGGCAGCATCGGCGCCACCAACGTGCTGCGCACGGGACGCAAGAGCCTTGCCGCGGGCACCCTGCTGCTCGACGCGCTCAAGGGCACGGTCGCTGTGGTGATCGCCGGCTACATCGCGGGGCCCAACGCCGCCATGGTTGCCGGTCTCGGCGCCTTCCTCGGCCATCTCTTCCCGGTCTGGCTGAAGTTCAAAGGCGGCAAGGGCGTCGCCGTCTATATCGGCATCCTGCTCGGCCTGTTCTGGCCCGGCGCGATCGTGTTCTGCCTGCTTTGGCTCGCCACCGCCTTCACCACCCGCTACTCCTCGCTGTCCGCGCTGGTGGCGGCGTTCATCACCCCGATTTTCCTGTGGTGGTTCGGGCACCTCGCGCTCGCATCGCTGTTCGCCGCGCTGACGCTGCTCTTGTTCTACGCGCATCGCGAGAACATCAAGCGACTGCAATCCGGCAAGGAAAGCCGGATCGGCGAGAAGGCCTAGAGCGTTTTCGAGCGAAGTGGATGCCGGTTCGCGTCAAAAAAACGCGTCAAAACAAAATCCAAGGCCGGAAAAAGTACGGATATCGCCGCACCGCCTCCGCATTATGTGCCAATTCCTGTTCGCAACTCGGAAGCGGCTCGCGGCCGGAGTGGCGAACGAGTTCCACGCCTGTCATCCTGACAGCGGAAATGGCGTTACGCGGTAGCTCAGAATGAGCGAGAAGATTGTCGGCGCGCATGACGGGCCTGGTTCGCACGGTGCTTCCAGCACCGCAGCAAGCCGGCTGCTCTCGATGACCAATGTCTGGTCCGATGCGCCCTCGCCGCTGCCCGCGCCCGAGCCTGCTCCCGTACCCCCGCCACTGACCCAGCCTGCGCCCGTCGCGCAAACCGCCGCGC
Organism: Bradyrhizobium sp. LA6.1; assembly: GCF_040547805.1. NCBI lineage: Bacteria > Pseudomonadati > Pseudomonadota > Alphaproteobacteria > Hyphomicrobiales > Nitrobacteraceae > Bradyrhizobium > Bradyrhizobium sp. LA6.1. The sequence continues at coordinate 85,427 of NZ_JBEPQK010000009.1, read as the reverse complement.
GAGTCGAGATTGTGACCATTGCCGCGCCGGTCACGCCCGTGCAGCCGCGCTCCGACCAATGGCCTCCGCAAAAATTGTCGCTGGCCCTTCAGGGCGGCGGCACTTTTGCCGCCTTCACCTGGGGCGTGCTGGAGCGGTTGCTCGAAGAGCCCTCAATCGAGATCAACACCGTCAGCGGCGCCAGCGCCGGCGCCATCAATGCGCTCCTGCTCGCCACCGGCCTCGCCGAAGGCGGACGCGAAGGCGCCCATTCGCGGTTGAACCGGTTCTGGGCCCGCCTGATGCACGAGGCCTCGTTCCGCTCCTTGATGCTGGTCGGCGGATTCTCGCCGGCGGGAAGCTCGGTCGCATTCGGTCCGACGTTGCGCTCCGGCCAGTTCGATCCGTTCGATCTCGATCCGCTGCGGCTGGCGCTATCGCGCGACATCGATTTTGCCGCCTTGCGCGACGCGGCCTGCCCAAAACTGCTGATCGCCGCGACGCGAATCCGCGATGGGCAGCAGCAGATCTTCCGCAACGATTGCATTACCGCCGACGTCGCGCTGGCCTCGACCTGCCCGCCTTTGGTTCACTGCGCCGTCGAGATCGACGGCGAGGCCTATTGGGATGGCGGCATTGGCGGCAATCCGCCGCTGGTGCGCCTAGCGCAGGAATCGACAGCCTCCGACCTGCTGCTCGTCCAGGTCACGCCCACGCGCGACAGCTACGTGCCGATCACCCTCGCCGCGATCGACCGCAGGCTCGACCAGATCGCGGCCAACGCCGCCCTCAACGCCGAGATCGCGGCGCTGGAATGGGCGCGAGCCACCGCCGCACCTTCGCTGCGGCTCTCCAGGATCGCGGCCGAAGACTCCATTGAGGGCCTGGCGCAGCGCTCATCCACCGATCTCGGCCGCGGCTTCATTCGCACGCTGCACCGGAGTGGCCGCGAGGCCGCCGAGCGTTGGCTCGGACAAGGCGCGACAGGCGCCGAGGCCGAACGCGCGCTGCCCGCCACTGAGCCCGCGCTAGCCTGATTTCGCCAGCGCATCCTCCAGGAACCATGCCGCCGCAAGCGCGCCGGGATCGTTGCCGAAGCGCGCGATCACCTGCACGCCGATCGGCAGGCCGCCCACTTTCATCACCGGCACGTTGACGCAAGGATTGCCCATCAGCGTCCAGAGCCGGTTGTAACGGGGCGAGCCGGTCGAGGCGAGCTCCTTGGCCGGCGCGGTGCCCGGCGCCGAATAGGTCAGCAGCACGTCAAAACCCTCGAACAGTTCGCCGAGCTCGCGGCGGCCACGGCGGGCGATCCGACGCGCGTCGTCATACTGCTTCGGCGTCAAGCCGACGGTGTCATCGAGGCTGGCACGCAGCATCGGCGCGATCTCGTCGTGATGCTCCGAAAACTCCCAGGCCAGCGCGCGATGCGCCTCGAAATCCTGGATGATCGGGTGGATGCGCCAGGCTTCCTGCACCGACTCCGGCAGATCGATGGTCTTGACACTGGCACCGGCCTTCTCGGCCGCCTTGATCGCAGCCTGCAAGCCCTCTTCCGCCGCCGGCTCCACGGCCTCGGCAAACTCCTGCCTCACCACGCCGATGCGCGGCGCCCTGGCCGCGGCGATGCCATCGAATTCAGTGCGGCCGGTGATCGCCAGCAGCCCGCGCGCGAGATCCTCCGCGCGCGATCCGAACAGGCCGACAGTATCAAGCGCCCATGAGTAGCACTTCACGCCGATGGTCGGCAGCATCCGGAACGACGGCTTGATCGCAGCAGCCCCGCAATAGGCGGCGGGCCGGATCACCGAGCCGCCAGTCTGGGTGCCGAGCGCCAGCGGGATCATGCCGGCGCCGACGGCCGCGGCCGAGCCCGAGGACGAGCCGCCCGGCGTATGGCCGAGATTGTGCGGATTGAGCGTCGGGGTCGGATCGCGCGAGGCGAACGCCGTGGTGGTGGTCTTGCCGATGATGGTGGCGCCTGCCCGCTTCAGCATCATCACGACCGGTGCGTCCGAGCGCGGCTGCCAGCCACGATAGATCTCCGAGCCCATCTCGGTCGGCATGTTGGCGGTGTCGATGATGTCCTTGATGCCGACGGCGATGCCGCGCAGCGGGCCGGAGGCTTGTGCCTTCGCGGATTTGTCGTGACGGACGAAGGCGTGGACGTCCTTCTCCCTGGCCTCGATCGCCGCGTGCGACTGGGCGATGGCGTCATCGGGCGAAAGCTCGCCCGCTTCGATGCGGCGCTGGAGGTCGGCGAGTGAGATCATGGCAATACCCTTCTTATTGCCATCGCTTTTAGCATCGGGACGAGGTCGCGCAAGCGCACGTGGACGCGGTCGATCCATGCGTGCAGTCGACCGGGACCAGCGGCTCGACCAGAGCATTCGCCTCCGCGGGCGCCGCGCGGATGAGATCAAAACTGGAAACAGTATCTTTCAATTATTTCTATTTTTATCGCGATTCAATCGAGCCAGTGTGAGGTCACAACGCAGGGCCCTGCGGCGCGCACTCTCTTACGAACCACAAACGCCTGGTGCGTCACCGCCGTCGGACCTCAACCAAGCACAGGAGCGATGACCATGGATACGACCCGTTATGCTTCCCTCGTTGGCCGCCTGCTGATCGGCCTCCCGTTTGCAATGAGTGGCTTCAGCAAGCTCACCGCTTATGGTGCGACCACCGCTTACATCGCCGCTGCGGGATTGCCGGTGCCCCCGTTGGCATATGCGATCGCGGTTCTCGTCGAGCTCGGTGGCGGTCTCCTGCTGATCGCGGGCTATCAAGCCCGCTCGGTCGCGCTGGCGCTCGCCATATTCTCGCTGGCCGCGGCAGTCTCGTTCCACAACAACTTTGCCGACCAGAATCAGATGATCCACTTCCTCAAGAACGTGATGATGGCAGGCGGCCTGCTCCAGATCTTTGCCTTCGGTGCCGGTGCGCTCAGCCTTGACGCTCGCGTCTCCCGTGGCGGCGTCGCTGTCGCTCAGGCGGCCCACGCGCGTTGAATCGACGACCTTGCGGAAGACCCGTCGACCACGTCGGGTCTTCCTGCAGCGCCTTTGAAGCCCGATCAAGCGCACGCAACTGTTGCCCACGCCCTCAGGTTGTTCCATGCTGCCTCCACAAGGAGACGCCGTGGACGCCATCAATCCGAGCGTTGAGCTGACCGAGGCTGAGCGGATCGACCGCCTGCGGCTGATCCGCTCTGACAATGTCGGGCCGCGTGGCACTAACGCGGAAACGCCGCAACCTTTGCGTTAGTTCTAAATTGCCCCGACAATCAAGGCGATGAGATTCGAATGCCGGACTGTTGGACGCTCACGCCGTCTCGGCTTAGGCTGTGCGCCTTCTGACCCAACCTGTTCATTGACGCGGCTGGACCAATGTCGAAAAATGCTTACTCTCTGCCAGAGGATAAGCGATTTAGCGGTGCTATGAAACGACGCGGATTCATCACTTTGGCTGGCGGGGCGTTGGCGTGGGCAACGGCCGCACGCGCTCAGCAAGTGAAGCGCGTCTCGCGGATCGGCCTTTTCCTCCCCCCACCGCGAAATTCGGAGGTCGACGCGTTCCTCGTTGCGCTTCGCGGTCTCGGTTGGGTTGAGGGCGAGAACGTCCACGTTGAATATCGCGACGCCGACGGCGACGATAACCGGCTTCCGGCGCTGGCTGCTGAACTGGTCGCCCTCGGCGTCGACGTTCTCGTGACAGCCACATTTCCCGGGGTTCTTGCCGCGCACCGTGCGACGACCACAATTCCAACCGTGATGATCGTGGGTCCCGATCTGGTGACCTTGGGCCTTGCAGCCAGCATGGCTCATCCCGGTGGCAACATTACGGGACAGACCTTTTTCCTTACAGAACTAGCTGCGAAGCGGTTAGAGGTTCTTGCGAGCATAGCTCCCTCGATGACCCGCGCAGGGGTGCTCATGCAGCGAGGCAACCCCCTGAACAACGGCACCATGAGTGCCATGACGAACGCCGCGCGGGCAATGAAGGTTGAGCTGCGACCGATCGAGCTTGACGTCCCCGGCGACCTCGACAACGCGCTATCAATCGTCGGCTCCTCCGCCATGGACGGTCTCGTCATCACGGACGCCAATGCGTTTGTCACCAATTCGGCGTTGGTCTCGGCGATTGTCGACAAGTGCCGCGTGCCATCGATTGCCGCACCCATCGTCGCGTCCCGGGGGGGCGCACTGGTAGGGTACGGGGTAGACTTCACCTCCATGTTTCGCCGCGCCACTGTTTTCGTTGACAAGATATTGAAGGGCGCGAACCCGGCCGACATCCCCATCGAGCAGCCGACGCAGTTTAAGACGGTCATCAACTTGAAGACCGCCAAGGCGCTCGGCCTCGAGATACCGCAGTCGTTGCAGGTGCGCGCGGACGAGGTCATCGAATAGCAAAAGCCTTGAGGAATAAGGCAGCGCGTTGCTCCATTCCTCCTCCGCCCATGATTGGGGCGATAGAAACAACCACACGCCACTGTTGCCCACGCCCTCAGGTTGTTCCATGCTGCTTCCACAAGGAGACGCCGTGGACGCCATCAATCCGAGCGTTGAGCTGACCGAGGCTGAACGGATCGACCGCCTGCGGTTGATCCGCTCCGACAATGTCGGGCCGCGCACCTTCCGTTCGCTGGTCGATCATTTCGGCACGGCGCGCGCCGCGCTGGAGCGGCTGCCCGATCTGGCGCGCCGCGGCGGCGCGGCCCGTTCCGGGCGCATCTGTAGTGCCGATGAGGCGAAGGCCGAGCTCGCCGCAAGCCGCAAGTACGGCATCGCCTGGCTTGCGCCCGGCGAGGACGGCTATCCGGCGCGGCTGGCGACGCTCGACGATGCGCCGCCGCTGCTCGCCGTGCGCGGCGACAACGCAACCTTGATGCGGCCGATGATCGCGATCGTCGGTTCGCGCAACGCCTCCGGCGCCGGCTTGAAATTCGCCGGGCAGCTCGCGCGCGAGCTGGGCGAAGCCGGCTTCATCATCATCTCGGGGCTCGCCCGCGGCGTCGATCAGGCGGCGCACCGCGCCAGTGTCGAGAGCGGCACCATCGCAGTGCTCGCCGGCGGACATGACTGCATCTATCCGCCCGAGCATAGCGACCTGCTCGCCGCGATCCTCGATCACGCGGGTGCTGCGATTTCCGAGATGCCGCTCGGCCACGAGCCGCACGCCCGCGACTTTCCCCGCCGCAACCGGCTGATCTCGGGCGCCGCCCTCGGCGTGGTCGTGGTCGAGGCGGCGCACCGCTCGGGCTCGCTGATCACCGCGCGCATGGCGGCCGAACAGGGCCGCGAGGTATTCGCGGTGCCCGGCTCGCCGCTCGACCCGCGCGCTGCCGGCACCAACGATCTGATCAAGCAGGGCGCAACGCTCGTCACCGAAGCCGCCGACATCATCAACGCTGTCGCACCGATCATGGAGCGGCCGCTGATGCATCCGGCGAGCGAGCCCGACAGCGAACCGTTCGAGAGCGACCCGCAATCACACGACCGCGACCAGATCACCGGCCTGCTCGGCCCTGCCCCCATCTCGATCGACGATCTCGTGCGGATGTCCGGCGCCTCGCCCGCGATCGTCCGCACCGTGCTGCTGGAGCTCGAGCTTGCGGGCCGCCTCGAACGCCACGGCGGCGGTCTCGTTTCTCTTCTCTAGGTGTCGTTGCGCTCGTCGAAGCGCGTGCGTGCCGCCGCGATCTGCGCCTGGTGCTCCTTCGCCCATAGCCCAAGCGCCATCACGGGCTGCTGGAGCCCGCGGCCAAGATCGGTCAGCTCATAGTCCACGCGCGGCGGAATGGTCGGGAAGATCGTGCGCGTGACGAGGCCGTCGCGCTCCAGCCCGCGCAGGGTCAAGGTCAGCATCCGCTGCGAGATGCCGTTGATCATCCGCTTCAGCTCGTTGAAGCGCTTGGGCCCGTCGCTCAGCATCATGATGACGAACACGCTCCATTTGTCGCCGACGCGCGCCAGGATCGAGGCGACCCCGCGGCAGTCCGCGTGGTCGCGATCCGGCATCTGGGGAGCAGGAAAATCGGTGTGTGCAGGTCTCAAAGATGTGCCCATGGCTCAAAAAAGTGCGTTCTTGCGGGGAATTTGACAGTCACTCATGTAGTGCGGGTTACAAATCTATACCATAGGTGAACCCCAATGAAACTCCTCCATATCGACTCCAGCGTGCTCGGCCCCCACTCCGTCTCACGGCAGGTTTCCGCCGCCATCGTCGACCGTCTCAGGCAGGCGACGCCGTCGCTCGACCTCGTCTACCGCGATTTGACGCAGATTCCGCTCGCCCACCTCTCCGGCTCGCACCTTGCGGCCGCACAAGGCGCGCCGGCGCCGGCGGAACTCGGTCCCGACCTGGCCGCGAGCGCGGCCGTGCTCAACGAGTTCCTCGATGCCGATATCGTCGTGATCGGCGCGCCCATGTACAATTTTACGATCCCGAGCCAGCTCAAGGCCTGGATCGACCGCGTCCTGGTGGCGGGGAAAACGTTCAAATACGACGCGAACGGCCCGCAGGGCCTTGCCGGCAACAAGCGCGTGATCGTGGCGATCTCGCGCGGCGGCTATTACGGCCCGGGCACGCCGGCCGCCTCGCTCGAGCACCTCGAAACCTATTTGCGTGGCGTGTTCGCGTTCATGGGCATCACGAGCCCCGAATTCATCGTCGCCGACGGCATCCAGGTTGGCCCTGAGCATCGTGAGAAAGCGCTGGCCGGAGCGCTTCAGGCTGCCACCAGCCTGCAGGCGGCGTAAGACTTACGCCGACACCAGCCGCTGCCGGAGCCCGGCGGCGGCTGAGAATTCGACAGCGCTAAAACCAGGCGCCCTGAACGCCAAGAATGACGGCGACGAGCGAAATGAAAAGCCCGATGCCTGAGAAAAGTGCCACCCCGATGAACTCGGACGTATCGGAGTGCTTGGCTGGAATGGCGGAATGTTCGGTGTAAATACGTGGTTCTGAAATCGACGAAGAAATACGAGCTGCTTTTGACATCGCGGGCTCCCTGAAAGTGAGTCTTATGACCCTGCCCGCAAAAGGGTCTTGGCAGCGCAAGCGAAGGTTCAACGCCTCACGGAAGGTTCAGAGGAATACAGCCACCGAGGTGCAGGAACCGGCCGGCGCAACCGATGTCGTCGCGCCGACCGATTCAATTTTCGCAAACGTTGATCAGCCGCGATAGATCGGTGCGCCCGCGGGAGAGGCAACCGCGCCACCATCGACGAAGATCTCCTGGCCCTGGATGTGCCCGGCATCGTCGGAGGCGAGGAACAGGACCGTCTTCGAGATGTGATCCGGTTCAGCAATGCGGCCGAGCGGCGTGGATAGTCCAAGGCGCTTCTCGAACGCCTTCTCCGCTTCAGGCGTTGCGATCGCGGCGCCCCAGATCGGCGTGCGGGTCGCGCCGGGCGCAACGACGTTGACGCGGATGCCGCGCGGCGACAGTTCCGAGGCCATGATCCGCGCTAGCGCGCGCACGCCGGCCTTGGCGGCCCCGTAAGCGGAGTAGCCGGGAACGCCGAGCACGGAGATCACCGAACCGTTGAGGATGATCGAGGCGTTGTCGTTGATATAGGGCAGTGCCGACTGCACCGTGAAGAACACGCCCGTGAGGTTGGTGCTGATCACCTTCTCAAAGACATCCAGCGTCGTCGAGCCCAGCGGCGTGCTGCCGGGGATGCCGGCATTGGCGAACACGATATCGAGCTTGCCGAATTTTTCGGTGCCCTTCTTGATCGCCGCTTCAGTCGCGGCGACGTCGGTCGCGTCCGCAACCAGCGCGATCCCGTTCGGCCCGAGTTCCTTTGCTGCGGCCTCCAGCGTCTCCTTATTGCGCCCGGTGATGATCACCTTCGCGCCCTCGGCCACGAACAGCTTTGCCGTTGCCAATCCAATTCCGCTGTTGCCGCCGGTGATGAGTGCCGTCTTGCCGCTCAGTCTCATGCTCGCCTCTCCAGTAGTTTCATTATGAAACCGTATTGCAATCTAGGCGTATGGTTTTATGATGCAACCACACAAGCGCGTGATTGGCGCCGACATCGTGCGAATGTGGGGAGACCTCAGACGATGGTGAAACGAACGAGTTTTGAGGGTGACGGCTGCCCGGTCGCGCGGTCGCTGGAGGCGATCGGCGACTGGTGGACTCTGCTGATCATCCGCGAAGCGATGCTCGGTATGCGCCGCTTCGGCGAGTTTCAGGGCAAGCTCGGCATGGCCAAGAACATCCTGTCGGCGCGGCTGCGCTCAATGCTCGAACACGGCATACTGGCGACCGCCCCCGCCTCCGACGGCAGCGCCTACCAGGAGTATGTGCTGACGCCGAAGGGACTTGGCCTCTTCCCGATCCTGGTCGCGCTCCGGCAATGGAGCGAGGAGTTCGACGACACGCCCGAGGAGATCGACACCGTCATGGTCGATCGCGTCAAAGGCCGCCCGGTGAAGAAGCTCGAGCTGCACGCCGAGGATGGACGGTTGCTCAGCCTGGCCGACATCACGCTGAAGCCCCGACCGGCACCGCGGCGGCGGTCAGCCTGATCGCGGCACACTGCCACCACACCGTCATTGCGAGCGCAGCGAAGCAATCCAGGATTTCACCGCGGAGGGATTCTGGATTGCTTCGCTGCGCTCGCAATGACTGCGTTGGGGGGACTTGTACAAAATATCGACGGCGTCAAAGATGGCTGAACACCCCAAAGTGGCACCGCCATGCCCCTGCTCGCTATCGTCTATTTTTCCATCTCCGGCACCACCGAGAAGCTGGCGCATGCGTTGGCGCGCGGAGCGGATGGCATGGCAGACGTCGCGCTTTGCCGAATCACAGGCGACGACATCGTGTCAGGCCGGTTTCAGAATGAGGGGTTCCTGGAAACGATTGACGGCGCCGACGCGGTAGCATTCGGCAGCCCAACCTACATGGGCGGACCAGCGGCTCAATTCAAAGCCTTTGCAGATGCTTCAAGTGATCGATGGAGCCAGCAAAGATGGGCCAACAAGATCGCAGCCGGGTTCACCACGGGCGCCTGCGCAAGCGGCGATCAACTCCACACATTGACCTACTTCTCCATTCTCGCCGCGCAGCACGGCATGCTCTGGTGCGGACTGGATATTCCGGGTGGGGAGGATCTGAGTGGCCGGAATCGTTTAGGCAGTCAGCTTGGCTTGGCGACACACTTGGTCGACGCCTCGTTACCGCAGAGCGACCTCGGCACGGCCGAATATCTCGGCCGACGACTGGCGAGAATGGCGGGCCGTAGCGGCTGATCCCCTTGTCATTGCGAGCGCAGCGAAGCAATCCAGAATCCCTCTGCGGAAAGACTCTGGATTGCTTCGCTGCGCTCGCAATGACGACGTCGATGCAGCGCGCCCCCATATATCGCCGTCACCCTGAGGTGGCCGCTTCTTCAGCGGCCCTCGAAGGGCGACGGCCCGGCTGCGGCATCTCGGCCGCTCATCCTTCGAGGCTCGCTACGCGAGCACCTCAGGATGACGGATTGGATGGTGAGCGCCGCTACGACAGCTTGCGCTTGCTCCGCAGCCGCAGGTGCTCGTCGGCCTCCAGCTTGGTCATCCCCAGGAGATAATGCAGCACATCGAGCTTGTGGCGCTCGGCGAGCTTGCGCAACGCCCCGACCTGCTCGGCGATGAAGGCGACGGCCTCTTCGACGCCGCCCTCCCCTGGTTCCTCACCGCGCGAGCCTCCCGCCACGCCTGACGCGGCGCGCGCCCGTTTCTTTCCTGGCTTAGTCACCAGACCCCACCCGAATCCATGCCCCGGGAGGACTCTACGCCGACATTGACCGCAACTCCAAGGTGGTATTTTGCAACTTTCTCGATATGAAACTTTTCCCATTCGGGGTGCTTTCAACACCCCTCGATTTGACAGCGAGGGCCTCACCACCCATGTTCGGGTCGAAACGGCCGATCCGAATCTCATCGAAAGCGGCTCGTAATTTCCCCGTAAGTTACTGGAACTACATGAATATCGTCATTGTGGAGTCGCCGGCGAAAGCCAAGACGATCAACAAGTATCTGGGCTCGTCCTACGAGGTTCTGGCCTCGTTCGGCCATGTCCGCGACCTCCCGGCGAAGAACGGTTCCGTCGATCCGGACGCAAATTTCAAGATGATCTGGGAGGTCGACCCCAAGGCGGCCGGCCGGCTCAACGATATCGCCAAGTCCCTGAAGGGCGCCGACCGCTTGATTCTGGCGACCGACCCTGATCGCGAGGGCGAGGCCATCTCCTGGCACGTTCTGGAGGTGCTGAAGGAAAAGCGCGCGCTGAAGGATCAGAAGATCGAGCGCGTGGTGTTCAACGCCATCACCAAGCAGGCCGTCACGGACGCGATGAAGAATCCGCGCCAGATCGACGGCGCGCTGGTCGACGCCTACATGGCGCGCCGGGCGCTGGACTATCTGGTCGGCTTCACCCTCTCCCCCGTGCTCTGGCGCAAGCTGCCGGGCGCCCGCTCGGCGGGCCGCGTGCAGTCGGTGGCGCTGCGGCTGGTCTGCGACCGCGAACTGGAGATCGAGAAGTTCGTCGCGCGCGAATATTGGTCGTTGATCGCGACCCTGCTGACGCCCCGCGGCGACGCCTTCGAGGCGCGCCTCGTCGGCGCCGACGGCAAGAAGATCCAGCGTCTCGACATCGGCACCGGTGCGGAAGCCGAAGACTTCAAGAAGGCGCTGGAAGCGGCCGCCTACGCCGTGACCGCGGTCGATGCCAAGCCGGCCCGGCGCAATCCGCAGGCGCCCTTCACCACCTCGACGCTGCAGCAGGAAGCCAGCCGCAAATACGGCTTTGCGCCGGCGCACACGATGCGCATCGCGCAGCGCCTTTATGAGGGCATCGACATCGGCGGCGAGACCACCGGACTCATTACTTATATGCGTACCGACGGCGTGCAGATCGATCCGTCCGCGATCACCCAGGCGCGCAAGGTGATCGGCGAGGATTACGGCAACGCCTATGTGCCGGAGGCCCCGCGCCAGTACCAGGCCAAGGCCAAGAACGCCCAGGAAGCGCACGAAGCGATCCGCCCGACCGACATGTCGCGCCGCCCCGACAGCATGAGCCGCAAGCTCGATGCCGACCAGGCCCGACTCTATGAGCTGATCTGGAAGCGCACCATCGCGAGCCAGATGGAATCGGCCGAGCTCGAGCGCACCACCGTCGACATCACCGCGAAGGCAGGCTCCCGCACGCTGGAGCTGCGGGCGACGGGTCAGGTCGTCAAGTTCGACGGCTTCCTTGCGCTCTACCAGGAAGGCCGCGACGACGAGGAAGACGACGATTCGCGCCGCCTGCCCGCGATGAGCCCGAACGACGCGCTCAAGCGGCAGTCGCTCGCCGTCACCCAGCACTTCACCGAGCCGCCGCCGCGCTTCTCGGAGGCCTCGCTGGTCAAGCGCATGGAAGAGCTCGGCATCGGCCGTCCCTCGACCTATGCCTCGATCCTCCAGGTCCTGAAGGACCGCGGCTACGTCAAGCTGGAGAAGAAGCGCCTGCACGGCGAGGACAAGGGCCGCGTCGTGGTCGCCTTCCTCGAAAGCTTCTTCAGCCGCTACGTCGAATATGACTTCACCGCCAATCTGGAGGAGCAGCTCGACCGCATCTCCAACAACGAGATCTCCTGGCAGCAGGTGCTGAAGGACTTCTGGACCGGCTTCATCGGCGCCGTCGACGAGATCAAGGATCTGCGCGTCGCCCAGGTGCTCGACGTGCTCGACGACATGCTGGGCCAGCACATCTATCCGCCCCGCGCCGACGGCGGCGACATCAGGCAGTGCCCGAGCTGCGGCAACGGCCGGCTGAATCTCAAGGCCGGCAAGTTCGGCGCCTTCGTCGGCTGCTCGAACTATCCGGAATGCCGCTACACCCGCCAGCTCGCCGCCGACAGCGAGACCACCGCCGACCGTTCGCTCGGCCAGGATCCCGATACGGGTCGCGATGTCTGGGTCAAGGCCGGCCGCTTTGGCCCCTACATCCAGCTCGGCGAGCCCAAGGATTACGAGGAAGGCGAGAAGCCGAAGCGCGCGGGCATCCCGAAGGGCACCTCGCCGGGCGATGTCGAGCTTGAGCTTGCGCTGAAGCTGTTGTCGCTGCCGCGCGAGATCGGCAAGCATCCGGAGACCGGTCAGCCGATCACGGCAGGACTCGGCCGTTTCGGGCCGTTCGTGAAGCACGAGAAGACCTACGCCAGCCTGGAGAGCGGCGACGAGGTCTTCGACATCGGCCTCAACCGCGCGGTGACGCTGATCGCGGAGAAGGTCGCGAAGGGCCCGAGCCGCCGCTTCGGCGCCGACCCCGGCAAGGCGATCGGCGATCATCCGACGCTGGGCACCGTCACGGTGAAGAGCGGCCGCTACGGCGCCTATGTCACGGCAGGTGGCGTCAACGCGACGATCCCGGCCGAGTTCGAAAAGGACACTGTCACGCTGCCGCAGGCGATCGCGCTGATCGACGAGCGCGCGGCCAAGGGCGGCGGCAAGACCAAGGCGAAGAAAGCCGCGAAGCCGGCCAAGGCCAAGAAGGCTGCGGCGAAGGCCACCGACGGCGATGACGCCGCGCCGAAACCGAAGAAACCGGCCGCGAAGAAGGCGGCCAAACCCAAATCCGAATCCACCAGCAAGGCGCGCGCCGCCGTGTCGTCGACCGCAAAAACGTCGCCGACCAAGGCCGCCGCCCCCAAGGCTCCGGCCAAGAAGAGTGCCGGCAAGACCTAGATCAAGAATTAGAGGTTAAGTGAAACGCAAGAATGACCATGGCTTTCCCGACCGGAGCGCCATCGTCGCCTTCATCAAGGCAAATCCCGGAAAGGTCGGGACCCGCGAAATTGCGCGCGAGTTCGGCCTGAAGAACGCCGATCGCATCGAGCTCAAGCGCATGCTGCGCGAGCTCGCCGACGACGGCACCATCAAGAAAAAACGCCACAAGGTTTCCGAGCCGGACGCGCTCCCGTCGACGCTGGTCGCCGACATCACCGGCCGTGACAGTGACGGCGAGCTGATCGCCTCCCCCACCGAATGGGACGAGGTCGAAAGCGGCGAACCGCCGAAAATCCTCATCGTGATGCCGCGCCGGCCAAAGCCCGGCACCGCCGCCGGTGTCGGCGATCGCGCGCTGCTGCGCGTCGAGCGCTCGGACGAGAACGAAGGTCCGGCCTATCGCGGCCACATCGTCAAGGTCTTCGACAAGACGAAGAGCCGCATCCTCGGTGTGTTCCGCGAGCTTCCCGAAGGCGGCGGACGGCTGGTCCCGGTCGACAAGAAGTCCGCCGACCGCGAGCTGAACATCGCCGCGGCCGACACGCACGGCGCCCGGGACGGCGACCTCGTCAGCGTCGACATCATCCGTTCGCGCGCGTTTGGGCTGGCCTCGGGCCGGGTCAAGGAGAAGCTCGGCTCGGTCAAGTCGGAGAAGGCGATCAGCCTGATCGCGATCTACGCGCACGACATCCCCCTGCAGTTCCGGCCCGCGGCAGAGCGTGAAGCCGAAGCGGCAGAGCCGGCCAATCTGAAGGGACGTGAAGACTGGCGCGACGTGCCGCTCGTCACCATCGATCCGCCGGACGCGAAGGACCACGACGACGCGGTGCATGCGCAGCCCGATCCTGATCCGAACAACAGAGGCGGCTTCATCGTCGATGTCGCCATTGCCGATGTGAGCTTCTACGTGCGGCCGGGCACCGCGCTCGACCGCGACGCGCTCGATCGCGGCAACTCGGTGTATTTCCCCGACCGCGTTGTGCCGATGCTGCCCGAGCGCATCTCGAACAATCTCTGCTCGTTGGTGCCGGGCGAGCCGCGCGGCGCGCTCGCGGTGCGCATGGTGCTCGGCCCCGATGGGCGCAAGCGCTCGCACAGCTTCCACCGCATCCTGATGCGCTCGGCGGCGAAGCTGAACTATGCGCAGGCGCAGGCTGCGATCGACGGCCGGCCCGACGACACCACCGGCCCGCTGCTCGATCCGATCCTGAGGCCGCTCTATGCCGCCTATGCATGCGCCAAGCGCGCCCGCGACGAACGCGATCCGCTCAATCTCGATCTGCCCGAGCGCAAGATCCTCTTGAAGAGCGACGGCACGGTCGATCGCGTCGTCGTGCCTGAACGTCTCGATGCGCACAAGCTGATCGAGGAGTTCATGATCCTCGCCAACGTCGCGGCGGCCGAGATGCTGGAGAAGAAGTCGCTCCCGCTGATCTACCGCGTGCATGACGAGCCGACGCTGGAGAAGGTCCACGCACTCGCGGAGTTTCTGGAGACGCTGGACGTTCCGTTCGCGAAAGGCGGCGCGCTGCGCCCGGCTTTGTTCAACCGCGTGCTGGCGCAGCTCGAAGGCCACGACCACTTCCCGCTGGTGAGCGAGGTCGTGCTGCGCGCGCAGGCACAGGCCGAATACTCCTCCGAGAATTACGGTCATTTCGGCCTGAACCTGCGCCGCTACGCGCATTTCACCTCGCCGATCCGCCGCTATGCCGACCTCGTCGTGCACCGCGCGCTGGTCCGCGCGCTCGGCCTCGGCGAAGGCGCCCTGCCCGACAGCGAGACGCCGGAAAGCCTTGGCGAGGTCGCAGCCCATATCTCGGTGACCGAGCGACGCGCGATGAAGGCGGAGCGCGAGACCGTCGACCGGCTGATCGCCCATCACCTCGCCGACCGCATCGGCGCGAGCTTCCAGGGCCGCGTCTCCGGCGTCACGCGCGCTGGCCTGTTCGTCAAGCTCGCCGAGACCGGCGCCGACGGCCTGATCCCGATCCGATCCCTTGGCACGGAATATTTCAACTATGACGAGAGCCGGCACGCGCTCGTCGGCACGCGCAGCGGCACCATGCATCAGCTGGGTGACGTCGTTGACGTCCGTCTGATAGAAGCTGCTCCCATCGCAGGCGCGCTACGCTTCGAGCTGCTGTCGTCGACCGGCGAGACTGCGCCGCGCGGCCGCAGGCCATCCGGTCCGCAGCGCCGTCCCTCGTTCAAGGCGCATCCCGGACGCAGTCCGGCGAAGAAACACAAGCCGGCGAAGCAGAAGAAGCCCGGCAAGGGCAAGAAGGCCCAAGGCAAGAACAAAGGGAAAGGCAAGGGCCAGAAGGGCAAGGCATGGTGACGACGAGCACGGCCCCAAAGATCTGGACGCGCGAGACCGGTCTCGTCGAGAAGCGCGACGTCTGGACGGCCATGAAGCGCGGTTTCCGCAGCCGCTGCCCGCGCTGCGGCGAGGGCAAGCTGTTCCGCGCCTTTCTCAAAACCGCGGACAATTGCTCGGTCTGCGGCCTCGACTTCACGCCGCATCGCGCCGACGATCTGCCGGCCTATCTCGTGATCGTCATCGTTGGCCACATCGTGGTGCCCACGATCCTCTGGATCGAGACCAACTACACCACGCCCGTCTGGCTCAGCTTCGCGGCCTATCTGCCCTTCACCTTCGTCGCCTCGCTCGCGCTGCTCCAGCCGGTCAAGGGAGCTGTGGTCGGCTTGCAATGGGCTCTGCGCATGCACGGCTTTGACGAGAACCCTCCGGATGGTATTCCGCCGGTCTAAGCAAATAATCAAAAAGCGGTTTGGGTGAGGACATGACGGATACGTCGCAGGGAGCCGAGAAGGCCAAGATCCACGAGGGCAAGGAAGCCGACCACCATCCCTATTTCCGCCCCCGCGATGCGGCGACGCTGATCCTGGTCGATCGCAGCGGCAACATTCCAAAAGTCCTGGTCGGCAAGCGCCACGACAAGGTGGTGTTCATGCCCGGAAAGTTCGTCTTCCCCGGCGGTCGTGTCGACAAGGACGATTACCGCGTGCCGTGTGCTGCACCCATCACCGCCGAGCTGGAAGCCAATCTCGCCAAGGGCAGCCCGAAGACTCCGGCCTCGCGCGCCAAGTCGCTGGCGATTGCCGCAATCCGCGAGGCCTGCGAAGAGACCGGCCTCTGCCTCGGGCGTAAGACCGAGGGGAAAGCCAAACTCGAGGGCGCCTGGAAGCCGTTCGCGGATGCGGGCCTGCTGCCCGATCCCTCCAGCCTGTTCCTGATCGCACGCGCGATCACTCCACCCGGCCGCGTCAAGCGCTTCGATACCCGCTTCTTCACCGCGGACGCTTCCGCGATCACCCACCGCGTCGAGGGGGTGATCCATGCGGATGCCGAACTGGTCGAGCTGGTCTGGGTCGAGCTCGGCTCAAAGCCGCTCGCCGATCTGCATCCGATGACACGCAACGTGCTCAACGAGCTCGACACGCGCCTTGCCACCGGCCCGCTCCGCCACGATGCGCCGGTGCCGTTCTTCCATTTCTACGGCGGCAAGATGCAGAAGGATATCTTGGGCTGATCCAGCCGCCGAACTCTCCAGGCTCATTCACGCGATCAGCAAACTCAGCGCGGTACCTCTGAAGGCGCGGTCTTCGCTACCACCTTGTCCGTGGCCGATCGCCCATTGCTGCGGCCACGCCAGCTGATCCAGCCCTCGCGCCGTCGCAGAGGTGAAAGACGACCAGCGCGTGGAATCGTGACGACGGTACAAGAGACCGCCCGGACCCATGTCCGGGTAGATCGCGACGTGAATATCGAAACCCTCGCCCGCCGGAAGATCAGGTCCAAACCAATAGGTTGGGCTTCGCCCCGGCTCACGAGCAACGATGGCTGTCAGGGTTTGCCTCGGTCCCCGAAGCCCAAGCCAGAACGGCGCGATCGAACCCGGCGCGAAAGCCGTGAAAATCGTCTGGGCCGCTGCGACATCGGTCGCAGCACTTTGCCCCACGAGCCTCAGCTCGATCCGGCGCCCGCTTTCCACACATCCGCTAAACGGTGCTTCGACATCTCCGGGCCGCAGCTCTCTCCATTTGGCGGGATCAGGATCCGACAGCGGCCATTCCATCCTCTCCCTGACAACGCCGTCGGTATCGAGCACCTGATAACGCAGGCCTTCCTCGTCAAGCGCGGCTTGAACGCAATGCAGATACTCGACGCCTTCCGGCATCCTGTGAGCCGTTCCCGCGCCCGCAGTGCAGATCTGCAGGACACCGCGATGCGCCTGCACGTCGAAGGCGAGGATGTGGCTGCACAGATAGGCAAGCACGTTTTCGTTCACCAGGATGTCCCAGAACGGGCGGGCGTATTCGTGGCCGATCTCGCGCTGATACGTCCCGGTAAAGCCGTTGATCGGAAACACCGGATGATGACCAAGGACGAGCTTGTGTCGGGCGTCGCCATGCGCTCTGAGCGTTGTTTCGAGCCACGCGAGCTCGACATGGCCCTCGCCTCCCAGGCCGCTCCAGAGCGTGTTGACGAACACCATCAGGAGGTCGCCGCGCCGCACGAAGTAGGAGAGACCCGCCTGTCCCGGCGGTCCATTTTTCGGCAGCTCGAGCACTGCACGAAACACCGCCTCGCTCATCAAATCATAGGTCGTGTGATTGCCGGTTGTGTGCCACATCGGAATGGCCGCACGGTCGAGCCATGCCATTTCCGTATCCAGCCAATAGCGCCACTGCGCGCGGAGCGCGTCCGGATCCGGCGTCAGTCCGATGATTTCATCGCCCGGGAAGAGAACGAATTCAGGCTGCGGCCTCAGGCGTTGAACGACCGCATTGACCGAGGCGAAGGTCTTTTCGTGCAATCCGCCCGGCACGCCCGAACAGGAGTCGCCATACAACAGGAATTGGTGGCCCTTGCCGCGCGGTCGAAGCGCGGGAATGGAATTATTTGCTGAGGTCATGGCCTTCCATTGCGGTGTTCGGCCGCGAGGATGGCAATTTCCGCAACGGGTAGCAACAGGTCGTGGCTGGACCTCAATCAGGAAGCATCAGGCTCGGTGCCGACATAGTCGCGCGCCGGCAATTTCAGGACGCGACCGATCTCGCTTGCGAGCTTGTCCGCCTCCTCGCGCCTGGTGAAGCTCTGAAGCGTGATCGGCTCGGTGCCCCTGTTGCCGCAGAGATTGACGTCGTAGGTCGTCAGATCCGCATCATAGTCATCGGTGATGCTGACGAAGTGATAGTCGGCTAGATCGCGGTGCTTGCGAATATTGAGCGGGCCGAACTGCCTGGTGATGACGATCTGGCGCAGCGTCTCGTTGAGCACGACGAAAGTGCGGTACGTCAGCAGGATCATTCCGGGGATGCCGACGAGCAGTCCCAACCCCGTGAACACCAGCACCGGCACGAGATCATCGGCGAGCCGGCCGAAGCCGGAAAAATCCTGGCGCAGGCCGAGGCCGACATTCCACAAGAGATAACCGCTCGCGGCGAGCAGCGGCAGCGACAGCAGGCGGCCGACCCAGGGCATGGGCCGGTCGATGCGAACGGTGCCGCCGTCCACGGTCATTGCGCCTGCCATGTCGGGTCTCCTCACGGGTCCTGGCTTGGTCGGGGCGAGCGCGGGATTGGTTCGATGCGGGGCGCATTCGCAAGAAGTGGTCATGCCCTCGCCGCTGCGCGCGCCCCGGAATGACGCGATTGTGCTGAGCATGTCGCGAAAAACGAAAAAATCTTCCCGCCTCCCCCAATGGCGGAGTTCCCAGGCGTCCCTATGTCTTCCCCAACGACACCCAGAACGGATACGGGGCAATGGCACAACGGCAACTCAAGCTTGGCGCGTTCATGCGCCCGATCAGCATCCACACCGGCGCCTGGCGCTATCCCGGGGCCTGGCCGGACGCGAATTTCAACTTCGGCCATATCAAGACGCTGATCCAGAAGCTCGAGGCCGGCAAGTTCGACGCCTTCTTCATGGCCGATCACCTCGCCGTGCTGAACATGCCGGTCAACGCGCTCAAGCGCAGCCACACCGTGACCTCGTTCGAACCGTTCACGCTGCTGTCGGCATTGTCCGCCGTCACCGAGCGCATCGGCCTGATCGCGACGGGCTCGACGACGTTTGACGAGCCCTACCACGTGGCGCGGCGCTTCGCCTCGCTCGACCATCTCAGCGGCGGGCGCGCGGGCTGGAACATCGTCACCACCTCGAATCCGGACGCGGCGCTGAATTTCGGCCTCGACGACCACATGGAGCATGCTGAGCGCTACAAGCGCGCCCGCGAGTTCTACGACGTCGTCACGGGCCTCTGGGATTCCTTCGCCGACGACGCCTTCGTGCGCGACGTCGAAAGCGGCGTGTTCGTCGATCCCGCGAAGATGCACGTGCTCGACCACAACGGCAAATATCTGAAGGTGCGCGGCCCCCTCAACATCGCGCGGCCGGTGCAGGGCTGGCCGGTGATCGTGCAGGCCGGCGCATCGGAGGACGGCAGGCAGCTTGCGGCGGAGACGGCGGAAGCCGTGTTCACCGGCGGCGGCCCCCTCGCCGACGGCCAAAAACTCTATGCCGACATCAAGGGCCGCATGGAGAAGATCGGCCGCGATCCCGAACATCTGAAGATTCTTCCCGGCGCCTTCGTCGTGGTCGGCGACAGCGTCGATGAGGCCAAGGAGAAGCGCGCGCTGCTCGACAGCCGCGTTCATTACGACAGCGCCATCGCCTCGCTCTCGGTCATCCTCGGCACGGACGCCTCGGGCTTCGATCCGGACGGGCAACTGCCGGAGATTCCGGAGACCAACGCCAGCAAGAGCGGCCGCCAGCGCATGGTCGACCTCGCCAGGCGCGACAAGCTCACCGTGCGCCAGCTCGCCCAGCGCGTCGGCGGCTATGGCGGGCTGTCCTTCGTCGGCACCGCCAAGACCATCGCCGACCAGATGGAGGAATGGCTGGTCGGGCGCGGCTCCGACGGCTTCAACATCATGTTCCCGTTCCTGCCCGCCGGCCTCGACGATTTCGTCGACAAGGTGGTGCCGGAGCTGCAGCAGCGCGGGATTTTCCGCAAAGAGTATGAAGGGGCCACTTTGAGGGAGAATCTGGGCCTGCCGCGGCCGAAAAACCGGTTCTTCGAGGCGTAATGGGACCGTTTTGAGTGGTTTTCCGCCCTAGAGCCCCGTTCGGGGCTCTAGGTTGTTGTTTTTGACGCGTTTTCTTGACGCGAACCGGTGCCCACTTCGCTCGAAAACGCTTCGAAACCTTGACATCAGGCGGTTTCTGGCTAGGTTGCCGGCCAACGCGGGCCGTTTGGCCGGCTCCAGATTCCCTTCATTTCTGAGGTTCTGAACATGGCCAAAGCGGTCACCATCAAGGTCAAGCTCGTGTCCTCGGCTGACACCGGCTTCTACTACGTCGCCAAGAAGAATTCGCGCACCATGACCGACAAGCTGGTCAAGAAGAAGTACGATCCGGTCGCGCGCAAGCACGTCGAATTCCGCGAAGCCAAGATCAAGTAAGAAGATCAAGTAAGATCACGGAATAAGCTACGGACTTTTGACGGGGCCTCACGGCCCCGTTTTTATTTGTGCCCTCTCCTGTCGGGGCACGAGACCGAAGTTGACGCGCGGCTCCTTCTCCACGCCGTCGTTGCGAGGAGCTCTTGCGACGGAGCAATCCAGAGCCGTTCCGCCGAGGGCCACGCTTTGTGTGGATGGCGAGTTTATAGGCAGATGCCCCCTCAACCCTCGGTTGCCCAATCCGAAATGTATGTTACCGTGCATTTACCGGGGCGGCATCTCCGTCCCGAATTTGGGAAGGACATGCTCATGAAATTCTCGTCAAGCTTTGTCGTGCCCTCAGCCGTCGCTGTCTTATCAACTGCCTTGCTGTGCGCCCCGGCAGCGTCGCAAATCCCGACTGGGTCCGCCGCCACGATTCCCCCTGTCACGGTCGACGCGCCGAAACAGGTGGCAAAGCCGCACGTGTCGGAGCGGGGAGCAAACACAACGGCGCCGCGTCGGACTGCGTCAACCGCTCGAACGTCAACCGCGAGCACGCCTTCGTATGCGCCGGGCTCGGTGATGGGGAGGATTGCCAGCCTGGAGAAAGTCGCCAGCAGCTGCAACGGTGGCTGTGCATCAAGCTTCCCAAGCGGCAAAGATCCCTGGGTCGGATGCAGCGAGTCGGGCGGCGGTACGAACTATGGACCTTTCTCGCCAACGTGCCGAGACACCATCACCCATACATCCTACGAGGGTTGCGTTGAAACCAAGGTGTTCCTGGGCGAAAACCGAAACAAGGCCCACTGGTTTTGCAGCAGCCTGCCGGCCGGCAACAGGTTTAAAGTCGCCGAACTCAAGCGATCAGGACGTCGCTAGTCCATACCGCCCGCTGGCTTTCTGTTTCAGTTGAACCTGGACCCGATGTCGGCCAGCGCTGGCCGCAGCTAGCCCAGCGTCGCCCGCCGGTCGCGCGCAAGCGCACCGTCGAGGTGACGCTGCGCTGCGCCCGGGGCACGAGAGCATGGCGGCGGTGGACCATTCTTTTGCGTTCCGCAAGCAAACGATTCTTTCTGCATTTGAACGACGAGATCGCGTCAGGTCGCGCGCATGGGATCAAGCGAGCTTGTTCGGCGCAGATGTCGATCCAACTCCTCTCGCACCGGCAGCACGATTGCACCGGGCAATGATGGAGATGGACCATGACTGGACTTAAAATTCTCGCTGCCGTGGCTTTGTTGTCGGGCCTGACCGCAAGCACCGCCTACGCGCAATCCGGCTTTGCGAGCAGCCATCCCGACACGTACGAGGCCGAGAACCCCAATCGCAACCTGAACGGCACGCTGACGCCGGCCGGTCGGCTGGGCCTCGAGTTGCCGGATGGCGCAGCTCCTGCGCAAGGCGCGGACAGCGCCATGGCTCGCGCGGATGGCACTGCTTCACGTTCCTGCGCGGAGCGTTATCGGTCCTACGATCCGGCGACGAGCACCTACCTCGGGTGGGACGGCAACCGCCATATCTGCAGGTAACGCTAAGCCGCAAGTCACCGGATCAGATGGAGTTCGAACGGATGGCCAGATGACCCGGTTGGATTCGAGGCGCCGTCGAGATGGCGTCTCGAACTTTCCATGACACCTTACGCGTCACGGCCAACGCGTGACTCTCCTCGGGTCTTCATGCTCGTCGTTCTGCCGGAGACGCCTCGGGTGCCGACGCTTGTGACAGCGCGCCCCCAAAGCGCCGCGTTGCGTCCAAGGCACGAGCGCAGAAGTAGATGTATGCTCCTGAATTGTCGCGTCCGCCATGCGCATGGAAGACGACGTTGATACCTGGTTGCCCATGTCAATGATGGGCCACGATCCGGCACGCTTCCCAATCCCTCGAAAACGCGGTCATATGGCGTCCGGGTACACTTGGCGTTTTGGCGCGAGGGTATCCGCTTGCACGGGGAGAACGCGCGTGAAGGAACTCGCTGGAAAGACTGTGTTCGTGACCGGTGCAGCGTCAGGCATTGGACTGGGGATCGCGACCGCCTTCGCCCAAGCGGGGGCGAAGGTCATGCTTTGCGACATTGAAGAAGCGGCTCTGTCCGCAGCGCTCGAGCAACTGAGGCTCACCAACGTCGATGTCGACGGCGTGAAAGCGGACGTTTCACTCAAAGCCGAACTCGCGGCGGCCGCCGAAGCCACGACTGCCCGCTATGGCAAGGTGCATATCCTCGTCAACAACGCGGGCGTCGGCGCCGGTGGGCCTTATGGCGCCTGGACCGAGGCGTCGTGGAACTGGACCATGGGCGTCAACCTGATGGCGACCATTTGGGGGATCGAGATTTTCGGGCCGTTGATCGAGCAGCATGGCGAGGGTGGACACATCGTCTCCACGGCCTCGATCGCTGGCCTCATTTCGGGGGAGAGCAATGCATACAACGTCTCCAAGTATGGCGTTGTCGCGCTGTCCGAGGGCCTCCGGCGTGAACTCGCGCCCCGAGGGATTGGCGTATCGGTGCTGTGTCCAGGGGTCATCCGCACTCAAATCATGGACTCGAGACGCAATCTCCCCAAACGCTTCGAGGGGGCGCTTCCTGCCTTGCCGACTTCGGGCCCACGTGCCGAGTGGATCAATATGCTCCGGGAACGCATCTCTCAGGGCATAGAACCCAACTATGTCGGCGAACTCGTCCGCGAAGGCGTCGAAAAGGACTTGCCATATATCTTCACCGACCTCGAATTTGAGCCGATGATCGAAGCGCGCTTCGCCGCAATCAAGCAAGGCTTTGACCACATCCGCGGGCGCACCCCGAAACGTTGAGCGCGCAGCCCTTCCACCAGCCTTAGCGGCTAACACGAATATTCGGATAGGGCTGAAACCGGCTTCAAAGCCGTTGCGCAGTGGACCGCCAATGTCTCAGTTGGATCAAAATGCGAAGAACTCAGAGTGAGCAAAGTCAGTCCGCTCTACCTCACCAGGCGGACCTCAATGAAAGGTGTCGCCACTTCGCTGATGGGCCAGAAGCGGACGACGAGACCGAGCGTCTTGGCATCCCCAAGGCCAACGATAAGCTCGAACTTCTCCGGTGACTGCGTCCATCTGGGCTTGCCTTACGAACCCACTGACTACACGCTACCCAAATGAGCAGATTCCACGCCCGAGGTAAGGTCGTGATCGGCGCCACGGCACTCCGTGCGCTTGTGCTGACTGCAGCTTTTTTCGCGGCGTTGTCGCCGGCCACCTGCCTTGGCGAAAACAGCAACCGCTTGCCGGCCAAGGCTACAAAGGAGCTACCACCCGAGTTGCTCTCGCTGCTCCGACAAAAGAAGATACCAAAATACTCGCCTATCCTTGTGCGCGTCTTCAAGCAAGAGGCGGAGCTCGAAGTCTGGAAACAGGACACCACCGGCCTCTTCAAAATCCTCAAGGTGTACCCGATCTGTCGGTGGTCGGGGGATCTCGGGCCGAAACTGAAGGAGGGTGACCGTCAGGCTCCAGAGGGGTTCTATACGATTACTCCCGAGCTGATGAATCCCAACTCCGATTACCATCTCGCGATCAACGTCGGCTTTCCCAACAGCTTCGACAAGGCAAACAATCGCGACGGCAGCTTACTCATGATCCATGGCGACTGCTCATCGAGCGGTTGCTATGCCATGACCGACGAACAGATAAGCGAGATCTATTCGCTAGCGCGGGACTCCCTCGGCGGCCGACCGTCCTTTCAAGTCCAGGCTTATCCATTCCGCCTCACGCCGGCAAACCTGGCGCAGCATCGAAATAGCCCGAACCTCTCCTTCTGGAAAATGCTCAAAGTCGGCAACGATCACTTCGAGACGACGCATCTCGAACCTAAGGTGGACGTGTGCAATCGACGCTATGTGTTCGATGCGCAAGCTCCACCAAATTCGCCGTATCCTCTCGTGTTCAGTCCCACCGATAAATGCCCCGCGTTTGTCGTGGATTCCAAAATTGCGCGGCGGGCGCTTGAGAAGCAACGTACCGACGAACTCGAATTCGCGCGATTGCTCAATGACAACGTCCCGGCAGCCCCGATCTATAGCGGACTGGACGGCGGAATGAACGAGGCTTTTCTTGCAAAGTATCTGGTCAGAGTGACGCTTGCGAAAGTGATGCCGTATGCATCTTATCTGCCGCAACTGCCGCCAATCCCCTGGGTCACCAACGATAGTTCGTTGACGAGTAGATGGTTTGGCACGTCGATCTCGAAACCGATTGCATGTGATCTGGCTCGTTCCAGCTTCCTGTCGACCGTCGTGGAAGGAGACGACGGGTGCTAGAGCGCCCGGTCTACTTCAGGCATGCATCCCTGCGCTCGCTATCAGCCCATGCTCCCCGGCATGAAGCAGCGCGGCTTCGGATGACCATCTAGGTAGTAAGGCCAGACCATCGTACGGCCAGCGCGGTTCGGTCCATCCACGACAGCTTCGTTCGGAACATCAACCCACTCGCCATCAAGGCGTACGCGATAGTGACCGTCCTTAGTTTCCCAATCGGCGTCATCAACTCGCTTCGCATCACTGCCATCGCAGCAAGGCCCTTTGCCACTGTGCAAGCTCTCATACCAGCTGTTCAACTCGGGGTGCTGATAATCGTGGGCGCGAGCGTGACCGATTGTAAAGATCGGCAGCATGACAGTGAATACAGCAAGCGCTGCATGCCGAAGGTGATTGTTCATCTTACTCCTAATCCCGCAGTGGAAGTCCCACACGCCGAACACGTCAAGGCACGCCAAACTTGGGCCCGTAGTAGCCACTCCAGGGCCACACACATCGCCGCCCCGGTACCGCAGAGTTTAAGCTTGCTCACTCACCACCGGAATGAAAGGCCAACAGTGCTTGTGTTCTCTATGGAGATGGAGAATCGATCGACCGATTAAAGGAATATTTCGTCACATCGTTTTCAACGATGCGCGATGTCGACGCGTCGTATGATCACGAGTTCCGGCGCATGCTGAAGAAGTTGAGTTTGGCCCTAAGCAGGCCCTCCGCATCGCAACGCCCGGTCCGCAATCTCAACGACGCAGCAGTATCTCCGTCCGAGATGACAAATCCGCCTGCTCCGATCGTCAACACGCTATTAATTTCGATGTCGGCACAGTAGGCGGATATCGCTGCGACCACGACGCACGTCCGCTTCGGGTCACACCCGGAAGAGCTCGGGCTGAGCATATCAAGTCTGCTTCACCCCCAAGGAGCGGACATCTAGCGGACATGCCGGGTCGACCGCTTGGGGCCAAATCCGGACGTTCCCGTGGGCCTGGCAGAGACTTCGTTTCACATGTTCCCCAGACTCGTCAGGTGACGTAGAATGTCGTTGCCCTTAAAGTGGGATGTGCCGAAATCACCCGTCTGGGCAAACGAGCAGCACTGGTGCCATCGGCAAGCACACGCTCTCTTAGAAGCCGTTCTTTTTTCGGTTTCGTACCACCGTTCACCACGAACTTTGCGCGCTGCTTATGCGGCGGCTCGTTCGGTAACGTCGGGAGAAAGCGATGAGCAAGATCGATCGAAGGTCCGCACTGGGAATCGCGTTGGCAGCGGCTTCGGCTGCCATGGTCAAGCCAGCCGCCGCTCAAGCCACAGGCTACAAGGATATGACGCCTTGGCCAGGTGTCGTGGTGCGTGAATATGAAGGCGAGACACCATCCCTGATCCCAGGTTTTAAGACCGTCTCAATGCGCGATGTCATCATGCAGCCGGGGGCGAAGACCATGGGGCCCCCGATGATGAATGCCATGATCTGCCATATCACCGAAGGGGAGCTTCGGCTTGAGCAGGACGGAAAGACCTTTACGGGCAAGAAGAATTTTGTCTGGACCTGCAACAAGGAAACAAAAGAACAGGCGTACAACGACGGGAATGTGGTCGCGATTATGCGGATCACGGACCTGAAAGCTTAGGGCCCATGTGGAGGAGCGGATGGCGCACGCGACGACGCGCCATCCGCCTGCAGGATCATGGATTGTTGCAACGTCACAGCCGGAGAAAAGTTCGTCCGCGCGCCAAGCTTCGGGTCACACGCTGCCATCACGACGAAACAGCACGGCGTCCCCTGCAAGCTCCCTCTGACGTTCGCGAGCACCGCCCCGCCTACGCCGTCCGCAGCACCGGCGACGGCGGCTGCGACGGCCGGATCAGCGCGAACGCGACCTGGATGATGCCGCCGGCGAGACCCAGCGCCACGCCGATGCGCCAGGCCATGGTGTAGGAGCCGAGCGTGTCGTAGAGCACCCCTCCTCCGTAGGCGCCGAGGAAGCTGCCGATCTGGTGGCTCATGAAGGCGAGGCCCTGGATCATCGCCTGCCAGCGCAGGCCGAACATCTCGGCGACGGCGCCGGCGACCAGCGGGCCGACCCCCATCCAGAGGAAGCCCATGATGGCGCCGAACAGCAGCGTTGAGAACGACGTCGCCGGCAGCATGAAATACCAGGCAAGCGCGAGCGACCGCAGGATGTAGATCGCGCCCAGCAGCGCCAGCTTGTTCCAGCGCTGGCCGGCCCAGCCGAAGAACAGCGAGCCCAGCACGTTGAAGCCGCCGATCATGCCGAGCGTCTGCGCGCTCAGCATCGGATCGAGGCCGCAGATCGCCAGATAGGACGGCAGATGCGTGGTGAGAAACACGAGCTGCATGCCGCAGACGAGATAGGCGCAGGTCATCACGACGAAGGACGCGTTGCCGAACGCCGTCTTCGCTGCCGTCGCGGCGGTGGCATCCCCGATGTCGTCAGCGGCGGGCTTCGGCAGCGGAATGGTGTCGACACGGCCGGCATACCAGGCCGCAGGAATCATCACCACCGACATGATCACGAAGCCGGCGAGCCCGACGCGCCAGCCAAATCCTTCGTTGAGCAACTGCCCGATCGGCGCCGACAGCAGCGCGCCGAGCGAGCCCGCGCCGGAGACCATGCCGAGCACGGTCGAGCGTACGGTCTCCGGCACCGCGCGCGCCGCCACCGACATCGCGATCGCGGCCGCGGTGCAGGCCAGCGACGTCCCGATCAGCACGCCGGCGCCGATCATGATGCCGACGAGCCCGTTCGCGGTCGCCATCAGGATGAGGCCCGCGATGTACATCAGCGCGCCCACGATCATGATCGGGCGGAAGCCGTAGCGCACGGTCATCGCGCCGGCGAGTGGCTGTAGAAAGCCCCAGGCGAGGTTCTGCACGGCCAGCGCCAGCGTGAAATCCGAGATCGAAATGTGGATGTCATGCGTCAGCGGCTGCATGAAGATGCCGAGGCTCTGCCGCAGCCCCATGCTCAGCGTCAGCATGATCGAGGCGCCGATCAGGATGGGCAATGTCGGACGCAGGACCTGCAACAGGGGCATATTTTTCTCCCTCGTCGGCGCGACGTGCGCGCCGGCGTCTGCAATTCTCGATGTTTTTAGTTACACAGACCTGTGCACTTAGGCTATGAAAGGTGCACGCTGTCAAGCGAACAGGACGCACGCTGCCGCATGGCTCCCCCGCCCACACCACAGACGATGAAGGAGCGGATCCTCGAGACCGCCGACAAGCTGTTCTATCTGCAAGGCATTCGCGCCATCGGCGTCGACACCATCGCGGCCGAGATCGGCATCTCCAAGCGCACGCTCTACAACCACTTCCCTTCCAAGGACGCGCTGATCGCGGCCTATCTGGAGCGGCGCTTCGTCAAGCCGCGCCCCTCCGACAAGCCCCCGGCCGAGCAAATTCTTGGCACCTTCGATTCGCTGGAGCGGCGCTTTGCGGCCAAGGATTTTCGCGGCTGCCCGTTCGTCAATGCGGTCGCCGAGCTTGGCCCAAAGGACCGCGCCGTGAAGAAGATCGCAATCGCCTTCAAGGAAAGCCGCCGCGTCTGGTTTCGCGAGCGGTTGAACGAGCTCGGCGTCACGGAGGCGGATGCGCTCGCCACCCAGCTCGTGCTCCTGGTCGACGGCTCGATCGCGCAAGACCTCGTGCGCGACGACCCCGCGATGGCCCGCGCGGCGAAGGACGCGGCGAAGGTGCTGCTGCGGAATGCGGGCGTGGACGTGGGTGATGCGGAGAAGCCGGCCGTGACGCACAGCAAGCGCACGCCGCACTAATCAGCATGGCCGTATCGTTCGGTGTCATCACCCGCGAAAGCGGGTGATCCAGTATTCCAGAGGCGGTTGTGATTTGAACCGAGAGGCCACGGCGTACTGGATTCCCCGCCTACGCGGGGAATGACAGCGGAGCTTGTGGAACAGCGGAGTTTGGGGAGAGGGCTTCGCGCAACAACCGCGCCCTGCCCGATCCTATCAAAATGCTCCTGTTTTGCCCGACGTGTCAAACGCCCGGGCAATCGGCATAGGCCCGCCTAGCTACCCGCATAAGCCATTGATCCGGCTAACGCCGGCTACTGTGCATGGGGTTGTTTTCGCATTTTGATGCGCAGGCGGCCTCACGCCGCCTGCGACACCACGCGATTGCGGCCGTCGTGCTTGGCGCGGTAGAGCGCGGTGTCGGCGCGCTTGAGGACGTCGGCGACCGCCTCGCCCTTCTGCTCCAACGTGGTGAGGCCGATCGAGATCGTGACCTCGATGCGCTTGGTGCCCTTGTGGACGGCGAACGGCTCGCCCGCGATCGAACGGCGCAGGCGCTCGGCGACCATGCCGGCGACGTGGAGATCGGTCTCCGGCATCACGATGACGAACTCCTCGCCGCCGTAGCGGCAGGCCAGGTCGATGCCGCGGATCGACTTGCGGACGCGCACCGCGAACTCGCGCAGCACGTCGTCGCCGGCGTCGTGGCCGTAATTGTCGTTGATCGACTTGAAATAGTCGATGTCCAGAATCATCAGCGCCAGGGGCTTGCCGCGGGTCGAGGCTTGGTCAGCGAGCGTTGCCAGATGGCTCTCCATGTAGCGGCGATTGTGCAGGCCGGTGAGCGCATCCGTGATCGCCATCTCGATCGAGTTCTGCACGTTGTCACGCAAATGATCGGTGTAGCGGCGGCGGCGGATCTGCGTGCGGGCGCGGGCCAGCAGCTCGGTCTTGTCGATGGGACGCAGCAGATAGTCGTTGACGCCGATCTCGAGGCCGCGAAGCAGCCGCGTCGAGTTCTCGGGGTCTGCGATCGCCAGGATCGGCACGTGGCGCGTGCGTTCCAGCGAGCGCGCCTGGCTGCACAGCCGCAGCCCGTCGAAATTGTTGAGGTCGAGCGAGACGATCAGCAGGTCGTAATTGCCCTCGGCCGCGTGGAACAGCGCTTCCGTCGGGTTCGGCTCGACGTCGATCGTGTGCTCCGCGGCGAGGATCGTCGCCAGCCGCTCATAGGAGGACTGGCGGTCGTCGACCAGCAGAATGCGGCCGCCCCGGCCGGTGTCGGCCACGGCGCTGCGCTCGGGCGCCTGCATGCCGATCTCGAGCGAGGTGATGGCGCGCATGCGCAGCTCATCGGTCATCATCTTCAGCCGCGTCAGCGAGCGCACGCGCGCGATCAGCACGACGTCGGAGACAGGCTTGGTGAGGAAATCGTCGGCGCCGGCTTCCAGCCCGCGGTTGCGGTCGGCGGGGCTGTCGAGCGCGGTGACCATCACGACGGGAATGTGGTGCGTGGCCGGATCGGTCTTGAGACGGCGGCAGACTTCAAAGCCGTCCATGTCGGGCATCATCACGTCGAGCAGGATGATGTCGCATTCGGCGCGGCTGGCCAGCGCCAACGCCTCGGTGCCGTTCGAGGCGGTCATCACGTCGAAATATTCGGCGGACAGGCGAGCTTCGAGGAGTTTGACGTTGGCGGGAACGTCATCGACAACCAGGATACGCGCAGACACTTTGAACTCACTTCCTATCCGATAAAACGCCGGACCGTCTCAATGAATTTGCCGACCGAGATCGGCTTGGACAAATAGGCCTCGCAGCCGCCCTCGCGGATGCGCTCTTCGTCGCCCTTCATCGCGAACGCCGTGACCGCGACGACGGGAATGGCGCGCAGCTCCGGATCGTCCTTGATCCAGCGCGTGACCTCGAGGCCCGAGACCTGCGGCAATTGGATATCCATCAGCACGAGGTCGGGCCGCATCTTGCGAACGAGGTCGAGCGCCTCGTAGCCGTTGCTGGTGCCGGAGGTCTGGTAACCGTGTGCCTCCAACAGGTCGCGGAAGAGCTTCATGTTGAGCTCGTTGTCTTCCACGATCAGGACGGTCTTAGCCATCCCGCCCTCCTGATTGGCACGAAGCCCTATACATGTGACGCCTCAGGCGCCGCTCGCCGGCGCTTCGAAAACTGGATTCAAACTAGCCTCAGATTCGCTTGAGTTTCGTTAAACCCGAGGGCCGACTTTCTGCGATGTGGTTTCCAGTTGCTTGTCGGCGGTCTTGAGACTCGGGCATGATGGTTTCAAAGTAGACACCGAAAGTTAACGGAAAGGCAAACCGAACCCTTGAAAAAGCCTGTTCACAACCCTCGCGAAGTCGCTGAAATCGTTGCGATTCAGGCGCTCTCCTTCGTGGCCGGCGATCCGGAGCGGCTTGGCCTGTTCCTGGCTGAGACAGGCGTCGGTCCTGAGACCCTGCGCAATGCCGCCTCGGACCCGAATTTCCTCCTCAGCGTGCTCGATTTCGTGATGCGCGATGACGCCACCGTCAAGGCCTTTGCCGCGACCGCGGAGCTGCATCCGACCAACGTTGCTGCGGCGCGGCAGGTGCTGGGCGACGCGCTCGGCGACCCCTCCTGGGAGCGCGACGTGCCGTGACCGTCCCCGATACGGCCGGACCCCGCTGCTTCTGCCGGGATTGTCTGGCCGATCTGGATATGGGCGTGCGGCGCTGCTCCGCCTGCGGTTCCCCTCGCCTCGTCCGCCACCGCGCGCTCGCAGGCCTGACCATCGCCCATATCGACTGCGACGCCTTCTATGCGACGGTCGAGAAGCGCGACAATCCTGACATCGCCGACAAGCCCGTCATCATCGGCGGGGGCAAGCGCGGCGTGGTGTCGGCCGCCTGCTACATCGCGCGGACCTATGGCGTGCGCTCGGCCATGCCGATGTATAGGGCGCTCGAGGCCTGCCCGCACGCGACCGTGATCCCGCCCGACATGGCCAAGTACGTCCGTGTCGGCCGCGAGGTGCGCCAGGCCATGCAGGCGCTGACGCCGCTGGTCGAACCGCTCTCGATCGACGAGGCCTTTCTCGATCTCTCGGGCACCGAGCGGGTGCACGGCATGGTTCCGGCCAAGGTGCTCGCGCGGTTCGCGCGCAACATCGAGCACGACATCGGCATCTCCGTCTCGGTCGGCCTGTCCTGCAACAAGTTCCTGGCCAAGATCGCCTCCGACCTCGACAAGCCGCGCGGCTTTGCCGCGCTCGATCAGGAGGAAGCCCGTTCGATGCTGGCGGAGAAGCCGGTCGGCTTCATCTTCGGCGTCGGCCCGGCCACGCAGGAGCGTCTGGTCCAGCGCGGCTTCCGCATCATCGCCGACCTGCAAAAGGCCGACGAGATCGAGATGATGCGGCAGTTTCCGAGCGACGGCCGCAGGCTGTGGCGGCTCGCCCGCGGCATCGACGAACGCCGCGTCGAGCCCGATCGGGGCGCCAAGACGATTTCGAGCGAAACCACCTTCGAGACCGACATCCGCGATTTCGCGACGCTGGAGAAAATCCTGTGGCGGCTCTGCGAGAAGACGTCGTCGCGGCTGAAGAGCAGCGAGCTTGCCGGCTCGACCGTCACGCTGAAGCTGAAGACCGCCGATTTCCGCCAGCGCACCCGCTCGCAGTCGATCGCAGGCCCGACGCAGCTTGCCGCCAAGATCTTCTCGATCTGCCGCGAGATGCTGGCGAAGGAGATCGACGGCACCGCGTTCCGTCTGATGGGCGCCGGCGTCAGCGCGCTGCGCGAAGGCTCGCCCGCCGACGACACCGATATGCTTGACCGCCGTGCTGCGCATGCCGAGCGCGCGGTGGACAGCCTGCGCAAGAAGTTCGGCAACTCCGCCGTCATTCGCGGCATCGCGTATGATGGCCCTGAAACAGGACAGCAGGAATGATCGAGTCCTGCTCAATTCAGTCGCGTTCGAAGATCCGTGCACCCGGATAGACACGCCTAGCATACTGAATGACCAACTGCCGATCCTGAGTCGCCAGGAACGGAGTTCGGATCTGACAAGACCCGACGATGAGGTGCCACAGGCCGTTGAGCTTTCCAATCATGACGTTCATTTGAGCTTCCTCGCAGTGACCCGAGTAGACTCAAATTGTAAGAATCTCCGGCCGTCGCTCAATTGTACCAGCGTAAGGTCAGCGTATGAGAAGGATTGGAAGAGATATACAAAGGTATGTTGGCGAGGCCCCTGTCAGGTTCCGGCGTTGATGGGTTTCGCAAGGGCTGTACGCATCCGAACGCGCTGAGAGGCTGGCCATCGTGACAGGCGAACGCGACCTCGACGCGCTGTTGAGAAACATGAAGCCGGAGCTGCTGGACGGCACCTTCGTGTTTTGCACGATCCCACCCAACGAGCCCGTTCCCGCAGCGGTCAACCCGCTGCTGACGTTTCGCGAGCAGGAAGGAACCACGCTGGTGATCCTGCGCGAAGAAGCCGAGGCGTCAGGCTTACGCTACGCGTTCGCCTCGCGCCTGATCACCCTGACGGTTCACTCTGCACTCGACGCAGTGGGCTTCCTGGCTGCGGTCACGGCTCGCCTCGCCGAAGCCGGCATCAGCGTGAATGCGGTGTCGGCCTTCCACCACGATCATCTTTTCGTGCCTGCTGACAGGGCCGATGAAGCGATGGCTGTTTTGCGAGCTATGTCCGCAGCAAAGTAGGATGGGTGGAGCGAAAGCGAAACCCATCGAGCTCTTCCCGCACAACAAGGGTGATGGGTTTCGCTTCGCTCTACCCATCCCTCGGTCGTTTCAATCCGCGACCGCCACCGCCTCGATCTCGATCAGCCATTCCGGCGCGGCGAGCGCGGAGACGCCGACGAGGGTGCTGGCGGGCGGCTCCATGCCCTCGAAGAAGGCAGAGCGGGCCTTGCCGATGATCGGGCGCAGCTCCGGCTTGTAGTTCACGACGAAGGTCGTGATCTTCACGATGTTGGCGTAGGTCGCGCCGGCCGCCTTCAGCGCGTGGCCGAGATTCTGCATCACCTGCGTGGTCTGCGCGGCGAGATCGCCCTCACCGACGATCCGCCCCTCTTCGTCGGTCGAGACCTGGCCGGAGACGTAGATGGTCCGCGCGCCCGTGGCGGTGACGACGTGGGAATAGGCCGGATTGTGATGCAGGCCGCTGGGGCGGAGATGGTCGAGCTTGGGCATGGTGCTTGCCTCCCGGGTTTGTGGTTGGGAGGAAGCGTAGCCGGAGAGCGAGCGGAGGGCTAGCCTCGCCCCTCAATTGCAGGGCTTGCTGTCCTTCGCGTCGAACTTGCCCATCGCGCCGGAAATCACGAAATCGTTGTAATCGAGCACGAGCTGGCGCGAAACGCCGTTTTCGTAGAGCTCGAACGCCATCGCGTAGACCGGCGTCTGCTCGCCTTCCTTCTGCTGGGACTCGCGGTCGAAATAGCTGACGGTAACCGGCCAGCGCTTGAGCGACTTCATGTGCTCGTCCGTGGTCGATGCATCGGGCGAAGCAGTGCGGTCGGCGGGAATCGGCTGACCGATCACGGTCAGCGTGTTGTAGACCTTCTGGCCGTCGTCGGAGCCGTCATAGACCGACAGCTCGAGCAGCGACTTGCCATCCTTGGCGGCGGCAATGATGCGCTGGATCTGCTCGGTCGGGAACACGATCTTGCCGTCGAGGGTGAAGCTCTTCGGCGCCGGCAGCTTCAGCTTGACGTTGATGTGGTCGCCGTCGCGTTCGGCCGAACCGTCGACCCGGCCGGCGTCCGCCTCGTTCATCCGCGTCTCAATCTTGAAGCGGTAGCTCTTTCCCGCGGCGTCCTCCCAGGAGTTCGAGCGGAGGTCGCTCAGCGTGATCTTGCCCTCGCCGCTGTCGAGCTCGGAGACCTGGCGGAATTCGGAGGTGTAGCCCTCGCACGAACTTCCCGTGAAATTGTAGAGGATGCGGCCGCGCGCGCTGTTGATCGAATTGGAGCGCGATTTGACGAGGCTTAGGTCATAGAGCGCCTGGTGCGCAAGGAACGGACCGCTGGCCGCCTGCGCTCCACCGCCTGCACCGAAAGCAGCCGCCGCGAGCGCCATCACACCAAGCGAAGTCCGGAAAAGGTGCACCATGTGTCATCCTTGGGGAAAGCGCAGATTCGACATTTTAATGACCGTTCCATTGCGTCGCAACTGAGGCCGTTTCACGTAAAGTTGCGGCCCCCGCCTTGAACCTGCTGCCTGGCCACAACAAAATGCAGTCGCTCCGGTTGCTTGCATGTGACGGCACGATGGGCGAAACAGGGCGCGCCCGGCCTCCAAACGGACGCGCCCGGGCGGATGAAATTTGGACAACGAGGTCGAACATGGCGGGCACGGTCGAGCAGAAACTGGCGGAACAGGGCATCAAGCTGCACGAGGCCCCTACCCCTGTCGCCAATTACGTGCCGTTCGTGCGCACCGGTAACCTGCTGTTCGTCTCCGGCCAGGTCTGTTTCGACCCCGCCGGCAAGCTGATCGCCAAGGGCAAGCTCGGTGCCGGCGTTTCGATCGAGGAAGGCGCTGCCGCAGCACGCGGCTGCGCCGTCAACCTGCTGGCCCAGGTCAAGGCGGCGCTCGGCGACCTCGACAAGGTCGTGCGCGTGGTG
The DNA here is from genome assembly GCF_040547805.1 of Bradyrhizobium sp. LA6.1. NCBI lineage: Bacteria > Pseudomonadati > Pseudomonadota > Alphaproteobacteria > Hyphomicrobiales > Nitrobacteraceae > Bradyrhizobium > Bradyrhizobium sp. LA6.1. Next base: position 50,501 of record NZ_JBEPQK010000009.1, on the reverse strand, counting down.
CGCCTCGGCGGCTTCATCAACTCGGCGCCCGACTTCCTGGACGGGCCGAAGGTGCTCAACGGCGCCTCCGACCTGATGGTTGCCGCCTTCGGTGACAAGGGCCGCCATGCCCGCACCACCGTCGGCGTCGCCTCGCTGCCCGCGGATGCGGCGGTCGAGGTCGAAGGCGTGTTCGAGGTCGCCTGACACGGAGCTGACGGCGTTGCGCGCTCCTGATTGGCTGACAGCCCGGCCGGTCGCCCATCGCGGCCTGCATGACATTTCCCGCGGTGTCGTCGAGAATATGCCGGACGCGGTGCAGGCTGCGATCGCGGGCAATTTCTCGATCGAGGTCGACATTCAGCTCTCCGCCGACGGCGAGGCCATGGTGCACCATGACCACGCGCTCGGCCGCCTCACCGAGGCTACCGGCGAGGTGGTCGAGAAGACCGCGGCCGAGCTGAAGGCGGTCAAGTTCAAGGACACAGACGAGCGGATGATGTCGCTGTCCGACCTCTGCGCCATGGTCGCCGGGCGCGTGCCGCTAGTGATCGAGGTGAAGAGCCATTTTGGCGGCGACCGCAAGCTTGTGAAGCGGATGGCCGAGGTACTGGCGTCCTATCAGGGGCCCGCCGTCGGTATGTCGTTCGATCCCGACCAGGTGCTGGCGCTGCGTGAGCTGTTGCCGTCCCGCCCGCGCGGCATCGTTGCGCAGCGGACCTACGAGGACGAGTACTGGGCGAAGCTGACGCAGGCGCAGCGCGACAGCATGCTGTATCTGCGCCACGGCTTTCAGACCCAGCCGCATTTCGTCGCCTTCAAGGTCGACCACCTGCCGGCCCCCGCCCCCTGGATCGCCCGCAACGTCCTCGGCTGCGCCCTGCTCGGCTGGACCGTGCGCACCCCGGAGCAGCGGACGCGGGTCGGACAATATGCGGATCAGATGATCTTTGAGGGGTTCGTGCCGTAGGGCTTGCGCACGCCCGCTCTCGTGTCCCGGACGCGCTGCAACGCGCAGCGTTGCCGTGCAGAGCCGGGACCCAGAAGGCGGCACGCTATGCGGAGAGATGGGCCCCGGCTCTGCATCGCACCGCTGCGCGCTGCGATGCGTCTAGGGCACGAGAGAGCTCGGTTCCCGCCTCTTGAAGTCGCTGCTGCAATGCACGATCTTGGGCACGATGGCATCATCTGAAATCACACTCGAGGCTGTACCCTCGATTGGCGAGGTATCTGCCGAGGATTGGGACGCCTGTGCCAATCCCGACAAGGCATGCAACGGGCATGGCGCCGGAATTTCATCCGGGCTTCCAGGCGATTCCCTCGGCCTCTCAAAACCCGCTTATAACCCGTTCGTCTCGCACGCGTTTTTATCCGCAATTGAGAAATCGGGTTCAGCAACCATCCGCACCGGCTGGGGGCCCCGGCATCTGGTGGCCAAGGTCGATGGCCGCGTCGCCGGGGTCGTGCCCTGCTATCTGAAATCGCATTCCCAAGGCGAGTACGTGTTCGACCGCGGCTGGGCGGATGCCTATGAGCGCGCCGGTGGACGGTACTATCCGAAACTCCAGGTCTCGGTTCCCTTCACCCCGGCCACAGGGCCCCGGCTGCTGGTCCGCGACGGCGTCGATCACGAACGCATCGCTGAAGCGCTTGCAAGCGGGCTGGTGGCGCTGTGCGGCGTCAGCAAGGCCTCCTCGGTGCACGTGACCTTCGCGCGTGAGGCGGAGTGGAAACGGCTCGCCCGGCACGGATTCCTCCAGCGCACCGATCAGCAGTTCCACTGGCGCAACGAGGGATTTGCGACCTTCGACGATTTCCTCACCACGCTCAATTCGCGCCACCGCAAATCGATCAAGCGCGAGCGGCGCGATGCGCTTGCCGGCGGCATCACCATCCACTGGCTCACCGGCAGCGACATCACCGAGGATGCCTGGGACGCCTTCTTCGAATTCTACATGGAGACCGGGTCGCGCAAATGGGGCCGGCCTTATCTCACGCGCGAATTCTTCTCGCTGATCGGCGAGACCATGAGCCAAGACGTGCTGCTGGTGATGGCCCGCCGCAACGGCCGCTGGATCGCGGGCGCGATCAACTTCATCGGCTCGGATACGCTGTTCGGCCGCAACTGGGGCGCGGTCGAGCATCATCCGTTCCTGCATTTCGAGGTCTGCTACTATCAGGCGATCGATTTCGCGATCAAACACGGCCTCGACAACGTCGAGGCCGGCGCACAGGGCGAGCACAAGATCGCGCGCGGCTACCTGCCGCGGACGACCCATTCCGCCCACTTCATCGCCGATCCCGGCCTGCGCCGCGCCATCGACGATTACCTCAAGCGCGAGCGCGCCTATGTCGCCGAGGCCGGACGGGAGCTGGCCGAGCTCGGCCCGTTCCGCAAAGGCGTCGACGAGGCGCCTTGACGGTTTGCCACGGCTGATGACAGTAAGCGCAAAATTCGAGGAGCCGCCGCCATGACCGCCTACGACCCCAACAACATCTTCGCGAAGATCCTGCGCGGCGAGTTTTCCTGCCACAAGGTCTATGAGGACGAGCATGTGTTTGCCTTCCTCGACATCATGCCGCGGGTATCGGGCCATACGCTGGTGATCCCGAAGGCCCCTGCCCGCAACATCCTCGACATCAAGCCTGCCGACTACGCCCACGTCGCCCGGGGCGCGCACAAGATCGCGGCCGCTGCAATGAAGGCGTTCGAGGCCGACGGCATCACCGTGCAGCAGTTCAACGAGCCCGCCGGCGGCCAGGTGGTGTTTCATCTCCACATGCACGTGATGCCGCGCCACGACGGCGTGGCCATGCTGCCACCCGCCAGCCGCAAGGAAGACGTCAAGGTCCTCGAAGAGAACGCGGCCAAGCTGATCGCGGCGCTGAAGGCGGGATAGATATCAGCCCTGTAGCCCGGATGGAGCGAAGCGTAATCCGGGACCTCCCCGCATTCCGCTTCGCTCCATGCGGGCTACGATCGCCGCCCCTCACTCCGTCTGAAAATCTCCTGCTTGCGGGGCGGCCAGCGGCGTGAATTCGCAACGATCTGGCTTGATGTCGATCAGCGGCGTGTTGTCGATGCAGTCGAGCCCGCGCACCAGAATGGCGTTGCCCTCGATGCCGACGAGCTTGACGATCGAGGTGCCGATCGGGTTGGGCCGGACCGGTGAGCGCAGCGAAAACGTGCCGCGGGTCTTCTCGTTGTTCTTCGGGCTTTGCAGGACGATGTCGCGGCGCGACTTGTCGAGCCAGTAGAGCACCTCGAGATTGCTGTAGAAATCGACGCCCTTGATGGCCGGCACGAACGGCTCGAAGATCTCGAGCCGGCACACCGGGCCGTCCTGACGCCCCTGTCGCGGCGTCTCCATCCGCGAGGTCCAGGGCGTGCGGATGCGGCCGATGAAGACGAGGCCGGCATCCTCCGTCGACGGCAGCTCGATGGCAACCTCGCCCTCGCGGAGCTCGTTTTCGCGAACCATATTTCCCGTTCCTTGCTGTTCGCCGGTGGTTTTAGCCTAACCACCACTTTCCGGCCAGCATGAAGACTTCGCCTGTCACCACGCCTGCGAAGATCGAGCGGCGGGTCAGCAGGAAGGCGACGAGGCCTGCGCCGACCGCGCCATAGCGCAAGACGTCCGGCACGCTGGCGAGCGCCCCCGGCGGCTCCACCACGATCTGGGCGATGACGCCGGCCAGGATGGCGGTGGCGACCGCCCTCACCCAGACCAGCAGCTCCGAGCCCTCGTCGATGCCGCCGCCGAACCACAGGCCCAGCATGCGCCATATCTGGTTGGGAACAACGCCCGCAACGAACAGCACGACGAGTGCGTGCCAGTCGCCGATGAGTTGCGCAAAGCTCATGCGCGCACCTCCCGCCACCAATGCACGCCATAAGCGATCGTGCCGGCCACCAAACCGCTGACGAGAATGTCGAGCCCGGAGTTCATCTTCGCGGCCAGCGGATAGAGCAGAACCCCGAGCGTCAGCGCGACGACGTCGGCGACCTCGCGACTGTTGCGCGCGGTCGAGAACAGGAACGACAGCGGCGTCAGCATCAGGATCGCGGCGCCGAGCGTCTGCGTCAAGTTGGCGGCAAGGAAATAGCCGACCGTGTTGGCGGTGAGACACACGGAGACCAGACCAAAACCAAGTCCGTTGACGAAGGCGATGCGCCGCTCGCGCGGCACCTGCGGCAGGAAGCGATGGCATTCGACCCACAGTGTCACCGCCGTAAGATGCGCGGCGAAGAACAGCTCGCGCCGCTTGGTCGTCGGCGTGCGCATCAGGGGCAGCACCGAGACCACCATCGGAAACAGCCGGATCGCGCTGACGGTGACCGCGATCGCCGATTGGATGATGGTCGCGCCGGAGCCGAGCGTGGTGATCAGAATGATCTGCGCGGGGCCCGCCCAGACGAACAGCGTCGAGCAGAGCGCCCAGAGCAGGCTGAAATGGGTGTCATGGGCGAGCGCGCCGATGCCGAGATAGGTCGCGAACAGGACAAGCGTGAGGATCGTCTGCGTGATCGAACGCAGCCCCCACGCAAACGCGCGCCAGGAACTTTGCCATTGAGGGGAATCGAGCGGAGGAAGCGCCACGGGAGTCTTTGGCCGGATTGCGGAATCGTGCCCGCATAACGGGCAATGCCGTGGCTGGCGTCAAGGAAGCGCGCGGCGGGGCTGGCATGCGCGCGCGGGCAGACGCGCCTACCCGCTCACACCCCGGTTCTTCAGCACGAAGCAGGCACCGCCGGCCTTGCGGATGCGGTTGCACAGATCATCCGCCTCACTCCGCGTGTCCGCGCCGATGCGCACCTGGTAGAACGCGCGCGTACCGCGGCTGCGCATCACCGAGCTTAGTAGGCTCGGATCGCGGTCGCCGATCACGGTGTTCAGCCGCGTGACGGCGCGGGAATACATCGCCAGCGCCCTGTTGCGGTCGAAGCCGGCAGCGAGCTGTACGCCCCAGACCTTTGCGGCGGCGAGCTCGACATGCTGCTCAAGCTCGGCGACGAAGGCATTCGGCGCGCGCTTGAGAAGCGCCATGAGATCGCGACAGCTCGTCGGCGGCGAACTCGGCGGTCCCTTGCCGGTCGCTCCTGCCTTGGCCCACGCATCAACGCTCGTGCCGGTGATGGCATAGACGTAGTTGCGGGTCTGCTCCGGCATGCCGCCGGTGCCGGCGAGCCATTCCTGCACCCGGCGCGGCCCGGCGTTATAGGCGGCTGCGGCCAAGCCGAGATTGCCGAACTGGTTGCGCAGCTCGTTCAAAAATTCGGCCGACTTCGGCAGCGCCTGCACCGGGTTGAAGGGATTGAGCAGCCCGCGCTCGCTCGCAGTGCCCGGCATGAACTGCGCGATCCCCTGCGCATGCTCGCCGCTGCGCGTCATGGGTCCCACGGCATCAGCCTGGAATCGGCTTTCCTGCCAGATCACGCGGGCGAAGAATTCCAGTGGCAGATTGGCATCCCGTGCGGCGGCCTCGACGATCAGGCAGATCGATTCCCGCGTATCGCTCTCGCGCGCAGCGGCCGGATTCGCCGGTGGCATCGCAAGCTCCTCGACGCTGGGGACGGCGATATTGGTCTTCGCGGGCGAGCTGTCCCACGCCGCCACCCGTGTCGCCGAGACGAGCAGTGCGGCGATGATGAGTGATGCAGTTCGCGTCAGCCGTGCCCAAGCATCGCTGTGGCGTGCTCCGGCGCGGCATGCAACAAGATGATCCGCCATGTTGTGGCATCGTGCCATGGTTCGACGAGTTGCCAATATATGCTGTTTGACCCGCTTCTCCCAATGCGCTGCCCCGCCCCAGGGATCCGCGCGATCCTCGTCCTCGTAGCCCTCGTCCTGTCCGCCGCGCCCGCCATGGCACAAGTCAACTGGCGGATGACCACGGAATATCCGCAAAACAACATTTCCGGGATCGGGCTCACCAGTTTCGCCGATCGCGTCGCGGCGCGCACAAACGGTTTCGTGACCGTAGCTAGCGCTTTCGACAACGAGCTCAAGATCAACTCGGGCGAAATGCCGCGCGCCGCGCTGGATGGTCGCATCGCCGGCGGCGACGCCTTCGCCGGCGCGCTCTCGGGCCTCGACCCGGTGCTCGGATTGTCGACCCTGCCCTTTCTGGTGCAGTCGGTCGACCTCGCCCGCGCCACCAATCTGCGGGCGCGCCCGCTCTACGAGAAGGCGCTAGCGGCGCGCGGCCTGAAGCTGCTCTATGTCACGATCTGGCCGGCCACGGGCCTCTGGTCGGACCATGCGCCGGAAGGCGCCGACGCCCTGCCGAAACTGAATTTGCGGGCCTACGACGCCAACTCCAGCGAGGTCATGCGCGCAGCCGGCGCGAATGCACAGTTCCTGCCGATGGACGCGGCGCTCGCTGGCCTCAGGGAGCACCGGCTGAATGCGTTCCTCACCTCCGGCGACGGCGGCGCGGGACGCAAGCTCTGGGACTTCCTGCCCTACTTCACAGCGATCAACTACGCGATGCCGGTCTCGATCGCCTTCGTCCGCAGCGACACATTTGCCGAACTGTCCGAGCCCATGCAGCGCGAGGTGCTGGCCGCGGCGGCCGAGACCGAGCAAAGCCAATTCGCGCTATTGACCCATCGCACCATCGAAAACTATGCGCGCATGCGCGACAACGGCGTCCGCATCGCCGAGCCGGCGCCGGCATCCCTCGTCGCCGCGCTCCGGAAAGCGGCAACGCCTGCTATCGCCACCTGGGAGACGCAGGCAGGCGCCGATGCCACGGCGATCGTCGAATGGGCGAGACAGCAATAGAGCGAGCCGTGGCGGCCGCCGGCATGCGACTGCGGTGCTGTCTTGAAACGTCCGCCAGTCCCGCCCTTCACTCGCTTCGGTCCTATGCCGGCTTTTCTGCACTGATTGCGCGGTCCAGGGCATCGATCAGCGTTTGAAGCTCGAGGAATTTGTTCCGTGCTCGCTCGGCATTGTCTCTATCAAAGGGAGCGGCCAGCACCTTCGCATGCGTGTCTCTGTCCTCGATCATGCGATCGCGGGCCTTCTTCAATATGTCCAGTCGCTCGTTCATCTGTGCCTCTCCGCCAATATCTGCTCGACCACGATCAGGGCCTCAGTCGAAACCAGCCGGAAGCTCGCCCTTTCGGAAGAACACCGTAGGCTCATCGTCATAGTCGCCCATTTCGGGATCGCCGCTGGACGAGAACGCGACGACGCCGAGTTTGCTCAAGGCCAATCTCTCCGCCGTGCGCAGCGCGCCGCTTTCCGACTTGCAGACGATGGGAGAGTCGGCCTTCAGATTTCCACCCTTGCCGGCGTTGAACGCCTGCACCACGTAGGTTGTTTCGCGGACCATGACGGCACCTCTGACCTGTTGACACACGGAGTTGACGTCAACGACCGCGACAACCGCGCTCAGCCGCGCATCGCTTCGATGAGCGCGGAAATCCTGATCGTTGCAAAGCTTGAGAAGGTGTCCGACACGGCATATGGCAGGATGATCTGATCATTGTGCCTCATCGCACCGCAGGTATAGACGACGTTGGGGACATACCCTTCGCGTTCGGACGGCTCAGGCCGCAGCAGCGGCTCGGCCGAGCGAGCCAGCACCCTGGACGGGTCGCGCTTGTCGAGCAGAGCCGCTCCGATCGAGTATTTCCGGATCGGGCCGACACCGTGCGTCAGCAGCAGCCAACCTTCGTCAAGTTCGATGGGTGCCCCGCAATTGCCGATCTGGACGAACTCCCAGGAAAATTGCGGTTTCAAAAGCACCCGGCCGCCCTCCCATGTGTAGAGGTCGTCCGAATAGACCAGATACAGGTTCTCATTGTCCTGTCGCGCGATCATGGCATAGCGGCCGTCGATCTTGCGTGGGAACAGCGCCATGCCCTTGTTGTGGGCTGCAGCCCCCCGCAAAGGCGTTAGTCGAAACGACATGAAGTCGCTGGTCTCGATCAATTCAGACCGGATCGCCCGTCCGCTATAGGCCGTATAGGTCGCGTAGTAGATCGCCCGATCACCGTCGTTGAATTTGACGAAGCGCGCATCCTCGATGCCGTTAGATTGGGATTCGGTCACGGGAAAGATGACCCGCTCGCTGAGGTCTTCCTCGGGCCTGAACACCAGTTCCACGCGGTCGCCGTCCGATCCGGATACGCGATGGCTGATCCGGGGGACCGAGGCAAGGCGCGCCGTCGGATCGACGGCCAGGCTTCCGTCAGCCGCAATCGTTCCGGTTCGAAACGTCAGTGACGACACATGCCCCTCGCCGATGGCCCGGAGGCTGACGATGAATCGCGAACCTCCGTTCGGTGCTCCCGATTGATCGGGGTGCGGGACGATGCTGGGGTTGAACAAGGCAGAGGCTTCGAACGAATACTCACTGAGAAAATAGGCACCAATCAGCTGGCGCTGCGTCTTCGAGAAGACGCCATGCGTGGCGAAAGCGTCCTCCATTTCATCCGCTCGGGTCTCGAACCGCTCCAGGAGGTTACGATGTCGCCCCTGGAAATTGTCGAGCACATCCGCAAGCTGAACTGCAACGGCCTCCGAACTGAGCGCAAGAACCCGGTCGACGATATGATTTGCACGCATCTTGTCGGTCGGATTCAGGTCGCGGGGTTCGGTTGCCGGCTTGAAGGGCCGCACGATGACTCGCGCTGGATCGGGGCGCAGATTAAGCCCCTGCCGGTTCAGGAAAGAAGCTTGTGACACGGTATCCTCGGCGTGCTGAATGAAAAGATGAAGTTCAGGCGCTCACGGCGCGCAAGGCTGTGGGCCTCGTCAAGCTCGGGTTGACGCGCGCGAGCTGGCGCATCTCAGCAAGCCCGAGGAGATAGCAAACAACGGACTCGCCCCCGCGGTTTTCGTTGGCGCGATCAGCGTGCAAACCATCCCGGCAACTGCCAGTGAGCGGATCGACCAGCGCCACTGAGAGATCGTTGCTGCCTAGGAACCAGGCGAAGGCCCGAGTTGCCATGGCTTTCCATTCGGCATCGCCATCGGCACGCCACGCAGCGAGGCAGGCGGCGATCGTTGCCGTTGCCTCTACGGGCTGCTGATCAAATGCACGGGGATGTTGCCGCCGCTCGCCGAAGCCGGCGGTGCCGACCGGCCGGAAATGCCCTGCCGCGGTCGTCTGCTGCGTCATGAGCCAGCGCAGAGACCTCAATCCGGCATCGAGATATTGGGGCGCCTGCGTCGCCATGCCTGTGAGGATCAACGCCTGCGGCAGCCGCGCGTTGTCGTAGGCCAGCCCTTCCTCAAACCACACCCAGTCCGACGTCTCGACCGACGCCAGACACGCCATCAACCTGCCGGCAAGGGAATGCCGGACGTCCCTGGCGTGGAGATCGTTCGGAGCCACAGCGCAATAGGCGTCCAAACCCAGCAGCATGAATGCCCATGCGCGGGGCGAACGAAAGCTCGTCGCGATCGACAATGCCTGGGCGAACAAAGCAGCGGCCCACAGGCGCCGGGCCGGGCTGGCGTCTCGGCGCGCAGCCTCGCCCAAAGCCCATAGCGTCCGCCCGTGACTGTCTTCTGACCCTCTGTCCTCAAGCCAGGTTCGATTGAACCCCATGAAGTTGCGAAATTGCCCGGTGTCGGGATTCCAGGCGTGCTGCACGAATGCCGCAAACCGGCTCGTTAGGATTTCCGACAGCGGCTGTTCGCCTGGACCATTGAGGGCGCAGGCCAGCAGCAGCGCTCGGGCATTGTCGTCGACGCAATAGCCGTGCGCGCGATCCGGCACCGAGTGGACCGCATGCTGGAACAGGCCGACATCATCGCACATCGACAGGAAATGGCCGATCTGCATATCGGGCGATGCGGGGCTACGCGGCTCCGGCACATTGATGTCCGAACACGCGAAGAGTTTAAGCCGATGGCCTTGCCGTACATTCTCGAAGACGGACACGTAGCGCTCGGCCACCCGCTCCCATGTCATCATCCGGCTCGCCGCATAGGCGCGCCGCGACATCGCCTGCCGGCGGGCGTCGTCGGTCAGCAGGCCTGCGATCTCGTTGCCGATCGCCGCGGCGTCGCTGAAAGGCACCAGCACTCCGCACCCGTCGGCAAGCAGCTCGCGGGCGTGCCAGTAAGGCGTCGAGACGACCGGCTTCCCCAATCCGAAGCTGTAGGCCAGGGTTCCCGAGGTCATCTGGGCCTCGTTGAGATAGGGCGTGACATAGACGTCGCACATCGAGATGAATTCGAGCAGCGTGGCGAGGTCCGCGAACCGGTCGAAGAACACCACGTGGTCGTCAATTCCGAGTTCGCGCACCCGCGCCATCAGGCTCTCGCGATAGGCCTCGCCCTGGTTTCGGACCAGGTTGGGGTGCGTTGCGCCAAGCACGACATACACCGCATTCGCGCAGCGCTTCAGAATCGACGGCATGGCGTCGATCATGATTTCGATGCCCTTGTTCGGTGACAACAGGCCGAATGTCAGGATGACCGATTTTTGCTCAAATCCAAGCTTGGCCTTCGCTGCATCGGGCTCGACGAAGGCGACATCCGGAATGCCGTGGGCGATGACCTCGATCTTGTCATCGGCCACCCGGTAGACGTCGCGCAGCAGTTCGCGGCCCTTATTGGCCATCACCACGACCTTCGACGACGCCTCGACGATGCGCTCCATGACCGTCCGCTGCGCAGGTGTCGGATCGGCGAGCACGGTATGGAACGTCGTCACCACCGGCATGGCAAGGCGGGACAACAGCACGAGGATATGGGCCCCGGCCTCACCACCGAAAATCCCGAACTCGTGCTGCAAACACACGGCATCGAACCGGCCGGCATTGAGGAAATCCGCGGCCCGCATGTAGTCTTCGATATTGCCGTCCTTGATCTGGAACGCGACCGCCGGAGGATAATCATAGGCTTGACCGCGATCGGTCATTGCCACGATGCAGGTCTCCATATCCTGGCGCGAAATCGATATCGCGTTCTTCAGGTCGGTCGTATAGGTCGCAATTCCGCATCGTCGAGGCAGCGAGTTGCCGATCACGGCGATACGGCGGAGCGGCGTCATGTCGGCACCTCTATGATTTCGCTTGATGTCGGAGCGTGCACGGCGGGCGGACGCGCCGGCGAATTCTGTCGTCCGTCACCTCTGCCACGCGCTGCTTGATTGCAAACCTCAACAGCCGCGACAGATATTCTTCAGCTTCGCTGCGGTTCTGGCCTCTTCCGCAATGAAGGGGTCCTTGTAGGCGGCCCGCGCGGCGTCTTGTTCGGCAGCAGTGGGTTGCTTCGCTTTCGGCGGAAACGCGGCGTCGTAACAGGCGAGCCGGCCGCTCGTGCTTTCGATCGCGCGGCAGTCCGGCTCTCTGGCGACTGCACTTTGCACGAATGTGCCAAGCGCCAATGCGACAATAAGCATTTTCATACGGGTATCTTTCCTCGCGGAGAATCCGGGCGCGCCGTTTGACGCCCCCGCGCTCCTCATGCCTCGAACTGGTCGAACTCGTCAGACAGCAGAACGCGGCCCTGCGGCGTGCATATCCGCACGTCGAGATAGCCTTCCTGCAACAGCTCCCTCGCCTTCTTCAGAGCGGCGGCCGTCGTGGTGCGGGCCAGGCTGACATAGCCGCTTTGATCGCGTCCGCTCACCAGATATTGGAGCGGCGTCCTATCCATGCAGAAAAGCCGCAGCGGCCACCAGGAGCAAGAGAAACAGCGGGACGATCACCGGCGGCACGATCCAGTCGGCCAGATTAAAGCGAGGCATGGGCGCTCCTCCTCGTTCGGCGGGAGCGCTAGTGACCCTCAGTCACCGATGGATGCCATGGGAAGGGCGGTGATCGCAGGACCCTACGCTTATGCCCTGCCAATAGCGAGCTTTAAAACGTCGCGCGACGCGGCGGCGTTGCCTTGAGCAGCGGTCTCGTTTAGGTCAAACAACGGCGGTATCAACACGGGCACGACTGGCATGGCTACAATCTTCTTCGATCTCGACGGCACGCTGACCAACCCGAAGCCCGGGATCACCCGCTCGATCCAATACGCGCTGGAGCGGCTCGACCTTGCCGTGCCGAGCGAGGACGAGCTGACCTGGTGCATCGGGCCGCCCCTGCACGCCAGCCTGAAGAAGCTCACCGGAAGCGACGAGCTCGCCGACCGTGCGCTACTGCTTTATCGCGAGCGATTTGCCGATATCGGCCTGTTCGAGAACGAGGCCTATGCCGGCATCATCGACACGTTGACGACGATCGCCGCAACCAGCCAGCGTATGTTCGTCGCCACCAGCAAGCCCGCGGTCTACGCCACCCGCATCGTCGATCATTTCGGCCTGAAACCGTATTTCGAGCGGGTGTTCGGCTCCGAGCTCGACGGCACGCGTGTCGACAAGCGCGACCTGCTGCGCTACGCGCTCGACGAAACCAAGGTCGATCCCGGCAGTGCGATCATGATCGGCGACCGCAGTCACGACGTGATCGGCGCCCGCACCAACGGCTTGACCGCGATCGGCGTGCTCTATGGCTACGGCAGCGAAGCCGAGCTGCGGGATGCCGGCGCGCATCACATCTGCGCCGCGCATCCCGAACTGCTCGGCCACTGCGCAGCCTAGGCGCTGACGGTCTCGACCGCCGCCAGCATGCCGGTCTTCGAATGGCAGTTCAGATATTCGAAGAACTGCTCGTCCGCGGCGGCCACCGTGACCTCGTGATAGAGCCGTAGCTTTGCCGACGGCCCGAGCGTCGACAGGTATTTCATCGCCGCGCCGAATATCTTGACGTGGGTCGGATGCGACTCCGCCCAGCGCTCAAGTGCGGCGAGGCTCTTCCACCAACTCTGGCCGTAGGACTTTTCGCTCACGCTGCCGGCGGCCGAAAGTACCTGCATGTAGCGGTTGGCATAGCATCCGATGGCTAGCCCGTCGTCGCGCAGAAAATCCATGCCTTCGCGCAGCACCGGCTCGACGTCGTCGAGGTAGAGCTTTCGTTCCGATGCCTCCGTATCGCTCCAGTCCTGCCCGGAGCGGATCAGGCAGAGATTGTCATGCGCCTTCACCCGCAGCCGCGCGCCGTCGCGGATCAATTCCGGCGCGCCGCCCGGCGTCATCGGATCGGTCTGCGACAGCGGAATGCGATCGCGCATGCCGCCCCAATAGGCGTGCTCCTGCACCTCGCCGCTCATGCCGTCGGCGATTGCGGCCACGCCCTCGGGCCGGTCGAGCGAGGAGAACAGCGTCTCGTGCCGGGCGACCGTGGGACGCAGCACCTCGATGAAGGTGCCGATGCCCTCGCGCGCCTTCAAAGTCCACGCCTCGCGTGCCGGCGCGAACCATGCGTCGAAGCGCGCGACGTCGTCCCAATAGGCAACCGACACGACGGTCTCATAACCGGCGCGGTCGACGTAGCGGGCGCGGTCCCAATGCGAAGGCCCGCCCTCGGCAGCAAACCGCGCCGCGATCTCGGCGAGTGCCGCCGTCGCAGCCGCCGGCGCCGCGCCGCGATACTGCACACCGAAATAGGCCATCATGACGCGGCTTACGGCGGGCTTGTAGCGCGCCACGAACGACGGATATGGCGGCTGGTAATCGTCCGGCACGCGCCTGTGGCGCGTGCGCTGGGTCTCGAGATGCAGAGGAATTGCGGATTCCATGATCGTTCCCTCCCCTTGATCCCGGCGATCAGTTCGCCGCCGCCGCGATGTCCGTGGGCTCAATGGTGTCCACCGGCAACGCGAACTGCTCGACGCGCTGGTATCGCTTCTTGTTGAGCAGGAGCCGCGTCACATCGGGCCGCGAATAATGCCCGGCGGGATCGGCAGCGTTCTTGGCAACACCGATGGCACCGAGATCGATCTCGGCAATCAGCAGCCCTTCCTGGTCCGGCGCCAGCTTGTCGCCGATCTGGCTGCCGTCGGGGCCGTAGATCGCGGCGAATCCGCCGCCGACATGCAGCAACGCATTCTTGTCCGGACGGTCGCAGAGCTCATCGATCATGGCCTGCGAGACTGTCGCGCAAGGCGCGAGCACGAAGCAGGAGCCCTCCACCGCATAGACGCGCGAGGCCGCATTGTTGACCTCGGCGCCGAGCGCCGGCGCAAAGGGATCGTAGAGCGAGAAGCTCGGCCAGGCCGCGACATGCACCTGCTCATTCTGGGCGTACATCGCGTATTTCGACAGTGGCTGGAGATGCTCCCAGCAGCACAATGCGCCGATGCGGCCGATGTCTGGTCTCGCGTGGACGGCGAGATCGCTGCCGTCACCCTCGCCATAGACCGTGCGCTCGGCATGGGTCGGCCGCAGCTTGCGGCGCTTTGCGATAGTCTCGCCGTCCGGCCCGATCAGCCATTGCGCCAGATAGAGACTGCCGCCGTCGCGCTCGGACAGGCCGAGCACGGCGGTGAGCTTTGCCTTGCGTACGGCGTCGCGCAGCCGCTCGGCCTGCGGACTGTCATAGGACAGCGAGTTGTCGAAGTAGCGCTGCACGAAGCCGCGGCCGATCGCCCAGGCCGGCGAGTCCATCCAGATATGCCAGGGGTAGCCGGGGATGAAGGCCTCGGGAAAGGCGATCAGCTTGGCGCCCTTCTCGGCCGCGTCCCTGATCAGCGCGATCGACTTGTCGATCGAGGCGTCGAGATCCAGCCAGGCGGGCGCCGCCTGCACCACCGCGACCTTGTATTTCGGATGTTCGATGCCCATTGCCGCCTCCATTGCCGGTTGATCGGAAGCCACGTCCGATGCAGTCTATTTGGCCAAGCCACCCGGTCGGGCGCTCGACCGCAGTGGAACAAAAACTCGACTGGCCGGGATCGCCGACGGGTACGGGACTTGCCTTCGGCTTGGCTGGATCTGCGCCTACATGCGGTTTTGCTGGATGTGACAGGGAGGCTTGCCGATGCCAATCCAGTTCACGACAGACGGCAGCCCCGGCTACCGGCGGCTGGCGCTGTGGCAGGACATCGTCTGCGACGTCTTCGTCGGGCTCGACTGCAAGTCCGACCTCGGCAGCGCCTTTCGCGGCTCGGTCACGCAGGCCCCGCTCGGCAAGGCCGTGTGCTCCGAGGTCTGCTCCGACCGCCAGCACGTGTTCCGGACACCGTCCCGCATCGCGCGTTCGGATCAGGATTTTGTCCTGGTCGCACTCGGCAATCGCGGCGATGGAGGCGTGGTGCAGGACGGCCGCGAGACCGTGATCCATCCCGGCGAGTTCGCGCTCTACGACACGACGCGTCCCTATGAGCTGAAGTTCAACCACGCCTTCACGCAGACCATCTTCAAGGTGCCCCGCGAAATGCTGCAGCGCCGGCTCGGCGCCACCGAGACGCTCACCGCGATGTCGTTCGGCGCCGATGTGCCGCTCGAGCGGCTCGCCTATGATTTCATCTTCAGGCTTTGCCAGAGCGCGGACCGACTTGCCCCGGACAACGCTGCGGCGTTGTCAGAGCAGGCCGTCGATCTGCTCGCGATGGCGCTGAGCGAACGGCTCGGCAAGACATCGCTGCCGTCCTCCACCCACCGCTCCGCCCTGCTCTATCGCTTGAAGGCCCATATCCGCGCTCATTTGGCGGATCCCGACCTCTCGCTGTCGGAGGCCGCGGCTGCACTCGGCATCTCGCCGCGCTATGTGAACGATCTCCTCGCCGACGAGGATACCTCGTTCCAGCGCCACGTGCTTGCCGAGCGTCTGGCCCAATGCCGGCGTGACCTCGCCTCGCCCGTGCTGGCCCATCGCCATGTCAGCGAGATCGCCTTCGCCTGGGGCTTCAACGATCTCTCACATTTCGGCCGCGTTTTCCGCGAGCATTTCGGAATGTCGCCACGCGACTTCAGGCAGAGCCAGTTGCGGCACTGACATCCAGCCAGCTATCACCTCGAGCCTTCGCTGCAGGCGAAGGCAAGGCTCGTCAATTCCAGATTGCCTTGTCCGGCTGCGCGCATCAGGCTGGCGTGCATGAGGACTCACGCCACCATAAGCGGATCGGAGCTGTTGCTGGGTGTGATCGCGATCAGGCTCGCGGTGCTGGTCCTGGTGGGCTGGGGCCTGACGCTGCTGCCGCGGCAGGCGCGTGACGGCGAAGCCGCCTGCTTCCCCTCGCCCGCAACCAGGATCGAGGTTCAGTCATCGGTGAAGACGCCAGGCGCGCGCCTTGCCGATGCAGCATTCGATGACATGCGTCTGCACGACTAGGCCATTCCCGAGCAAGGCCGGTATGTGAGCACGTGATAGGACGCGGCCCGCGCTTGCATTAACATCGCGCCCCAAGGCCGCATCGATCAACCAGCGGCCAGCCGAGGAGCATATCGATGGAATACCGACGCTTGGGCCGATCCGGCCTCATGGTGCCCGCTTTGAGCCTGGGAACAGGCACCTTCGGCGGCGTCGGCCGCCTTGCTGCGTGGGGTACGACGGACGCGGCCGAGGCGCGGCGCCTTCTGGATATCTGCCTCGATGCCGGGGTGTCGATGTTCGACACCGCCAACGTCTATTCGCTCGGCGAATCCGAGCGCGTCCTCGGCGAGGCCATCAAGGGCCGCCGCGACAAGGTTCTGATCTCGACCAAGGCCACCTTCCGCTTCGGCGATGGGCCCAACGACATCGGCTCGTCGCGGCAGCATCTGCTCGCGGCCATCGACGGTTCTCTGAGCCGGCTCGGCACCGATTACATCGACCTGTTCCAGCTTCACGGCTTCGACGCCTTCACCCCGCCTGAAGAGGTGCTTGCGACTCTCGACGTGCTCGTGCGCGCCGGCAAGATCCGCTACGTCGGCGTCTCCAACTTTTCGGGCTGGCACCTGATGAAGTCGCTCTCGGTTGCCGACAAGCATGGCTTCCCACGCTATGTCGCGAACCAGACCTACTATTCCCTAATCGGGCGCGACTACGAATGGGAGCTGATGCCGCTCGGCGTGGACCAGGGGCTGGGCGCTGTGGTCTGGTCACCGCTCGGATGGGGGCGCCTCACCGGAAAAATCCGACGGGGTCAACCTAAGCCCGAGGTCAGTCGCCTGCCCAAGACCGCCGATTTCGGCCCGCCCGTGCCCGATGAGCACGTCTATCGCGTCGTCGAGGCGATCGACGAGGTCGCCAAGGAGACGGGCAAGAGCGTCTCCCAGATCGCGCTCAACTGGCTGCTCCAGCGTCCGACGGTCTCGACGCTGATCATCGGCGCGCGCAACGAGACGCAGCTGCGCGAAAATCTCGGCGCGGTCGGCTGGACATTGACCAAGGACCAGATCGCAAAGCTCGATGCCGCAAGCAAGGTGACCTTGCCCTATCCCTACTGGCACCAGCGCACCACCTTCACCGACCGCAATCCGCCGGCGGTGTAGAGACGGCCAACTGCCCGACCGCTCGGCTCCCGAGCCCTCGCGAAAGCGGTCCCGACCCGTTTTCCTGTGCCGGAAGGCCTGCTTCCGGCACAGGAACCGTCCGGGTCCTGCCGGGTTGCGATCCATCCTGCAATTTCCTAATCCGGAGATGACTCACGGCTCCAATCAGGCGCGCCTCCATCATGTCGTCTGCCCCGATCGAGCATGCCGACGGCCTGCCGCAGCCGCAGCGCAACCAGGCGGTGCTGACGATTGCGCTCGGCATCATCATGGCGGTCGTCGACAGCGCCATCGCCAACGTGGCGCTGCCGACGATCGCAGCCGACCTCGACGCGAGCCCGGCCTTCTCGATCTGGATCGTCAATGGCTACCAGCTCGCGATCACGATCTCGCTGCTGCCGCTGGCGTCGCTCGGCGAGATCGTCGGCTATCGCCGCGTCTATCTGGCCGGGCTCGTACTGTTCACGCTCGCATCTGCCTTCTGCGCGCTGGCGCATACGCTACCGCTGCTGACGATCGCGCGCATCATCCAGGGTTTTGGCGCCGCCGGCATCATGAGCGTCAACGCGGCGCTGGTGCGCTTCACCTATCCGCGCAGCCAGCTCGGCCGCGGCATCGGGATCAACGCGCTCGTCGTCGCCTTCTCGGCCGCGGTCGGCCCGACGCTCGCCGCGGGCATCCTGGCGGTCGGAACCTGGCCCTGGCTGTTCGCCATCAACGTCCCACTGGGTGCAGTGACGCTGGTGCTCGGCCTGCGTAGCCTGCCGCACACAAAACCCGCCAGCCGCTCCTTCGACTGGCAGAGCGCAGGCCTGTCCGCGATCACCTTCGGCGTCGGCATCGCGGCCGTCGACAGCGTCGGTCATGGCGAGGCCGCCATCACCTGTCTCGTTCAATTCGCCATCGCCATCGTCGCAGGCGCGCTGCTGATCTACCGCGAAACCCACATGACCTCGCCGCTGCTGCCGGTCGACCTGTTGCGCATCCCGGTGTTCGCGCTGTCGATCGCGACCTCGATCGCCTCGTTCTGCGGACAGATGCTGGCCTTCGTCGCGATCCCCTTCTACCTCCAGAGCCGCTTCGGCTATTCGGCGGTGCATATGGGCCTGCTGATCACGCCATGGCCGATCGCGGTGGCGTTCGCAGCCCCGCTCGCCGGCCGCCTGGTCGAGCATTATCCGGCCGGCCTGCTCGGCGGCATCGGGCTCACGCTGTTTGCCTGCGGCCTCGGCGCACTCGCCTTCCTGCCTGCAAGCCCGACACCGCTCGACGTGATCTGGCGGATGGCGCTGGCGGGGGCCGGCTTCGGCCTGTTCCAGACCCCCAACAACCGCACCATGATCGCGGCCGCCCCGCGCGAGCGCGCCGGCGGCGCCAGCGGCATGCTGGGCACGGCGCGCCTGCTCGGCCAGACCACCGGCGCGGCGCTGGTGGCGCTGCTGCTCGGCCGCTATCCGACCGAGGGAACCAGGATCGCGCTTCTTGTCGGCGTCGGATTTGCGCTGTGCGGTGCAGTGCTGAGCATGCTGCGGCTGTCGCCCGCGGGCGCGCGCGGCGCCGAGCACGTCCGGGTACAGGACGACCAGCGCCTGCGCGGCGAATAGCTCACGCCCAGGTTCTGCCGTCCTCGGGCGCAACTTGTGCGTGGCTTAACTATCTGGACCAATGACGTATTGCCCTCCCGCTCCGGTTGCGCTTCATTGACGCGGGGAATAAGGGGCATTTCATGCGTTCATTTGGAATTGTGGCGCTCAGCGTCATGCTGGGCGGCTGCGCGTCTGTTACGCGTGGCACGACCGAAAATATCAGCATCTCATCGACACCGTCGGGCGTGGAAGCCGTCGTCAGCGGTATGGAAGTTCCGACCACCTGCACGACGCCGTGCTCCGTGGTCGTCAAGCGGAACGCCGACATTTCGATCACCTTCCAGAAGGATGGCTATGAACCGCAGATCGTGCCGCTCAGCCGGGACATACCGACCTCCGGGGCCGCCGGCTTCGCCGGAAATCTTTTGCTCGGCGGTGTCGTCGGCATGGGCGTCGATGCTGCCACCGGGGCGGCAACCGATCACAAGCCAAACCCTGTCATCGTGACCATGCAGCCGTCAGCTCCTGCCCGCGCGCGGCCACCCGCGCCGAAGAAGCCGCGGCCGCCGGCGGCGCCTGCGCCTGACACCGGCACCTAGCGCCTCGCAACTGCCACGCAAACAAAAAGGCCGGCTTTTCAGCCGGCCTTCTCATTTCATGTCGCTCGCAATCAAGCCTTGACCAGCGGGCCCTTCGAGGTCGGCCCCTTCGAGCCGCCGGAGCCACCACCGCCCGGCTTAGACTTGCCCGGCGGACGCTTGCGGGCGCCGGGCAGCTTCTCCTGCTTCGGCGTGATCGGACCGTCGAGGAACTCGAACCCGATCTTGTCCTTGGTCTCGTCGGCCTCGTCCTTGACCAGGACGACGCGGACGTGGCCGCCACCCTTGAGCTTGCCGAACAGCACCTCGTCAGCCAGCGGCTTCTTGATGTGCTCCTGGATGACGCGGGCCATGGGCCGCGCGCCCATCTGCTCGTCGTAACCATGCTGGACCAGCCAGGTCTTGGCGGGCTCGGACAGTTCGATGGTGACGTCGCGATCGCCGAGCTGAGCCTCGAGCTGAAGCACGAACTTCTCCACGACCGTACCGATCACCTCGACGCTGAGATGGCCGAACGAGACGATGGCATCGAGACGGTTGCGGAATTCCGGCGCGAACTGCCGGTTGATCGCCTCGTGGTCGTCGCCTTCCCGCTTCGAGCGCGTGAAGCCGAACGCCTGCTTGGCGAGATCCGAAGCACCTGCGTTCGTGGTCATGATCAGGATCACGTTGCGGAAGTTGACCTGCTTGCCGTTGTGGTCGGTGAGCCGGCCGTGATCCATGATCTGGAGCAGCACGTTGTAGAGGTCGGGATGCGCCTTCTCGATTTCGTCGAGCAGAACCACGCAATGCGGATGCTGATCGACGCCGTCGGTGAGCAGGCCACCCTGGTCGAAGCCGACATAGCCGGGAGGCGCGCCGATCAGGCGCGACACGGTGTGACGCTCCATGTATTCGGACATGTCGAAGCGCAACAGCTCGACGCCGAGCGACGCCGCCAGCTGCTTTGCGACTTCGGTCTTGCCGACGCCGGTCGGACCCGAGAACAGATAGCAGCCGATCGGCTTCTCCGGCTCGCGCAGGCCGGCGCGCGCCAGCTTGATCGAAGCGGCAAGCGACTCGATCGCCTTGTCCTGGCCGAACACGGTGCGCTTCAGGGTCTGCTCGAGATGCTTGAGCACCTCGGCATCGTCCTTCGACACGCTCTTCGGCGGGATCCGCGCCATCGACGCGATGGTGGTCTCGATCTCCTTGATGCCGATGGTCTTCTTGCGCTTGTTCTCGGCCACCAGCATCTGCGCCGCGCCGGACTCGTCGATCACGTCGATCGCCTTGTCGGGCAGCTTGCGGTCGTGGATGTAGCGCGAGGAGAGCTGCACCGCAGCCTCGATCGCCTCGTTGGTGTACTTCAGCCGGTGGTAGTCCTCGAAGTAAGGCTTGAGGCCCTTGAGGATCGCGATCGCGTCCTCGACCGTCGGCTCGTTGATGTCGATCTTCTGGAAGCGCCGCACCAGCGCGCGGTCCTTCTCGAAGTGCTGGCGGTATTCCTTGTAGGTGGTCGAGCCCATGCAGCGGATCGTGCCCGAGGCAAGCGCCGGCTTGAGCAGGTTCGACGCATCCATCGCCCCGCCCGACGTCGCGCCCGCACCGATCACGGTGTGGATCTCGTCGATGAACAGGATGGCGTTGGGATGAGCTTCGAGCTCCTTCAGCACCTGCTTCAGGCGCTCCTCGAAGTCGCCACGATAGCGCGTGCCCGCGAGCAGCGTGCCCATGTCGAGCGAGAACACGGTCGCAGCCGCAAGAACCTCCGGCACCTCGCTGTCGACGATGCGCTTGGCGAGGCCCTCCGCGATCGCGGTCTTGCCGACGCCGGCCTCGCCCACGAACAGCGGATTGTTCTTCTGCCGGCGGCACAGCACCTGGATCGCTCGGTTGATCTCGGAATTGCGTCCGATCACCGGATCGATCTTGCCGTCGCGCGCCTTCTTGTTGAGGTTGACGCAATAGGTCTCGAGCGCTTCGCCCTTCTTCTTGGCGTCCTCGGTACCCTTTGCCTCGGTCTCTTCGTCGACGCCGCGCACCGGCCGCGCCTCGGAGACGCCCGGCCGCTTGGCGATGCCGTGGCTGATGTAGTTGACGGCGTCATAGCGCGTCATGTCCTGCTCCTGCAGGAAGTACGCGGCATGGCTCTCGCGCTCGGCGAAGATCGCGATCAGCACGTTGGCGCCGGTCACCTCTTCGCGACCGGACGACTGCACATGGATCACCGCGCGCTGGATCACGCGCTGGAAACCGGCGGTCGGCTTGGCGTCGTCGGCGCCATCCGTCACCAGATTCTCGAATTCGGTTTCAAGGTAATTGACGAGGCTCGTGCGGAGCTTGTCGAGATCGACGCTACAGGCGCGCATGACGGCGGCTGCATCGGAGTCGTCGATCAGGGAGAGCAAGAGATGCTCGAGCGTCGCGTACTGGTGATGACGCTCGTTTGCGATCGCCAGCGCACGATGCAGGGATTGTTCAAGGCTTTGGGAAAAAGTCGGCATTCGCGTCCTCTATGGCCCCCACCATCATGATCGCCATCGCCCGGTCAGGCAACAACAACCTTTGTCACATATAGTTATACAAGACCGCGGCGAAAGACCGGTTCCGCGACTCAAATGGGCATTACGCGCCCACGGCATGCTCGATGCAAAACCCGTTCCGATTTGGGCAGAACTACCCATTTGGGCAGGATTGACGCCGCTGATTTTCGCGGGATCACGCAGCAGGATGTGCTGCCGTCACATACCGCGCGACCAGAACCGATCTAAATAACTCTGGATGTGAACGCGCAGTTATTTCTTTTCCATCACGCATTGCAGCGGATGCTGGTGCTTGCGGGCGAAGTCCATCACCTGCGTCACCTTGGTCTCGGCGATCTCGTAGGTGAATACGCCGCACTCGCCGATGCCGTGATGATGGACATGCAGCATGATCTTGGTCGCGGCCTCGATGTCCTTCTGGAAGAACTTCTCCAGCACATGGACGACGAATTCCATCGGCGTGTAGTCGTCGTTCAGGATCAGCACACGATACAGGTTCGGCCGCTTGGTCTTCGGCTTGACCTTGGTGATGACAGACGTATTCGGCCCCGTCGGTCCGCCCGAACGGTTCTCGTCATTGCTCATACGAGGAGCGTGGGCAGCGGCTTGCGCGGACAGGTCTAGTCTGAAAGTCAGGTGCGGCATGGCTCAGGCGTTCAAATTCCCCACGGAAGCGAGTGACGGTCAGCCGCGCGGCCCCGCCCTTCGGAGCTTTGCACGGGCGCGCCGCCTTGTTGGATCACCGCTTCCAACCGGTCCGGTCAAGCCCGGCTCGATTGTAGGGAATATGGGCCCGCCCCCGGCTCGCCGCAAGCGTGCAACGGTCTGGCCAAAATGGTCGAGGCAGTCCCGATTCCCGGTCCGGCGATCCTGACCAAGGTTAGTCAATCCGGACCGATTTGACAAAAGTTTCGGCCGGCACCGTTTAGAACATCTTCACCAGGAATCCGGCCGTTAAGCGGCAGCGGCGGTTTCGCGGGAAACCTCCGGTTTTCTACGGTCCAATCGAGCTGCCGTTCGATCGCGTGGCCCCTGGTGCGTATGCGCGTCGCCATGCTGCTCGACAACGCCGGCTCGATGGCCCAGGACGGCAAGATGTCGGCGATGCAGACGGCCGCGAAGAACCTGGTCGATCAGCTCAGTGGCCTCGTGCTCCTCGCCGGCGGTCTCGATGCGCAGAATCGCTGGTGGTACAGCAATGCCTCGCAGATCGACACGCGGCGGAAGAAGCTGCGCGACGACGCCAAGGCGAGCGGCATCGACGCGTTCTGTCCGGTGATGTCGGCGAGTCAGACCGTGTGGGGTTGACGCCGGTACGTCGCTGTCGAAGCTGCGCGTGGCGCGCTGAACCGGATCTCTGTCGCGACAAAAAAGCCCGGCTGAACCAGCCGGGCTTTTCGATTCCAGGAGTTCCAGAGGACGTTAGTTGGCAGCCGGGGTGAACTTCGAAACGATGGTCTCGACCGGCTTGAACGCCTGCTTGGCGAGGTCGCTGTAAAGGCCGGCGATCTTCTGCGATTCCGCAACGAAGGTCTCGTAGCTGGAACGGGCGAAGTCGGTCTGCGCTTCCACGGCCTTGTCCAGCGACTTCACGCCGGAAAGCTTCTCGACGAAGGACTTGGTGTCTTCAAACGACTTCTTGGTGTAGTCGCCATACGCGCTGGCGATCGCCTGGAGGCCATGCTGCATCGAGGTCGCGGAAGCAACGCACTGCTCGAACTGCTCTTTCCCGTAGCTCTGAAAGTCTTCAACCTTGAACATTTCGGAATCCTTTTTCCCTGGCTTTGGTCCGGAAGCCCCGGCTCCCTGACTCCGCCCAAAAATAGTGCAACGCACAAAAAAGTCAAGAATCTTGTGCGGCGCACAAAAATAGATGCAAATCGCTGAGATTCCCGGGGTTTCCCGCAATGGTTCCTTAAGCTTTTGGAAACCGCGGACCCCTACCCTGATTCCCTGGACGTGTTCAGCTTCCGCGAATGGTCAAAAGCCGTTCGAGAACATCACCTTAGCCAGAACAGCGGCTCAGGCCCAACGTTTCCCGCAGCGAACACCAGCGGAGAGACAGCCTGAGCAGGTAATGATCCCGGGTCGAGTGGGCACAATTTCGCCTCACGGGCCGGTGATCAAGTCAGAAACGGGGACGGGGTTTCATGCTTCGTAAAAACTTGTCTTCCTCGCGCTTGGCGCGGGTTGGCGTTTTCGGGCTTCTTACGGTCACCGCCGTAGTCATCTTCACCGATGCTGCCGAGGCACGGCGTCACCGGCGCAATTACGCGCACCACCGGGTGCAGCGCGA
Source organism: Bradyrhizobium sp. LA6.1 (assembly GCF_040547805.1). Lineage (NCBI taxonomy): Bacteria > Pseudomonadati > Pseudomonadota > Alphaproteobacteria > Hyphomicrobiales > Nitrobacteraceae > Bradyrhizobium > Bradyrhizobium sp. LA6.1. Next base: position 26,242 of record NZ_JBEPQK010000009.1, on the reverse strand, counting down.
TGTGTCCGACAGCTCCAGCCCGAAATTCGCATCGATCATCGTCGACGGCAATTCCGGCTCCGTGCTCCAGGCAACGAGCCCAGACGGAATCCGCCACCCCGCCTCGCTCACCAAGATCATGACGCTCTATCTGCTGTTCGAGCGTCTGGAGTCCGGCAGGATGAAGCTCGACACTGAGATGCCGGTCTCGCAGCACGCCGCCGATCAGGATCCGACCAAGCTGAACCTCCGTGCCGGCCAGACCATCCGCGTCGAGGACGCGATCAAGGGCCTCGTCACCCGCTCCGCCAACGATGCGGCCGTCGTGATCGCGGAAGCGATCGGCGGCGACGAGGACGACTTCGCCCAGATGATGACGCGCAAGGCGCGCTCGCTCGGCATGTCCAAGACGGTCTACCGCAACGCCAACGGCCTTCCCAACGACGAGCAGGTCACGACCGCGCGCGACCAGGCCACGCTCGGCCGCGCCATCCAGGAGCGCTTCCCGCGCTACTATCGCTATTTCGCGACCTCGACGTTCAATTGGCGCGGACAGTCGATCCGCAACCACAACCACCTGCTCGGCAGCGTCGAGGGCGTGGACGGCATCAAGACCGGCTACACCCGCGCCTCCGGCTTCAACCTCGTGACCTCAATGCGTCGCGGCAACCGCCACCTGATCGGCGTGGTGCTCGGCGGCCGCAGCGGCGGCTCGCGCGACGCCATCATGCGCAACCTGCTCGCGGAGAACCTCGAGAAGGGCGCCACCACCCACACCGTCGTCGCTGTCACCGAGCGCAACGGCGCAGATGCCAATACCGACGTCGCCGATGCATCGGAGACCCCGGCCCGCCCCGCTCCGCAGGTCCAGCAGGCTGCGGCCGCCCCTGCCCCCGAAGCGGCCCCGCAGCGCCTCGCCTCGCGCCTATCGGCGCTGGCGGCCGCGACCGCCGCGATGCCGCCGGCTCAAGCCAGGCCTGACACCAGCAAGCCTGAGGTTCGGCCAACTGAATCCAGGATCGAGCCCGCGCCGCTCACCAATGGCGTGATCTCCAGCCAGCCGCTCTCCATCATCCCCGGCTCGTCCGAGCCGATGAAGCCGGTCCGGGTGAAGACGGTTCAGGTCAAGGCCGGCACTGTGAAGGTTGCCTCCGCCGCCCCGGCTCAGGTCGCACCGCAGGTCACGAGCACGATTGCGGCCCGCTCCGACGTCGCGGAGACCTCCGGCGCCGTCGTCGCCCGCGCCGATCTCATCAACAAGCCCGAGATGGCGAGCCAGCCGGAAGCGCCGAAGGCCGAGCTCGCCCGCACCGAGATGCCCCGTCAGCCGGCGGGCTTCGGCACCGGCAACGGCATCCTCGGCGTGCTGCCGGCCGCAACGGTCGCCGCGCCCACTCCGGCTGCTGCGAAGCTCGCTTCGGCCGATCCTGTGCCGCAGCCGATCCAGATGAGCGCCACCACCAAGCCGGTCGTCACCCATAGCGGCTGGATCGTCCAGGTCGGCGCACTCGAGAGCGAGAACGAAGCCCAGCAGCGCATCGACGCCGCCCGCAGCTCGGCCCGCGGCCTGCTCAGCAAGGCCGACCCGTTCACCGAGCCGGTCCTCGCCAAGGACAATCGCAAGCTTTACCGGGCCCGTTTCGCCGGGCTCGAGCGGGACCAGGCCGAAGCCGTCTGCCGCGCCCTGAAGCGCGCCGACATCTCCTGCATCACCGTCCGCAACTGATCTGTCGTACCGCTCCAATCAAAATGCCCGCGCCTTGCGCGGGCATTTTTGTTTGGGGGATGCGGCGATGCCAGTTCCGCGACAACCTCTCGTCAAGGATTTACGGTTAAAACTTTACTCAAGGGATCGACCACGCCGACAAAGGCGGGCATCGGGGCGACAGCAGACAGAGCAAGCGGAGCTTACGCGGTACGGGCGTTTGTAGCGTAGTGCCGGAGTTAGCCGTTATGCGTGCGAAGCAGAGTATCCTTGGCCTCGTTCACACGGGCAGCGAGATACGTCGAGCCCCCCTGGTCGGGATGGAGTTTCTTCATCAGGGACTTGTGCGCCCGGCTGATGTCGTCGCGCCCCGCGCCCGGCTGCAGGCCAAGGATCTGATAGGCTTCCTCCGCCGTCATTTTGCCGCTCGGCGCCGTGCGGCGCTGCCGCCCTGCCGCATCGCCCTGCGCGTTCTGACGCCAGGCGGGAAACCGGCGGTCCAGATAGCTTTCAAGTAGGGCCACGCTCTCGGCGTCGAACGCCGGAGCCATCGCCAGCAGGCCAGCGAGATCGAACTCCTCGAGATCGCGCCCAGCGTGAGGACCGGCGACGATCTGGCCGGCGAGCTGCCCCGAATCGTGGTCGAGCCGCATGTCCAGGAATTGCGAGCGTACGCGCGAGGCCTGTCCGGCCGGGCGCGTTGCGCCACCGCCGAACAGCCCGCCGATATTGCCGAAGCCGGCATTCGCCAGCGGCGTCCAGCCCAGGAGGCCGGCGCCGAAAATCCCGAGCGGGATCGCCACCGCCAGCTCGCCCCGCAGGCCAGTGAACGCTGCGACCGCGAGCGCCACCACGCCGCCACCGAACTTGATGGTGCGCGCCAGCACCGCCGGATTGGCGGAGCGGAACATCTGGAGCAGCAGATAAAGCGTGATAACGGCGATGGCGCCGGCGATCAGGGTCATGGCCGGAATATAGTCGCCCTCACGGCAAAATGCATGGCGTCCGTCTCCGACGCGGGCCGCTACTTCATCTGCCCGATCAGCTTGGCCGCACCGCTCGCACTCTTGGCGAGTTTCAACAGCGCCTCGCGGCCGCCGGCGGCATAAGCCGCGGCCGCGCGCAGCAGCTCGCGAAGCTGCGCCGCCGCGCCGGGATCGAACCGGCACCAGGCCCCGCCGGTCAGCCGCGCGATCTCGCGAAAGGCCTGCTCGGCCACGGCGTCGGCGCCTTCCTGAAACACGAACACGGGCACCTTGAGCATGCCGAGCTCGCCGGCCTTGGCGCAGAGCTCGTCGACCTTCTCCTCCATGGCATCGCCGACGAAGACGACCGCACGCACGCCCGAAGCGACCGCCTCGCGCCGCACGTCGCTCAGCACCTTGCCGATCTGGGTGTCGCCGCCGCGACAGTCGATCTTGCTCATCAGCGTCGCGAGCTTCGCGCTGTCGGAGATCCAGCCCGTGGCGCGACACTCGTTCAAGCCGCGATAGTAGACGAGCCGGATGTCGAGGCTGCCGATCGCTGCGGCCTCGCGGAACATGTCCGCCTGGAGCGCGCAGGCCATGTCCCAGGTCGGCTGCCGGCTCATCGTCGCATCCAGCGCGAAAATCAGCCGCCCCTTCGCGCCGGGGGCATGCGGCGACAGCGCACGCGCCTTGGCGACGAACGCGGCGATGTCCTCCGCGGTGCTGGCTTGAGGCAGCGTGCCGCCGGTTTGGCTCGAGACGGCATCACGGCCACGCGGTTTGACGGGTTCGCCGGACATCCCTGCTCGCTTCTTGCGTGAGCGGCTAATGTGGCTAGCGCCTGCGGCCCGGTCAATGTGCAAAGCCTCCGCGGGCGGATGCCGGCGGAGGCTTTGCAGGTCGTGCAGACGATCGGAGCGGTGTCGGTGTCAGCCTGTGTCGGTGTCAGCTCTTGGCAGGCGCCATCAGAGCGACCGGACCGGGCTCCAGGATATTGGGCGGGGCCGAGCGCGTATCGACCGGCGCCACGGCGCTGTCGCCGTCGCTCAGGAACTTGTCGAGCATGCTCTGGATCGAGTTCTTCGCCGCATCCGGACCGGTGTCGCGCATGTCGTTGTGCTGGAATTCGGTCTTCACGACCTGGATGCCGGCCTTCTCGCATTCCTCATCGGTTGGGATGACACCCGCGTCGGTCTTGAACTGCGGATCCTGCGAACGGAAGGACAGGATCTTGAACTTGCCGGCAGTGACGAAGGGCACGCGCAGATTGTCGAGCGTGACGACCTTCTTGACCTCATCGGGATACTGCTTGGCGAAATACATCGTGATGTCGCCGCCCATGGAGTGGCCGACCATCGTCACCCTGTCGTAATCGGCGTTGGGCTGAACCTTCTTCATCTCCTGCATCGCGAGATGGATGTTGGCAACGCCGCGCAGGATCTGCGGCAACCGGCCGACATAGAGCTCACCGGGCTTGGTCACCATGGGAGGATCGGTCGGCAAATCATGCTGCGGGCTTACGACCATATAGCCGCGCGCCGCGAAGATGTTGGCGAGGAAGCCGTACTCGGTATTCTTGACGGTGTTGCCGTGATTGATCACGGCAACCGGCAGCGTGATCATGCCGGCATTGGCCTGCATTTCCTTGTCGCGGCGAACCGCGATATCGACAGGCACGGGACGATTGTCGCGCGAGGCGTCGTAGAAGGTGACGGTCTCGTGCCTGATCGCCCACTTGCTCGCCGTGACATAGGCGACGCCGAAGAGGGCACTAACCGAAACCAGAACGGCAATTCCACGCTTCATTTTCGTCCTCAGCCTCAGGCTCTTGCGGCCTGAATCCCTGTTGAAAATCGTGTTCTTCCGGGGCTCTTCGGCCCCTGGTCGCCTATTCCCTAATATATGTCACAGCCGCGTGACAGGAAGCTTAAATATTGTGAACCTTCAGCCCTTTCATTGTGCGGCGCACGCGTTTCTTGGGCATCCCGTTCTCAGGCGGCTACGTCAGGTGCAGGCTACCATCCGACGCAACCGGTCTCGATTGGCTTCAATTTCACGGTAAACACAGGGTGAAACGGCCAAGCCCGCACTCAGTTCCGGCGGGAACCGGCAGCTTCAATCGGCTGGAAGTAGCGATATACCGCCGCCTCAGGCGCCGAGGATGTCGTGGACCTCGAGCGGCTTGTCGACCTGGCTGAACCACTCGGCGCGATTTGCCGCACGGCGGCGGCCACGTTCGTCGAGCGGCAGCTTGAGCTGGCGGAGCAGGCCCGTCACCTCTTCCCGCGCGGTGAGATGGCCAAGGTTGGGCCGCATGCCGAGCGTGGCCTCGTCGATCTCGTCGAGCGCGGTCAGGCCGCGCGGAAAAAATTCGCGATAGACGACGCGCTCGGCAAAGCCGTCGACGTAGCGGAAGCCGAGCCGCAGCGACAAATCCTTGAGGCCCTCGGCGACGAGCTGCTTGTTGCGGGAGCCGAGCATCGACAGGCGGTTGCGCACGACGATCCAATCGGTGCTGGAGCCGTCGAGCTGGCGCCGCTTGCGCCTGACATCCCGCACCATCTCGGCATAGTGGCTCTCGCCAGTCACTGCGTAGTTGGCAGGATCGACGGTGCCGAGCACGTCGAAATCGAGGAAGCTGTCGTTGATCGGCGTGACCAGCGTGTCCGCCATCGAGTGCGCCAAGCGCATCAGATAGCTGTCGGTGCCGGGCGTATCGATGACGATGAAGTCGAAATTGCTCTCGACCGCCGAGACCGCCTCCATGAACTGCTGGAACTCGGAATTCTCGTTCTCGGCGATCTGCATGGTCTCGCCGAGCTTGATGCAGCGATGCACCGGCAGCTCGAGGCCGAGGCCGGTGCGGCGCGCCCAGGCGGAACGGTTGCCGATGTAGCGGGTAAAGCTCTGCTGACGGCAGTCGAGGTCGATGGTGGCGACGCGCTGGCCGGCCTTCAGCAGCGCGACCGCGATGTGCAGGGCGGTGGTCGACTTGCCGGAGCCGCCTTTTTCGTTACCGAGCACGACGACATGCGCCGAGCCGGATTGGCCTTGGCTAGCCTGCACAAGCATAGCGATCCTCAACACCCCTGATGAATATCTTCGAGTTGGCCGCGTCTGCGGTCAAGTGAAATGCGTGACAGTAAATGCAAATCGCAGCGCGCCATGTTCGAAATGAATCACGGCACCATCTCTCGCTTGTGATTCAGCCATGTCGCGACATCGTGCGCGGCCTCGCGAGGGATGCTGTGCCGCATCCGAATGCATGGCGTCCACGATCGGCGCTTGTTAAGGTTAGCCGGCCGGGCGCCGGGACGCGCCCGCTTCCCATTCCCAACCCTGTCGAGTCCTGATGTCACGAAGCCCCTTGATCGCCCGCACGGTCCCCGCCTTGCGACGCGCCGTCGACAATCTTCGCAAGCGAAAGGCCACGATCGCGCTGGTTCCGACCATGGGGGCGCTCCATGACGGACATGTGTCGCTGGTGCGCCTCGCCAGGCGGCGCGCGAGTCGCGTCGTGGTGTCGATCTTCGTCAACCCGACCCAGTTCGCCCCGACCGAGGACTTTGGTGCCTATCCGCGCACCTGGAAGTCCGATCTCGCCAAGCTCGCCGCCGAGGACGTCGACGTCGTCTGGCACCCCGGCGCCGAGGCGATGTATCCGGAAGGCTTTGCGACCCGCATCGTGCCGGAGGGGCCGGCGCTGGCCGGCCTCGAGGACCGCTTCAGGCCGCACTTCTTCGGCGGCGTCGCCACCGTCGTCGGCAAGCTGTTCACGCAGTGCCGGCCGGACGTCGCTATCTTCGGCGAGAAGGACTTTCAGCAGTTGCGGGTGGTGACGCAGATGGCGCGCGACCTCGACCTCGGCGTCAAGGTGACCGGCTCCCGCACGGTCCGCGAGCGCGACGGGCTCGCGATGTCTTCGCGCAACGTCTATCTCTCGCCGGAGGAGCGGCAGACCGCGACCACGCTTTACCGCGCCATGAAGGACAGCGCCGGGCGCATCCGTGCCGGCGAAGCGATCGCATCCGCGATGGCGCGCGGCGCCGGGATGATCACGGCGGCCGGCTTTGCGCTCGACTATTTCGAGGCGCGCCACGCCGAGACGCTCGCGCCGGTCACCTCGCGCAAGGACGGCCCGCTGCGGATCCTGGTGGCGGCCAAGCTCGGCACGACCCGGCTGATCGACAATATCGCGGTGTAACCCGCCAGGGTCGATCTTGCGCGTTGCCTCGCCCGGATGGATGATCGGGGCGAGGAAACGAGCCGACCGGCAGGGGCATGTCATTCATCCGCACGATGATCGTGAACGGCGTGCTGGCGCTTGTCGCCGCGACTGCCGCCCAGGCACAACAGCGCCCGCCGATCGGCCTGTACGGGTCGCCGCCGGATGCGATGATCTTCTGCGTCGCCCATGGCTCCGCCGGGGCCTGCGGATCGGGCTGCTCCGACTGGATCGCCGCCGAGGGCACGGTGCAATGGGACAGCTACAAGCGGCTGATCGCGATTCTCGATCGCCAGGCGGGACACAAGCTGCCGCTCGTCATCCATAGCTGGGGCGGCTCCAACCTCAATGTTGCGGTCAGCATGGGCCGCATCCTGCGCGACCGCGGCCTGGATGCCACCGCCAGCGCGACCGAGGTCGAGGCCTGCGCCGGCAAGCCGGAGGCGGATTGTTTTGCGCTGAAGCGCCCGGGCGGACCGCTCGACGCCAAGGTATCCCTGCCGGATCCGGCGTGCGATTTCGCGTGCGTCCTCATGCTCGCCGGCGGGGTGCATCGCAGCCTCCCGCAAGGTGCGACGGTGGTGCTGACCGGCCGTTCCATCCGCAATCGCCGCGCACCCAACGTTGCGCCCGAACAACGCGAGAGCCTGACGACGATCTTTGGCGAGCAGTATCGCAAGTACCTGCTCGAGATGGGCGTCGAGCCCGAACTGGTCGACATCATCGACGCCATCGGCGAAGGCGGACGTCCGGTCGTGATGCCGCCCTCCGACTGGGCGCGGCTGCACATCGTCACGTCGCCATGAGCGGCCGCGTCAGAGCAGTCCGAGATCGCGCAGTTCGCGCCGCATCGGCTCCGGCATCGCCGCGATCGAGCCGGCGGCCGACTTGCCGAGATCGGGCGGCACGGAATCGTCGCTGAGGTAGCGCCAGCCCTGGAACGGCCGCATCGGCCGCGGCGATACCGTGATCACCTTCGGCTGCATCACGATCCGGCAACGGCCGATGCCGTCCTTGTCGCGGAACGGCTCGATGCCGATGATCTTTTCACGCGCGGCGATCTCGCCCTTGATCACCCAGTAGAGCGATCCGCCCGCCAGGATCTCGGCGTCGCGCTTGGGCACCATGCGGGTGATGTGGATGTGATGTTGCGGCAGACCCTTCTTCTTGGCGGTCTGCATCCGTTCGGCGACCCACCCCTTCAATTCCTTGACGGAGTCGCAGCCGACGGCGAGCTTGATCAAATGTAGCGGCATGGCCCCAGCATTAGCCGGGCAGCCACGTATTTGGAATGCCGAACTATTCGTTATCCGCAGCCGCAGGAGCCGCGGCTGGGGCCGGCGGCGCGAGCGGAACCGGTGCTGCGGCCGGCGCACGCGCGGCCTTCGGCGCCGGCGGCTTCTTCGCAGCCGGCGCCGCTGGAGCAGCGGCCTGCGCCGAGGTCGGAGCGGACACGCGCGGCGCCGCGGCTGCGCCTCCGGCAGGCGCCGCCTGTCGCACCGCCGCCGTGGGCGGCTCCGGATTCATGATGCTCACCGGCGGCGTCGATGACGCGCTCGGGAACTCCGCATTGGTCGGCCTGCCCGTCGGCATCGATGGCGGCATCCCGGCAAGCGCCGCGGTGGCCGGCATCGCCGGGGCCGTTGCGGGCGCGTTCCAGCCCGGCGCATAGCGTGCAACCAGCGTGTCGTAGAGATGGGAATCCATGTTGGCGGCGACCCGCTGCTGATCGGTCAGCGAGCGGAAGGCGGGGCAGTCGAACTGCGTGCAGCCGTCGCGCGCAACCAGCACCTGCGCGACGAGGCCGTAGCGGTCGCGCTCCAGCGCCTTGCGCAGCACCTTCATGTCCAGCGTCAGGCTCTTCTCGGCGGTCGCGGCATCGCCGAGCGCGGTGAGCCGGTCGATCCGCGCGGCGGTGTAGGAGACGGCCGCAGCCGCCGCGTCAGGCGAGCCGAACAGCGCCTTCTCGCAACCGATCGCCACGGCATTGCCGGCGAGATCGTCGAGACAGGACAGCGCCGGCAGGCTGGCGACAACCGCGCTCTGCGCGCGCGCCTCGCCCGGCGGCGCCTCCTCCGCCGGACCATAAACGCGCACGGTGGCCGCCACGGCGATGGCAATGGAAAGCAGCGTGATGACGGTCAGCGCGCCGTTGGCAACCGACCTTTCGGCGCGCACGAGCGTAATCAGGAGAATCAGGCCGAGGAGGCCGGCGGCTACCAGGATCATCCACATCGGAAAGGCCTGCGGGCGCGAGATTTGGTCGAACGAAGTGGCCCATGCCCAGTTCATGCGCGACGTCCCCTCACGCGAGCAAAGAGCGAATGGTCAAAGCGAGCCCCCGCGAGTCGGCAACTGCCCCGGTTCACCATGTCGAGGCGAAGGGGGCCTTTTGACGGCGAGCGAAGCGAATTCCTTCGCGATGTCAACGCGCGGCACCGACATCCATCAGGATTGGGCGAGCTGGCTTTCCTTGGCGACGCGCTCGAAGGCTTCAGTCGAACTCTTGATGCGGTACTGGCAGTCGTCGCCATCCGTCGGCAGCAGGCGGATGATCTCGTATGAGCCACTCGCAGCCGGGCGCGCGACGTTGCTGGCAGTGAACAGTACGCGCGTTCCCACGGGGAATTTATGCTTCAACGCCCATCTCCATGACTCAAACAGCGCCGGCCGTGCCCAGGGTCCCACTGCGTCGGACCGGCTGAAAACCCGGCGTGACATATAGCACGCAATGCGGCGTTTTGGCCAGCGGTATACAGGCATGTCAAATAGGCCGATCCGGCAGTATTTTCAGGACGATAGTGCGGGAACTCGTGGGTGGAGGATACCGCTGGAACCGGCTCCCTCAGGCGGTGTGGGGCAGATGCCCCTCCGGGCTTGCCTGGTCCACGGCCTTGGGCAGTTCCTGGGCCAGAATCTGGCTGAGCTGGTCGACCGGAATGTTGTAGCGCGCCGCGAGCTGCCGAACCGTGTCGCTGCCGAGCACCGCGCGGAGCTGGTCGGCCGAGATCGGCAGGTTCTGGCCGTTGCCGAGCCAGGATTTGACCTGGTCACCGAAGCCGGACTGCTGAAGCTTCGCGACGATTGCGCTGAGGCCGCCTTGGTTGTTGCTGCCGAGCACCCCGTTCAACACCGCCGGCAGGACCGCGGCGCCGAGCTGGCCGAGCGCGCTGCGAAGCGCAGGGTTGTTTTCCAGCGAGTCCAGGATTCCCATGACCGTGCCCTCTCCCATGCGGTCCTTCTACCGCGGATTGAGCGCCGCCAGCCTGCACATCGTCAAGCGGCGCCCGATCACATTCGCGGGTTAGACGTTCTCGAACTTCTCGATGACGAGCGTTTCGGCGATCCCGTCGCGGGTCCATTCCTGGAACGCCGGCAACGCCATCATCGTCTCCATGTACGCCCTTGTCTCCGGCGTGACCTCGATCGCGTAGGTGCGGAAACGGTGCACGACCGGGGCGTACATCGCATCCGCCGCACCGAAGCGGCCGAACAGGAACGGTCCCTTGGCACCGTAGCGCGCCCGGCACTCCCGCCAGATCTCCTGCACGCGCGCGATGTTGGCCCTGGCGTCCGCCGACAGCGTCACGGCGCCCACGGGGCGGTGCAGGTTCATGCCGCATTCGTTGCGCAAGGCCATGAAGCCGGAATGCATCTCGGCGCACACCGAACGGGCGTGCGCGCGGGCGGCGACATCGTCGGGCCATAGCTTCGCTTCCGGATAGCGCTCGGCGAGGTACTCGATGATGCTGAGCGAATCCCACACCGTGATGTCGCCGTCGACCAGCACCGGCACCTTGCCGGCGCGGCTGAATGACAGGATCTGATCCTTGTCGGCGGGATTATCCGTGTAGAGCGGAATGACGGTCTCGACGAACGGGATGTCATTGGCGCGCAGTGCGAGCCACGGCCGCATCGACCATGACGAGTAGTTCTTGTTTCCGATCGCGAGCTTGAGCGCTGCCATGTCGCTGGTCCTTCCCTGAGTCCCCTAGATGCGGCTGCTTTTAGCGCCATCGCCTGCCGCCAATCAATCGTTGCCGCACCCGGCCGCGCGTGGCAATCGTTGCGATCTTCGCGAGGAGTGAGACATGGGCAGGCATTGGGTCGACATCACCGCGGTCGGCTTCTTCATCATCGAATGGCTGGTCTATGCCCTGACGCTGGAGCACTCGGCCTATGGCCGCGACAGCCTGTCGGCGCGCATGAACCGCTATCGCGAGGTCTGGGTCCGCCGCCTGCTCGACCGCGACACCCGCATGGTCGACATGCAGATCATGGCCTCGCTCCAGAACGGCACCGCCTTCTTCGCTTCCACCAGCCTGTTCGCACTCGGCGGCGCGCTGGCATTGCTGCATGCCACCAACGACGCCATCACGATCCTGAGCAAGCTGCCGATCGACCTCAGCACCTCGCCCGCAATGTGGGAGCTGAAATGCGTCGGCCTCGTGCTGATCTGCGTCTACGCCTTCTTTAAATTCGCCTGGGCCTATCGCCTGTTCAACTATGTCGCGATCCTGTTCGGCGGCATGCCGCCGGCTGACCGGCGCGACACGCCTGAGGCCGAGGCCCACGTCATCCGCACCTCGCGCCTGTTCGAATCCGCCGGCCGCCACTTCAACCGCGGCCAGCGCGCCTTCTTCTTCGCACTCGGCTATCTCGGCTGGTTCGTCAGCCCCTGGGTGCTGTTCGTGACCACGGCGGCGGTGGTGATCGTGACCTGGCGAAGGCAGTTCGCGTCCAGCGCATGGGCGGCGATGGCGCCGGAGGAGATGGATGGTACGGAGACGCGGAAGCGCGGCTCTTGAGGCATCTGCTGCGCGCGAGCGAAGGGCGGCACGCGCTTTCTCCACACCGTCACTGCGAGCGCAGCGAAGCACTCCCGAATCTTTTCACGGTGACAGTCTGGATTGCTTCGCTACGTTCGCAATGACGACACGACTGGCTCCGTCATCCCAAGACGCGAGGCCTGCCCACACCGCGATATCCCGGCCTACTTCCTGCGCATCGTCCCGGACCGGCAATCGAATCTGGCCACAGGCCGATCCATCTGCCAGAGCTCAACGTCGCGACCGTCGACGAGCCGCTCCGCGGAGCTGATCGCAGCTTCGTCGTCGATGCAATCCATGTGGATCATTCTGATGGGACGATCGTGTAGCCCCACGATCAATGCACGGTAAGCCGACATTTTTGTCTCCAGGCAAGGCGCGATAACACGCGCGGGCCGGAAGAATGGCGCTGACGGCATTTGAATGCGATGGGGAGTGCATCGTCTGTTTATAAGCGCGACATAAGTTGCCGGCAGCGCGCCGCCGAGGCCGGTCCTATGCCGATCCTATGCAACCGCGATCGCGCCAATCTCGAAATCATACAGCATCCAGCACCATATCCGCTCCGTCGCGCAAGCTCGCGCGGCGTAGCGAACTGGTGAAATGATGTCGAATTCAGGGGTCAGCGACAGGATCATCGATCCGATGATGGCCATCGCGAACTGCTCGACGCGGCAACGCATCGTCGTGGTCGGCGCGAAGAGCATGGAATTGGTGATTGAGCTGCATCGTCGCGGATATCTGCTGGCGGCTGCTGCAGGTAATTGCGGCCGGCCGGCAGGTCAATATGAAGTCGCGCTCGTGGATTGGCGGCGACGCACGCTTCACGCACTCGATGCGACAGTGGATTGGCTCGACGATTTCCTGAGCCCCCGCGCCGTGCTGGTGATCTGGCTCGATGCGCAGAAGGCAGCTGCGAAGGACACTCTTCGTGCCGCAGTAACGAAGCGCGGCTTCGTCGTCCTGCAGGGCGCCGAGCATCCTTGCGGCAGCGTGCTTCTGGCGCGGCGCTCGGAGGCCATCCCCCTTCGGCAGGCCGCGTGAACATCCGCCGCAACTCATGGATTTGATCCGATGCCAAAATCGAAAATTCGACGCACCGTCATTCGTGAGTGGATGGCTCTCGCACCGGCGCAGCGAGGCTCCGCCGAGCAGGCCGGCGCGTTTGCACGGCGCACCATCGAAAGACATAGCTTGCCACGCAGCCGGAGAACGCCGCAGGCCGTGATCATGGCATGGCTGAAGCCGCGAACCGGGAGGCCTTAGCTCGCAGGATGGATAGAGTGGGGCGAGCCGCCTACCCTCCGCCAAAATCCCGCGGCGAGAACGGCAGGTCCAAGATCTTCCATTCGCCGTACTTGTCGGCCGGCAGCATCTTGTAGGGCTGGCAGGCCTGGAGCGCTGCGGTCGCGGATTTCACGATGGCCACGCCCTTCGCGGATGGCGGAGCTTCGATCAGGATCGGCGGGCGCGCCAGCGTGCCGTCGGTGGCGAACACCGTGCGCAGCTTGATGTTGACGTTGTCGGTCGGGTCGACCCCGGCCGGCAGTTTGGCGCAGCTCTTCAGGTGGCGACGCAGCGCGGCGATGACCTCGGATGGCAGCTTGGCTGCGATTGAATCCTTGGCATCGCCGCCATCGTCCTTGGGGGCGTCTTTCGGCAGTTCCGGCGGCAATTCCGGCGGCAGGCCCAGCATGACGCCGTACTTGACCGTCACGTCAGGCTCCGGCGCCTGATAGGCCGGCGGCGCGGCCTGTGGCTGCTGCATCGCTTGCGGCGGCGGCTGTTGCGACGGCGGCTGCGGCATCGCCTGGGGCGGCGGTTGCTGCTGGGGTTGCGGAGGCGGCTGTTGCGACGGCTGCGGCTGTTGAGGCTGCGGCTGCACATTGGCCTCCCGCTGCTTCGGTGCCTGTGAGGGTTGCGGCTGCGGCTGTTTCTGCTGCGGTTCAGGCGAGGCCTGCGGTGACGGCGATGGCGCCGCGGCCTGCTGCTTGGTCGCAGGCTTCGGCGCGGCCTCCGCCTTGTCCTTGTCGGTGAAATCCAGCTTCGGCAGTTTCAGGTCCGGCAGCGGCTCCGGCGGCTTCTCCTTCGCCTGCTCCTGAGCCTTCTCCTCGGCCTTGGCCTCCTCCTCCTTCACCTGCTCCGGCGTGACGATGTCCACCGAAACAGTCTCGGGCACCGCGGCGTGAAACGGATGGACTTCGCTGATCAGGATAATCAGCGCCACCAGCGTCAGATGCGCGACCGCCGACGCTGCAATGTCCGTCCGTATGATCTTCCGCAGTTCCATCGATCGATCTTGGGTTGCCACGCCGGTCCTAGCATACAGCGGCCCCCTCTCAATCCCATTTTGGCGCGAAGCCGAAATCGGTCAGGCGGCCCTTGGGATTTGCCAGCGCGGCGATCTGGGCCATCTCGTCGTCCGAGAGCTCGAAATCGAAAATATCGATGTTTTCCGACAGACGTTCGACGCGCGAGGTGCGCGGGATCGCAGCGACATTCTGTTGCACCAGCCAGCGCAGGCAGATTTGTGCCGGCGTCTTGCGATGCGCGCGCCCGAGCCCGGCGAGCGTCTGGTCGGCCTTGACGCGCCCCCTGGCGATCGGGCTGTAGGCGACCAGTGCGAGGCCATGCTGGTCGCAGGTTGCCCTCACCTTCGTCTGGTCGAGATAAGGATGATATTCGACCTGGTTGCAGACGAGTGGCTCCGGCGACAGCGCCACCGCCTGCTCGGTCAGCGCCACGGTGAAATTGGAAACGCCGATGTGGCGGGTCAGGCCCATGCGCTTGGCATGCGACAGCGCACCCAGCGTCTCCTCCAGCGGCACGTGCGAATTGGGCCAGTGCAGCAACAGGAGATCGACGGAGGAGAGCCGCATCCGGGCGAGGCTCTCCTTGACCGAGCGTTCGAGATCATGAGGCGCGAAATGGTTGGTCCAGACCTTTGTCGTGAGGAAGATATCGTCGCGGCGCACGCCGGAGCCGCGCAGGCCGTCGCCGACTTCGCGCTCATTGTCGTAGACCTGCGCAGTGTCGATGTGGCGATAGCCGAGCCGCAGCGCCTGCTCGACCACGCGGCCACAAGCGCGCCCGCCCAGCTCCCAGGTCCCGAGCCCGATCGCCGGTATCCTTGCGCCATTGGCCTCGACGAACAGCATGAGGAATCCTCTCTGTTGCGATCGCCTCAAAACATTATCCGGGCGCCATTATGGACCCGGCCCATGACACTGCCAACGGACGACGCCGGCGCCGGGCCGGATATTCAGCGCAATGCTAACGGGAGGTTCGCGCTTGGCCCTGACGTCAGGCTTTGGCGAGCGCCTGGAACACGGTGTCCGGCGCATGCGCAATCACGGCGAGCAGCGCGCGGGCGGGTCCTCGCGGGGCGCGCTTGCCCTGCTCCCAGTTGCGGATGGTCTCGACGGGAACGCCGAGCTTGGCGGCGAACTCCATCTGGGTGAGGCAGGCGCGGCGGCGCAGAGCGCGCACCGCAAGCGAGCTGGCGTCATCGCCAGGGACGGCATTGGCCGCCGCCTGGACCGGCAACGGCTGGACTGGAAACGGCTGGACCGGAAGCTCCTGCCCATCCCGCAACTCGACGACCCGTCCGTCCGCCTTCAGCCGCAACCGCATGTCCATTCCCCCAAGCACGGGCGATGATGCGGCAGGTCGCTTAAGTTCGGATTAAAGATGATGGTGGGCGAAGACGGTCTCGTGCCCCGGACGCAGCGCAACGCGCAGCGGTGCGCTGCTGAGCCGGGGCCCATTTCGCCACCACGTGCCGTGCTGCTTTCTGGGTCCCGGTTCTGCGCAGCAACGCGAACGGCGTTGCAGCGCGCCCGGGACACGCGAGGGCATAGCGCGCCTTACCTCAACCCGAACCACAGCGTCGCGATGCCGAGGAAGGAGAAGAAGCCGACGACGTCGGTCACCGTCGTGACGAACGTGCCTGACGCGACCGCCGGATCGGCCCTGACACGTTCGAGCGCCATCGGGATCAGGATGCCGCCGAGCGCGCCCGCGACGAGGTTGCAGATGATCGCAAGCCCGATGACGATGCCGAGGCCCGGGATCTTGAACCAGGCCACCGCCGCGATGCCCGTGATCAAGGCGAAGGCAAGGCCGTTCACGAGCCCGACCAGGCCTTCGCGCATCACCACCCGCCAGGCGTTGGAGGAGCCGAGCTCGCGCGTCGCAAGCGCGCGCACCGCGACCGTCATGGTCTGGGTCGCGGCATTGCCGCCCTGGCTCGCGACGATCGGCGCCAGCACGGCGAGCGCGACCATCTTCTCGAGCTGCCCCTCGAACAGGCCGAGCACCGAGGATGCAAGAAAGGCGGTGGCGAGATTGACCAGCAGCCAGTTGAACCGCGCCCGCGCAATGGTGAACACGGTGTCGGAGAGTTCTTCGTCGCTGTTGACGCCGCCGAGCGCCTTGAGGTCTTCGTCCGCCTCCTCCTCTATCACGTCCACGACGTCGTCGACGGTGATGACGCCGACCAGGCGATCCTGGGTATCGAGCACCGGTGCCGCGACGAGATTGTACTTGCCGAACATGCGCGCCACCTCCTCCTGGTCCTCCAGGACGGAGACGCGGCGACGATCCTCGTCGGTCAGCTCGGCAAGCGCCACCGGGCGGCGGGCGCGGAGCAGGACGTCGAGCGAGACCGCGCCCTGCCAATGCTGGTCCTTGTCCACGACGTAGATCTCGTAGAAGCGGTCGGGCAGATCCGGCGTCTCGCGCATGTAGTCGATCGCCTGGCCGACGGTGAAATCCTGCGGCACCGCAATGAACTCGGTCTGCATCCGGCGGCCGGCGGAATTTTCGGGATAAAGCAGGCTGCGCTCGAGCGCGACGCGCTCCTGCAGCGGCAACTTCTCGAGGATTTCCTCCTGCTCCGCCTCGTCGAGGGTTTCCAGCAGCTCGACCGCGTCGTCGGATTCGAGCTCGCGGACGCCTTCCGCGACGGTCTCCGGCGGCAGCTCCTCGAGGATCTCCTCGCGCACGCCCTCGTCGAGTTCGTTCAGTGCCGAGAAGTCGAAGTCGCGCCCGGTCAGCTCGACCAGGCGAACGCGGTGGTCGGGCGCGAGAGCTCCGATCAGATCGCCGAGATCGGCCTCGTGCAGCTCGGCAACGCAGGCGCGTAGCGCGGCGCTGTCGCCGGCCTCGATCGCATGGGCAATCTCCTCGACGAATTCATGACGAATTTCGCCGTCTTCATTGCGCATCGGAACGTGGTCGAGTACCGAGGCCTCGGCGGATGGGGCACCGTCCATATGTTCATCCATGGCGCGCCTCGCCGTTTGACAGGTTGGAACGAGTGGTCTGAGCTGACGGTCAGGCAATACCCACAAGCGAACTGCGAGCGCAATGGCAAAGATGCTTCGGCTGAAATGGATGTCGATCTCGGTGGGCGCGGTCTTCGCGGGCCTCACCGGCATCGCTTCTTCGGAGGCCGCGGACTGCCCGCGCAAGGACGCGCTCGGCACCTCGCGCGTTCTGAGCGTCGACGCCAAGACCACGCCGCGCGTCGGCCTGAAGAGCTTTCCGCAGACGCTGCCGCTCGCCGATCACGAGGTCGTGCTGACCTTCGACGATGGCCCGCATCCGCCGACGACGTCGAAGGTGCTGGCGGCGCTGGCGCAGGAATGCGTGCGCGCGACCTTCTTCCTGATCGGCCTGCACGCCTCCGAACATCCTGACATGGTCAAGCGCATTGCCCGCGAGGGCCATACCATCGGCCACCACACCTGGTCGCACCCGTTCATGGCGCGGATCCCGTTCGAGAAGGCGAAGAGCGAGATCGACCGCGGCATCGCGGCCGACGAGACGGCGCTCAAAGGCGTATCGACGGCGACGCCCTCGACGCCGTTCTTCCGCTTCCCCTATTTCGAGGGGACGCCAGCCCAGCTCGACCTGCTCCAGTCACGCGGCATCGTCGTGTTCGGGGCCGACCTCTGGGCGAGCGACTGGAACGAGATGACGCCGGAGCAGGAATTGAAGCTCGTCACCGAGCGCCTCGCCGCCGCCGGCAAGGGCATCATCCTCTTCCACGACCCCAAGGCACGCACGGCCGCGATCATGCCGGCCTTCCTGCGGTACCTCAGGGACAACGGCTATCGCGTCGTTCACGTCGTGCCGGCGGGCACGTCACAGAAGAGCGCCGATGCGCATTGATGCCGTAATGTCACGGCGGTGCAAAATGGGGTGATTTGGGCCCTATTAACAGTCTGTTCATGCTACGGCATGCAAGGATGTAGAGGGTATTGCGCCTGAACCGTTTCTGGGCGTCTCCGACCAATTAAGGCGGCAGTCGCGTAAGGAGGCAGACGAGGTTCATGATCGGAAGTAGCGTTGTTGTTCGGACGCGATCGTGGATCGTCCTGTGTCTGGGGCTGTTGGTCGTCGGTTCACCGGCGGCCCTTGCGGCGGACTGTCCCGGCCATCCGGATGCACTCGGGACCTCCCGCACCCTCGTGGTCGATCCGCGCGAGCATCCGCGCATCGGCACCATGCAGTACCGCGAAACGCTGCCGCTGAAAGACCATGAAGTCGTCCTGACCTTCGACGACGGTCCGCTGCCGAAATATTCGAACCAGATCCTCAAGATGCTCGACGACGAGTGCATCAAGGCGACCTTCTTCATCATCGGCGAGCAGGCCAAGGCGAACCCGGAAGGCGTGCGCAAGCTGATTGCCGCGGGCCACACTGTCGGCACGCACAGCATGAACCATCCGCTGACGTTCGACCGGATGCCGCTCGACAAGGCCGAGGCGCAGATCAACGGCGGCATCGAGTGGACCTCGGCCGCGATGACCGATTCGTCCAAGCTCGCGCCGTTCTTCCGCATTCCCGGCCTGATGCGCGCCGAAGGCGTCGAAAACCTGCTGATCTCGCGCGGCATCCAGGTCTGGAGCGCCGACTTCCCCGCCGACGACTGGCGCCATGTGTCGTCCGACCGCGTCTACCAGCTCGCGATCCAGCGGCTGGAAGCCAAGGGCAAGGGCATCCTGCTGCTGCACGACATCCAGCCCCGTACGGTGGCGGCGCTGCCGAAGATCATCCGCGACCTCAAGGCGCGCGGCTATCGCATCGTGCATGTGGTGCCCGCGACCGCCGACCGGCCGGCAACGCCGACCACGCCGGTGGAATGGCTGCTGCATCCACCGACCGAGACCGTGCCGATCGCACGCTGGCCGTCCGTGCCGAACTTCGTGTTCGCGCAGACCAAGACGCTGCCGGCGCCCTCGCTTGCCGACCTCAACGCGCAGACCGAGCATCAGCCGCTGCTGCCGCGCAAGACCATGGCGCTGGCGAATGTCGCGGCCACCCTGCCCGTGCCCGACCGTGATCTCTTTGCCATCCCCGAGGGCTCGGTCGAGGTCCTGCTGTCGACGACCTTGTCGCGGCGCGCCGCGATGCGGCTGGCAATGGCGGCCGAGACGCCCCATGCGGCCAAGGGCAAGGCCGGCAAGTCGCGCGGACATCGGACCGCACATACGGCGCCGGCCGGAGCGAAGCACACCGCGCAGGCTACGGGCACCGCCCCCAAGAGCATTGCCCCCAAGAGCACGGCGCCCAAGGGCGCCACACCGCGGAGTTCCGCGACGCATCCGACCCGCGTCGCCAGCCTGAATAAGCGCGCGCAGTAAGCACTACTGGCGCATGATGTTGGCGACGCAGAGCAGCACGATCAGCGCCAGGAAGAACAGGTCCATATAGGACTTGAGCTCGCCGTCGCGGCGCAGCCGGGCAACGTCGGCCACGACCTGCTTGCGCGCGTTCGTTGCGCCCGAACCGTCATTGATCGGAGCCTGCAGGCGCTTGGTCTCCGCCTCCAGCTTCTCGATCTTCTGGAAGAAATAGAACGCACGCAGCGTCGAGGCCGCGCGCATGCCGGCATAGACCAGCACCAGGATCGCGAGGATCGCCCGGTTCTGGTATTTCTCCATGAAATTCAGGCTGAAATAGACCATCGCCATGAAGGCGAAGTTCGTCACGAAGCGGTAGACGAAGCTAAGAAAGACCATGCTGGCTCCAGCCCTGAGCGGTGCGACCCGTCTACGCCATCATTATTTCGACAAAGATACGATCGCCGGCCGCCTTTTAGCCACGCGCGTTCATAATGCAAGCGAGAGTACCGGGGCCTGCGTGTTCCACGTAAACGCGAGGTTGCCAGCTGCGCGATGGAGATTCGCCGGAAGCTACGGTACATTGGCGCAGCCACCGCATGTGGGGTCTGCCGATGCCGAAGAAGGGAATCACGGGCCACGACGACTGGGTGCTGACCGAGGCCCTGGCGACCGCGCTCGTCGCGCTGGAGCAGCTCGAACCAAAACACCAGCCGAGCGCGCATATGGACGACATCCGCAAGATGCTGGCGAACGGCAAGGAGCCGTCGGCGGTGAGCCTGCACCTCGCCCAGGCCAAATGCCGCCTGTTTCCGGACACGGACCCGCTCGAGATCTACCGGGAATACGGGATCGGCGACGAATACGGCTAAGTCCGTCGCGCCGGTCCTTCGAGCGCGCTGCTGTCTGGAGCTGAGCGGCAGCCAATCGCTACAACGATCATCCACCTCAATGTTCGCGTGAATTTGAGCTGAGCCGCGAAACGACTTGACGACGGCGCCGCCAACGAATGTAATGTTATAACATTACATATCCGGTCCCAATGCCCATCCCCACGCGTCAACGCCCTATCCCCTTGAAAAGGCTCTTCGATCTCCATGCAAAAACTCCCCGTCACCGTCTTGTCCGGCTTCCTCGGGGCTGGAAAGACCACTTTGCTGAACCACGTCCTGAACAACCGGCACGGCCTGAAGGTGGCGGTGATCGTCAACGACATGAGCGAGGTGAACATCGATGCGGATCTGGTTCGCGATGGCGGTGCGAACCTGTCCCGGACTGACGAGAAGCTCGTCGAGATGACGAATGGCTGCATCTGCTGCACATTGCGAGACGACCTCCTGAAGGAGGTGCGCGCCCTCGCAGACAATGGCCGCTTCGATTATCTCTTGATCGAATCCACCGGCATCTCCGAACCGCTGCCGGTTGCGGCGACCTTCGATTTCCGTTCCGAGGACGGCGAAAGCCTCTCCGATGTGGCGCGCCTCGACACCATGGTCACCGTGGTCGACGCCGTGAACCTGCTCCAAGACTATTCGTCGACGGATTTTCTCGATCAGCGCGGCGAAGCGCTGGCGAAGGACAAGCGCACGCTGGTCGATCTCCTCGTCGAGCAGATCGAATTTGCCGACGTGATCGTTCTCAACAAGGTCGATGACGCCCGACCTGAGCAGCGCGAGGCGGCACGAAAGATCATCCGCGCACTCAATCCGGACGCGGATCTGATCGAAGCCAACCACAGCCGGGTCGCCTTCGATCGCATTCTCGACACCGGCCGGTTCGACTTCGAGCGGGCGCAGCAGCATCCGCTCTGGTTCAAAGAGCTCTACGGCTTTGCCGATCACGTGCCGGAGACCGAGGAATACGGCGTGACGAACTTCGTCTATCGCGCGCGCCGGCCGTTCGATCCCAAAAAGTTCGACAAGTTCGTCAGGGAGCCCTGGCCCGGCGTCATTCGCGCCAAGGGACACTTTTGGCTCGCGACGCGCCCACAATGGCTTGGCGAGATCAGCCAGGCTGGCACGATCACGCGCACGCAGGCGCTTGGCTTCTGGTGGGCGAGCGTACCCAGGGAAAGATGGCCGGATGATCCGTCCTGGCGGAAGCAGCTGCGCGCGAACTGGAACGACATCTACGGCGATCGCCGCCAGGAAATCGTGTTCATCGGCACCAGTATGGATGAAGGTTCGCTCCGCGCCCGTCTGGATGCCTGCCTCGTCCCGGGAAAGCCGGCGATGAACGTCACGGAATGGGCGAAGCTCGCTGACCCCTTCCCGGTCTGGCGCCGCGCGGACGAAGCCGCGGAACGCAAATGACCAACGTCGTTCGATTGGTTCCGAAATCCGAGCTCGAGCGGCAGCGCCTCATCCGTGAGGCGCGTGCGATCTACGACAGCATATTCCCGCCGGTCACTTTGACCGGCGGACAAGCTGATGATCGCTTGGACCAACGAGCACCGCGCGAGGCAGTCGCCGAAATCCAGCCAAAACAGCGATAAGGATGAAGGTGGTGCGCTCGGAGGGCGCACGCAGTCCTTCCCGGCTCAGCCGCCATATTGCTGCTTCATGTATTTCAGGTAGTTGCCGAGGTGGTGCTGCCAGAAATAGTCCAGCTTCTGGCATCCCGGCGTCCCATCGGTCGGGTTGCCGCCCGGGTTGGCGAACAGCGGCAGCAGCGCGCCGACGTCAGCATAGTTCAGCGACGCCTGAAGCTGGTCGAGGATCTGTTGGATCAAGTCCGAGATCGTTGATCCCGTGATCGGTGCGGCGGTTGCCGCGCCGAGATCGGCGGCGGTCAAATGGATCGTCTCGGATATCAGTCTCCGAGAAAGACTCTCGACCCGCTGCTTGAGCCGCCTCACCGCATCGTCGCGAACGCGATTGACTGCGTTCTCACCGTCGGTGACCACGCTGCCGAGCGCGATCGTTGCTTCAGGATTGGGACTGCCGCCGAACCCACGCAGCGGATTTGGCGTGTTGAGGTCTGATATCCACTCCAGGGCAAACGGTGCCTGCGGCACCCAGTCCTGCGTCGACGTCACGGCCCAACCGTATCCGTCGACGGCGGCAAGCCGCGCGTAATCGTATGCGTAATGGTCGTTGCCGGCCTTGGCAGGCGCGAAGGTATAGGTCTTGTAGGCCGGCCCCTTAAAAACATCCGTCGAGTGCCGGACCAGCGAGGTCAGCAGCGTGGCGATCGAGGCACCCTGGCTGTGCCCGGTGATGTAGACGTCGTTGCCCTGTTCCGCGAGCAGCCCCAAGGTCACGAACAATGGGCTATCGGTGGTGAACAGCATGAGCAGCAAACTCAGAGCGAAGCCCGAATGCACACCGGCTTTCACCGCACTGTCACCCTCATCGCGGGCAAGATAGAACGGCAGCGAGATCGGACCGAGCTTCAAGTCAATGCGCGCGTTGATCAGGGGGAACAGCAAGTCGGCCAACACGCTGGCCGCACTTGCGACCGTGCCGCGCACTGCGATCGCGTATTGGGTGGTGTCACTCTGGTTCTGCCAGACCTGCCAGTAATTATCCAATAGCGTGGCACTCGTCGGGGTGAGGTCCTCGCGGACCGCCCAATTTGAGCTTGGATCGGGCACGGAGGGCACGCCGCAGGTTGCCACCGCCTCGGTCAGCGTTGGCGTGCCGGCGTAGGCATGCTGCGCCATCTCAAGCAGAAGTTGCGCCTCCGCGAATTGGAATCCCGACTTGAGCGTCATGCTGCCCTCCTTGCAAAGGTGCTCGACTCCAGCCGCCCGTGTTCGGACCCGGAAGCCAGCGACCGATATTTCGTGTCTCTCGGAGTTTATCAATTATAAGATGTATTGGCATAGAAACGCAATAAGAAGGTGTCGATCGACCAGCGCCCCTGGCAGACTACGTCCAGGAACAATTGCGTGAGCAGGGAGGATCCCGCGGAGTGGCCGGTATTCCAGGCTTTGCCCGCTCCAACTCATTCCAACCGGACGCGCACTGTTCTATCGAAGGCGACATGAGGCATCTGCGGATTCATCGGCCACAGGTTTCGATAATCACGCCGGAGGAAGTCTATAATTTCAGTTTCGACACAATCGATTGGGGACCGCCGCCGCGTCAGGCTGCCGTGATCAATCTCGGCAAATCGGATTGGCTGAATAGATTCGCTCAGACGCATCTCGTCCGATGCAGCCACTTTCGTCTGATGTTCTATGATCAGATCATCGACTTGATCTGCGAGGGCATTTCGGCAGAAACAGGCCCCTACCCCGGCCAAAGCGGCGCGATCCGCCGTTTTGGCGCGTTCGGAGGGTGGTCGCATTTATTGAAGTTTCAATGGCTTGCGGAAATGGGCAAAGAGTTTAGGTGGATCTCCAGCTGATAGGTGCTTTTTCCAGTAGATTGGCCGAGCCTCACAATAGCTTGCGGGACTTCAGCTTGCGGGACTTCGCCACGCAGCGTAACTTTCAACTCCACGTAGCTCATTCGAAAGTAATCTGACGGGTTCGGCCTAGCGGGAGATGGCGATGGCAGATGTCCCATGGCACCTTTCCGGCGACTACTTCGAGAATTGCAGTTGCAGCATCGTGTGTCCCT
Organism: Bradyrhizobium sp. LA6.1; assembly: GCF_040547805.1. Lineage (NCBI taxonomy): Bacteria > Pseudomonadati > Pseudomonadota > Alphaproteobacteria > Hyphomicrobiales > Nitrobacteraceae > Bradyrhizobium > Bradyrhizobium sp. LA6.1. Next base: position 2,337 of record NZ_JBEPQK010000009.1, on the reverse strand, counting down.
GCCTCGTGTCGGCGGCTCCCCCGCTGACCGCGCGACCGACCGAGGGCTTCTGTAACGTACCGCTGATCTTCCACGTCGAGAGCGGCCGCTATGGCAACATCGAGCTCGATGGACTCAATGTCCTGGTTATCCTCCACGCGCCGGGGATCATGGCAGACGGAGATTGGTCGGTGGCCGCCTATATCGACCAGCGCGCCAACGATGAGCAGACCGAGGCTCTAGCTGCGATCTTCACCGGCGCCGCCGGTGGTCCGATGGCTGCGTTCACACCGCTGATCAGCAAGAACCTGGGAGTTCGCAAGGTCCCGATCACATTCCGAATCGAGGGCAAGACGCGGTCCGCGGAAATCCCTGATATTCTGCACATGTCCGTCGACCCGTTGCCGACCATGCATCCGAGCGGGGAAATGTGGGCCAACATCGGCCATCCAGTCAGCCCCGACAGGATGGTGATGGCAGTCGGCGCCGCCGGTAATACGTTCAGCGATCATGGCATGCGCTGGGACAATTCCGGCAAGAACGGCCTCTATGCGCCGATCCGCTGGTCGAACCAGGCGTGATGCAACTCCTGATCCGGCCTTGCGAGAAGGCCGGCAACACTTTTCGCAAATGACCGACGGCCCCTGGAAACCGTGCTGCGGCGCGATCGCTGGATCGTCGGCGGCGCGATCGGGATCATTGTCGCGCTGGCATGGGGCTATGTGCTCTGGCTCGCCAAGGACATGGACATGGGCGGCATGGACATGACCGGGTTCCGCATGATCCCGGCCGGGATCGGAATCATGTTGCCGGCGAGCGAGCCATGGCGAGCGATCGAGTTCGCGTATGTATTGCTGATGTGGGTGGTGATGATGGTCGGAATGATGGCACCCTCGGCAGCGCCCATGATCCTCATGTACGCCCGCGTGGGTCGACAGGGGAAAGCGCAGGGCAAGCCGTTCGCTGCGACCGGCTGGTTTGCGGCCGGTTATCTCCTCGCCTGGGGCGGCTTTTCGCTGGCAGCAACCCTACTCCAATGGGCGATCGAGCGGGCAGTCCTGCTGGATTCCCGGATGACGATCGCCAGCAATCTGCTCAGTGCAATCGTGCTGATCGCGGCGGGAGTCTATCAATGGACACCGCTCAAGGACGTCTGTCTCGCCCAATGCCAGTCGCCATTTCTGTTCCTGATGCGCCACGGCGGCTTTCGCGACAACCTGCGAGGCTGCCTGCTGCTGGGGCTGCGGCACGGAGGCTATTGTGTCGGCTGCTGCTGGGTCTTGATGGCGCTTTTGTTCGTAGGCGGGGTGATGAACGTGCTTTGGATTGCGCTTTTGGCCCTGCTCGTCCTGTTGGAGAAACTTACGCCGATCGGACGATGGATCGCGCGCGCCGCCGGCATTGCGTGTGCGGCCGCCGGCGTCTGGCTACTGGTGACGTTGCCACGGTGATGAGCAACCTGCGTGATGTTCAGTACGCGTGCCCTGTTGCAAACGGCGATCACGCCGAGCCGCCAGCCTTACACTCGAACCGTCAGGCGGGGACGGCCGAACGGCGAAGGCCTGGGCAGCCAGAGCCGGTCTCTCCATCGATCGGCTTTCGAGGTTGGTGCGCTCGGAGGGCGCTCGCATTTCCTGCGATTTCAAAGGCTTATTTGAGTAACTTGGATCGAAAGGTTCGTTTCAACCCCCAAACGGCCCTTTCAGCTCTCGGTGCGCAGCCATGCAATCGAATGTCACGTTCGGCCTTGGGGAACCCGAGGCGGAAGTCGTTAACCTTTCATTAACCATGCAGCGCCAACCTCCCCCTCCAAATAAAGGGAGTCGCAAATGGCAATGTTTCGAATTCAGCTCGCCGATGGCGAGCGGAACCTAAAGACCGACCTCAAAGCTCTGAACGAAGACTCAGCTCGCAGCGCCGCGGAGAAATGGTTCGACGGCGCTCGTTGGCGCATCGTCGCGATCCGACGCTTGTCCGACTGACCTCATCACGGTCGGCACTAGCCATGGCTTGAACACTCCACACGACTCACGCCAAATCCGCCGCACGGGGGATATTCACGATCATGCACCAGCGCCTGCACGACCTTCCGCTCGAAGGGTTCGCGATCATTGTAGATGGTCACGCCAAAACAACCTTTTCCACCAGAGAAGGCGCGCAGAAAGCGGCCATCGAGCTGAAGGACCGGTTTCCGGCCATTCAAATCGAGGTCTACGACGCTGCGGCAAGTGCGGGCTGAATTTGCCTGATCATACGCCGATAAGTAAGCATCCGGCGAAGACCGCGCGCGGGTCATTTTCGGCTCAGGCGGCTTGATCAACGTTCCGGATGGCAGAGCGCCAATTCCATGGCAGCAGT
>NZ_JBEPQK010000008.1:0-310013 GCF_040547805.1 Bradyrhizobium sp. LA6.1 | reverse complement strand
AGCTCCGACGACCCGAGCGCTACCAGCAGAGCACGCCGATCAAAGGGGTCCCTTTTGGATGCCGCTAGGGGGTCCCAGTCGAACGCCGATTGACATCGATGCCCTCGCCTCCGATGCCGGCCTGTCGCGTTTCCACTTCTGCCGCGCATTCAAGGAAAGCACCGGGCTCTCGCCTCACGCCTGGCTGCGCCAATACCGACTCGAGCAGGCCATGAACCTGCTTCGCGATACCGACGCATCGATCGCCCTGGTTGCGGCAGAGCTTGGTTATGCCTCGCAAACGGCCTTCGCCGCGGCGTTCAAGCGATTGAACGGCGAAACGCCGAGCGATTGGCGACGACGCGTGCGTTAGTAGCAATCGCTCCGCCGGTCCCGAAGTGCCTTCCGAACGCGAGACTAGCTCTATGGACAAGCCAATCCTGCACGATCCTTTGGGGGCTCTGCTTGCCGCACCCGGTGCGCGCCACAGCGACTCGCCGAACGTCGAGCGGCGGCGTGCCGATGTGGAGATGGCGCGCATCCTGAAGACCGCGCCGCTGCAGATGGCTTCAGACCCCTCCAATGGCGGCATCGCGCATTGGAAGCACGGCGCTCTGCACGACGTCGTCGAGCCCATGACCGACCACGTCATCATGACGTACCCCACAGGCGTTCAGCGCCTGGAGCGACGCGCCGGAAAATCGGTTGCGATTGGAACGGCCCGTTCCGGAGTCGTGACGATCATCCCGGCTGGTTCGAGCGCCAGATGGGATATTCCCGGTCCTGTCGATGTCGTCCAGCTGTATCTTCCGCACGCAACGCTCGAACGCGTCGCCCGCGAAGCCGACGCGCCCATTCCCGGTGATCTTCTGGAGCGAACCGGGCATCTCGACCCTGTCACATCCGGACTGCTGATGAGCGGGGCGGATGTGTTGGAGGGCAACGCGGTTCTGGATGCACTCTTCAGGCAGCGACTGACCGATATCATCGCCACGCGCATCCTGGCCGCGCACATCGGCGAGCCGACCGCCATCGAGCCGATCATAGGCGGGCTGGCTCCCCAAGCTCTGCGACGCGCGATCGAACGCTTGCGTTCGGACAGCGATTCCGACGTCTCTCTTGCGGCGCTCGCTTCGGACGCCGGCCTGTCTCGCTTCCACTTCTGTCGTGCTTTCAAGGAAAGCACCGGTCTTTCGCCGCATAGCTGGCTGCGCCAGCACCGGCTCGAGCAGGCCATGAACACGCTGCGCGACACCGAAATCCCGATCGCCACGGTGGCGGCTGAGCTTGGCTATGCCTCTCAAACCGCCTTTGCCGCCGCGTTCAGGCGATTGACGGGAGAAACGCCGAGCGATTGGCGACGTCGCATGCGCTAAGCAGCAATCACTCTGCAGGCAGAGCAATCGCTCTGGCGCAACTGCAGGTCCGCTCCGCTAAATGATCAGGGTGCCCTCGATCCAATAGACGGAGACGAACAATGACCTGGAAGAACTTCGCTAGTCCGGTCAAACTCGTGCCGCGACGAAGGATGGCCGCAAGTGCCGTCATGTACGGACTTTCATTGGCCGTTCGCTTCACCTCGGCAACCGGCGAGGAAGTGGAGATACCGGCGCAGTCCGTACACAACGCAAGTCCGGTAATGCCCATCATCGACAGAGATGGCGGCCAGCTTCCGTACGCCGACTGGCGTCCGAACGCCATCGAGCCAATTTTCTTTCGTCACCGCTGGCCGCCGCCGATGGCTTCGATGCCAGGCTGCCCCTCTCCCTGAGAATTCGCGATCTCACTTCACGTCTTCGCGTCATCGGTCTCGACGATCCGCCACGAGAGTGGCGGCGGCGATGACGCGCCCATGCCCGGAAAGCTCAATCCACAGGAGATCATCAAATGCGACTCGTCATTATCGGCGCCGGCTTTGCCGGCATGTACGCCGCACTTTCCGCCGCGCGCCTGCGGGACATTCAGGGCGCTTCGCCCGAACAACTCGAGATCGCGCTTGTTGCACCGGAGCCGACGCTCGTGGTCCGGCCCCGCCTCTACGAAAGCAAGCCCGAGACCCTGACGGCACCTCTGCAAGACGTGTTGAAGGCCATCGACGTCGTCTACGTGCAAGGCAGCGCCGGGACCATCGATACCAAGTCTCGTGCGATCGAGCTCGTCACGGCCGAAGGCACGAAGCAGACTCTCTCCTACGATCGGCTGGTCGTTGCCACCGGCAGCCGGCTTTTCCGACCGAACATCCCCGGCATCGCCGAGCACTCTTTCAGCGTCGACAAGCTCGACGATGCGATTGCGCTGGAGCGGCATCTCCATGATCTGGCCGATCGGCCGGCAAGGAACGGACGCGATACGGTCGTCGTGGCCGGCGGCGGGTTCACCGGTATCGAGACGGCGACGGAGATGCCGGCGCGGCTGCGTGCGGTCCTCGGCAAGAACGCCAAGGCGCGTGTCGTCATCGTCGATCGCAACAGCACGATCGCTCACGATATGGGCGCAGATTCCCGCCCCGTCATTGAGGATGCGCTGCGCAAGCTTGGCGTGGAGACCCGCCTCGGCACCGGTGTCACCTCGCTCGACAAGTCTGGCGTCACGCTTTCCAGCGGCGAACACATCGAAGCGGAGACCGTGATCTGGGCCGCGGGCATGCGCGCCGCTCCTTTGACCGCGCAGATCCCGGCCGAGCGCGACAATCTGAGCCGGCTCCTTGTCGACCGCGACTTGCGCGTGCCTGGTGTCGCCGGCGTCTTTGCCACCGGCGATGCCGCCAAAGCAGCGTGTGACGACGTCGGCAACCACGCGCTGATGTCGTGCCAGCATGCCACGCGAATGGGCGCGTTTGCCGGCAACAATGCCACTGCCGAACTTTTGGGTGTCGCGACCAGGCCTTATCACCAGAAGGCCTACGCCACCTGCCTCGATCTGGGAGAAGCCGGCGCCATCTTCACGCGAGGCTGGGATCGGAAGCTCGAGCTCGTCGGCGACGAGGCGAAGCGGACCAAGCAGCAGATCAATACTGTCTGGATCTATCCGCCCCGACCGGAACGCGCGGCCGCGCTGGCCTCGGCCGATCCGGAGCACGTCGGCGAAGTCTAGCTGCCTCACGCGAAACCGGGCCGCGCCGACCGTGCGCGGGCCCGGCCCGATCACCCCATACCAACCGGAGCCGACCATGATGAAACACGAAACCGTGCGCGCGAGCGCGTTCGCCATGCCGCTGACCAGCCCGGCTTTCCCGCCCGGCCCCTATCGCTTCATCAATCGCGAATACTTCATCATCCAGTACCGGACAGATCCCGAGGCACTGCGCCGGATCGTGCCGGCACCACTCGAAATCACCGAACCTGTGGTGAACTATGAGTTCATCCGAATGCCGGACTCGACCGGATTCGGCGACTACACCGAAAGTGGGCAGGTCATTCCGGTGTCCTATCAGGGCAAGGCCGGCAGCTTCGTCCACCAGATGTTCCTCAACGATCATCCGCCAATTGCGGGCGGGCGCGAGCTCTGGGGCTTTCCCAAGAAGCTGGCGCAGCCGAAGCTTGAGGTCGAGACCGACACCCTGGTTGGCACCTTGAACTACGGCTCGGTCCGCATCGCGACCGGCACGATGGGCTACAAGCACCGGGCCCTGGACGCCGCGGCCGAAGCAAAAAAGCTCGCCGCACCGAATTTCCTGCTCAAGATCATTCCGCATGTCGACGGCACGCCGCGCATCTGCGAGCTGGTGCGCTTCCATCTCGAAGACATCACCGTGAAGGGCGCCTGGACTGGGCCGGCAGCGCTCGACCTGTACTCGCACGCCCTTGCCCCCGTCGCCGAGCTGCCGGTGCTCCAGGTGCTTTCGGCCAAGCATATCGTTGCCGACCTGACACTGGGGCTCGGCACCGTGGTCCACGACTATCTGGCCTCGAGCGAAATTGTGCGGCGGCGCGGATCCTCCGAGACGCTGGTCGACGCGAATGCCGACTGATCGACGTCATCCGTACCATCGGGAGTCCTCAAAATGCTGAACGTGATGCGCGAGCAAACCAATCCTGTGCCGCAGCGGAGCAATTCGCTTCCCTACGATGTCGTCGCCCTGGTGTTGCAAGGCGGCGGCGCACTCGGCGCCTATCAGGCCGGAGTCTATGAAGGCCTGCACGAGGCCGGCATCCGGCCGAACTGGCTGGCCGGCATCTCGATCGGCGCGCTCAACGCCGCGATCATCGCGGGCTCGCCCGAAGGCGAGCGTGTTGCGCGGTTGCGCGAGTTCTGGGAAACCATCTGCGCCTTTTCGATAGAGTGGCCCGCCGGCGAAGGGCTCGCCAACGCCCTGCCCTTTGCGTTCGACATCAACTCGGTACGCAACGCGATGGCGGCGGCGCGGGCCTTGATCCAGGGCCAGCCGGGCTTCTTCAAGCCACGCTTCCCCTCGCCGCTCTGGTCACCGTTCTCGGGCGACTCCGCGACCAGCTTTTACGATACGGCACCCCTGCACCGGACGCTGGAACGGCTCGTCGACTTCGACCGGCTGAACTCGGGCGACGTGCGCGTCAGCGTCGGCGCGGTCAACGTCCGCACCGGCAACCTGACCTATTTTGACACCGCCGAGCGCCGGCTGGGACCGAAGCATTTCATGGCATCGGGTGCGCTGCCGCCGGGCTTCCCCGCCGTCGAGATCGAAGGCGAGCACTATTGGGATGGCGGCGTGGTTTCGAACACGCCTTTATCTCGCGTGCTGTCCGGCGAGCCGTGTGACACGCTGACGTTCCAGATCGATCTCTGGTCGGCCAAGGGCCACGTTCCCCACGACATGATGGAAGTGTCGAGCCGGCAGAAGGACATCCAGTATTCGAGCCGCACACGCGCCGTAACCGACCAGGTGCTGCGGATGCAGAAGATGCGTCAGGCCTTGCAGCGCACGATCGCGAAATTGCCGGACGCCGCCAGGCACGATCCCGAGATCCGCGCCATCGCGGAGATGGCGCGCCATCGTTGCTACAACATCGTGCACCTGATCTATCAGACCAAGATCCACGAGGGCCACTCGAGGGATTACGAGTTCGGGCTGAGCGCGATGCGCGCTCACTGGCAGAGCGGACTGGACGATATCCGCCGCACGCTGGCCGATCCGCGACGCCTGGACCCGCCGGCTCCCGAGCTCGGCATCGTCACCCACGACGTCCATCGCCGCGACTGAATCTCACCGCCCACCTCGTTTCGGAGAATACCATGTCTTCCATTCCCTATGCTCCCGAGCAGGGCGCCAAAACCAGCCTTCGGCCATCCGGGCAGGCGATCAAGCGGGCCGCCCTCGCCTTGGCACTGGCCCTGGGCGTCGCCGCCGCAGCCGAGTTCGGCCACCACTATCTCACCATCGGCCGCTATCTGGAGACCACGGACGACGCCTACGTGAAGGCGGATTCCACGATCATCTCGCCGAAGGTGTCGGGCTATATCGCGCAGGTCCTGGTCGGCGACAACGAGACGGTGAAGGCCGGCCAGTTGCTGGCAAAGATCGACGATCGCGATTTCCGCGCCGCGCTCGACCAGGCCGGCGCCGACGTCGCCGCATCCGACGCCACTGTCCGCAATCTCGATGCACAGCTTGCCCTGCAGCAGCCGATCATCGAGCAAGGCACGGCCGATGTCGCTGCCGCCACGGCCAATCTGAAGTTCGCGCAGGAAGAGCAGGTCCGATACGACGGGCTGATGAAGACGGGCTCCGGCACGGTGCAGCGCGCGCAGCAGACCGATGCGGCGCTGCGCGCCGCCGCCGCGCAATTGCAGCACGCCAAGTCGGGCCTGCTCGCGGCCGAGCGCAAGGTCGACGTGCTCTCCACCGAACGCGCCAGGGCAGTCGCGCAGCGCGACCGCGCCCGTGCGGTCGAGCAGCAGGCGGCGTTGAACCTGTCCTACACCGGCATCATCGCGCCGGTCGACGGCACCGTCGGTGCGCGCTCACTCCGGGTCGGGCAGTTCGTCCAGGCCGGTACGTTGTTGATGGCCGTCGTTCCGCTCGATGCCGTGTACATCGTCGCCAATTTCAAGGAAACCCAGCTCACCCATGTGCGCGGCGGCCAGCCCGTCGAGCTGACCATCGACAGCTTCCGCGGCACCAGACTGCACGGCCATGTCGACAGCCTGTCCCCGGCAAGCGGCCTGGAGTTCGCGCTGCTGCCGCCCGACAACGCGACCGGCAACTTCACCAAGATCGTGCAGCGCATGCCGGTGAAAATCGTCCTCGACGACCGCAGCCTGACCGGCCTGCTCCGTCCCGGCATGTCGACCGAGCCGACCATCAATACCAAATCGGCGGCGATCGCCGAACGCGAAAGCAAGAAGCGCCTCGCATCGCGCCGCCCCGAGCCTCGCAGTTGAATACGCGTCCCTGGCGGTCGTCTCCTCCCGGACAATCCGTTCAGGCAATGCTTCTCTCGCAAGCGACGAGCAGACAACCATGACCACACTGCAACCGGCCATCGATGCCGTGCCCGCCGGCGAAGGCGAGCGGTCCGTCACCACACCGGCCCCGGCGGTCTCCGCCAAGACCTGGATCGCCATCGCCGGCGCCACGCTCGGCGCCTTCATGGCGGTGCTCAACATCCAGATCGTCAACGCTTCGCTGGCTGACATCCAGGGCGCGATCGGGGCCGGTATCGATGATGGCGGCTGGATCTCGACCTCCTACCTGATTGCCGAGATTGTGGTGATTCCGCTGTCCGGCTGGCTGGCGCAGGCGTTCTCGATCCGCATCTATCTCCTGACCAATGCGACGTTGTTCCTGGTGTTCTCGGCGGCCTGCGCGCTGGCGCAAAACCTGTCGCAGATGATCGTGTTGCGCGCCGTGCAGGGCTTTACCGGTGGCGTGCTGATCCCGATGGCGTTCACGCTCATCATCACGCTGCTGCCAAAGGCGAAGCAGCCGATCGGGCTGGCGCTGTTTGCGATCTCCGCGACCTTTGCGCCCGCGATCGGGCCGACCATCGGCGGCTATCTCACCGAGAACTGGGGCTGGCAGTACATCTTCTACGTCAACCTGGTGCCGGGCGCGGTCATGATCGGCTTGCTGTTCGTCTCGCTCGAGTCGCAACCGATGAAGCTGTCGCTGCTGCGCGAGGGCGATTGGGCCGGGATCGCCACCATGGCGATCGGCCTCGCCGCGCTGCAGACCGTGCTCGAGGAAGGCAACAAGGACGACTGGTTCGGCTCGCCGTTCATCGTCAAGCTGTCGATCGTCGCGGCGATCGCGCTGTCGGCCTTCCTGTGGATCGAGCTGGCGGCAAGGAAGCCGCTGCTGAACCTCCGCCTCCTGGCGCGTCGCAATTTCGGCTTCGGTATCCTCGCCAATTTCCTGCTCGGCATCGCGCTCTACGGCTCGGTCTTCATCCTGCCGGTCTATCTATCGCGCATCCAGGGCTACAACGCCGAGCAGATCGGCATGGTGCTGGCTTGGACCGGGCTGCCGCAGCTGTTGCTGATCCCGCTGGTGCCGCAGCTGTTACGGCGCTTCGACGCGCGGCTCATCATCGGCGTCGGCTTTGCGCTGTTCGCAGCATCCAACTTCATGAACATCTCGATGACCAACGACTACGCCACCGACCAGCTCTTCTGGCCGAACGTCGTCCGCGCCTTCGGTCAGGCGCTGGTGTTCGCCCCGCTGTCGGCTGTCGCGACATCGGGCATCGAGGCGGAGAACGCGGGTTCGGCCTCGGGCCTGTTCAACATGATGCGTAACCTCGGCGGCGCCGTTGGCATCGCGCTGCTGCAGACGCTGCTCACCAAGCGCGAGCAATATCACTCCAACGTGCTGACGCAGTCGGTCTCGCTGCTGGAGCAGGCCACGCAAGCCAGGCTCGAGAAGCTGACGCAGTATTTCATGAACCACGGCGTGACCGATCGCATCGACGCCGCTCACCGCGCCTATGTCGCGATCGGCAAGATCGTGCAGAAGCAGGCCTTCATCCTGGCTTTCGGCGACATGTTCTACCTGCTCGGTGTCGCACTGATCGTCGCACTCGCCGCCTCGATGATGCTGAAGAAACCCGGCCAGATCGAGGCCGGCGGCACCCACTAGTCCCCCACCCCACCTGACGTCGAAAGGAACTGCCATGTTGAAGGATAAGGTCGCTATCGTCACCGGATCGACCAGCGGTATCGGGCTCGGAATCGCCAGAGAGTTGGCCAGGCTCCGCGTCAACCTCGTGTTGAACGGCTTCGGCGACCCCGGCGAGATCGAAGCCATCCGCAGCGGGATCGAACGCGAGCACGGCGTGCGCGTGGTCTACGACGGCGCCGATATGTCGAAGGGCGATGCCGTGCGCCGATTGATCGCCGCGACAATCGAGACGTTCGGACGCCTCGACATCCTCGTGAACAATGCCGGCATCCAGTTCACCGCGCCGGTGGAAGAATTTCTGTCGGCCAAGTGGCATGCGATCCTGGACATCAATCTGTCGGCCGCGTTTCACGGCATCGCGGCGGCGGTGCCCCAGATGAAGAAGCAGCGCTGGGGCCGGATCGTCAACATCGCCTCGACCCACGGCCTCGTCGCATCGACGCACAAGGCGGCCTACGTCGCCGCCAAGCACGGGTTGATCGGCCTGACCAAGGTGGTTGGCCTGGAGACCGCCGGCAGCGGCGTGACCTGCAACGCAGTCTGTCCCGGCTGGGTGCGGACGCCCTTGGTCGAAAAGCAGATCAGCGACATCGCCGCACAGAAGAACATCAGCCAAAAGGACGCCGCCGCGACACTCCTGGGCGAGAAACAACCGTCGTCCGAGTTCGTCTCTCCGGAGCAGCTTGGAGGCACCGTGGCCTTCCTGTGTTCGCCCGCGGCGGACCAGATCACGGGCACCGCGATCCCGGTCGATGGCGGATGGACGGCACAGTAGCCCACAGTGAGAGGCCCATGCAGACGGCCAGCATTGGAGTAGCCAAAGATGTCCCTGCTCGCCAGAGACCTCCTCGTGCTGCAAAGGTCCGCGGACTCAGCGGATGACGCTGCGGAGCTGTCGCGCCTGGAGGCGCGGCTGCCACCGCTGCTCAGCATCATCGCCGGAATGGTCGACTTCACCGGCTTCTTCACGCTGGGTCATATCTTCACGGCTCACGTGACCGGCAACATCGTGCTGGCCGCCGTCGTTGCCGTCGATGGTGGCCCGTTTCATTGGGCACAATTGTTGGCGATTCCCGTTTTCATGCTGACCTTGGCGACCGTCTGGCTGATCGCCCAAGCTTCCGGCCGGCACGGTTCGAGCCTGGCGCGACTGTTGCTTCGGGTTCAGTTCCTCGTGCTGGCCGCGCTGTTGATCTTCAGCGTCATCACAAGGCCATCTGCCGATGCGGCTGGATCCCGGGCCGGCGCGGCCGCGATGATCGCCGTGTCGGCCATGGCCTGCCAGTACGCGCTCCTTCGCCTCGCTCTGCCGGGCGCGATCTCGACGGCGGTGATGACCGGCAATCTGGCCAATGCCGTCTTGTCGACGATGGACCTGCTCGCTCCACGCACCCCTCTGCTGCCGCATGATTCAACGCCGCTGGGTCGCTCGCTCCATCGCTTGCTCGGCTTCATCTTCGGCTGTGTCGCCGCCGCGGCGGCCGTTTCAGTGCTGGGAGACTGGGCCTGGTCCCTTCCAGCAGCCTTGTCTGCCGTTGCGATCGCAGTGCGTTAGCGGGTCTGATTCAATATGAGTACCGCAGCCGAAGCGCGGCATGATCGACCAGCAACCTATGGCTTAACCGGCAATCTTGCCTTCCACGCACGTAACGCAAGCGCCGCCAACGCTGATCTCGCCGTCCGCTTCGATCGCCAAGGCGATGCGGCCATCGCGCCCGACGCAGCGCCCCTGCGCCGCCGTGTAGCTCGTCCCGGCCTTGAGGAGACCGCGGTCGCGATGGAACACGGCGATGGCGCCGTTTCCACTGCCGCATACCGGGTCCTCCTCGACGCCGCATGATGGTGCAAAAGAACGCACCTCGATAGCCGCCTCGCCATCAGCGTGACGGCCAAAAAGCGAGAGCCCGGTCACACCGAGCCGCTTCTCGAAGGCAGCCGAGCGCCGGAAGTCTGGGGTCAGCGCGAGCACACTGTCCGCGTCGGCAAGTTGCGCGACGACCCAGACGGCCCCGACATCCACGATCGCTGGAGCCACCTCGCGAACGATCCGATGCCCGATGACTGCCTCCAATTCGTCGACGTCTGCGGCTGAAAGAGCCGTGACCTTCGCCGGCGGCAACGCAAGCGTCAGACGCCGCTCCGCGCCGTCGCCCTCCACGGCAATCCGCACCAGCCCGACACCGCATTCCTGGACGAGACGACCGCCCCGGGGCATCACGCGGCCCGCCTCCAACACCGCATGGGCGCTGCCGAGCGTCGGATGCCCGGCAAACGGCAGTTCGCTGCGGGGGGTAAAAATGCGCAGGCGGTAGTCCGCCTCGGAACTCGTGGGCGGCAAGAGAAATGTCGTTTCCGACAGGTTCGTCCAGCGGGCAATTGCCTGCATTTCGGCCGTCGCCAGCCCCTCAGCATCAAGGACGACTGCGACGGGGTTTCCCAGGAAGGGTTTGGAGGAGAAGGCGTCGACGACTTTGTAGGCTCTCATGACTCTCGCTCTGCGGTTTGCCATCGCAGTGTTAACGCTTGACCTGCCCCGCTTGTAAAGGGCTCGAGGCTATCGCGCGATAACCGTGACGATGGTTCGGCAGAAATCGAAAATGAACCGGCCATAGAGAGCGCCGGATCCCGGATCTGACGATGCCAGGCGATAGGAGTTGCCGAGAGCACGGGCGATCTCCAGCACGCCCGTGACTTCATGCTGCGTCATCGCCAGGTGAATGCCGGCCAGCGGCAGCATCAGGGCCTCAATGCCAACACTGCTCATGACGGCCCAACTTCGGCGCGAGGCAGCGGCAGGAATTGCGCAAGGTAGGCGCTCCTCCATTGATAAGGCGTATCGCCGGCGAAACGCTTGAATACCGTCGTGAAATGCGCCTGGGTCTGGAATCCGACGGTCAAGGCAACGTCGACCAGCGAGACGTCGGCGCGCCTCAGCAGTTCCTGGGCGCGTTCGATCCGCCGCTTCAGCAGAAAGTCGTGTGGCCGCATGCCGACGGCCGCGCGGAACTGCGCGGCAAAGTGCATGCGGCTGAGGCCGGCGACCGCCGCCAGATGCTGCAAGGTGATCTTGCCAGCCAAATTCTCGTCGACATATTGCAGCACGCGCTTGAGGCGCCATTTCTGTAACGACCGCACAGACCGGCACCGCTCGTCGGCCTGATCGGTCTCGTTGCGCGCGACGGCCGTCGGCCGGCTGGCTCTGCGGGTCAGGATGGCAAGACGCAAGGCGTCCGCAAGGATGGCGGAGTGAGGATGATGGGCCGCTTCGGTTGCCGCGAGCGCATCGGAGAGGCTTCGCATCACCGGGTCCGGGAACTCGCCTGCACCGGCCTCCCGATCGGTCTCGACCGAGGCACGCGCGAGGCGTTTCGCCGATACCCTGAAGCTGGGCCCGTCGCCGGCGCATCTCCGCACGCCCGGCGGGGGCGTCTCGATGGCCAGGGCAACATCGAGGTGAACGAGGGACAGCGTCATCGCCTTTTCGCCGGCGCGATCCGGACGTTCCGCAAGCCCGGACTGGCAACCATCGATGGCGGAGACGCCGATCGAGCCGACGACATGATCCTTCGCGCCTAGCGGGTGTGACATCTGTAGCGACATCGTCGAACTCCTTGTCCCATTTTCGATCCGGCGAGACCCAATGGCTCGTCCGAATGTGGGAGCAGAGTAGTTCGGCGGTCCCCGCGCTCCATTCTACGCGCGGGTGCACCGGATAGGTTCTCGGGTTGATCGCGTCATACCTAGGTATGACCGCGGCGTCGCCGGCCGCACGGGCGTCCCGTTCGCCGCGATGGCGGAACTGATCTCGCCCTGCGGTAAGTTGACGCGCTCGCCAATGGTCGGAAACTCACGCAAAACCCCGTTTTTGCCGGGGAATGTGCCTCATCGGCACGCGCGCGGGATCAAACCGCGGCAACGTCTTTCAAGAGAGCACGAAAATCATGTTGCCGCATGTTGTCGGCCCGATCAAATCGCGGCATCAACGTGACCGAAAATGAGCAGAGCGACCACCAGCGACGATGACCAGTCTTGATCGGGCCACGGGTTCATCGATGAGCCGCGCCGGCTTGCGCTTCTGGTCTGCCGTCCTCGCTTTCGCGGTTTTCCTGGTCGATGTGCTGACGCCGCTCGAGGGCGCGGTCGCGGTTCTCTACGTGGTTGCGATCCTGCTCGCGGCGAGGACGCACCGGCTTAACGACATCATCGCCGCCGCTGTCGGCTGCAGCGTCCTGACCATAACCGCCTATCTACTGTCGCACGATCTGGAGGCGATCGCCTCGCCTGCCCTTCGTGCGCTGGTGAGCCTCGCAGCCATCGGAATCACGACCTTGCTGGCGCTCCAGAATCAGGCGGCGACGAAGCGCCTCGCGGCGCAGGCGCGCCTGCTCAATCTCTCGCATGACATGATCTTCGTCAGGGATCGCGGCGGCGTGATCAGTTTCTGGAACAGGGCCGCGGAACAGGCCTACGGCTGGTCGGCCGACGAGGCGGTCGGGCAACTCGCCGACGCGCTGCTGAGAACCAAATATCCCGACCGGCGAGAGGCCATCGAGGCCGGCCTGCTCGACATCGGCCGATGGGAAGGCAGGCTGGAGCAGCGGACGAAGGCCGGCGGCGCACTCACCGTCGATGCAAGATGGGCGCTCCAGCACGACCATCTCGGCAAACCCGTTGGAGTCCTTGAAACCCACACCGACGTCACGGACCGCGTCGCGGCACATAACGCGCTGGTGCAGAGCGAGCAGCGATACCGCCGGATGTTCGACGCAAGCCGGGTCGGCGTCGTCGAGGAGGATTGGAGCGCAGTGCGGACCGCGCTGAATTCGCTGGAGACCGGAGGCGCCACGTTGCGGGACTACCTTGCACGAAATCCTGAATTCGTGCGGCATGCCCGCCAGCTCACCAGAATCTCCGACGTCAATCCGGCCCTCCAGAAGATGGCGGGAGCAAGCGGCTCTGCGGCCTTCATCGCGAACGTGGACAGGCTTCTGGGGGAGAACGACCGCAGTTTCCTCGGCGCGCTGGTCGCATTCGCGGAAGGAGAGCGGTTCCACGAAGGCGAGACCGATCTCGTGAGCCTCGACGGACGCAAGGTTCCCGTCCTGTTTACGATCACCTTTCCGGCTGAGCCCGACGGAGATCGCAACGTGCTCGCCTTCGTCATCGACATCACCGAACGCAAGCAGGCACAGGATGCGCTGCTCGCGGCGCAGGCGGAGCTGGCGCATGCCGCGCGCGTCGCCACCCTCGGCGAGCTCAGCGCGTCCATTGCCCACGAGGTGAATCAGCCTCTGGCAGCGATCGTCACCAGCGGCGAGGCCGGCTTGCGGTGGCTGCGCCGCGACGTGCCCGATCTCAAGGAAGTTGCGACGACGATCGGTCACGTCGTTGCTCAGGGCCGCCGCGCCAGCGAGATCGTGACCCGCATCCGGACTTTCCTGAAGAAGGCCCCTACCCAGCAGGATCTGCTGCAGATCGACGAGATCATCGAGGAAGCGACCCTCCTGGTCGCGCGCGAGCTCGTCAAGGACGACGTCACCCTCATCGTCAAGACGGAGCATGGCCTGCCGCCGGTTCGCGGCGACCGGATCCAGCTTCAGCAGGTCCTGGTCAATCTTCTGATCAATGCCGGCCAGGCCATGTCAGGCCGGCCGGGTTCCCGCACCGTCACGTTGCGCGCCGGAACCGTCGATGGTGAAAATCTCGCCATCACGGTCGAGGACAGCGGCCCGGGCATCCAGCCTGACGACCTGCCGCACCTGTTTGATCCGTTCTTCACCACCAAGGGAGGCGGCATGGGCATGGGACTTGCGATCTGCCGAACGACGGTGGAAGCTCACGGCGGCCGATTGTCCGTGGAGAGCTCTCCGGGCTCGGGCGCGACATTCCACCTGACACTGCCATTTAGCCAAGAACACGCCTTGCCATGACACGACCAAACCAAGTGCAACCGCCGGCCCAATCCTCCAGTGCAGTCGTCATCATCGTTGATGACGACGCGAGCATTCGTGCCTCGCTCGACAGCCTGTTCCGATCCGTCGGCCTCGAGACACGCCTGTTCGGCTCACCGGCCGAGCTGCTTGGCGGCGTCATGCCCGACAAACCGGCCTGCATCGTGCTGGACGTCCGGCTCCCGGGCGTGAGCGGCCTCGATCTCCAGGGGCAACTGACCCGCCAGGGCATCAGATATCCGATCATCTTCATGACCGGTCATGGGGACATTCCAATGTCGGTGCGCGCCATGAAGGCTGGCGCCGTGGATTTCCTGTCCAAGCCGTTTCGCGATCAGGACATGCTCGACGCCGTGACGGCAGCGCTCGAGCGCGATGCGCAGCGCCGCGCGGAAGCCGCGACGAAGGAGGATATCCGCATCCAATATGAGAGCCTGACGGCGCGCGAGCGCGAGGTGATGGGCCATGTGACCGCCGGCTTGATGAACAAGCAGGTGGCAGGCCTGATCGGCCTCAGCGAGATCACCGTCAAGATCCACCGCGGCAACGTCATGCGCAAGATGGAGGTCCGCTCGCTGGCCGACCTCGTTCGCAAGGCCGAAGCGCTCGGGATTTCCCAGAACCGAAAGACTACGGACCAAACCTGAGTATAATTCCGGCGGGACTGCCGCACGGTGCATAAGGCCCCATCGGCCGCCCAATGGGAGATATCCTCCCTGCGGAACACAGCGGTCAGGATGTGTGCCAATGGCCAAAACCCCGGTGATTGCGATCGTGGACGACGACGAAGGCGTGCGCGCGTCGCTGGCGAGCCTCGTGCGTTCGCTCGGCTATGAAGCCCACGCCTACGAGTCCGGCGTCGCCTTCCTGCGGGAACCGGCGGGAGAAGATCCGGCCTGCATGATCGCCGACGTTCAGATGCCGGTCATTACCGGCGATGAATTGCAGGCGCGCCTGGTTGCCTCCGGCCGCCATTTCCCGATCATTTTCATGACCGCTTTCCCCAGCGAACCCGTGCGCCAGCGCGTCATGGCGGCTGGCGCGCATTGCTATCTCGGCAAGCCGTCCAGCGGCGACGAGATCATCCGCCGCCTCGAAGAGGCCCTGGCGGGCCACGCGCCGCAATAGTCGGGCCCCCGGCTCGGGCAAACTGCGCCTTCCCGGCGTGCGTTCCCGAAAGCAGGTTGATGGACCGAAAATACCGCCGGCACAGCTCATGCTCCCCTTTGATTTCGCGACGCCGGCAGGCCGCACGCTTTGCCGCGCATGGAGGGAGCATAATTGCCAGGGGACGCCACCAGCGCTGCCGACGACATCCGCCCGCGGGTCTTCGCCGGCTTTCCGGTGAGTTCCTGGGCATTCGCGCTGCGCGTCCTGCTGGCAATGCTCCTCGCACTCTATGTGAGCTTCTGGCTCGAACTCGAATCCCCCTCGTCGGCAGCCGTCACCGTGGCAATCCTGGCGCTGCCCACGCGCGCGCAGGGCATGGAAAAGGCGGGCTATCGGCTGCTCGCAACCGCCATCGGCGTGATCGCATCGATCGCCATCGCCGGCACCTTTTCCCAAACCGGCGCGCTTCTGCCCGCAGTGTTGGGGATCTGGGTCGGACTTTGCGTCTACGTCGCCGGGATGCTGGACGGCAATCGCGCTTATGCGGCGGCTCTCAGCTGCATCACCGTTGCCCTGATTGCCATTCAGCAGATCGACAGCCCGTTGCAGGTGTTTCCGACCGGCGTCGCCCGGGGCGCCGCCATCGCCATCGGCGTCCTCGCAGTCGCTCTGGTCAACGAGGTGCTCGCCGCGCCTGACTATCATCCGGTTCTGGCGAGCCGTCTCGAAACACTGCATCGCCGGGTCACGGAGTTCGCGCAACGCGCCGTCCGCGGTGAAGCTTCATCCGCGACCGCTGCTGCGGACATGTTGCGCGATGTCGCGGCCCTGCATCCGGAGATCGCGAGCCTCGTCACGGAGTCGATCAGCGGCCCGGCCAGAACCGCAGCCGCACGCTCCGCGATGGTGGGCCTCGTGAGCGAGCTCGCGCACGCCCGTACGCTTGCCGCGCTGCCGGCCGCATCCGCGACGTCCCGGGACGACCGAAACCCCGACGCCTCCGGCCTGATCGCGATCTGCCGGACCCATCTGCGCGATCAGATCATCCGCAGGAATGCAGACGTGCGCGACAGCCTCGAGGCGCTGCGGGCCGGAAACCATCCACTCCGGCAATGGCGCGCGCCGCTTTACCGCTCGCCTCGCATTGCAGCGGCAGCCGGCGTCAGGGCCGCGATCCACTTCATCCTCATTGCAATCATCTTCGTGATGGCGGGATGGCCGACCACCGCGCTCTGCCTCTCGCTTGCCGCAGTGATCATCGGCCTCAGCGCGACGGCTCCGGATCCGCGCGCCTTCACGACACTGGCGGTTTTTGCCATGCCGATCGCATGCCTGCTCGCCGGCGTCCTGAAATACCTCGTCTTCAACGGCGTATCCGAGTTCCAACTGCTGGCGATCGGCCTTGCGCCTCTCGTGATCGGCGCAGCGCTGCTGATCACGCGGCCGAGCGGCGTCCTGCCGCCGCTCGGCCGGCTCTCCCTCGTGTTCACGCTTGTCATTCTCGCACCGAGCAATCCGCAGAGCTACGACCCCGACGTATTCCTTGTGACGTGTCTGTTTGCCCAGCTTTCCTCGGTTCTGGTCTTCGCGGCGCAGCTCCTGCTGCCGTCCTTGTCCGGCGAACGAAGGATCCGGCTGCTGCTGGACGAGGCCCATCGCGAGCTGAGCCGCCTCGATTCCGGGCGAGCCCGGCATCTCGCGCCGGAGGAAGCCGCGTTTCGCGATGCCGCCCGGATCGAGCAGATCCTGACGACGAACGGCGCCACGGCACCTCCCCCTCGGGTCGTCGCGGAAGCGCTGCGCTGCTTCGACGAGGCCGTGGTGCTGCGACGGTGCCATGCCGAACTGGACCGCCTGGCCGAGACCTCACTCGGCAACGCGGTGCGCGCCGCGCGAGCCGCGCTCACCCTACGCGATGGAGGCGCAATCCTGACTGCCGCCGAGGCGCTGCGCCAGACGGCTGCCCAAAGCAACCTGTCCGTCGAGCCGGTGCTCGCCGCGCTCGTTCCGGCCAGCATCGTCCTCGAACCATGGCGGAGTTTCGCCGGTTCCGGCCAGGGGACGCATCCGTGACGAATACTTATCGTGAACTCGTCGTGGGCGGCGTGCTGATCGCCCCGATCGTGTCCTATGCGGCCACGGCGCTGCTCGCATTCCTGCTGCTCCGCCCGGTGCTGCGCTTCGTGGGATTTACAAGAATCTTCAGCAACCCGTCGCTGGCCGAGCTCTGCCTCTACGTGTCGATCTTCGGCCTGCTCGCGCTCTTTTGCTAGGGAGAAAGTCATGGACGCGGCTCTGCCTCGAGATGCGGCCTTTCCGCCCCACCCCGAATCTTCAGCCGAAGCATGGGCGGACGCAGCCGACGCCGTCGCGTGTTCCAGCCCGACGGAGGCCGCGGCGCACGCGACCAGCGACCGCGCCGCGAACGATGGCGAAGCTTCCCGTCAGGCGACGCTATTGACGCGCTCGCTGCGCAAGGCCGCCGGGCGTTTCATGGCCGGCGTCGGCAAGCATTTTGCCACCCTTGCCATCGCCCTGGTCGCCATCCTGATATCGGTTGCAACCTGGCAGCACTATGTCACCGCGCCCTGGACGCGCAATGGCAGCGTGCGCGTGCAGGTCGCCAATGTCGCGCCGCAGATCGCAGGCAAAATCGTGGAGCTGCGGGTGGCCGACAACCAGTTCGTCCACAAGGGTGACGTGCTTTACGTCATCGATCCCTTCGACTTCGACGTAGCCGTCCGCATCGGCAAGGCCCTCGTCGACCAGCGGGCGGCGGACCTGGAGGTGAAGCAGGCCGAGTCCGACCGGCGCCGGCGTCTGTCCGACCTCGCGACGACGCCAGAGGAGCAGCAGATCTTCGCCGGCAACGCCTCGCAGGCGAAGGCCGCCTACGCAGCGGCCGCTCACCAGCTTGCACAGGCGGAATTGAACTTGAAGCGCACCAATGTGCTCAGCCCCGTCGACGGCTATGTCACCAATCTCCTGCTACGCGTCGGCGACTATGCGCTGACCGGCGTCACCAACGTCTCCATCATCGATTCCAACAGCTTCTGGATCGACGGTTATTTCGAGGAAACCAAGATGGCGCATGTCTGCGTCGGCGATCGCGTCGAGGCACAGCTCATCGGTTACTCCAAGCCGATCCTGGGACATGTGAAAACCGTGACCCGCGGCATCAGCCCGTCAAACGCCGCGGTGGGCACGCAAGGTCTGCCCAACGTGGACCCGATCTACACCTGGGTGCGGCTTGCACAGCGCATACCGGTTCGGGTCGCCATCGACACGGTGCCGCCGGGCGTGCCGTTGGTCTCCGGCATGACGGCCACGGTGACGATCCGGCAGCCCAATGCGGTCGATCGCCAGACCTGGCCTCATCGGCTCCGCACGACCTTCGTGGACCCAATGTTTGATGTGTTCGGCGCAGGAGATCCGCCGCGCCCCAACTGCCTCCAATCCCCATCCCAGCAGCCTCCCGAGGTGACGGCGCTTCCCTACGCGCGGGTGCCCGCAATTCCGCCGGCGGAGAAGATCGCGCCCGGACTCACCCCCGGCATCGATGCCTCGCCACGCCTTCCCTGAATCCGGTCAGATCGCCCGACCTGAAGAGAGCTGCATCGCGCCGCAACATCGGAACTCACAACGCAGGCCTTTGATTCTTCTTGCTTAATTCGGAATTTCGCGACGTTCCGACGCACCTGCAGCTTTCGCAAAATCTAACACGATTTCAGCAACGCTAACGGGCCTTGTGGCGGCATCAGACATATCGTTCGAGCGTCAACCAATGGCATTCAGCAGCCGTCACGGCGGCAGCGGAATCCAAAAGACGGGACGAACGATGCTCACCGATATGCAAGCGGCCGGCGCCCGATTGACACATCAACCCGGCGCCCGCGAACCGGATTTCTCTCAGGGGGCACGCGCATTCCCCCACGAACGAAAATGGCGCCAGCCCGAGCAACGCGCGGGCGTCGCGCGCGAGGACATCACGATCTCGCGCTTTACCTATGCCCAGACGGCCGTCAGGCGCGAGGATGCAACGACGCCTCCCGACCGGTACTTCTTCTCGATCGCCCTGAAGAGCACACGTCTCAAGCTGACCAGAGGCAGTCAGACCATTTTCGACGGCGCCATGCCGGCAGGCACGCTCTATGTCGGCGCGCCGTCGAAGCCGCTCCGCGCGCAGTTTCTTGCGCCGTGCGATTTCCTGCACTTCCACATCTCGGCTAATTGCTTTCCATCTCCACAGCAGGGAACGGAGCCGCTCGCGCCCGAATGCCTGAACGATCTCCTTCTGTTGCGCGACCCGTTCGCCGAGCAGCTCGCAAAGGCGCTGACCGAACAAGGCCATTCGGCCGATCGCGAATTTGCGTGCTGCATCGCCCAGACGCTGGTGATGCACGTCGCTCGGCGCGAGCCCCCGCGTACGAAAGTCAACGCCTTGCCGAAATGGCGGCTCCGACGCGTCGAGGAGTATGTCAGGGCGCGCTTCGACCACTCCATCAGCCTATCCGACCTCGCCGGCGTCGCGGGATTGTCCCGGATGCACTTCGCAGCGCAGTTTCGCGCCGCGACTGGATACCGGCCGCGCGAGTATCTCCTGCAACAGCGCATCGAGCATGCAAAATCTCTCCTGTCGAATACCGAGACGCCGCTGGTCGAGGCGGCGCTGGCCGTCGGTTTCTGCACGCAGGCGCATTTCTCGACGGTCTTCAAACGTCTGACAGGCGACACGCCGGCACGTTGGCGATGCACCAGCCGGAACGCATTGGCGTCACCCAGGCTCGCTGAATGCGACCCGGTTCCGTCACGCGAGCCGGTGTCTCATGTCCTGCCGGCGGACCTTCGTGAATCATGCGAAATGAGAAACAGCGTGGGGACGTGAAATACTTTGCACGCCGGATCGGCGATGCTGGCAGTGTTAGTGACTGAGACCCCAAGTCACGGCTCGAGCCTTCTCCTCCCAGGCATGCGAGCATTGGGCCGTCCTTCCCACAAGGACGGCCCCTTTTTTTTGCCTCGCCGCACGTCGATCCGGAGCGCGCCGTCCGTCCGATTCCGGAACGATGCTGTCGCCATTTCAGTCGCTGAGATGCCGCGCAAGCCAGTTGCGCACGCCCTGAAGACTCCTGAAATCGTCCAGCGACCGCACCGGAAGGCCGGGCTCGATGCTCGCAACCATCCGGCTCAGTGCATGTCCAGGTCCAAATTCGAGAAATGCCGTGGCACCCGCTTCGAGACAGCTTTGCAGGCAATTTCCCCACTGCACGGTTTGCGAGATCTGCGCGGCGAGCTTGTCGTGGCCCGTCTCGGCGGAGACGACCGAACCGCCATCGATGCCGCTCAGGATGCGCGCACCGGCGGCCGACGGGAACGCCACCGGCGCCAACCGCAAGACTTCGCGAAACACGACCGACGCCTCGGCGAGCCGTCCGGTGTGGGAGGCAACCCGAACCGGCAGATCGACGATCCTTGTGGCACGCATCGCCCTCGCCTCTCCGGCAATTCCGTTCAATGCCTCCCGGCCACCGCCGATCACGAAGGCATCGCCTGGATTGACGATGGCGATCGCCGCACCGTGGCGCTCGCAAAGGCGCTTAATATCGTCATGTGAAAGACCGCGGACAAAGATCAGCCCGTCACCGGCGCAGGTGGCGGCGTCCATTGCTTCCGCGCGGCGCACTGCGAGGTCGAGCGTGAGGACCGGTTCGAACAGATCTCCCACGCCCCATGCCGCCACCTCACCGACGCTATAGCCTGCGATGATGGCGCCATGTGGAATGATGTCCTCGAGCCCGGCAGCGGCGGCCAGTGCCTGCAACGTGCATAGAATCTGGCCGGACCGGTTGCGATGCAGAGCCTCGTCAGATTCGCTGCGCACGAAATCGCGCGGATCCCTGCCGCCCAGCAACGTTGCCGCGTGTGCAAACAGGTGCGTCGCTTCCGGCGCATCGCCCGTCAGGGCGAACATGTCCCGATGCTGTCCGCCTTGTCCCGAGCACAGGATCGCAAGTGTCATGATCGCCGCCTAGTGCGGAAAGAGCACGGCGATCGCGACCGCCATGGTCGCGACGCTGAATCCGGTGCTCGAAATGACCATCGAGCCGACCGCTGCGGAGTCCAGCCGGTAGTTGACCGCAAACAGGATGCCGAAAAAGCCGGAAGGCACCGCGGCGAGGAGAATGGCCGTCCTCGCTGTGTCGGGAGCGATTGGAAAGACGTGAGTGATTGCAACGGCTGCGAGCGGCCGAACCACGTCCGCGGCCACGGTTGCGGCCGCGATCTTCCAGTTCAGGCGGAACGACTGTGCCGACAGGATGGCTCCGGTCAGGAACAGCGCGACGCCGGCGGCCGAACTCCCGATCAGCGCGAGGCAGGCATGAGCGAGCGCGTCGAGGCTCAGATCCGACACCGAAAACAGGATGCCGAA
Source organism: Bradyrhizobium sp. LA6.1 (assembly GCF_040547805.1). NCBI lineage: Bacteria > Pseudomonadati > Pseudomonadota > Alphaproteobacteria > Hyphomicrobiales > Nitrobacteraceae > Bradyrhizobium > Bradyrhizobium sp. LA6.1. The sequence goes on along the minus strand of NZ_JBEPQK010000008.1, from coordinate 288,445 downwards.
CACGGGCGCGAGCACGACCGGCTTGGTGATCGCGCGCCCCACTGCCGTCAGCATCTGCCGCGCCGCCATTTCCTCGCCACGGGACCTGGCGGCGTCCATTTCCGCCATGATCAGGGTCACCGGGCTGATGAGGACCGAACCGGTTGCCAATGCGACGGCGACCGGAACGGCGCCCGCCTGTCCCGCGACGGATGTCAGGATTGGAAGACCGACGCCGGCAAGATTTGGAAAGCCAACCGTGAGTGCCTGAATCGACGCATCGGGCCGCGACACCTTGAACAACCTGCGCGCGGCAAGATACCAGGCGGCATAGAGCAACGACATCGTTATGCCGAGCACCAGAAACAGCGGAACCTGCTCGATCATCTCGCTGCGCGACGCCGAGGCGGTCGCGGCGAACAGCGACGCCGGCACGGCGAAATCCATCACGAGTGCGTTGAGAGCATCGACATGGAGATTGTCGACGACATGAAACCTTCCGGCGGCGTATCCCAGCAGCAGGACAAAGAACACCGGCACCAGCGCCATCAGGATTGCATTGGACATCATGGCCCCGGCGCGTCGTGGGCATCGACGAAGAGCGACATCGCAAGCAGGTCAGCCGAGCCACCGGGACTGAGACGACGCGCGACGAAGCTTTCATGGATCCATCGCGCGCTGACGCGCCAGCCGGGAGCGCGCACGCCGCCGGCATCGATGAAGCGACGTGCCGCGCGACGCGCAAAGCGAAGCCCCTCGAGCCCGCCACGATGCAGCAGATTCGTGTCTTCCACTGACGCAATCAGGGCAAAGCACGCTTCGACCCGAGCCGCTTCCGCATCCTCGGGCGTGGCAGGCATTGTTCTCCTCAGGGCCGGCAAGCCGATCCGGTAGACGCTGGGAAACCCGCTCGCCGCCTCGATACGGGCTCCGCCTGCGCGAAAGCGGCGGCGAGCAGCGCTGCCATGGCTGTGCAGCAACACCGGACCGTCGAGTATGCTGGCGCCCCAGAGGCGTGCCACGACGTCGCCGAGCGGAAGTGCCGAATCGACCAGCCCGCCGGCCCTCGCACCGGCCGCCGCGCACAACAGGCCAAGACCGAAGATCGCGCCGCGATGCGTATTGACGCCCGCGGTCGCCTCGAGCATCGCCCGTTCGGCCTCCAGGCCGATGACCCGCAGCACTCCCATGCCGCAACCGAGCGCGCCCGCTTCGGCAAGGCTTTGAAGGTAAGGCCTGATGGCCGCAGCGCTGCGACGAAACGTGCCGGCATCCATGTCGACGTGACTGCCATTGTCGACATGGCTCACGAGCCCCGGCTTGGGCCAGGTTTCCAGCTCCATGGCGAGGCAATCGGCAGCGAAGCCGCCGATGGCCCAGATACCGGACGGCATCTGCCTCCGGCTGGAAACAAGCGGTTCGATACTTCGCGCGGCCGCTGTGGTCATGATCCCATCGCTCCCGAAATGAATCGATCCCTGTCGAGCAGGGCCACGCACCCGATGGTCTTGACCAGAAGCTGGTCCGTGCCGGCATGGAATTCGCGCCAGTTCACCGCTGCACCATCCGCGCGCATCAATTCACCATCGAGCCGCATCGGCGCATCGGTCTCGATCGCAGCCACGTCGGCGGCGAGCCGATCCAGATCGGTTTCGCGGGGGAACGCGAACAGGATATCGAGGTCGGAACGAGCGGTCACGTAATCGAGCCCGGTCAGCGATTGCCATGCGAGGCTGCCGAACACGCGCACGTCCACCGAATGACGAAGCGCGAGCCCGTCGAGCCGATCGAGCGTCGGCCACCAGTTGCGCGGCGCCGAGCCGCGCACCTGCCGCAGCGCGGGCGGCCTCGCGACCGAGGTGACGTGGTCGATATCCGCGAGAAACGACAGCCGTTTCTTGCCGGCGGAGGGCGGCAACGGCAGGCCGAGTGCAAGGCCGGTCGCTTCGCTAGGCAGAGCGCGCCGCCTGATCGTCGGCCATCCCATTTCGGACCAACGCGAAACCAGCGGGTCGGCTGCGAGATCGCCGCGCATCCCGATCATCGCGCGCCAACCCTGCGGGCTGACAAAGACGAGGTCGTGGCGACCGACCGGCGGTTCAGCGGGTTTGCAGGGCAAGGTCACGAACGCGCTCCGCGATATCGGCGGCCTTCGGCCGGCCACCGCGCTCCTTGCCGAGCGCATCTCTTCGATCCCGCGCAGCCGGCATGTCGGCGAGCAGCGCCTCCAGCTGGTCTGCGAGCGAGGTGGCGTCGCTCCATGTCATATGAACGGCACCCATCTGCTCGAGATTGGAGAGCCCCGGCGCGAAAACCGGCGTCGATTTGGCTTTCTCCTCAAGAGCGGTCATCGACAATTTGGTGACCTTCGCCATCGACGGCAGATCCATCACCGCGGGAGAGGCGCCGGGCAATCCGACCAGCACGCGCGTCGCAAGGCCCGTCGCAAGCAGGGCCCCCGCCGCCGAGTGGCCGTAGAGAAGACCGATGGTCGGGCGGCCGTGCATGTCCGCGTGGATCAGCACTTTCGCCAGATGCGCGAGGAATTCGTTGAGCCCGAGCAGCTCGTCACGCTTGCTCATGCGCTGGCTGTCGCTGTCGACGAGCACCAGGATCGGTCCGCTCCCCCGGTCGATCGACTCCAGGACATGCGCGGAAAGTCTGATCGCCTCGTCGACGCCGAGCGCAGTCCGATCCGCAACACCAATCACGAGTATCCTGCCACCGGACCGCAGCGTCGCGGCGCCGGCAATGACGCCATTGTCGTTCCTGACCTCATGGCCGTCGGGAAACAGCGAGGCGAGAATGTCATCGAGCGTCACGACTGCTCCTCCCGATCCTGCTAGCGAGCGCAATGAACTGGTCGGCCGGCAATTCCGGAACCGTTTCCGCATGCGCAACACCTTCCACGGTCCAGATATCGACGGCGTCCTGGCAAGCGCCGAAGCGGCGCAACCTGTCGGCGAGACGTCCCTGCTCCGCCCTGAGCTGGTCGAGGCCGAAGGGGCCAATCAACCCGATCAGCTCGAGTGCGGCCTCGCGAAAATCCTGCACGGTGTCATCGGCGAAGACGTCGGCTGCGCCGAGCAGCCGCCGGTGCTTGCCGCCCATGGTGCGCCAGACCAGGGCACGGTCACGGGAGTCGAACTCCTCGACGCCGCGATTGGTCTCGATCACCTCGGGGCCCGAAACCGCGATCCGTCCCGCCTCCGACACGGCGAGCGCGGAGCAACAGCCTGCGATCAGACCGCCGCCGCCATAGCAGCCGGAGCGCCCGCCGATCAGGCCGATGACCTTCACGCCAGCACTGCGCGCCTCCATCACCGCACGCATGATCTCGGCGATGGCGAGCTCACCGGCATTGGCCTCCTGCAGACGGACGCCGCCGGTATCGAGCAGGATCAGAACGGGGATCGATCCGATCTCGCGCGCTGCGCGGAGCAGACCCAGCAGTTTGGCGCCGTGCACCTCGCCGAAGGCGCCGCCCATGAAACGTCCTTCCTGCGCGGCGACGAATACCGGCGCGCCGCCGAGCCGGCCATGGCCGACGACGATGCCGTCATCGAACTGCTCGGGAAGGCCGAATATCTCCAGATGCGGACTGACCTCGCGCTGTTCCGGCCCGATGAACTCGACCAGGCTGCCGGCATCAAGCAGCAGATCAAGCCTCGTCCGCGCCGATGCCTCGTTGAAGCTCGTGCTGCGGGCTCGTTCGGCCGGGGCGATGTGCGGGAGCGGCGCGGTCATTGCTCGCTCCCCGCGATCAATCGCACCGCCTGCGCCAGCCGAAGCGAGACCGTGTCGGGGCGCGCGCCGCCGTCATTGATGGAGAATTTCAGCCCGCCAGGCGAATAGCGCTCGACGAAATCTCCAATGACGGCGCTCCAGACTTCGCCGAAGCCCATCGCCGCGGTTTTGATCTCCACCGCGCATTCCGCATCCGGCAGGACGCGCTCGACCAGGACTTCCAGATTGCCCGAGGCGACCACGCCCACGATCGCGCTCTGCCTGATACCGCCCGCACGCTCGCGAACCGGGTGATGAAAGCTGAGATCTTCCATGGCCTGTCCTCACCAGTTCCTGAATTTCGACGGTGGCGCGTAGAGCCCGCCCGACCAGCGCACGAGATCCTTGATCGAGCGCGCCGCCAGCATGTTGCGATCCGCATCGAGCGGATTGATGCCGATATCTTCCGGCCGCCGGATCACGCCGCGCTCGCGCAGCTGCGCGACCATGCTGCGATCCCGCCCGCGACCGACATCGGTGTATCCGGCGACGCCGCGGATCGCCTGCTCGCGTTCTTGCGCCGTACGGCACAACAGGAGGTTTGCCACGCCCTCCTCGGTAACGATGTGCGTGACGTCGTCGCCGTAGATCATCACCGGCGCGAGCTCGAGGTTGAGCTTCTCGGCGAGCTCGATCGCATCGAGCTTGTCGACGAACAACGGGACGTTCTTGTCGCCGAAGGTCTCGCCAATCTGCACCACCAGCTTGCGGCCCCGGCGCAACGGCGCCGGGCTGTCCGGATCGGCCTCCGCTCCGGCCTTCAGCCAGGGCTCGCTCGGATGCCTGCGCCCGCGTGCATCCGCGCCCATGTTCGGCGCGCCGCCGAACCCGGCGATGCGCGAGGTGGTGATGGTCGAGGAATTTCCCTGGAGATCGATCTGCAGCGTGGAGCCGATGAACATGTCGCAGGCATAGAGCCCGGCGGTCTGACAAAAGGCGCGGTTGGAGCGCAGCGAGCCGTCGGGACCGGTGAAATAGATGTCGGATCGCGCCCGGATGTACTCGTCCATCCCGACCTCCGAGCCGAACGAGTGGATTTGCCGGACCCAACCGGACTCGATCGCGGGAATGAGCGCGGGATGCGGATTCAAGGCGAAGTGGGTTGCGATCCTGCCCTTCAGGCCCAGCCTCTCGCCGAACGTCGGCAGCAGGAGCTCGATCGCGGCCGTGCTGAAGCCGATCCCGTGATTGATCCGCTGCACGCCATAGGGCCCGTAGATGCCCTTGATCGCGAGCATCGCGGTCAGGATCTGCCCCTCGGTGATCGCCGCGGGATCGCGCGTGAATAGTGGCTCGACGAAGAACGGCTTGTCGGACTTGACGACGAAATGGACGCGGTCCGCCGGGATATCGACCCGCGGAACCGTCTCGACGATCTCGTTGACCTGGGCGATCACGACGCCGTCCTTGAACGCCGTTGCCTCCACCACGGTGGGCGTGTCCTCGGTGTTCGGGCCGGTGTAGAGGTTGCCGTCACGGTCGGCGCTGACGGCGGCGATCAGGGCGACGTGCGGGGTGAGATCGATGAAGTAGCGCGCGAACAGTTCGAGATAGGTGTGAATTGCTCCCAGCTCGATCTTGCCGCCGAACAGCATGCGCGCGATGCGCGCCGATTGCGGCCCGGAATAGGCATAGTCGAGCCGCTTCGCGACCCCGCGGTCGAACAGGTCCAGATGTTCGGGCAGAACGACGCCCGACTGCACCATGTGCAGATCGTTGACCTTGGACAGATCGACCGCCAGCAGCGCGCGGCTCAAGAGATCCGCCTGCTTCTGGTTGTCGCCTTCGAGGCAAACCCGGTCGCCCGGCCGGATCACGGCCTCCAGCAGGCGCGTTGCGTCGGATGCTTCCACGACCTTGCCGTGGGCCAGGCCGGCACCGGCCGCAATGCGGGCATCGCGCGCGGCGCGGTTGTTCTGCCAGCTCGTCATGACCTTGGCCCCTTTGCGGCGTTGGCTCCGCTCCAGAGCGATCCCGGATTGGCACGGTCGGGATGAAGCGCGAGCATCGCCTCGTAGAGCTCGCGCGGAGAAATCGTCGCCTGGTCGAGGCGGTTGAAATCGAGCAGATATTGCCGGGTCTCCGCGATGTTGCGCGGATCGTCATCGTTCTCCGGCTTCTTGTGTCCGGCCACCACGAAGCGCGGCTTCAACGCTTCGAGCCGATCGAGCGCGGCGATCCATTCGAGCCGGCTCTGCGTGTCGGTTTCGGCGAGATAAGGATGAATGCCGTTGTACACGGTGTCGCCGGCGACGATCAGATCGAGAGACGGGACATGAAGGGCGGTGGAGCGCGCCGTGTCGGTTGGTCCCATGTCGATGACGACGAGCTTGTGTCCCTCGAGCGTGAGCTCGCCTTCGAGAGGCTCTGCAGCGACCAAGCGCTGTGCGATCTCGCCCGGAAAGCGCTTGCGCCAGAAACCGTCGAGCGATGCCGGCGAAAGCTGCGTCTTCATCTCGTCGACAACCTCGGGAACGGCAACGGCGCTTGCCCGCGGAAAGCGATCGAGCAGCGGCGCGAGGCCGAAGAAATGATCACCGTGGCCATGCGTGACGTAGATCGCGGTCAGATTTCGCTCCCGCGACACGACCCAATCCAGCAACGTCTTCGACTGCCCGGCGGTCAGGAACGTGTCGACGAGGATGGCATCCCGCTCGCCGTAGATCAGCGTCGACGAATTCGCGACCCACATCAGGTCCGGATTGCCGGAGGGCAGATCGCGGCTCAGTCCAGCCCGCTTCACCGTCGTCACGTCCCAGTCCAGGATCGTGCCGGTCGTCTCGATCATGCTCATGGAATTCTCCGGAGGGGCAGTCGGGCCGGCGGGAGTGCTGTCTCTCCCGCCGCCCTTCCTTCTGCCGGCCGTGCGTCAGGACCGGCAAAACGCGTCAGCGGGTGGCCGGTTGATCGATGCTGCGAGCGGCACGGGTGATGATCTCCGCCACTTCCTTCGGATGCGACTCGTAGACCGAGTGGCTTGCACCCGGGATCACGGTGGTGTGGCTCTTGGCGCGCTCGTAATACCAGCGCTCGAGATCCGGATTGATGATCTGGTCGTTGCCGGCAACGATGCCCCAGCTCGGTTTGGTCTTCCACGCAGCCGCCGTCAGCGGCGTGCTGAACACCTGCGTCGCGGCCAGAACCTGGGAGCGTGATTCGAACTCCGCCTGCTCGCGCGGCAGATCGGGGGCGAACAGCTTGGGGAATTGCACAGGATCGAGATAGGTGAATTTGTCGGGCGTGACCTTGATGGCGCCTTCGGTCTTTCCAAGGACGCTCGGCGTCTTCTTGCCCAGCGCCGCTTCGTCCTCTCCGACGTCGGGCGCATGCGCAGCGACGTAGACCAGGCCGACCACGTTGGGATGAACACCCGCCTCGGTGATGATCGAGCCGCCATAGCTGTGGCCGACCAGAAGCGTCGGGCCATTCTGGAGATCGAGCAGCCGCTTCGCCGCCGTGACATCATCGCCAAACGACGTCTCGGGCTCCTGCAGCATGCTGACGCGGAAGCCTTCCTTGACCAGGATCTCGTAGACCGGCTTCCAGCCGGACGCATCGACCCAGGCGCCGTGCACCAGGACGATGTTCTTCGGGGGTTCAGCGCGCGCCGGGGCGACGGTCGCGAACAGGGAGAGAGTGGCAGCGAAGGCGAGGCCAGCGTTGAGGTGTTTCATGTCGGGATCACTCCGGGTTGGAATGGTGCGACAGTAGTGTCGACGCTTGCCCGCGTATTTCGGCAAACAACGGCCCTTGCCACTTCGCACGTCGGGACATGCCGATCGAGACAGCGGCTCCTCGCGCATCCTCGGGACACTGCCTAGCTAGGGCGCGCACTTCAAAGCGCAGCGCATATGTCAGGCGTACAGACCTCTCATTACTGTGAACGGCCGGCGTTCATACGCGAAAGACGAACGATCCGCTTTGGCATTCAAGAGGTCGCATCTGATGCTGATTGAACTCCATGCATGGGATCGGACACATGACATCCACAGCAAATCTCCAGATCGCGCTTCTCATCCTGTTGTGCGCAGCTTCGCCCGCGCGTGCAGGCACTTGTGCGGACGACATCGCGAAAACCCAGATCCAGCTGGATCAGGCCATAGAAAAAGACGCGGGCGCCCACGGCTGGCAGCGGGAGAGCCTCAGCGCGCTGCGCAGTCATCAACCGACGCCTCGCTCGATTGCAGAGGCCGAAGGCGGCCGCGGAGCGGTTTTCGCGGATGCGCTGGATTCGCTTGATCGCGCACGTACCGCCGAACAAAACGGCGACACAAGCACATGCAGCCGGGAACTCGCGCATGTGCGGGCCATTCTGAAATAGCGAAAGCGAGCCGAAGCCAAAGCCGGCCAACGGCGCTGTCATCGGCGAGGCAACTCGGCGACGCGGCCGAACGAAGACGAATGCCCGCTTACGATGCGTCGAATGCCCGTTGTCGTCGTGCTGCCGGGTAGCGGGACGTGCGTTCTGGAAATACCCCACCGTTCCGCACCTCTCTAGTGCTCGACAGCATTCAGCCGGAGCATTTTTCATGCGAGAGCAGCACCCATCGAACGACGTCGGCTCGGGAAGATCCAGCTCGCACCGGTTCACCCTGATACCGCTCGCCGTGGCACTCACGGCCGGCATGCTGTGGCTCGTCCCGGCTGCGACGTCCGCTCAAACGACCATGCCGGGAATGCAGCCTTCCACCGGCATGCTGGCGACGTCGCCGCTCAACCCGCAATCCACGCGGCCCGTCGGCGTTCCGCTGGGATCGACCGAGATCGCAACACCCGGCATTTCGCCGCTCAATCCGGCGCAAAGCACGGCGGGTTGTGCCGGATCCGGCAATACCGCCTCGTCCGGAGCCTTGTTCGACGGCGGCGGACTGTCCGGGGGCTCATCCGTCACCTGCAACGGCAGCATCACGGCGGCGCCTCCGCTGCCTTCAGCATCGACGGTCGGACGCGTCGGGATACCGCTCGGAGCCACCGAGCTCGGCGGCGCCGGAATCAGTCCGTCCGTCCCGGTGCAAGGCCCTGCCGCAACGGGCAGCACGACTTCGATCAGCGGCTCAAGCAATCCCTGACATCCAGGACGGTCTCATGAAACGAAATCTCGCCATCGCGCTTGTCGCTCTCGCCGCGATTCTCGTCGGAGCCGGCCTCTGGTTCTTCGCCGCGGACCGGAAGCCGGTCGTCGCCGCCGCGCCGGTGCCCGCGGCCGTACCGGTGGTCACCGCCGCGGTCATCGGCAAGGACGTTCCGATCTATCTGCGCGGCATCGGCACCGTGATCGCCTACAACACCGATGTCGTGCGCAGCCAGATTCAGGGACAGATCGTCAAGATCGCCTTCACCGAGGGACAGACCGTCAAGGCCGGAGATCTGCTCGCCCAGATCGACCCGCGTCCCTACGAGGCCCAGATCGAGCAATTGACGGCCAATCGCGACCGAGATCAGGCCCAACTCACCAATGCCGAAGCCAATCTCTCCCGCTACAGTAAACTCGGTGACAAGGGTTATGCGACCCCGCAGCTGATCGAGACGCAGACCGCGCAGGTGGCCCAACTCAAGGCCGCCGTGAAAGCGGACCAGGCGCAGATCGACGAGGCCAACGTCCAGCTCAGCTACACGCGCCTGACATCGGCCATTCCCGGCATCACCGGCGTCCGCCAGATCGATGTCGGCAACGTGATTCATCCGACCGACCCGAACGGTCTCGTCGTCGTCACCCAGATCGAGCCGATTTCGCTGCTGTTCACCCTTCCGCAGACGGATCTGCCCGTGATCCAGGAACACGAAGCAAAAGGCCAGTTGAAGGTCATCGCCTACAGCCAGGACAACAAGATTAAGCTCGGCGAAGGCACGCTGCTGCTCGTCAACAACGAGATCGCAGGGACGACCGGCACCGTCCAGCTCAAGGCCACATTCGCCAATCACGAGCACCGGCTGTGGCCGGGACAGCTGGTGAATGCCCGGCTGCTGCTGAAGATTCAGAAGGATGCGCTGACGGTCGCCGGCTCCGCAGTCCAGCAGGGCCCGAACGGCAGCTATGTCTATGTCGTCGCTCCCAACCAGACCGCTTCCTTGCGTCCCGTTCACGTCGCACAGATCAGCGAGGGGCAGGCCCTGATCGACCAGGGACTGAAATCAGGTGATACCGTCGTCGTCGACGGTCAGTATCGGCTGACGGAAGGAAGCCAGGTTCGGGAACTGCACGGCAAGGCCGCGCGCGAAGCCGACCTGCAAAGCTCCGTGCAGGACGCGCTCCCATGAACTTGTCCGCGCCCTTCATCCTGCGGCCGATTGCAACCGCTCTGCTGATGGCGGGCCTGCTGCTGTGCGGCCTCGCGGCCTACCCCCTGTTGCCGGTCGGCGCGCTGCCGAACGTCAACTACCCGACGATCCAGATCTCGGCGCAACTGCCCGGCGCCGACCCCGGAACCATCGCCTCGTCGGTCGCGACGCCACTCGAACAGCAGCTCAGCCAGATCCCCGGCGTCACGCAGCTCACCTCGTCCAGCGCACTCGGCGTCGCCCAGCTCACGGTGCAGTTCGAGCTGTCGCGCACGGTGGACAGCGCGGCGGTCGACGTGTTCTCCGCGATCAATGCCGCGAGCCCGTACCTGCCGCAGAACATCCCCTACCCGCCGACGATCAGGAAGGTGAATCCGGCGGAAACGCCGATCATGCTGATCGCGCTGACGTCAGAGTCGATGCCGCAGACCACGGTCGATGCCTACGCGGAAAACATCCTGCTGCCCAAGATTTCCCAGGTGCCGGGCGTGGGCCTCGTCGGGATCGGCGGCCAGCAGAAGCCCGCCATCCGCATCCGCGTCAATCCGCAGGCGCTCGCCGCCCGCGGCATCGGCCTCGAAGACGTCCGCACCGTGATCGCCGGCGCCAATGTCGACCTGCCCAAGGGCACGCTCAACAGCCCGCGCGTCACTTATACGCTCAATACCAACGACCAGTTGCTGAAGCCCTCCGCCTATGAAGCCCTCATCATCGCCTATCGCAATGGCTCGCCGGTGCGGCTGCGCGACATTGGCTCGGCGATCGAGGGGCCCGAAAACGATCTGCTGGCCGGCTGGTACGGCAAGGACCCCGCCGTCATCCTCGCCGTCCAGCGCGTCCCCGGCGCCAACGTCATCGAAACCGTCGATCGCATCAAGAAACTGCTGCCGCAGCTGCAGGCCTCCGTTCCGCCGGCGATCAAGGTGACGATCGCCGCCGACCGCACCGCCACGATTCGCGCCGCGGTCTCCGATGTGCAATTCACGCTGATGTTGACCGTCGCCTTGGTGGTGATGGTCATATTCCTGTTCCTGAGGAATTTCTGGGCCACCATCATCCCGGCGATCACGGTTCCGCTGGCGCTGATCGGCACCTTCGCGGTCCTCTACGTACTCGGCTACAGTCTCGACAACCTCTCGCTGATGGCGCTGTCGATCGCGGTGGGATTCGTCGTCGACGACGCCGTGGTGGTCATCGAGAACATCGTGCGCCATCTCGAGCAGGGCATGACGCCCATGGAGGCTGCGCTCAAAGGCTCCAGCGAAATCGGCTTCACGATCGTCTCCATCACCCTGTCGCTGATCGCGGTGTTCATCCCGCTGTTCCTGATGGGCGGCTACGTCGGAAAGCTGTTCCAGGAGTTCGCCGTCACGATCACCGCCTCGCTGCTGCTGTCGCTGGTGATCTCGCTCACCTTGACGCCGATGATGTGCGCGCGCCTCCTGAAGGACGAATCACGCAGGAAGCACGGCCGGCTCTATCTCCTGTTCGAGCGCGGCTTCGATGGCCTGCTTGCGCTGTACGCGCGCGGCCTGCGAATCGTGCTGCGCCATCGTTTCGTGACGCTGCTCGTGATGCTCTCGACGATCGCGCTGACCGGCTATCTCTATGTGATCATCCCGAAAGGCTTCTTCCCGCAACAGGATACCGGACAGATCGTCGGCATCACCGAGGCTGCCCAGGACATCTCCTTCCCCGCCATGTCCGAACGCCAGCAGGCGGTCGTCGACATCCTGTCAAAGGATCCGGCGATCCAGTCGGTGGCGAGCTATATCGGTCCGGGCGGCCCGACCGCGACCCTCAACCAGGGGCGCATCTTCATCGTCCTGAAGCCGAAGCCTGAACGCAAGGCCAGCGCCGACCAGGTGATCGCGCGGCTGGAACCCCGGCTCGCCCATATCCAGGGCATCAAGCTTTACATGCAATCGGCCCAGGACATCACGATCGGCGCGCGCCTGTCGAAGACGCAGTATCAGTACACGCTGACGGACGCCGATTCCAACGAACTCAACCACTGGTCGGCGATCTTCCTGGAGAAGATCCGCGCGCTCGATCTCGTCACCGACGTCGCGAGCGACCAGGCCAATGCCGGCCCGAGGCTGCAGGTCACCGTCAATCGCGAAGTCGCCTCGAGCTTCGGCATCCTGCCCACGACGATCGACAACACCCTCGACGACGCCTTCGGTCAGCGCATCGTCTCCACCATGTTCACCTCGCTGAACCAGTACCACGTGGTCATGGAGGTCGATCCAGCCTTCCAGTATGGGCCTGACGCGCTCAAGGATATCTACCTGAACTCAGCCACCGGCCAGCAGGTCCCCCTGAGCACGCTGGTCCACACTGTCATCATGCCGGCGCCGATTCTGATCAATCACCAGGGCCTGTTTCCTTCCGTCACGATCTCGTTCAACTTGCGGCCCGGCGTCGCGCTGGGCGATGCGGTGACGGCGGTCCAGAAGATCGAGAAGGACACCGGCAAGCCCGCCTCGCTGTCGACCTCGTTCCAGGGCAACGCGCAGGCCTTCCAGTCGTCCCTGTCCGGTACGCCGCTACTGATCGGGGCGGCGCTGATCGTGATCTACATCATCCTCGGCGTCCTCTATGAGAGCCTGATCCATCCGATCACGATCCTGTCGACGCTGCCTTCCGCCGGCATCGGCGCGCTGCTGCTGCTGCTGGCGGTCCACATGGATCTCAGCGTCATCGCCATCATCGGCATCATCCTGCTGATCGGCATCGTCAAGAAGAATGGCATCATGCTGGTCGACTTCGCCCTGGAGGTGGAGCGCAATCAAGGGCTGAGCCCTGAGGAAGCGATCTACCAGGCCTGCACGCTCCGCTTTCGTCCGATCCTGATGACGACCATGGCCGCGCTACTCGGCGGTGTGCCTCTGATGCTCGGCAACGGCACCGGCGCCGAACTGCGCCAGCCGCTCGGCTACACGATCGTCGGCGGCTTGATGCTCTCGCAGATCCTGACGCTCTACACCACGCCCGTGGTCTATCTCTATCTCGACCGGCTCGGCAATTGGTTCACCAAGCGCAAGCCGCATGCGGCCGTGACACCCACCCCCTCCACGAGCGAAGTAGATGCGGGATTGGGCCATGAGTCCGCTTGATCGGGTGAGCGTCGGCATGACGGCGGAAAAGCTGGTGACCGTCACGGCCGAGATGACGGTCGGCCACGTGGTGCCGGGAATGCCTGAAGTCTACGGCACGCCGATGATGATCCTGCACATGGAGATGGCGGCGGGATCGGCGATCCAGCCGTCCCTGCCGACCGGCTATGTCAGCGTCGGGATGATGGTCGACGTCCGTCATCTGGCGGCGACGCCGGTCGGCCGCACCGTGCGCGCGGTCGCACGGGTCGTCGCCGTCGAAGCCAGGAGCGTCCTGTTCGAAGTCGAGGCCTGGGACGGCGGCCGCAAGATCGGTGACGGGACCCATCGGCGCGGCGTCGTCGATGTCGCCGAGTTCGAAAGGCGTTTCGGCGTGACGAGGCCCACCGCGGCGTTGGCCTAAGGTCGCGGAATCCTTCCCGCGGCAACATCCCGGATCTGGGCGCAGGCTCGCATGGTGACGCCGTGCGTTTTGACAAAGGGTCCGCGAAAAAGCAAAAGACCGGTTTTCCACGGTACGGTACATCGCTTGCATCCCGCGTCCGGACATCCGGGCTCGGGAATTGGTCTCATGCCCGGCGAGTATCTCTTGGACCTCTTCAATCTGCTGGCCCAGCCCGGACTCGCTCACGAAGGCAAGGAACCCGCCACGGTCCGTCACACGGGGACGCTCTGTCGCGCATCGTGGCCCGACCATTCGCGCTACGCTCATCCCGCCCTTTGGGTCCTGGGAGGCGTCGCGCTCGGCGTGTTGTCATTCACTTGCTTCCTGCTTGGGATCGACCTCACCACCAGCGCCCTCGCCCTGCTGGCCGTCATTGTCGTGTTGTCGCTGCTTGCGATCGCGAGCCTGGTCAGGCGGCAGCACCGGCTCGAGCGAGAGGACGTCTTGCGGCGGCGTCAGGTCGCCTATCTCGCCGAGGCCCAGAAGCTCAGCCACACCGGCAGCTTTGGCTGGAACGTCGCCAGCGGCGAGCTGTTCTGGTCCGAAGAGACGTTCAGGATCTTCGATCTCGAGCCGACGTTGCCGCCGTCGCTCGACACTATCCTGAAGCGTACGCATCCCGACGATCTCAATGCCGTACGCGAGGCGCTCGATCGCGCCACGAACGACAGGAACGACTTTTCCCTGGAACATCGGCTGATCCTGAGCGATGGCTCGATCAGGCACATTCGCGTGGTCGCCCGTGGAACGTCGGAAGAGCGCGGACAATTTCGGTTCATCGGCGCGGTCATGGATATCACCGCCCAGAAGAAGGACCACACCGAGCTGGAGCGGAGCGAGCAGCGGTACCGCCACCTGTTCGGTCGCATGCCGATCGCCCTCCGTCAGCTTGACGCCAGCAGATTGGTGGTGCTGTTCCGAAAGCTGCGAGCCGAGGGCATCAAGGACCTCGGCAGCTATTTCGACAGCCATCCCGACTTTCTCCGGACCTGCATGGACGCGCTCTCGTTTCAGGAAGCCAACGAACGGGCCATCCAGATGTTCGGAGGAGGCGTCGACGGCTATGTCGGGCGTTCCATGTCCGACACCTGGAAGGCACGCCCGGATACGTTTCGGCGGGCCATGGAGTCCCGCTTTCGCGGTGAAACGAACTTCGAGGAAGAAACCAAGATGGTGACGTGGGACGGCCGCGTCGTCGACGTTCTCTTCACAACGGCCCGCGTCGGTCCAATCAATGATCTCGAAATAAGCCTGGTCGCCACGATCGACATCTCGCAACGCGTCCGCGCCCAGGAGAGGCTTCGGCAGGTGCAGGCGGAGTTCGCGCATGCGGCACGCGTCTCGATGCTCGGCGAGCTCACCGCCTCCATCGCGCACGAAGTCAACCAGCCTTTGGCCGCCATCGCGACCAACGCCGCTGCCGGTCTGCGCTGGCTGAACAGGCCGATTCCCGACATGGCCGAGGTCCGCAGTACAATCGAGAATATGGCCACGGATACGAGGCGGGCCGCGGACATCGTGGCGCGTGTTCACGGGATGGCTTCGCGCAAGGCGCCGGAGCGTGCCGTTCTGTCGCTTGACGATGTCATTCGCGAGGCGCTTCTGTTCCTGCGCCACGAGATGGAGTCCCGCGGCGTAACGATCCTGCATCGGCCCGATACGGAAGCTGCACTCGTGCTCGGCGACCGCACCCAGCTCCAGCAGGTGATCGTCAATCTGGCCATCAACGCCGTGCAGGCGATGACGCAGGCGGGACGCGACCATGGCAGGATCGTCATCACCACCGCCGCGCAGGACGCGACGACCCTGTGCTGCTCCGTGGAGGACAATGGTCCCGGCATCTCCGCCGAACATGCCGGCCGGGTGTTCGAAAGCTTTTTCACGACCAAGGAGTCCGGCATGGGCATGGGACTGCCGATCTGCAGGTCCATCGTCGAAGCGCATGGCGGCCGCATCGACGCCGAAGGCCTTAGCACCGAAGCCGAAGGCCTTGGCGCCGATCGCGGCGCCCGGTTCTGGTTTACGCTGCCGATCGCGACGCCGGCGTCATCGCCGCCATCCGGTCGGGACGCCGACGCCTGACCCCGCCTGCTCTATTGCGCCGGGGCGGCCGAGCGCACCAGGCGGATCGGGATGCCCTTGAATGACGGCGTGAAGCTGAGGGGATCACGGGCATAGAGCGGCACCAGCGGATTGGTCTCCGGATAGTACGCGGCACAGCAGCCGGTCGGAAACGAATACGCGACCACGCGGAAGTTGCGCACGATCCGCTCGGCGCCATCGGTCGACTCCGTGATCAGGTCGACGCGATCGCCGTCCGCGAGCCCGCGCTTCTTCAGTTCATATTCGTTGAGGAAGACCACGTCGCGCTGGCCGAAGACGCCGCGATAGCGATCCGACAGCGAGTAGAGCGTCGTGTTGTACTGGTCGTGGCTGCGTATCGTGCTGAGCCACAGGAAATCCGGATCGGCCTGCGGCGGGTCCTCGCCGCACCCCTCAAACACCAGAAAATTGGCCTTGCCGGACGGCGTTGCCCAGATGCGCTCCCGCGCGGTCGAGGTCAGATGGAAGCCGCCGGGAATGCGGATACGGGCATTGTAGCTCTCGAAGATAGGGAGGACGGCCTCGATCGCATCCCGGATGCGATCGTAGTCGCCAACAAAGCCGTCCCAATCGACCACCGTGCTCTCGCCGAGCGTCGCCTTGGCGAGGCCTGCGATGATCGCGACCTCGCTGAGAAGATGCTCCGATGCCGGCTTGTTGCGACCGCCCGAGGCGTGGACCATCGACATCGAATCCTCGACCGTGATCGACTGCGGCCCCGATTCCTGAATGTCGATCTCGGTTCGCCCGAGGCACGGCAGGATCAGGGCGGCGCGGCCATGGATCAGATGGCTGCGGTTGAGCTTGGTGGAGACGTGGACGGTCAGATCGAGCTTGCGCAGCGCGGCCTGCGTCGCCTGCCAGTCGGGTATGGCCGCGGCAAAGTTGCCGCCCATCGCGAAAAAGACCTTCACCTCTCCGCGGATCATTGCCTCCAACGCCGTCACGACGTTGTGTCCCGGCGCGCTCGGCGGCTTGAAGCCGAAGCGGTGCTCGAGGCGCTCGAGGAAATCCGCCTTGGGGATCTCGGTGATCCCCACGGTTCGGTCGCCCTGCACGTTGGAATGACCGCGAACCGGACAAACGCCGGCGCCATCGCGTCCCACATTGCCGCGCAAGAGCGCAAGATTGGCGATCTGCTGCACGTTGTGCGCACCACGCTGGTGCTGGGTAATGCCCATGCCGTAGACAAGGATGGCGCGCTCCGCCTTCATATAGGCGCCGGCGGCATATTCCAGGTCCTCGCGCGTCAGGCCGGACTGGCGTTCGATGTCGGGCCATTGCGTTCGCTTGAGATCGCCGATCAGCGCTTCGATGCCGGCGGTGTGCCCGCGAATGAAATCCCAATCCAGGATATCCGGCTGCTCGGCCGCACGGGCAGCCTCGTCCGTTTCGACGAGGATCTTCATGATCCCCTTGAGGACGGCGACGTCGCCACCGACACGTACCTGGAAAAGCTTCGAGCTGATCGTCGTCGACGACAGCGTGATCATCTCAACCGGGCTCTGCGGCGCCTGGAAGCGCTCCAGCGCGCGCTCGCGGAACGGATTGAACGAGATGATCGAGGCCCCTCGGCGGGCCGCGTTGCGCAGGCTGGTCATCATCCGCGGGCTGTTGGTGCCCGGATTCTGGCCGAAGATGAAGATGCAATCGGCCTTGTCGAAATCCTCCAGCAGCACGGTGCCCTTGCCGACGCCGAGCGATTCCGGCAGGCCGACGCTGGTCGCCTCGTGGCACATGTTCGAGCAGTCGGGAAAGTTGTTGGTGCCGTACTCGCGCACGAACAGCTGATAGAGGAAGGCGGCTTCGTTCGAGGTTCGCCCGGACGTATAGAACTCCGCCATGTTCGGATCCGGCAGCGCATTCAGCTCGCGGCCGATCATGGCGAACGCATCGCTCCACTGCACCGGGAGATAGCGATCGGATGCGGCGTCATAGGCCATCGGATGGGCGAGCCGACCGACCATTTCGAGATCGTAATCGTTCCAGCTCGCGAGCTCCGTGACGGTGTGCTCGGCAAAGAATTCGGGCGTGCAGCGCTTCGATGTCGTCTCCCAGGCGATCGCCTTGCCGCCGTTCTCGCAAAATTCGAATGACGAGGTGTGCTTCGGATCTGGCCAGGCGCAGCCGGGGCAATCAAAGCCCTCCGGCTGATTCATCCTGCTGAGCGTGGCTGCGCCCTTCAGCGGCGCCCGCTGCACCAGAAGCGCCTCGCTGAGCGCCCTGAGTGCGCCCCAGCCGCCGGCGGGTTCACGGTAGGGACGAACCGATTTCGTGGTCATCTCGATATCTCGCGATAGGGCAATTCTCCGGGCCAGTTAAGGATCGCGCGGGCAGAGCCGTCTTTTCAAAACGAAGCCGAATTTCGCAATTGCACATGTTCGGAGCCGGGCGCAGCAGCCAGTGCATTCCGGCAAAAAGAGCGCGTTCACGGAAGCTGAAACGGCGACCGGAAACTAGGTTTGTGAGTAGGAGCCCCGTCGCTACGGAGGGCTTTCGACATTTTTCAGGAGCGACCCAAGATGTTCTCAAGACGTGATTTGCTGGCCATGTCCGCGGCAGGCGCCGCCATGGTCGGCTCCAGCGCGCAGGCCGCAACTTTCGGCAATCCGGACGAGCCGCCGCAAGGCGCCGTGAACGCCAAGAGCCCGGGAAGCCTGTCCGATCCCGGTCCTCAAGATCCAGACCTTGCCAAGCACTTCCCCTCAGCCCAAACCCCGCCCCCGACGGACGTCGGCGGCCTGCCGATGGATTGGGCCTCGTTCAACAATGCGCCGAGGCGCATCCAGAATGGCGGCTGGGCCCGTCAGGTCACGGTCGAGGATTTCGCCATCTCGAAGGAGATCTCCGGCGTCAATATGCGGCTGGCTGCCGGCGGAATCCGCGAGCTGCATTGGCACCAGGCTGCCGAATGGGCGATCCTGACCTACGGCTCCTGCCGCGTCACCGTGCTCGACACGCAGGGGCGTCCCTATGTCGGCGACCTCAAAGTCGGCGACCTCTGGTATTTTCCGCCGGGCGCGCCGCATTCGCTGCAGGGCTTGGGCCCCGATGGTTGCGAGTTCGTGATCTGTTTCGACGACGGCCACGCCAATGAATTCAACACGCTCCTGGTGACCGACTGGTTCGCCCACACGCCGCCCGAGGTGCTGGCGAAGAACTTCGGTGTTCCGGCCGACGCGTTCGCAAAGATCCCGCTGCACAACCGCTGGATCTTCCAGGGGACCGTGCCCGGCGATCTCGCCGCCGATCGCGCAGCCGTTGCGAAGCACGCCGAAGCGCCGCCCTACCCCTTCGTCCACTCGCTCGGCGGCTCGGCCCCGGTCAAGGAGAGCTCCGCCGGCAGCATCCGCGTCGCCGACAGCACGACCTTCAAGGTTGCCACCACCGTCGCTGCGGCGCTGGTGTCGATGCCGCCGGGCGCTGTCAGGGAGATGCACTGGCATCCGAATGCCGACGAGTGGCAGTACTACATCAAGGGCAAGGCGCGAATGACGGTGTTCGACACCGGCCCCAATGCGTTCACGACGGACTTCGCGGCCGGCGACATCGGCTATGTCCGGCGCAATCTCGGCCACTATGTCGAGAACGTCGGCGACACCGAGCTGCAGTTCGTCGGCGTGTTTCGAGCCCCTCGCTACGAGGAGGTGTCGCTCTCCTACTGGCTGACGCACACGCCACCCAAACTGGTCGCCCAGCACTTCAACATCGATGAGAAGCTGATCGCCCAATGGCCGGACAACAGCCCCGGCGTCATGCCCAAATCCTGAACCAGCCTCGCAAGAGTTCTGAACGAGAAAGGCGCCGAAACCGGCGCCTTTCTTTTTATCCGTGACAGCTCACGGCAACTTCGAGCGTGCAGCCGTCAGTAGTGATCGGCAGCAGGGGCCGACTTGCCGCGGAAGACGCGATAGCCGACCGCCACATAGAGCAGCATCAGCGGGAATACGAACAGGCCGGCGCCCCAGAACATGAATGCGAGACTTGCATGAGGCGCCGCGGCCTCGTCGATCGTGACGACGAACGGGATCATGTAGGGCCAGAACGACAGGGCGAGCGTGGCGAAAGCCGCGACGAAGATCAGGGCGACCATATGGAACGGCCAATAGTCGTCATGGCGCAGGATGCTCTTGGCCAGCATCGCGGCCGCACCTGCGCCGATCACGGGAAACACGAACAGATAGGGCCGGTCGGTCCAGCGTTGTAGAATCGGAAGATGTTCGACAAGCGCATACGCAAAGACGACGGCCAGGAAGACCAGGACGCCGATCGCCAGCGGCGGGATCTGGCGCCGTGCGGCATCCCGAACGGGACCTTCGCACTTCCGCACCAGCCAGCAGGCGCCGAGCAGCGAATAGCCGAAGCAGAGCCCGATCCCGCACAGGGCGGAAAAGGCGGTCAGCCAGCCGAGCGTTCCGCCGGTATAATCGCCGTTGGAGAACTGGAGTCCTTCGACGAGAGCGCCGACCATCGCGCCCTGCATGAAGCTGGCGGCAAACGAGCCCACGACGAAGCTGACGTCCCAGACCCAGCGCGAACTGAGCGCCTTGCCGCGAAACTCGAACGCTACGCCGCGCAGGATCAATCCGAGCAGCATCACGAGAACAGGGATATAGAAGGCCGACATCACCATGGCGTAGACCACGGGAAACGAGCCCCACATGATCACGCCCGTGACGATCAGCCAGGTTTCATTGCCGTCCCAGACCGGAGCGACAGTGCTCAGCATGGCATCCCGTTGCGACTCGCCCCCGGCCGCCGCGAACAGCATACCGACGCCGAGATCGAAACCGTCGAGAAGGAGATAGATCAGAATACTGATGGCAAGAAGGGCAACCCAGTACATCACCATGGCTATTCTCCCGCCCCGAGATAGCTGCGTGCGGCCGGCACCTGATCGGCGAGCGACATCGGCCGATTGGGCACGGGAACGTGGAGCGGCCTGCCACCGAGTCCCGCCGGGCCGGCACGCAGCAGCTTATAGATGTAATACGTCCCGAATGAGAAGATGAAGGCGTAGACCGCGACGAACAGGATCAAGGAAGTCATCGCAGCCGACGCGGTCAGGAACGGCGTCACGGCGTCTGCAGTCCGCAACACGCCATAGACCGTCCATGGCTGGCGCCCCACTTCCGCGGTGTACCAGCCGGTGAGGATCGCGACCCACGGCAGCGGGAAGCTGAGGAAGATGCCCCACAGCAAGAGGCGGTTCCGATCGAGCCGATGCTTGAGGCCGAGCCAGGTCCCGAGCCAGGCCAGCCCCAGCATCACGAAGCCGCAGCCGACCATGATGCGGAAGGCGAAGAACGGGATCAGCACCGGCGGCCGGTCCTGCGGCGCGAAGCTGGTGAGGCCGACCTCTTTCGACGTCAGGCTCATGCTTCCGATGATGCTCCCGAGCACGGGAATCGATATCGCGTATTTGTTCGATTCGGTACTCGAATCCGGGATCGCGATCAGCACCTCGGAGGCCGGCTGCTCGTCATGCCAGCGCGCCTCGATCGCGGCGAACTTGGCCGGCTGGTAATCGTGAACATAGTCGCCGACGAGATGCCCGATGAAGAGCTGGACCGGCAGCAGCACCGCCGCAAGTGCAAGGCCCATCCGCAGCATGACATGGGCCTCGGGGCGATAGGTCCGCCGCAGCAGATACCACGCGCCGGTTGCCGCCACGCAGAACGCGCCGGTCAGATAGGACGCGAGCAGCATATGCGGAAACCGGACCCAGACCACGCGATTGAAGATGATCTGCGTCCAGTCATCAGGCACGAACTGGTCGTTCTGCAGGACGTAGCCGGTCGGCACCTGCATCCAGCTGTTGTTGACCATGATCCAGAACGCCGAAAGCGTCGTCCCGAGCGCGACCATCGCCGTCGAGAACAGGTAGAACCACGGCGGCACCCGGGGGCGACCGAAGATGAGGATGCCGAAAAAGGCCGCTTCCAGCATGAAGGCGGTGAAGGTCTCGTAGGAGAGCAGCGGGCCCTGGATCGGGCCCGACATCTTCGAGAGCACACTCCAGTTCGTTCCGAACTGAAACGCCATCACCACGCCCGATACGACGCCCATGCCAAACGCCACGCCGAAGATCTTCAGCCAGAACGCGAACAGGGTCCGGTAGACGGGCTTGCCACTGTACTGGTGCATCGCTTCGAGCACGGTGAGCCAGGCGGCAAGCCCGATCGTGAACGCCGGGAAGATGATGTGAAACGAGATGGTGAAGGCGAATTGCAGCCGCGACAGAAGGAGCGCCGTCGGGTCCATCGAACATTCTCCGTTGGTTCACGCCCGCTTCGCGGCCGCCGGCGCGCGTGCGGCCGGCTGCGGAATGTTGTCGACCTTGAGGACCGCAGCGGTCGCTGCACGAATCTGGCGGCAGAAATCCGCATCGTCGATCAGCGACACGCCATAGGACGGGATGATCTGCTTCAGCTTGGGCAGCCAGGCGCTTGCCGTCAGCTCGCCGGCGAAGCACTTTTCCAGCACGCTGATGGCGATGAACGCGGCGGTGGAAGCCCCCGGTGATGCGCCGAGCAGGGCCACCAGCGAATGATCGTCCGCGCCGACGAGCTCGGTCCCGAACTCGAGCAACCCACCACGCTTGACATTGGGCTTGATGATCTGGACCCGCTGGCCCGCGACCTGCAATCTCCAGTCCTTCGGGTCGGCCTTCGGGAAATATTCGTCGAGTGCGGCGAGCCGGTGTCCCTCGGATTGCAGCACCTGCCCGACCAGGTATTCGGTGAGATCGAAATTGTCGCGCGCCACCGAAAGCAGCGGCTTGACGTTGGCGGGACGAATGGACTCGAAGAGATCCAGCAGCGAGCCGTGCTTGAGGAATTTGCTCGAGAAGCCGGCATAGGGACCGAACAACAACGAATGCTGGCCGCCGATCACCCGTGTATCGAGATGCGGCACCGACATCGGCGGGGAGCCGACCGCGGCCTTGCCGTAGACCTTGGCATGGTGACGCTTGTTGATCTCGGGATCATCGCAGCGCAGCCAGATCCCGCTGACCGGGAAACCACCATAGCCGCGCCCCTCCGGGATACCGGATTTCTCCAGCAACGGCAGCGCACCGCCGCCGGCACCGATGAAGACGAACTTTGCGCGCACCGATCGCGTCTCGCCGCTCGCGGTGTCGCGCACTTCGACGCGCCACCGGCCGCCCTGCTCCCGGTCAAGACCGGTGACACAGCTATTGTAGTGGACGGCGCAGCCCGGCTGGTTGACCAGATGCTTGACCAGCAGATGCGTCAACGAGCCGTAGTCGACGTCGGTGCCGGTGACGATCCGCGTTGCGGCAACCGGCTCGTCGCCACTCCGTCCGTCCATCACCAGCGGCGCCCATTCGGCAATCTGCCTGGGATCCTCGGTATGCTCCATCCCCTCATAGCAATGATGGGCCGACATCGCCTTGAACCGCTTTCCGAGAAATTCGACGTTCTCCGCGCCGTGCACGAAGCTCATATGCGGGACCGGATGGATGAACGCTTGCGGATCCGCGATCTCTCCGCGCCCGATCAGGTAGGACCAGAACTGCCGGGACAGATCGAACTCGACATTGACCTGGAGCGCCTTGGAGATGTCGATGCTGCCGTCGGGCCGCTGCGGCGTATAGTTCATCTCGCAGTTCGCCGCGTGGCCGGTACCGGCATTGTTCCAGGAGTCGGAGCTTTCCTGCGCGCAATCCCCGAGAATCTCGCACATCTGGATCGACAGAGAGGGCTCGAGCTCCTTGAGAAAGACGCCGAGGGTCGCGCTCATGATGCCGGCGCCAATGAGGACGACATCAGTTTCGCGGTCGGAAGCTGCTGACATGGCTATTTCCTTCGTCGGGTGTTGCTGCTTTGGATGGCTCGATCAGGCCCGCACCGATTGCCGCACCTTGGCGCGGAACGGCACGTCCGCTCCCGGGCGCAGGATCACGTAGGCACGGCGCCAGGATGAATCGTCGGTCAATTTCCAGCTATGCCCCGAGCCGGCGGTGTCCTCCGCCAGCAGGATGTTGCCGGGGTGGAGCAGGAAGTGGTGGCCGTCACGCGTCTGGAAATCGAGCGATCCGCTGAGCGTGATCACCAGCTGCCGGATCGGCGCGGTGTGCCAGGCGAAAGCTCCGCCCGATTCCGTTTCCTGAAAGGAGACGCTGGCGGCATCGATCTTTCCGGTCAGGAAGTCGCCGCGCTGTCCCGGCTCCAGCTCGAGGAAGCCTTCCTCGAAATGCGAGTTGTTGTCCTCTCCGGTCCATAGGCGCACACAGCGGATCATCGTGTCTCTCCTTGCATTGTGGTTGCGCCGCCTGCGCGGCGTCGTTCGGACCGGAACGGCACCTCGGCGTCCGGCTCGAGAACCGTGTAGAGGCGCCGCCACGGCGCCTCGTCCGTCATTGTCCAATTGTGGCCCGTCCCACCGGTATCTTCCGTGAACAGGACATCGCCCGGGCGCAGCGTGAAGCTTCCATCCGCAGTTTCGAACCGTAGCGTCCCGCTCAGGGACATGACGAGCTGGCGCGCTGCGTCGGGATGCCAGCCGAGTTTCGGATCTGCATCCGTTTCGTGGAACGAAGCGGCATCGATCCGAAGCTTTGCGCTGAGCGCATCGCCCCTCGCCCCGCGCGCGAGCTCGACGACGCCATCCTCGAAGTGCGACTTGCCATCCGCACCCGTCCAGAGTCTGACGCACCGGATCATTGCCGCCGCCCCTTCAGCCGGCCTTCGCGCCGATTGCGAGCGGCACCTTGATCTCGGCCACATAGGGCTTGACCATCTTGGCGGGATCCACGATGCGGTCGAACTCCGGCTCGGTCACGAAACCGAGCTTGAGCGCCGCCGACTTCAGCGTGAGATCGTTGTCCATCGCATAGTGCGCGATCCGCGACGCCTTGTCGTAGCCGATCACGGGCGCCAGCGCAGTCACGAGCATCAGCGATCTCTCGACATACTCCTTGATCTTCCTGTGGTTCGGCTCGGTGCCCTCGACGAGGAAGGTGCGGAAATTGGTGCAACCATCGGTCAGGATGGTGACGGACTGCGCGATGTTGTGGATGATCAGCGGCTTGTAGACATTCATTTCCAGATAGCCGCCGGCTCCGCCGAACCCGACGGCGACGTCGTTCGCCATCACCTGCACGGCGATCATCGTCAGTGCTTCGGCCTGCGTCGGGTTGACCTTGCCCGGCATGATCGACGAACCCGGCTCGTTCTCGGGGATCAGCAATTCGGCAAAGCCCGCGCGCGGGCCGCAGGACATCAGACGGATGTCGTTCGCGATCTTGTAGAGCGATCCCGCGAGCGTGCGGAGCGTGCCGGATAGCTGCACCGGCGCGTCATGCGCGCCCTGGACGGCAAACTTGTTCGGTGCGCTGACGAAGGGCAGCCCCGTCAGCCGCGCGATTTCCGCAGCGACGGCCTCGGCGAAGCCCGGCGCGGCATTGATGCCGGTGCCGACGGCCGTACCGCCCAGGGCGAGCCGGAAGACGCCCTTGAGCGCGTCGTCGATGCGGGCCAGATCGTCGGCGAGCATGCCGGCATAGCCGGACCATTCCTGCCCGAGCGTCAGGGGGGTCGCGTCCTGCATGTGGGTTCTGCCGATCTTGACGACGTCGTCCCACTGGCTCGATTTTGCCGCGATTGCGTCGTGCAACGCCTCGACCGCCGGAACGAGCCGCTCGGTCACGTTCATCGCGGCTGCGATGTACATAGCCGAGGGAAAGCTGTCGTTCGAGGATTGCGACATATTGACGTGATCGTTCGGGTGAACCGGGTGCTTGCTCCCGAGCGGCGTGCCCGCAAGCTGGCAGCATCGGTTCGAGATCACCTCGTTCACGTTCATGTTGAATTGCGTGCCGCTGCCGGTCATCCAGACGTGAAGCGGAAACATGTCCTGATGCTGGCCGGAGAGGATCTCGTCACAGACATGCGCGATCAGCTTGTGGAGCTTGCCGTCGAGACGGCCGCCGGCGCAATTGGCGTTCGCGGCCGCCTTCTTCAGGATCGCGTAGGACTGGATCATTTCGCGCGGCATCAGGTCCTTGCCGATGCTGAAATGCTCGAGCGAACGCTGCGTCTGCGCCCCCCAGAGCTTATCCGCGGCAACGTCCACTTCACCCAGGCTGTCCGTCTCTTTGCGAAGGTTGTTCATCCGTGCCTCTTGGCAGTTGACGTCGAAAGGCCATCTCGGCGCTGTTAGAAAGTGTATGCACCGCATGAGGCGCATGCTTCCGTGAATGAACGTCCTTTTGCCGAATGGCATGGTGCGCGCTCCGCACCGTCAACGAGCAAAATCATGGGATGTGGATCGACGGTTCAGCTTCGCAGCTGTGGCCGGCAGAGCCAAAGAACGCATACCGACGATGCGATCGGCAGGACAAGGCTCCAGGCCTGCAGCCATTTCGTCACGCAGGCCCCGATGGCGGCCCCCGACAGGAACATCAGGCAGACCAGAAGCATGACTGCGGCGCCGCGCGCCGCATCGCGATCGGACGCAACTGATTGATCGAGGGCACGGAGCATGTTGCCGGTGACGGTGACGGTGAGATATTTCCAGCGCTCGACCTGCCTGAAGCTGGCCGACTGCAGCGCGGCGCCGAAGGAGATTCCGAGGATCGTGATCATGTCCGGAATCTGATGATACAACAGCATCACCGCGACCAGGCAGACGATCTCTCCGGCGAGGCAGAGCAGCGGCGACTTTGAGGCGGATTGCCAGCGATGCGCCGAGCAGAAAGGCGGCAAGCGGAAGAAGATGATGGGTTGCCTGCCGCCATTGCCCGGACATGGCGTCGATGCCGAGGAAGATAACATTGCCGGTTTGCGAGCTTGCAAACACGCCGCCGAGCGAGAGCCACGTAAAGGCGTCGAGAAAGCCGCCCGTCATGCTCAGAAGAGACGCCACGAGAACCGATCGCTCCGGAGCATGGACGACGCTTCCGGTCTCGGCGACCGGTTCCGGAGATACGGCTTGCATCGCCATGTGCGTCGGCCCGCGAGGTCAGCAGCCGGCGTGCGTTGCGGCCTCATCCGGCAGCAGAACGCGACGCGGGTGCGTGAATACGCCGTATCCGTCATCGCGAGCGATCGCGAGCAGCGTGATCCCCGCTTCATCCGCGGTCTTGATCGCGAGTGCGGTGGGTGCGGATACGGCCACGATGACCGGTGCGCCGAGCATCGCCGCTTTCTGCACCATCTCGACCGAAACGCGGCTGGTCAGCAGTACCGCGCCATCGCACGCCGATCTCCCCTCGCGTACGATCGCGCCGGCGAGCTTGTCGAGCGCATTGTGCCGGCCGACGTCCTCTCTGACCAGGCCGATGCCGGCCCGCGGATGCCAGAAGGCCGCCGCGTGGACGGCCCGCGTTTGCTGATTCAGGATTTGGTGCGGAGAAAGGGCCTGCATGGCGCCCAGCAAGTCGCGCGCGTGAAAAACGATGCCCCGGCCCTTCACCCGCGCCGGCGCACGGCGAGCCTGTTCGAGGCTCTCGATGCCGCATAGCCCGCAGCCAACGGGGCCGCTGATGGTTCGGCGCCGTGCAGCCAGGGATGCCGCGCGGTCGCCATCGAGCCACATCCGAACCTCGACGCCGAGATCGTTGGGAATCAGCTCGATGCTGCTGATCTCGCTCGCGCGTTCGACGATGGCCTCGGTGAGGCTGAAGCCGATACCGAAATCCTCCAGATCTCCCGGCGTGCCCATCATCACCGCATGGGTCGAGCCGTTATAGGTGAGCGCGATCGCGGTCTCCTCGGCAACCAGCCGCGAGGTCGACTTCGTCTGACCGCCGCGCCAGGCAATCTCCCAATGCCGCGTGAATGTCGAGCCTTTCGCCATGACTCATACCGTCGCCGGCTGGGACGAATGGCGCGACGCGCGGCTCTTGAGCGCGATCCCGAATGCGATGAATCCCCATCCTTGGAAGATCAGGTCGACGACCAGCATCACACCAAGCAGCCACAAACCGATGGCGGGCCAAGCCGCAACCAGCATGACCCCGACGCAGAAGGTCAGGACGCCCGCAGCCACGATCCAACGCCAGCCCGCGGCCGGCCGCATATGGAACCCGGCCCAGATCCTTATCACCCCGGCTACGACCAGGAAGGCGCACACTGCGAGAGACAGCGTGAACGAAGCCAGGATCGGATCGTAGAGTATGATGGCCCCGGCGGCCGCATAGACGATCCCGGCCAGCAGCCAGAGCAGGAATCCCCGCAAGCCGCGCACTGAAAACGCTTGCACGATCTGGAAGATGCCGGCGACCGCCATGGTGGCGCCGATGACCAGTACGGACGCGAGGTTCGCCGCCATCAGATTGGCAGATGCAACACCGCCGAGGATCAGTTCGCCGACACCCAGCGCAACGAACCAGCCCCATTTTCCGGTGATGGCGTGGATGGCCCATCCGAGCGAGGCCTTCGAGTTCGACATGTCCGTCATGGCTTGACCCTTGTTCGCACGACGATCCGCAGATCATGAATAGGGCAAGCGTATCGAGATCCGTCCCAACTCATCTTTCGAGGTCGCCGCGATATTATTTGATCCGCACGATACGGATCGTTGCGCGAGAGCCGCGACTAGCGCGGGATGGTCACGACGGTCCTGAATCCGTCGGGGCCGCCGCGGACGTCGACGGTCCCGTGCAGACGCGCCGCAAGCGTCTCGACGATGGAGCGGTCCTCTTCCCGGTACCGACTTTCGTCGGACGAGCCGTTGTCCATGATGCTGCACGCAACCGACGTCGCCGTGAGCCATACTTCGAGACGAATGGCGCCTGCTCCGTAGTGGGACACGTGGCGCACCGCACCAGTGATCAGTTCGAAGACGATCATCCCCAGCAGCCAGCAGCGCTCGGAACTCATCTGCAGCGGATGCAGCAGCAGCGAGAGCGCAATACCCTTGTCTTCGAGGCTCGAGCGGCTGATCGAGCGGCACAATTGCTGAAGATAGGCCGCCAGATCGACGGTGGTGGTGAACTGCGGCATTTGCAGCGCGTGGTGAAGTTGTGCATGACCTTCCAGCCGGTCCTGCACGGAAGCGAGGGTCGCCCTCGTTTCGAGGCCGTCGCAACGATCGGCCGCCTGCGCCACCAGATCAATCGCCGAGGCGAGCTCGTCGTCGATCCGGTGCGCGAGCTCACGCAGCAGCAGGCGCTCCGCCTTGACGCCGCCATCCGGCAGGAGTTCCGAGAGGCTGCTCATCCTTCACCAGCCTCCCGGCCCAACGGCGTGCTTTGCACTTACGGGTTCTGGCCGCTTCGGCCGGTCTCGTAGAGGAACCAGATGCGCCGTTCCGTCTCGTCGATCCAGTTTTCCAGGACGCTCGCGGTGGCGACATCGCCGTACTCGTCGCAGAGCTCGTGGACCCGGCGCATTTCCCGCGTTAGCTGCTGGTTGTCGCTGCGCAGCTCGGCGAGCATGTCCTGCGGGTCGACGTAGTCGGCATCGTTGTCGAGAATGCGCTGCTCGCGCACGATGTGGCCGATCGAGCGTAGCGTCGTGCCGCCGATCTTGCGTGCGCGTTCGGCGATGTCGTCAGTCATGGCGAAGATCTGGTCGGCCTGCTCGTCGAGCATAAGGTGGTAGTCGCGAAAGTGGCTGCCCGACACGTGCCAGTGGAAGTTCTTGGTCTTCAGGTAGAGAGCGAAAACGTCGGCGAGCAGCGCTCTCAGCGCGGCTGGAACGTCCCGGTTCGCATTCGCTCCGAGATCCGTCGGGCTTTGGAGGTCTGCTTTGGTCATGGTCGGCATCCTTGTGTTGGAGGTTGGAAACATCTAACCGCGCGGTGCGCGAGGAATCTTTCGAGCGCGAAAGATCCTTTTGGGATCGCACGCCTGCGAGAGGCGCCCGCTGGCGCGCCGCGGGTTCATTTCGCTTGTGTCACCCTGTCCCGCAGCGGCAGAAGCGACATCGATGCGAATACGCCATCGCGACGGATCAATGCGTGGAATAGCCCCGCCGCCAGATGCAGCAGCACGAGGGCAAAGAACGCGAAACCCAGATAGACGTGGGCATTCCAGAGCAGCGTGTGCATCAGGTCGCTCTGCGGCAGCAGTGCGGGAATTTGGATCCCGCCATACAGGACGACCGGATAGGCCGCGGCCCAGAGCATGCCGAGACCGAGCAACGGCATGACGATCATGAGGCCATACAGCAGCTGATGCGACAATCTTGCTCCAAACTTCATGGGTCTCGAAAGATCGGCCGGCAATGGCGGCGCACCGTAATGCAGCCGCAACGCCAGCCTGATCAGAACGAGGACCAGCAGGATGACGCCGATCGTCTTGTGGACCAGGATGAGCGGCAGATATTTCGGCGCGACCGTGGAGACCATGCCGACACCAATGAACAGCATGGCAAGGATGCAGACCGCCATCAGCCAGTGCAGAACGCGCTGGATCAAGGCAAAACGACGAGGAGCGCTGGTCATGGCTTGGCGGTCCCGGTTCGCGGATAGTCCCTGGCTTCGGCCGCGCGCAGATCGTAGGATTTGCGGTAGACCGATGAGCGTGCAGCCGGGAACGGATCGTCCGACACCCGGATTCCCTGTGGCAGGACCGCCGGATCGAAATTGATGTCGCGGCATGGTCCATCGCGCTCCGGCTCGATCCGCTGCACGATCAGCGTTCCGACCGCCACCTTGCGACGGCTCTCGGGCCAGGCCTTGCTCGGATCCGCGGTCGGGTCACCCGGATCGGCCACGGTCGTGACCATGGTCCATCGCAGTGGACCGGCGGTCCGGACCCGTTCGGTGATCTCCTGCTCGAGATAATCCGGCCCGCGCTTTTCGAGGTCGGCCTGCGAGATCGGAATGGGTTGCGCCGAGGGCAACAGCGACCATCGCACGGTGTGGTCGCCGCCTCCGGCGTCCGTGAAAACGAAGCTGTTGAGGCCGTTATAGGGCTCCTCCGCATAACTGCCGGTCCAGGGCGCCGTCTTGGCCCAGGCCGCGAAGGGGCCGAATTCCGGGTTGGCCTGAATGAACGCCTTCATCGCCTCCGGATCCTTCTTGCCGGATGCGATCAGCAGGTCGTGAAATGCCTGCGGCGTGGAAACCGCAAAGAACGGCGGGTTGATCATCGCCATGCGCCACTCTTCGCCGTCTGCCGTCGTGATCATCAATCCCAGGCCGCGGACGCGCACGGTCGCATCGACCGCGTTCGGATCGGCTGTGCCGAGATTGAAACGGCCCAGGGCCGGATAGTGCCCCTGCGCGAAGACCTTGGCCCGGGAGAGTTCCGCGCCGTTTCCATTCGCCTCGAATGTCCCGGTGAAGCAGATTCCCTTGGCATGATTTCGCCGGTGCCCGAGCGGCGGGCCGCTCGGAGGCGTCAGCGCCGCGATCATCCGTTCCGGCGTCAGACGCCCCGGCGAGAGCCATCCAGCAGTGTATGCGAAGGCAGCGCGCCGCCGCCGACCACGGCCGCAATCAGGACGAGGGACCCAAGCCCCGAACGTGGTAGCTTGCCTTGATTCATCCGGTCTCCTTTGCGATGCGCAGACCGCCTGGCGATCGGGCGCGCGCGGCGCTCTTTCGAGCGACGCAGCCTCCTTGTAGCCGGCGGCCAGGGCCCGATCTTTTCGAACCCACCGCCAATTTCGCGAAGGCCCGCCTGAACTGTCTTCGGCGTTCGCCGGACCGGATCCAGCTTCGGGCATTCTCGAAATTTTTCGTGCAATTTGACAATCGATCGTGATGCCCGAAAAGACCCACCCTGCGCCCCGCCCTATTCCAGATGCGCTTCGCACGATGGCGGCGGTCGACTCCCGAACGATGGACCGTGTCGCGACGGGGCCGCCAGCGCCGCAGAGGCTGGAATGCGATTGGGAATCGAATGAGCAAAGTGATCATCGTCACGGGTGCTGCAAACAGCATCGGACGAACCACCTGCCGGCAACTGATGCAGGCAGGCCACACGGTCTACGTTTCAAGCCAGGAAATGAGTGGCCCTATTGCGCAAGGGATCGAGGAGGCTGGATCAAATCCCGGCCAGCCCGGCGCCGATCTCCGCACGATCGAGTTCGACGTCTCTTCGGAATCCTCAGTGACCTCGGCCGTTGAGACCATCATCGCCGAAAACGGCCGCCTCGACGTGGTCGTGCACAATGCCCGGCAAGTCGTTTACGGACCCGCAGAAGCCTTCACGCCGGAGCAGCTTGCCGAGCTCTACGATACCAACGTCCTGATCGCACAGCGCCTCAATCGCGCGGCGTTGCCACAATTGCGCAAGCAGGGTCAGGGCTTGCTGATATGGATCACGTCAAGCAGCGCGCGGGGCAGCTCGGTTCCGTTCCTCGGCGCCTGTGCTTCAACGGAAGCCGCCCTGGATTCGCTGGCACTCAGTTACGCCGGCGAGCTCGCACGTTGGGGCGTCGAGACGACCATCATCGTTCCCAGTGCTCTCGGACCCGGCCACTATGTCCGATCCGGCCGGCCGCAGGATACTGTTCGGGCGGAAGAATACGCGGATGGTCCAACCGCCGACGTGAGTGAAATCGCGCTTGCGGGACTCGCGCAGCTTTCGCCGAAGGATACGGCCCCACAAGATGTCGCAAGCACAGTTGCGAATGTCGTGAACATGCCGTTCGGACAACGTCCGCTGAAAGTTCATTTCGGCCCGGATGACGATGGGGCGGCAGCTGTCGACGCCGTCGCCGACCGCGCTCGCACGGAACTGTTCCGCCGGATCGGCCTGGAGGATCTTCTCAAGCCCGTGTTGATCCGATGAGATCACCCATTGGCGGAGATTTCCCCAATCGACGGTCGTTTCCCAAAAAATCGGGACTCTCCCCGGAGTTCCCTGCCCTCCGGACGAAAGTGATCAGCGACATTCATCGGTGATCCTTTACCGCGATACTGCTGGATGTTACGTTTGGAGCTGCCACCGCTGCCACCGCGGTCACACGTTTCGGCCCGAGTTCAAGTCATAGAGTACGACGAGTCGGTCGTCGGATTTAATATTTTCAAATGGTCCACCGCTGGCAGAGCAACGCCACAACAGCCACGACCGGACCCTCTCTCCAGGAGAGCTCCGCTCAAGAGATTTTCGTCTTTGGGCCGTTTCGTCTGGACGCCTCGCAGAGACGGATCGAGAAAGATGGCAATCCGGTTCAACTGTCGGCTCGCGCATTTGACCTTCTGCTGACACTGATCCGGCATGCGGGCGACGTCGTCAGCAAGAGCGATTTGATCGCCAGGACATGGCCAGGCTCCAGCGTCGATGACAACAGCTTGCGCGTCCATATCGCAGCACTCCGCAAGGCGCTCGGGGACGGCAATGCCGGCGCCAAATATCTGAGCACGGTCTCGGGACAGGGTTATTGTTTCGTCGGTTCGGCCGCGAGCCCGGAGCAGAATCAACCTGCACCGACCAAGCCTGTTCGCGCGCACAACCTGCCGGCACATCCCTGGCAGATGGTGGGCCGCGAGCAAACCATCCAGGATATATCGGAAAGGCTCAAAGCCCAGCGTTTCATCACGGTCGTCGGCCCGGGCGGCATCGGCAAGACGACGGTCGCTGTTTCCGCGGGCCACGCCCTTCTCGCGGAATTCGCCGGCCAGGTTCACTTCGTCAGTCTCGGCGAGACCCGCGATGCCGCTCTGGTGCCGGCCATTGCAGCATCTTCGCTCGGGCTGCGGGCGCGATCGGACGACCCCTCAAACAACCTTGTGGCATTCCTGCGCGACCGGCGGATGCTGCTCATTCTGGATTGCTGCGAGCATGTCGTCGACGCCGCGGCGGCGCTGGCTGAACGGCTCTACCAGGAGGCACCGCAGCTGCACATCATGGCCACGAGCCGGGAGCTGCTGCGGGTCGAAGGCGAGCACACATATCGCCTCTCGCCTCTGACAAGCCCGCCGGAAAACACCGTTCTGACGGCCGAGAGCGCGATTGCCTACCCCTCCGTAAAGCTCTTCGTGGAACGCGCGGCCGCAGCTGGAGGTGGGTTCGGATTGACGGATGCGAACGCGTCGGACGTCGGCAACCTCTGCTGTCGGCTCAATGGCATCCCGCTCGCGATCGAGCTCACCGCCGGCCATGTGACCGCCTACGGCGTCAAAGCCATGGTCCAACTCCTCGACAAGCACTTCAATCTGCTCTGGGAAGGACGACGCACGGCGCTGCCCCGGCACCGGACGCTCCGCGCAACCATCGAGTGGAGCTACGATCTTCTATCCGGGCCCGAACGGGTGGTTCTCTGCCAGCTATCCGTGTTCGTCGGCAGCTTCACCGCCGATGCCGCCCGAGCGATCGCCGGCAGCGATGCGACCAGCGACGACACGACCATGGCTGCGCTCGACAACCTCGTGGCCAAATCGATGCTTGCCCTGAACCAGGGCTCGCAATCGATTCGCTACAGGTTCGCGGACGCGACGCGGGCCTACGCGCAGGAGAAGCTCGCCGCCAGCACCGACGCCGAGATCGTGCCGCTACGCCACGCCTCCTACTTTCGGGATTTGCTTGAAAAGACGGCCGACGAGCCGAATGAAGGCCTGTCGTCGATGGCCGATCAATTCGGCGACATACGCAGTGCGCTAGCGTGGTGCTTCTCGGATCGAGGCGACCGCAGAACCGGCGTCGGCCTCGCTGCCGCAGCGATCCCCCTGTTCTTCAAGCTGTCGCTCTTCACCGAATGCCAGCTCTGGGTCACGCGCGCAATCGAAGCGCTTCATGAGACGGGCGGAAGTGTCAGGCACGACCTCGCACTTCATGCCGCGCTGGCGTCTGCCCGGATGCTGACGGGACAAATCGACGAATTGGGCGTCGGCTATCTCGACAGAGCGGTCGGGCTGGCCGAGACAATTGGCGATGTCGCCGGCCAAATCCGTCTGATTGGCCGACTGCATCTGCTCCAACTGCTCGTCGGCAATTTCGACGATGCGCTGGCCACCGCAAAGCGCGGCGAAGCGATTGCCCTCGCCGGCAACGATTCCGTCGGGGTGGCGCGCATGCGCATGTTGCTCGGCACGTCGTGCCACTATCTGGGCGAGGTTGCCGCGTCTCGCTCGTACGTCGAAGCGGCGCTGTCCCATCCGGGCCTGGAAGGCGACTCCCGTGGCGGCCTGACGTCCGATTACCCGAGGCGTCCTCAAATCACCCTCGCCCGCATCTTATGGCTCGAGGGACATCCCGATCAGGCCACGGCGACGGCGCGCCAAGCCATCTCCGATGTGATCGCCATCAACCATCCAACCATATTGTGCATAGCGCTGCCCTGGGCATTCGGCGTTTTCCTTTGGAACGGGGATGTGGGTGTGTGCGAAGAGCACATTGACAGGCTCCTCGTGGAGACCCGCAAGCACAATCTCGCCACCCTCCAGACGGTCGGCGACGCCATGAAAGGGATTGCGCTGTTGGCCCGCGGCGAAAGTGATGTCGGGCTGGCCATGCTGAACAGCTCCGTCAAGAAGCTGCAGAGCCAGCGCTACGGCGCGGCGGCCGGACTTTGCGTGCCGCTCGCGGAAGCTCTGGCGGCGACGGGTCGTGGAGATGAAGCACTCGACATCCTCGATCAGGCGATTGCCCGGGGTCGGCGTCGCAACTTCATGGTGGAGATGCCGGACATGTTGCGGGCAAGGGCAGAAGTGCTGATCCGTAAGGACAATCCCGACTTCCTGGAGGCGGAGCGGAGCCTGGCGCAGTCACTTGACCTGGCCCGACATCAGGGGGCGCTCGGTTTTGAGTTGCGCACGACAATCGATCTTGCAAGGCTATTGCAGCGGCGGGGCCGCCGCAGTGAAGCGCAAGACGTGCTTGCGCCCATCTATGGACGATTCACCGAGGGGTTCAATACGCCCGTCCTGAAAGCGGCCAGCGAATTGCTTGCCGAATTGGCGTCTCCGCCTTCGGGCTCGCTCGCCGCGAGTTGATGGCTCTGACAAACTCGCGTGGGGTTTGCCAACCTGCAGTGGCCCAAGTCGTGTGGCTGGCCGCGATGCCGTGCAATCCGGATAGAAGCGCGCGGCGTG
This sequence comes from Bradyrhizobium sp. LA6.1, assembly GCF_040547805.1. Taxonomy (NCBI): domain Bacteria; kingdom Pseudomonadati; phylum Pseudomonadota; class Alphaproteobacteria; order Hyphomicrobiales; family Nitrobacteraceae; genus Bradyrhizobium; species Bradyrhizobium sp. LA6.1. The sequence continues at coordinate 252,775 of NZ_JBEPQK010000008.1, read as the reverse complement.
GAAAGACCGCGTCGAGAGGCCGGCGCATTCTTGGTCCGGCAATAGGACTTCGAAGCCAACGTTTTGGAGCACGGGGGATGCGGCGCTCGCCGAGGCCGCACCTGCGTCCGATGACATGTATCGGACGCCGCCCCCGGGGCATCCTGGAGCACCGCCCGTACTATTAGGTCGAAAACTCCGTCATCATCGCTCTCGCGAGCCTGAGATCCGAGGTCTCGAAACCCTCAGTGAATTTGGCGTACACAAGAGCCACGATTTGGTGCGCATCGGCGGGACGGCCCTGACTCGTCCTCAACCGTGCCAGGCTGATGGCCGCTCTCAGCTCCCAGAACAGCGCACCTTGGCCGCGCGCGACTTCGAAAGCCTTGTCGAAGCACTGCTCGGCGGCGATAGCCGAGCGACGCTCGCCGGGATGCCGGAGCAACTCGCCCTTGATGCGCCAGAGCTCAGCCGCGTACCACCGCTCATCCCTCGCCTCGCAGCGCGCAAGCGCCTCGTCCGCGGTCGCAAGCCCCAGCGATACTTCGCCGACCTCTCCGAGACATGCTGCCAGTTCGCCGAGAGGAAGCAGGAAGCGCGGCAGGAAACGCGCGTCGCCCGCCAGCTCGAGCGCCTTGCGCAGCAACGTCAATCCGGCGGCGACATCGCCACGCCGCGCCATCACCATGCCCCTGAAGGCGCGCGCCCATACGTTCCATAGACGGATCGGATGACGTTCGGTGTGCTCGAGCAGCATGGTGCAATAGCCTTCCGCAGCATCGAGGTCGCCGGCCAGGAAAGCAATCGGACAGGCACCCTGGCCGAGTACGCTGCAGAAGGTCAGGGCATGACCACTCGCACGGCCCTCCTCGACATTGCGCTCGACGACGCTCAGTGCCTGATCCGCCAACCCGAGAAGCCACAGGATGCGCGCCTGGAAATAGCGTGCCGAGGCTCGCAGGTCGAACCTGAAACGGATCACCTGCGGCTTCGCCGCCAGATCGGAAAGGCGAGACAAGGTCCGCCCAATGTGATGATGCGCCAGCCGCTGGTCGCCGAGGTAGTGCAGCGTGGTGGCAAGCAGCCGATCGCCCATCATCCGGTCGACCGAATTTTGGGAATCGGCCACGATATCCGCGAAGCGGTGCGCGAATTCCAACGCCTTGCGGAACTCGCCGTTGTTGAATTGATCGATGCAGAGCCCCCAAAGCGCACGCAACAGATAGTCGCTGTCGCCGAGCTGCTCGGCCAGCTGCAGGGTCGCCGCCCAGGCCGGACCGGCCTCTCGAGCCCTGCCAACGCCGTACATCAGTGACCAGCCAAGCGCGGCCGATAATTGCATGCGAAGCCGCAAAGCGCCCGCGGCGCTGCCGTCGAGGCTGGCCAACGCCAGTTCGGTCCGCTCGCGGCACTCGGCGAGGAGCGACAATTGTACCCATAACGGGACGGCCCCTGCGGTCAGCGCCACTCCGATCTGCGCATCTCCGTCGGGCGAGAAAGCCCAATCGAGGCTGGATCGTACGTTGTCGATGTGCTGGCCATAGAAGCCGAGCCACTCCGCCTGCGGCTTCACTTCGCTGTCAGCTTCCGCATTCGCAAAGAACCCGCCATAGTATCCGGCCTGGCGGCGCGCGACGCAGGGAAATTCGCCGCTGGCGTGAAGCTTTTCCAGTGCATAGGCGCGCGTGGTGTCCAGCAGGCGATAGTACGGGCGCTCGCCGCGAATATCCGCAAGGACGAGCGACTTTGCCACCAGGTTGGCAAGCTCCGCGGTGACATCGCCCATCCCTTCGCCGGCGACCGCGATCACGGCATCGAGCAGAAACTCTCCGGCAAATACGCCGAGCCGCCGCAGGACCCGCGCCTCGGCGTCCGGCAGTAGATCGTAGCTCCAGTCGAGCGTCGCACGAAGCGTTTGCTGCCGGGGCAACGCAGTACGCCGGCCGGTCGTCAGAAATTTGAACCTGTCGTCGAGAAGTGCCGCGATCTTCGGCGGACTGAGCATCACGGCGCGTGCCGCCGCGAACTCGATCGCGAGCGGAATGCCATCCAGCCGGCGGCAGATGGCTGCGACGGCATCGAGGTTCTCTTCGTCGAGCGCGAAGCTGGAGCCCAGCGCTTTCGCTCTGGTCGTGAACAATTCCACCGCCGTGTAGGCCGATGCGGCGTCAGACCCGAGCCGGACTTCGGGCGGCACAGCCAGGGGCGGAACGCGATAGACATGTTCGCCGTCAATGCGCAGCGCTTCGCGACTTGTCGCCAGGACGATCGTTCCGGAACACTGGCTGACGATCGTCTCGGCCAGTTGGGCCACGGTATCAACGACGTGCTCGCAATTGTCGAGAATGAGCAACAACTGCCTGGCTCCAATCGCGCGCGCTATGGAGCCCGGGGTGATCTCCTCCCCTTCGAGCTTGATACCGAGCGTGCTGGCGACGGCCGAGCACACGAGCTTGGGATCGGGCAGCGAGGCCAATTCGACCAGCAACCGGTCGGCCGCAAAACCGGCTGGCGGCGTCCTGGCAGCTTGTAGTGCAAGGGCCGTCTTGCCGATCCCGCCAGGCCCGACGAGGCTCACGACGCGATAAGCCGACAGAAGCTCCCACAAACGCGCGACCGCGGTGGTGCGGCCGATGAGAACGAATGATGCATTGGGAATGTTGGTCGACGGCAGTGGCTGGGGTGCGGCAGATTGTAGCGGGGCATCCATCTGCCGGGTCCGCCATGAACCCAGCAGGCGATAGCCCCGGCCGACCGTTGTCGCCAGCATGTCACGATCCGAACCAAAGGCCTTCCGGATCGCCGCGATATGGACCCGAAGTGCACTCTCCTCGACGAAGACGCCGCGCCAGACACGCTCTGTCAGGTCATTCTTGGTGACCAGCCCGCCTTCGGCCTGAGCCAATTCCGCAAGAATCTCAAAGGCACGACCGCCCAGAGGAACGGACTCTCCCATCGAGCGCAGTTCGCGTCTGGCAAGATCGATCTCCCATTCAGCGCAAGCGTAGACGGGGCGCTGGTTTGGCTCGGCCATCATCGGCATAGCCCCAGGCGGTTGTTTGATCTTGCGCCCAGCGTATCACCAACGCTTTCAAAATACACAATCTGTCCGGCGACCAAGGCCGCCAGACACTCGCCGCAAATATCGCAATGCTCGCACGTCAGCAGCCGCGACAGATGGATCCTTCCAGCATCTTCTCGACCCGTGCGTCCTCCTTGTCGATGGTCGCATCCGAGCCGAGCAGCGGTCCCTTCGTCGGATGACCAACCCCCTCCGATGACGGGAGCGCGGTGCCGAGCGAGTTCGTTCCCGGCGCAGCAGCGCTGGTACCGAGCGCGCCGCCGCTCTCCATCGACATGTGAGATCCCATGCCGCCGCGGGCAGATGCAACGCCCGAGAGCGCAAGGCTGGCAACGACGCAGAGAAACCAGAGCAGTCTCATGGCTCACACTCCTCATGTTGTATGACCTGCACCTTGAACTGGGCGTCGCACACGATTCGACCATGCACGATCGCGCGAGCAACTATGACAATTGTGACAGAGTTCGGCTTCGAAGACGCATCAGACCTTCGTAACCGCGCGCTCTGCCTGATATTCCCGTCATCTTCTCGCAAGAGTGATGCACAGCAATCGGGGTTTTTTGGCCGGACTGCCTATATAGCCCGGTATAGAAAGCAATTCCGGAAACGCCATCAGCCGAGCAGCGATCATCGCCAAGCGACTCTCCGCACGTCACGAACAATGGAGATTCGCTATGAGTGCATTCAAAACCCTGATCGCCGCAGTGCTGCTCTCAACGGCAACGATATCATCCGCCTCCGCGGCTTGGTCCTTTGCCGATCAGGAGCCCGCCGCATTTGCATCAATGTATCCCAATCGCGACGTGCTGAATGGCGGCGCATTGACGCCGGCAGGGCGAATGGGTCTCGAGCGGTCCGGTGGCGCGGCTCCGGTGTTCGGAGCGGGCCACATCTACAACCGCCACGGGCATCGGTGAGCGGCGGCAACACGCAAAGGCAAATTGCCGCGTCACCATGCCTGTCTGTGACCTCGCTCGGAGTGCGACCGCGCCATGCGGCGCACCCCGCGGGTCCGGAGCCTCGATCGATATCATCGGCTCCGGACGTTTGTTCGCGACGACGGCGTAGAACGCTCCCCCAGATCGGGCGCCGGTGACGGGCCAATTCTACGCACACCATTGTAAAACTTCACAGTTCTTCAGCTTCTGTAATCCGGCTCGCGGCGGGTCCCGCGCTACACTCCGGCTATCGACTGTTGGACGAGCAGGCCCTCCATTGGCGCCATACCGCCGCCCGGCAGGCACGATGACCAGCAGCGCTATGGAGGCATCGCTTGATCACCGGTGGAAGTGGCCATTTGAGTCCGGACATTGCGAGGCGCCTGCGAAAACTAGCGGTCGTCACTGTCATATTTGCGGCCGGCGCAGCCAGCGCCTCTGCGCAACAGCGATACGATCCCGGTGCGAGCGACACCGAGATCAGGATCGGCAACATCATGCCCTATAGCGGCCCGGCATCGGCTTACGGCATCATCGGCAGGACGATGAGTGCGTATTTTCGCATGGTCAACGACAATGGCGGCATCAACGGCCGGACAGTCGAGTTCATCTCCTACGACGATGGCTACAATCCGTCCCGAGCGGTCGAGCAGGCACGGCGGCTCGTCGAGGCCGACGAAGTGCTCGCGATCTTCGCCCCCTTCGGCACCGCGAGCAACGCCGCCATTCAAAGGTACATGAATAATCGCCACGTGCCGCAATTGTTCGCCATTTCGGGAGCATCTCGCTGGGCTGATCCCGTCCACTTTCCGTGGACGATCGGCTGGCTACCGAGCTACCGAACCGAGGCACGCATCTACGCGGACTATGTCCTGACGCATTACCCTGGCGCCAGGATCGGCATCCTCTACCAGAACGACGACTTCGGACGCGATTATCTGGCTGGCCTGAAGGAGGTGCTGCAAGACAGGTACGCGCAAATGGTGGTTGCGAGCCTGCCATATGAAATCAGCGAGCCGACAATCGACTCGCAGATCGTGGCGATCAAGGCGGCCGCCCCCGACATTTTCATCAATGTCGCCACGCCAAAATTCGCGGCTCAGGCGATCAGGAAGCTCGCCGAGCTGGACTGGCATCCCGTCCACATCATGACGAACGTCTCGGTTTCGGTTGGCTCAGTGTTGAAGCTCGCAGGACTGGACAACGCGAAGGGAGTCCTGAGTGCCGGGTACCAGATGGACGTGACCGACCCGCAGTGGGACTCATACCCGGGCATGCAGCATTTTCGCGCGTTCATGGCGAAATACTATCCGGACGCAGATCGATCCGAAAGCGGCCCGCTGGTAGCATTCAATATGTCGAGCGCGCTCGTTGAGGTGCTTAGGCGCTGTGGCGACGATCTTACGCGCGAGAGGATCATGCAGGTGGCGACGAATCTCGACATCGAGGGGGCGGCCTATATTCCCGGCGTCCGGGTCAAGACATCGCCGACGGACTTTCGCCCGATCGAGCATCTCCAAATGATGCGTTTCACCGGCGAGAAGTGGGAATGGTTCGGTCCGCTCATGAATGGCCATTCGGACCAGATAACGCTTTCGCCCGACTAGCGAGCAATCGCTTTCGAGATGAAGCGCGGGCGCCGACTTCGTGCAAAGGCGAAAATGATCGTTCAATTGATACTGCTCATCCGACACATGCGTACACATGTCTGGCAGGCGAGCCGAGGCGTTCCCGGCGTCGCTTTGTCAAGGAGACGTGCAATGACTACACTGAAGCTCTTGTCGGCCGGACTGATGGTTTCGGCCATGATCGCCTCCCCCGCGATGGCTCGCGAAGGCAACAACCAGGCGCGCCGGACCAATGACGACGCCTATGCGTCGGTTCAGCGCGTTCCGGTGACGTCCAAGCGCAACTGTGTTCGCGCTCCCGACGTCGGTGCGTATGCGAGCGACCCCTGGCGTCGGCCTCCGTGCGAGCCCAAGTCGGGCTATTGAGCACGCCAACCGGAGCGCGCCCCCTTGCCGCAAGGCAATCGTCAGCGCGGACTTGAAGAGGTTCATCTCGGCGCTTCGGGGGCTTCCATCTCGCGGACGTGACTGGAGGAAGAATGGCGGCCCTATGAAGCCCCGTTCTTCCGACCGGCCATGTCTGAGACGCATTGATCCGTACCAACGCCGCGGCCCGGCATCTGCAGCGGATCCGAGAGCGATACCAGCTCCATCGCGGAATTCACCAACCTCGCCACTGCAGTCTCAGGCCCCGCGGGGGCGAGGCCTACTCGCTCGAGGCAAGGGCATCAAAGATCGAATCCAGCCGCAGCGGCATCTCGCCATCGACTCGGCGTGTCACCCGCGAAGCGCCTGAACGTCGTCGTGAAGTGGGCCTGGCTCTGAAAACCCACTGTGAGCGCGACCTCAACAATCGGCATCTCGCAGTCCCGCAGCAGATCCTTGGAACGCTGTATCCGGTGCCGCAAGATATATTCGTGAGGCCTGCAACCCGTCGCGGCGCGGAACTGGGCGGCGAAATGCATCCGGCTCAGGCCCGCGGCCGCGGCAAGATCCGCCAGCACGATTTTCTTGCGGAAGTGAGTCTCGATATAGTCGAGCACCCGCTTGAGCCGCCACTTCTGCAATCCGTGGACCGGCCTTTCAGAAGTGCATTGGCCGACGCGGGTTCGCTCGTCGAACCTCGGCTCCGCCTCGGACCGCAAGGCAAGGAGCCGGGCAATGACGGCAAATCGCAGGGCGTCGACGCAAAGGGCGCTATCGGTGGCCTTCAATCGCTCCATCGCGACGAGAGCTTCGGACAGGCGCTGAACTACCGGATCGTCGTCACAAATGGACGCCGTTGTCAGAGAGCTAGGTGCAGTCATGGCCGCGCGTTGCCACGGGATTTCGACGCGCAGCCAGCCGGTGTCGCGCGCCGGATTACACGGGGATATGCTGGAGCTGCGCCGTGGCTGCCCTTCGATCGCAATGACCAGACCAAGCCGCTCGAAGGCAATCGTCGTTGCGTCAAGGGGGGACAGATCGTCTCTGCGCGAAACGGTGGTAGGCGCGATGACCTTCGGAAGCGGCGCGATCGAGGCCATTGCGATGGCCGAGCGGAAATCTGTTTCGTCCGCGGTGACGGTCGCCTGGGTGTCGCCATGCTTCGGTTGTGGCGACAGTAATAATGGCTGAGACATGATCTTACTCTGGCAAGGACAATCCAAACGATGATGCTCCATTCCGGCGAAGCGCATCGATCGCAGAGTAAGGTAGCAAGCTATGGCCCGATCGCGAGTGAAGAGGCGCAAAATCAGGAAACTTCAGGCTCTCCTTCGCCGACATGCCGACACCGTCGAAGCGATGCGTCGTGCCATCCTTTCAATCGAGATGCCGCGCGATATCCTGCAGCTCGCGATGTGAACAGGTGTCGCTTCGACCGCTCGATAACGAAGAGACCAAGCAGGCTGCCGAGCTTCTGAACCGTTGCGACGCGAAGTCCCCTGCCCCGTGTTGCTGTCGGGATGTGCTGCACGCTCCTTCCGGCCCGCTCTCCCATTTTGGCACTCCCATTCGTCCTCACGAATTCGTGTGCAAGCAACGAGCGTTTCGGACGCCTGCATCGAGCCATGGCGAACAGCCGACTACTGAGAAGGTCGCCTTGACACCCCAACGGCCTCCCCTGTAGGACACCTGGGCATACTGACGCTTTCAGAATCTTGCCAGGGGCGGTGATCTTTGGGGGTCACGTCACTCTCCTAGATTGCGGCAGTGAAGCTGATCCACGGACCCCCTTATGTCGCCTTCGCCCGCCGTACGAACCTACTCTTTCGGTAACTGGCTCATCGATTGCCAGCGGAGAGAGCTGAAGTGCGACAACATCACGGTCCCGATCGGAAGCCGCGCATTCGAGATTCTCGAGAAGCTGGCGGGTTGCGCCGGTCACCTGGTGACCAAGGATGATTTGATCGGAAGTGTCTGGTCAGGCCTGGCCGTCGAGGACAACACGCTACAAGTCCATATCTCCGCCGTCCGCAAGGCGCTGGGCAAAGATCGCGATCTCCTCAAGACGATCTCGGGCCGTGGATATACCCTCGCCGGGACCTGGCGAAGCGGGCATTTGGATCAGCCCGCAGCGACATCGGTATCCGTCCCGGCCATCGAATCCTTTTCGAACAACCTGCCGAACACGCGCGCTCCTCTTATCGGGCGCGAGGATTGCCTGAGCGAAATTGCCGAACTTATGTTCGCATATCGGGCCGTGACTTTGGTCGGCCCGGGAGGCATCGGGAAAACAAAGCTGGCCATCGAACTTGCGCGCCTGGTCGCATCCTCATTCGATGGTGCGGTGGTGCTGGTCGAGCTCGCGACCTTGCATGATCCGGCACTTGCGACATCGACCACCGCCCGTGCGCTCAAGCTTGCCTTGAGTGACAAGGAGGTTTCGGCCGCCTGCATCGCCCAGGCCATCGGGTCACGGCGTCTGCTTCTCATCCTGGACAATTGCGAGCATGTCATCGACGTCGCTGCACAGATCGCGAGTGCTGCACTTCGCTATTGTCCCAATGTCACTATTCTTTCGACCAGTCGGGAAGGCCTCCGCATCGATGGCGAATACGTCGCGGCCATCCCGCCGCTGTCGGTTCCGGACTCTGGTTTGCGTGATCCCGGTTTGCTGTTGCAGGCAAGCGCCGTGCAGCTCTTCGTCGCTCGCACACAGTCGCTACGCGCGAACTTCTCTCCAGGCGCGGACGATCTGCTGAAAGTGGCTGCCATCTGTCGCCGGCTCGACGGAATTCCGCTCGCGCTGGAATTCGCCGCGGCTCAGACCGCGAATCTTGGGGTAGACACGGTCTTGCTTCGCCTGGACAGGCGAATGGAGTTGCTGAGCGGCGGCCGCAGGGACCAACTGCCACGGCACCAGACCCTGCGAGCGACGCTGGACTGGAGCTACGATCTGTTGTCGCCCGACGAGCAAAGGCTGTTGTGCTGGCTCGCGGTGTTTCCGGCAGGTTTCACACTCGATGCGGCCATTGCAATGATGGACGACGCGTTGTCCCGGTCGGACGTCATCGAAACACTGTTCAATCTGGTCGGAAAATCGCTGGTCGCGCTCGATCCCTCCTTCGAAGGGCGGTGGCGTCTGCTGGAGACCACCCGCGCCTATGCTCTGGAGAAGCTGGCAGAAGCAGGGCTCTGCGAGCAGGCCAGCAGACGGCATGCGGGCTTTCTCAGACAGCTCATCATGCCACCTGGCGATGCCTCCCCCGCCTCCGACGATCTCACTCGCCTTGCCCAGGAAATTGGAAACGTGCATGCGGCGCTCGACTGGGCCTTCGCACCCAGCGGCGATGCCGCGCTCGGCGTAGAGCTGACGGCCGGCTTTGTGCCGGTGTGGATGCAACTGCTGTCCTTCATGGAATGCTCGACCCGGATCGAGCACGCTCTCGCCCATCTTGACGGAGAGCTGACCTGCAATCCAAGGCTCAAGGCGCAGCTCTACGTCGCGCTGGGGTTCGCGCTTCTCAATACGACTGGCTCGGCGGATCGCATGAAAGCGGCCCTGAACATCGGCCTTGCGCTCGGCGAAGAGCTGTCCGATCTCGAGCTTCAGCTCAAGGCTGTTTGGACGCTGTGGAGCTATAATCTCAACTCGGGCCAATACGACGCGGCCAAGAGTGTCGGAGAGCGATATCTGGAGATCGCCCTTCGCACGGGAAACCCCGCCAACGAGACGGTCGGCCGCCGCCTGATCGGCGCCGCCACCCATTTTTACGGCGCGCAGGAGGAAGCTCGACGCGAACTGACCCTCTCCCTAGACCACTCGGCTCACGGATTGAAGGACGGCGCGAACCAGATGTGGTTCCTGCTCAACCAGAGCGTCCTGGCAAAAGCCATGTTAGCCCGCGTGCTGCTGCTCCAGGGAAAGATCGCCCAGAGCAGATCCCTGGCCGCGGAATGCCTCGAGGAGGCGCAGCGTGAGAAGGACAAGCTCGCGATCGCTTACGCGCTGCGGAACGCCGTGTGCCCCATTGCGCTGATGACGCATGATGTCGCCACTGCCGATCAGGCGATAGCGTCTCTCCTCGAGCTCGTCACGCGCGAGGGAATAGCTTTCTGGACGAGCTGGACGTCCTGCCTGAAGGGGCAGTTGCTCGTCCTGCAAGGCAGACATCACGATGGAATAGAGCTGCTGCGCAGCGGACTGAAAGCGCGGGCCGAGAACGGCTGGCTGATGCGCAATCCCGAATTTCTCGGATCGCTCGCCGAAGGACTGTTCGCGGTCGGCGAGAGTGCGCAGGCCCTGGCCGCCGTGGAAGATGCCCTGGCCATCTCCCGGCAAGGCCAGCAATTGTGGTGCCTTGCTGATCTGCTGCGGATCAAGGGCGAGATCCTGCTTGCCGATGGCTCGTCAGATCGGTCCCGCTCGGAAGTCCTGTTCTCCGAGGGCCTGTCCGTTGCCAGAGAGCAGCAATGCCGCTTCTACGAGCTGAAGGTCGCGGCAGCCTGGGCAAGGATCATGGCAGCGTCGGACCGCCAGCAGACCGCGCTTGATCTCGTCGGTCCGGTCAGCGCTTTGTTCGATCGGGAGGTCGATCTTCCCGCGCTCGCCTTTGCGCGCGGTCTCGCTGCAAGTCCGGGCATCTCGATTTCGACAGGCGTCGACGACCGGCCCCCGTCCTGCACCTGCCACTAGGTTGCTGATCTTTCGACCGGCACGACATGTCCTGCAGCGCTGGACCAGCCCTCACACTCAATCCTCCGGATCGCACCAGATGAGCATCTCTCGACGACAGGTCTTAGGCAGTGTTGGCGCGTCGGTGTTTTCGCCCGGCATCATCCGCGCCCAGGGCACGAGACCGATCAGGATCGGCGAGATCAACTCCTATAGCAGCGCGCCCGCGTTTACCCTGCCCTATCGTCGCGGCTGGCAGTTGGCGGTCGAACAGCTGAATGCGGGCGGGGGCCTGCTCGGGCGAGAGCTGCAGGTCATCAGCCGGGACGATGAAGGCAAGCCGAGCGTCGCGCTGCGTGCCGCCGAAGAACTGGTGCGACGGAATGACGTCGATCTTCTGGCAGGCGCATATCTGTCGAATGTCGGACTGGCTATCAGCGACTTCGCCCGGCAAAACCGGATCCTCTTCGTGGCGAGCGAACCGCTCACCGACGCCCTCGTTTGGGAGCAAGGACATCGATATTGTTACCGGCTCCGCCCCTCGACATACATGCTGGCAGCCATGCTGGTGGAGGAGGCAGCTCAATTGAAGGCGACGCGGTGGGCGACGATCGCCCCGAACTACGAATACGGCCAGTCGGCCGTAAGATGGTTCACGCAGCTTCTGAGCCGCCGTCGCCCCGACGTCGCGTTCATCAACAGTCAGTGGCCGCCGCTGGGTGCCATTGATGCCGGCGTGGTCGTCAACGCCCTCGCGCAGCAGAAGCCCGAAGCGATCCTCAACGTCACCTTCGGACCCGATCTCGCCAGATTTGTCCGGCAAGGCAATGATCGCGGCCTGTTCGAAGGGCGACACGTCGTGTCGTTCACGACCGGCGAACCCGAATACCTTCTTCCCCTCGGGCAGGACGCCCCGGAGGGATGGATCGTGACCGGCTATCCGGTGACCGAGGTCTTGGGTCACGCCAACAGCGCCTTCGTGTCGGCCTATTCCGCGCGATATGGCGAGGCTCCCACGATGGGATCCGTGGTCGGTCACGCCTTGATCAGCTCCATCGCGGCGCCGATCGCAAAGCTCGGGAAATTCGATACCGAGGCGATGGCCGACGGCTTTGGCAACGTCGGCTTCGAAACGCCGTTCGGCCCGGCGATTTGGCGTTCCATCGACCATCAGAGCACGATGGGGACCTTCGTCGGCCGCACCACTGTACGGGCCAACAAGGGCGTGATGGTGGACTGGAAGTACCGGGACGGTGGAACGATGCTGCCGCCCGACGCCGAAGTTTTGAAGCTACGACCGGCAACGTGAAGCGCCGGTGCGGCCAAGGCTATGCTAGCCGAAGTGTCGTCCCCCGTTCCCCACGCGGTGCGACGAGAGTCCTGTAGCGGCGTCGCCTCAGCATCCCGGCGGCAAGATCGGCGACACTCCCGGCGTTGGCGCCGCGCCTGAGGCGTTGGCCGGCAACACGGTCGCAGGCGCTGCGAGGTTCATCGAGACTCCTTCCGCGCAGGCCGTGCTGTTCGGGCTCGGCATGACGGCGGCATTCGGATCGATGCCGGTGCCGCCGGCGGCGCTGGTGTCCGCCAGGATCGTGCCGGGCGCGAGACTGGACGGCACTTGCGGGATCGAGAGCGGCAGGGACGCAGCGCTTGTCGCGAGCCCTCCCGGCGTCGAGCTGCATGCGACCGTCGTCCCCGTTCCCGCCGGTGCCGCTGCGGGAATCGTTCCGATGGAGCTGCCGGTTTGCCCTGTGACCGGCAATAGCGGAGCGCCGATGCCTGACGCTGACGCGCCGATGCTCGATACGATCGGGGTCGCCGGCACCGGCATCGGGGACGTCGATGGCGTGGCGCAGACGACGACCGTACCCGGCGTCGTCGGATCCGAGGCGAGCGGAACAGGCGCGAGCGTCGTGTCGGGAACGCCAGGCTCGGTTGTTGCGGAAAACGGACCCGGACTATTGAGCGGCGAGGTCACGATCGCACCCGGTACGGTTGGAAGGCCCATCGCCGTGGTGCCCATCGTTGAGACCTGCGCCTCACTCGAAGAACAGCCCAACAGCAAGGCGATCGTTGTTGCGAGCACGATCCGGATCATCTCTATGCTCCTAACTGACCTCGACCTTGCGAATGGTGACCTTGCTGCCCTCCGCCAGGTTCACCGCCGGATTGAGCACGACCTGGTCGCCGGGCTGGAGGCCCTCGCGCACTTCAATTGTGGTGCCCAAGTCCCGCGCGATCGAGACGTGCTGCAGATGAACGGTGCCATTCCGCACGACCGCGACATGAAGACCGTTCTGATCGAAGACGAGCGCATCGGACGAGACGGTCATCGACGGCGTCTTGCGCGGGATCGACAGCTCGACCGTGCAGTAGATACCGGGACTCAAGGCACCGTCCGGATTGGGCACGTCGATCTCGGTCAGCAGAGTTCGGCTTCCCGGCTGCAATGCGCTTGCGATGCGCGTGACTTTCCCCGGAAACGTCCGCCCCGGGATCTCGGGGACGCGAATATCCGCGTCGACGCCCGGCCCGACTCCGAAGGCCTCGTCCTGCGGCACGAAGACCTGGGTTCGGATCACGTTGGAATGCATCAGCGTGAACATGAAGGTCGACCCTGCCTGCACCAGGCTGCCATTGTCCACGTTGCGCTGTGTGATGACGCCGTCGAACGGCGCCACCACGCGCTGATAGGCCTTCTCCTGCTGGAGCACCCGAATCTGGGCTTCCTGCGCTGTGATGTTCGACTGGGCGACACCGACGGCCGCCTGCTGTGCACGCAGGGTGAGACGATCGTTGTCGCCCTGCTGTGCCGTCAGCCAGCCTTGCTTGACCAGATTGCTGTCGCGCGCATTGGTGACGTCGGCGAGCTCCCGGCTCGCTTGCGCCTGCTGCAAGGCGGCCTGGTTTTGGGCCAACGTCGCCTGGGCCTGGGCGATCTGCTGGTCGAGCTCCGGAGCGGTGATTGCCGCGAGAAGATCGCCTTTCTTGACCCGATCGCCGATATCCACGTAGCGCTTTTCGATATAGCCACTGGTCCGCGCGAAGATATTGGCTGCCTCGAACGCGGTCGTCGTCGCCGGCAAGGTAACCTTCATCAGGTCGCCGCTGGGCCGGACCACCGCCACCCGCACCTCCGGAATGGCGGTTCTCACCTGCTCCGCCACTGCAGCGACCTCACGCGCCGCCTGATAGTGCCGCCAGCCGCCAATGCCGAGACCGCCCGCGAGCAGCAGCAGCATCCCTCCTCCGAGCAGCGCGCCGCCGTAACGGCGTCCGGATGGCGCGGCCTTGCCGGGGAGCTCGACGATGCGGCGGCTCTCCGCATCGGGCGGGTCCCTCGCCTCGTCGTCATTGGTCCGCACACGAACGTCGCTCATTCCGGTTGCTCCTCGAATACGCCGTGGTGAGGCTTGCCATCGTTACCTTTGCGCAGCATGGCAAAGAGGTACGGCACGATCAGCAATGTCGTCGGGGTCGCGAACAGAAGTCCGCCGATCACCGCGCGCGCGAGCGCGGCGTTCTGCTCCTCGCCCGGACCTCCGAGCGCCATCGGGATCATGCCCACGATCATCGCGGCAGCAGTCATCAGGACCGGACGGATCCTGGTGCGGCCCGCGCTCAGCGCCGCCTGGAACGCGGAATGTCCCTTCAATTGCTCATCACGCGCGAACGTCACGAGCAGGATCGAATTCGCGGAGGCGACGCCGACCGCCATGATCGCCCCCATCAGCGAAGGCACGTTCAGTGTCGTTCCGGTGATGAACAGCATCGTCAAGATGCCGCACAAGGTCGCCGGCAGCGCCATGATGACGACGAAGGGATCGCCGAAGTTCTGGTAGTTCACGACCATCAGCAGGTAGACCAGGATGGCGGCAAACAGCAGGCCGATTCCGAGATTGCGGAACGACTGATTCATGCTCTGGATCTGTCCCAGGACCTGGATCGAATTACCCGGCTGGAGCTGCTTCTGGAGTGTGGACGTGACCTTGTTGATATCGGCCGCGACGCCGCCGAGATCGCGACCCTGGACGCTCGCATAGACGTCAAACACCGGCTGGACGTTTGCCTGGTTCGAATTGGTGGGGACACTCCCCCGCTTGAACGTCGCGACATTGCTGAGGAGGCCGGGCACCGTCTGCCCGCTCGCGGCAAGCGAGGCCGACACCGGCGTGTTTCCCAGTGCGTTCAGCGAATTGGCCCTGTATTCGGGTGTCTGCACGGCCAGATAATACGGGATGCCCGACGTCGGATCGGTCCAGAAGTTCGGCGAGACCTGAGCCGACGAACTGAGGCTGACATTGATATTGGTCGCCACCGTGCTCGCGTTGAGCCCGAGCTGCGCGGCCCGCGTGCGGTCGATGTCGGCATAGAACGCCGGAGCATCGACTTCCTGCTGCAGATGCGCATCGACGACACCGGGGATCGCCGCGAGGCTCTTCTGCAGCTCCTTGGCCACGGCCAGATTGTTGGCGCCGTAGCCAACCGTGCGGACATCGATCTGCGCCGGAAGACCGAAGTTCAGGATCTGCGTCACGATGTCGGCCGCCTGGAAATAGAACGTGTCCTCCGGGAATGCCGCCGGCAGCACCTGGCGCAGTTTCCTGACGTAGTCCGCGGTCGGCTTGTGTCCGTCCTTGAGCGACACGAGAATGGTGCCGTCGTTCACACCGATCGTCGAGCCGTCGGTGAATGCGAGATTGTAGGGACGCGCCGGAAGCCCGATATTGTCGACGATCAGCGCCCGGTCCCGCTCCGGAATCACCTGGCGGATTTTGTCTTCGACCGCCTGAAAGATCGCTTCCGTCTTCTCGATGCGGGTGCCCGCGGGCGCGCGAACGTGGAGCTGGATCTGGCCGCCGTCGATCAGGGGATAGAAGTCCCTACCGACATAGACGAACATGGTGGCCCCAAGAGCAAGCACCAGCACCGCGACGACCGGCACGACAACGCGACGCCGAAGCAACGTTAACAGCAAATCGGAATAGCCGTTGCGCAGGCGTTCGAATCCGCGGTCGAACATCGCCGAGGCGCGGCCGAAGATGCCCGACGGGCTTCCGCCCTCGCCATGGCGCCGTTCGCCCTTCAGCAGCAGGCCGATGGTGATCGGCGTCAGCGTTCGCGACAACGCATATGACGCCAACATCGCGAACACCACCGCCAGACCCAGCGGGGTGAAGAGGTATTTGGCCGGCCCTTCCAGAAAGACAACCGAGGTGAACACACAGCTGATGGCGAGCGTGGAGACGAGCGTCGGCACCGCGATTTCAGCCGCCCCGTGCAGCGTCGCATCAGGCAACGGCATGCCTTCCTCGGTCCAGAGCCGGTGCGTGTTCTCGATCGTCACCGTGGAATCGTCGACCAGGATACCGACCGCGAGTGCAAGCCCGCCGAGCGTCATCGTGTTCAAGGTCTCGCCGAGACAATACAGCACGACCAGCGAAGACAGCATCGCCAGCGGGATCGAGATCAAGACGACCAGTGTCGATCGCCACGATCCCAGAAACAGCAGGATCATCAGTGCCGTGAGGCCGGCCGCGATCGCGCCCTCGCGCAGCACGCCATCGACCGAATGGGTGACGAAGACCGACTGATCGAACAGCTCGTTGATCTTCAGCCCTGCAGGAGCCGACGCGCGAATCGAACTCAAGGCCTTCTTCACCCCGTTGACGACAGCGAGCGTCGAGGCATTTCCGTTCTTGATCACGCTGAGCAGGACGGCGCGATGACCGTCCTCGCGCACGATGTTCTGCTGGACCTGGGAGCCGTCCCGGACCTGGGCAACGTCCTTCAGGAAGATCGTGGCCCCGTTCACGAACTTGACCGGGATCATGTTGAGATCCTTGATCGAGGCTGGCGTGGCGTTGGTTCGAACGGTGTACTGGGTGTCGCCGATTTTCGTCGTCCCGGTGGGCAGCGTCAGATTTTGGGTGTTCACCGCATTGACGATGTCGAGCGGCGTCAATCCGCGCGACAGGAGCTTGTTCGGATCGATGTCGACCATGATCTGGCGGTACTTGCCGCCGGCAGGCGTGGGCAGCGTCACGCCCGGAACAGGCGCCAATTGCTGCCGGATACGGTAGATGCCGAAATCGTATAATTGCTGCTCGTTCAGACTATTGGACTCGAGGCTGAGCTGCAGCACCGGCACGCTCGATGCATTGAACTGCACGATGATTGGCGGCTGAATGCCCGGCGGCATCAGAGCGCGGATGGCGTTGGTTGCCGAGACGATCTGCGAGATTGCGAGGTCGAGATTCACGTCCGGCTGGAAGTAGATCTTCTGAACCGACAGGCCGTTGAGAGTTTGCGCCTCGATGTTCTTGATGCCGCTGACATTGGCGCTGATCGAATACTGGCTGTAGGTGCTGACGCGCTGCTCCATCTCGGGCGTCGACAGGCCGGTGTAGCTCCACACCACCGTGACGACGGGAATGCGGATCTCCGGAAAAATGTCCGTCGGCATCGACCAGATCGCGATGCCGCCGAGAAACAGGATCAACGCCGCAAGCACATAGAACGTGTGCGGAAACCGTAGCGCGAAGCGAACAATTCCCATGGTGGTTCTGCCTGAAGCAAGTTGCGCGGGATCATTGAACAGATGAGGACGGGAGAGCATCCGTTCAAATGAAAACGAATTCAGATGCTCCGCGGCAGGACAGACATCATTCGTACCGGCATCACCGCGTCTCGATCGCTCATGGAGCGGTGAGCTCCCGCGGCCGTGAGCCCGAGGCGCCGTCGGAGCGCTTGCGTGCCGCATCCTGCGCGGCAAGAATTGCGGCTCGCCTGACCTTGGCAAAGGCGCGGATCTCGATCTGCCGAACCCGCTCGCTGGAGATCGAAAGCTCGAAGCCGAGTTGGTCCAGCGTAACCGGGCATTCCGCCAGCCGCCTTGCCTCCAGAATATGACGCTCGCGCGCCGTGAGCATGCCCAGCGCAACGCGCAAGGCGTTGGTACGGCGCTCCGTCTGCTCATGATCGGCGAGCACCGTCTCCGCGTCGATCGCCTGATCGACCAGCAACGCTTCCCATTCGGTTCCCTGCTCGTCGTCGCCAACGCGCGCGTTCAGCGACATGTCACCGTTCAGGCGGGAATCCATCTCGATCACCTCACGCGCCGTGACGTCGAGCCTTTCCGCGATCGTCTCGGCGACATCGGGCGTGAGCGCCGCCATCGCGCCGCCCGCGGCTTTCCTCATCTCGCTACGGAGCTTGAAGAACAGCTTCTTCTGCGCTGCCGTCGTGCCGATCCTGACCAGAGACCAGGAGCGCAGGATGTATTCGTGAACCGAGGCCTTGATCCACCAAACCGCATAGGTGGAGAACCGCGCACCGCGGCCGGGTTCGAAGCGTGACGCCGCGATGACGAGGCCGAGATTTGCCTCCGCAATCACATCGGCCAAGGGCAGACCGTACCCCTTGTAGCCGCGCGCCACCTTGGCTGCGAGCCGGAGATGGCTCGTGACGAGCGCGTTCACGGCACCGCGGTCCCGCGTCTCCTGCCAGCGGCGCGCAAGCTGCTGCTCGTGACCGGGCTCAAGCAGTTCATAGCGCTTGATGGCGGCGGAATAGGCGCTGAGGAAGGGGAGCGATGGGGCTCCGGCCGCGACAGCCATGGCACCATTCCTCGCGACTTCGTGGCTCTGCATCTGTCACTCCCACATACGAAACCGGCAAGCGGACTCTAGGAAGCCTCCGAAGGAGGAGGCCACTGAATTGAGCGTAACAAACCTGAATTCGCCTTCAGACATTCGGCATGTCACTCGGCATGTCATGGCATCGAGAACATCACGCATCATGAGGGGCATCACATCTGATTAACGGCTTCGAGAGTTGGGGTCCGGGACCGGCATGCGGCGGCTTTGCTCGCCCTCCCGGTCCAGGCAAGGATCTCGATCCGCCCGCCGGGAGCCGGACCGATGATCAATCGAAAGCCATGCAGCTTGACGATGGCAGCCACCAGGCTCAGTCCCAGCCCAACCCCCGGCGTGTTGCGCATCTTGTCGGAACGATAGAATCGCCGCAGCACCGCTTCGCGCTCCTGCGTGCTGATGCCGGGCCCGGTGTCACTTACGCGCACGAGTGCCGTGTCGTCTTCCGACACCAGTTCGAGCCTCACCTGGCCGCCGGGCGGCGTGAACTTGACGGCATTGTCCACGAGATTGGCCATCGCTTCGAACAACAGGTCCCGATCGCCCCACACCTGCACATTGCGATCGATGACGACGCCAAGCCCGATGCCCTTGTCTTCGGCGATGGGCTCATAGACGTCGCACACTTCGCGCAGGATCTCGTCGAGCGCAACGTTACCGAAACCGGCGGTGCGGCGGCTGTTCTCGATCTCGGTGAGGCGCAGCAAGGCGGTGACGATCGCGAGCGACTGATCGATTCCGGCCATTGCCTTGTCCGTGACCTCCTGGAGCTGCTCCAAAGTGGTCGCATGCGTTCGGCCGCGCTCCAGCGCCAGGCGTGCGCGCGTGAGCGGCGTCCTGAGATCATGGGCGATATCGTTGCCGACACCGGCAAGCGCGTTGATCATGGTCTCCATCTCGGCGAGCATGCCGTTGACGATCCTGGCCAGTCGCGCGAACGGATCGTCGGAATTGTCCTCCGGCAGCCGCTCGCGCAACTCCCCGGCCACGATCCGCTGTACCCGCTGGTTCACCTCCTCCACGCGTCTCTGGGCGCGAACACTCAGCCACGCTCCGGCCAGCAGACAGAGGCAGAACGCCGGCAGCAGGCCAAGCGCGAGCGCCTGCCCCACGACACTCGATATCTCGCGCGTCTCATCGACATTCCGTCCCATCACCAGGACATCGCCGTTCTCAAGACGCCTGCCCACGACCCTGATGACCGGTCCGTGGACCGCCGATTTCTCAATGAGGTCGAGCCGCACACCCTGCGCCGCTCCGCCGAGATCGAGTGCGCGCGGCAAGCTGTCGATGTTGCCGGCAAGCCGGGTGCCGGCACCATTGAAAAGTCCCGCGTACTGCACGCCTCTGGAATCCTGCTCGAGATGATCGGAGATCGCTCCGATGCGGCGCGCCGACGGCAAATCTGCGATGAAGTTAATCCGGGTCATGATCATGCGATCGGATCGTGCGATCAGATAGTCGTCGAGCTTCCAATAGGTGAACGCGAACAGCCCGACCACGAACAGTGCAAATGCGGCCGCCACCGCCAGGGCCCAGAGGAACGTGTTCGAACGGATGAACTGAATTTGGCGCATCGAACCGGCACTCGATATTCGTCCGAGATGTGCTCCGCGAGCCCCTGGGTTTCACGCCTCTATGCGCGCGAACGCAGAATGAAGCCGGAGCCGCGAACATTGTGGATGAGCTGCGTATCGCCGGGACCATCGACCTTGTGGCGCAGCCGGCCCATATGCACGTCGATCAGATTCGTCGTTGCCGGAACGAACTTGTAGTTCCAGACCTCTTCGAGCAGCATCGCGCGCGTGAGCAACTGATCGCTCCGGCGCATCATGTATTCGAGCAGGCGGAACTCACGCGGCAACAGGTCGATCTCGCGCTCGTCCCGTCGCGCGGTCCGCTCGATCAGGTCGAGTTCCAGCGGCCCGACATGCAACGTGGTCTCACGGCTGTCCATCGGACGGCGCAACAACGCCTCTATGCGTGCGACGAGCTCGATGATCGCGAACGGCTTGGTGAGATAGTCGTCTCCCCCCATACGCAATCCGCGCACCCGATCGTCCACGGCGCCGAGCGCACTCAGAACCAGCACCGGCGTCCCGACCCGATCCTTGCGCAGGGCCTCGATGACGGTCAGCCCGTCCATTCCGGGCAGCATGCGATCGACGATCATGGCATCCGGACACGCCGCGCGCGCCCGATCGAGACCGTCGACGCCGTCAGGGGCCCATTGGACCTCGAAACCGCGATCGGCGAGTTCGGCGACGATCACCTCGGCGGTTTCGGCATCATCTTCGATCAGAAGAATCCGCGTCATGATCCTGCTCCCACGTTCTGCGAGGCGTTTCGGCCTGCGGCGGAGGAGCACGGGCTCGGCGGTCCGGAGCGTCATGTTCAATGCCCGCCCGCTCTGAACGCGCGGCGCCGCGCCAGCCTGCCATAGGCCACTCGTTGTCTGACGAGATAGTCCTGCGGAGCATGGGGCACCACTAAATAGCGATTCAGGAAGCGCGCCGAGCCCGTCGCCAACAGGGCCAGCGCGATGGCCATACGTCTCGCTGTCGTCGTGATCATCTTCCGCCTCCATTCTGAACTGCGCTTTCATGAACATATGCCTGCGATGCGCTCCCCGTTACTCTCAAGGCAACGGATGTTGCGCATTCGCACGATCGTGCTTGCCGCGCCGCGCCGGGTCACAGGCCGTTGAAATCAGGTGAGCAATTCGTGCATTTGGACGACGCCCGGCCGTCCATACGTTGATGGTGAGCCGCTTGGTCGGCCTGATGTCATCAAAGGAGAAGCCGAAATGACCACTCTCAAACTCTTGTCGACGGGATTGATTGCAGCCGCCGTGCTCGGCGGACCCGTCATGGCGCGCGAGCACCATTCCGTCATGCGACAGCCGGCGATGACAACCGATACGGCCGCACCGGATGCGCCCTTCTATCAGCAGGGAGGCCGCGCCTGCGTTCCCGCGCCGCGCGTCGGCGCTTTCGCGACGGCGCCGTGGACCGGCAACAACGTGCCTTGCGAGCCCGGCACGGGCAGCTTCTGATCACGGCATTTCCTTGGCCGGCCGGGCGCCTCGGTCGGCCGCTCCTCATCGAACGACGGGGGCGGGCTGGAACATTCGGCCCGCCCCTTCTGTGAGCCGCGGCCCCCGCGGCAGGATCACCTTCCCTACCGGTGCGCCTCGTTCCTGAAGTCGAATTTAGTGGGATTGCCGCGCATCGCTCCTACCTCTCCTTTCATCACGAGCCTTGTCATCAGGGGCGACGGCACGACGCGGGAGCGGACTGCATGGATGACCAGGCAGATCGACACGAAAGGAGTGTCCCATGAAACGAGCAATCATGATTTTGGCAACGGCGGCGCTGGCCTCGACCCTGGCCATCGGCGCGGCCGAGGCGCACGGCGGTGGCGGTGGCGGTGGCCACGGTGGTGGCTTTGGCGGCGGCGGCCACGCCAGTTTTGGCGGTGGTGGCTTTGGCGGCGGACGTATGGGCTTCGGCGGCGGCGGCGCGCATTTCGGTGGCATGGCGCGTGATGGAGGCTTTGGCGGCGAACATCTCGGATTCGGCGGTCATGCCGGCAACGGCGGCATCGGCCTGCGCCAGCATGCGTTCCACCGCTTTGGTCGCTATCGACCCGGATACGGATTCTACGGCGCCTATCCAGATTGCTACGATTGGTACGAGTTGCACCCCGACCAGCCGTTGCCGCTGAGCTGCAGCTAGTCTGCACACACGGCGCTCCGCCGCGGTTCAGACCTACCGCGGAGGTTGCGGCGCCCGCCCGCTCACGACTTGGCCGAGCCTGGCTCGGCCATGTGCGATGCTGCTTCGCCAATGAGCTCTAGGAGGGGCGGAAGCCCGGAGGCATCGTTCGCCAGACTTTATCTTTGAGGCAATAGGCACGGGCGCCCTCGGGAATATCTTCGGCGGCGCCGCCCTCATATTGCTCGTAAAGGAGCGCCGGGAACAGCCTCCCTTTGATCACCTTAATCATATCACCACGTCGAATGTCCGCGCCGGCTGTTCCCGTCAAAACCGACATGATCCCTCGCGAAGCGCACGTAGGATGCCAAACGAGCTCGTCGACCGGACGGGCTTGTCTGAAGCTATCTCGAAGCGGAACGGTCTTCCAATAACCCGAAAGGACTACTCCCTGATCGGGCTGCCCTTGCGGCCTGATGCCGAAGAGTCTGCGAAGATCCGGCTGCGGAGCGCGCGCAAGGCGGCTGGTTCTGAGGAGTTGCGTATCTCGAGTCCCGCGCCGCATTGCCCCCGGGACGACCCACTCGCTTCGCCGGATGGAAGCAGCCGCACAGGACCTAGCTCGTTTCTTGGCAGCAGCGGCCCCGCCAACGCGGTTACAATATAGCGGGGCCGCCTGCCCTGCGGACGTCGGTGCTTAACCTGGCCCGAAGGCCACCAGATTTTACCCCGAGCCGCCGAGAACGCGGATTGGTCGAAGGAGGCACCCATTTCGGAGCGTCCCGGTCTGTCAGACCAGCATCCTGCTTTCGGCAACACCTCTTTCTGAAGCGGAAGTCGCGCGACCGGACCGACTATTCGACGGTCACGGACTTCGCGAGATTTCGCGGCTGGTCCACGTCGGTCCCCATAATCGCCGCACTGTGATAGGCAAGGAGCTGTAGCGGCACCGCGAGAGCGAGCGGCGCCACGATCGGGGGCATATCCGGCAACGCCAGGACCGAGCAACCACTGGACGCGGCGAGCGAAGCACCTCTCTCGTCGGTCAAGAGGATAATACGGCCCCCACGGGCGATCACCTCCTGCATGTTCGACATGGTCTTTTCGAACGTAGCGTCGTACGGCGCAATGACGATGACCGGCAGGCCCTTGTCGATCAGCGCGATCGGTCCATGTTTGAGCTCACCGGCCGCATAGCCCTCTGCGTGAATGTAAGTGACCTCCTTGAGCTTGAGGGCTCCCTCCAATGCCAGCGGATAATTGGTGCCCCGGCCTATGAACAGAGCGTCTCTGGCCCTGGCGATCTCACGCGCGAGCTCATGGACTTTCGGCTCCAGTTCGAGCGCGCGGGCCATATAGTCTGGAATCTCGGCAAGGGCCCGGACGAGTGAGCGCTCGTCTTCGGCCGAGAGCACACCGCGACTGCGACCGGCACCGATTGCAATGCAGAGCAAGATTGCCAGCTGACAGGTGAACGCCTTTGTCGATGCGACCCCTATTTCCGGACCGGCCAATGTGGGCATTACGATGTGGCTCGAACGAGCCATCGTCGAGGTTTGCACGTTGACGACAGAGAGAACACGCTGGCCGTGGGTCTTGGCGAACTCCAACGAGGCGAGCGTATCGGCCGTTTCGCCGGACTGAGACACGAAAATCGCGAGATTGCCCGCGCCGAACGGGACGTCGCGATAGCGGAACTCAGATGCAATATCGATTTCAACCGGGAGCTTGGCGTAGCGCTCGAACCAGTACTTCGCAATCAGACCGGCGTAGAAGGAGGTCCCGCAAGCTACAATCGACACGCGATCGACTGTCCTGAGGGCCGCATCCACGCCTGCCGGCAACCTAATCGTCCCGTCGGGTGCGATATATTGCGCAAGCGTCTGCCCAACCACCTTCGGCTGTTCGTGAATCTCCTTCGCCATGAAGTGGCGGTGCTCGCCCTTGTGAACAATCACGGCGGCACCAGCGATTTTGGCCGACGTACGGCGCAGGCGCGCGCCGTTCACGTCGATAAACTCGATCTGCTCTCGGGTCACGACGGCGAGATCGCCGTCCTCGAGGTAGGCGACAATGTCCGTCAGAGGCGCGAGCGCCATCGCATCCGAACCCAGGAACATTTCGCCGCAACCGTAGCCGACAGCAAGCGGCGAGCCCTTTCGGGCACCGATCAGGAGATTGTCGTGCCCCTCGAACAGGAAGGCGAGCGCGAACGTTCCGCTCAAGCGCGGGAGCACCTTACGCACCGCTGCGACCGGCTCGTATCCGTTCTTCCGCTCGCGGCTAACGAGATGCGCGACCACTTCGGAGTCGGTTTCGGTTGCAAAATGTGCACCGGCCGCTTTGAGATCATTGCGCAACTCTCGATGGTTCTCGATGATCCCATTGTGCACGATCGCCACACCATCAACCATGTGAGGATGCGCATTCGTCTCATCGGGACGGCCGTGCGTTGCCCAGCGGGTGTGACCAATTCCGATCCGCCCGGCAAGCGGCTCCGAGTCGAGCCGACTCTTGAGGTTCACGAGCTTTCCGACCGCACGACGTCGCGTCAGCGAACCGTCCTCGAGAGTAGCAATACCGGCCGAGTCATATCCGCGATATTCAAGCCGCTTCAGCGCATCCAAAAGAAGAGCAGAGGCTGGGCCCCGCCCGACGACACCAACAATTCCGCACATGGCCTCTCTCCGAGCAACTACCAACGGGCCCACCAAGCGCAACCACGATTGCGGGCAATCTCCTAACGCGACGGCATCGGCGTGGCCCCCTCACCTTTGGCCTGCCCTGCTGCGCATGCTTCGGCGAGACGCTCAAGCTAGCCGCCTCCCGGCCGCCCGCGCGCCTGTCGAATATCGTCGACAACATTGGCGACTAGTATCGTGGACGCGAATTCTAGCACGCGCAGCCGCCGATTGTATGATGATGACGGAGTAGACCTCATGCCCATAAGCTCCGCACTTGATCGCTACACCGACGCACGCATGACCAATCGTTCGGTTTGCCGCGGCCCGTTCGCGAGCTCGGCGACGATGCGATTGAGCTGATGAAGCGCCGGGATTTGCGCTGACCGGCGCAGATTGAACGCGAGATGTTCTTTCCGAAACATCGAAAACAGTGAGACTCCTGCCGAGTTCGTTGCCAGCGCATAATCCACGACGAAGGCAGCGGCGATCTCGGTGAGGTCGCCCCGGTATCCCATCTCGTAAAGGCCGTTCAGTATTTCTTTCTCCGATCCAAGCCTTGCGACAAGCGGATCGACGCTCGAGAATGATCCATACGTGACAAATGTCCTGCGCCGCGCAATCTCCGTCGATCTCTGAAGATTCGGCTCGAGCGGATTATTCGCGATCTGTATCAGCCGGTATGGTAGCGATTCATGGAGGTCGTCAATTCCGCCCTCGTTATTGCCCGCAATCGAAATTGCGCGGGCTTTCCCGTCCTGAACGATGCGCTCGACCGCTCGAATGATGTCTTCGCGAACGACCTCTTCGCGGGTGGGACGGTGGAGAGCAAGCACATCTACATAATCCGTGCGAAGTCGCCTCAAGCTGTCCTCGATGCTCGTCCTGATCAGCTCGGCCGATAGTGGCACTTTGAAGGGCTTCGACTTCATTGCGGAGAGGCGCGGTTGGATCCCGGGAAACACCGCAAGAGCGGCGCGCGCGATCGGCTTCAGGATCCGCTTAACGGCGGAGGTATCACGCGGGCGCATCCCGACCTTTGTGCAGATATGGACGCTGCCGCGCTTGCTGGATACGAACTGGCCCAAAATAGACTCGGCCATCCCATCGCCATACGAAGGCGCCACGTCGTACCAGGTTATTCCGGCGTCGTATGCGCGCTCGAGCCCCTCGATCCCCCTGCGAGCCCCAACGCGCCCCCCGAGCGACGCGCAGCCGAAACCGATGCTCGATACATTCGCGCCGAGAGCATCAACACGGACCATCTTCATCGCAAGCACCCCTGACCACGCCGTTTGCGCTCAAGTCACCGACGTCGATCGTTCGACAGCGCGTACTCCAAGCCGACGGCCACGTCGGGCAAGCCCGCCGCTGAAACATCTCTGCAGGTTTGCCTGGCTTCATCTTCATGCAAATGGATGATGACGGGGTTCGCTCGGACATTACATACGCTACGCCCCTGGAATTTGAGACAGTGGCGGGGATGCACGGAGTAGTCCGTTCGAGCGGCTGCTGGCAGCTCGGCTCCGCCGCCATCGTCAGGTGTGCTCATTTGCGCAATCGAGATGCGGCGCGATTGAGAGTTAACTTTCTGCGATCGATGGCGCCTTCTTCGCCGTTCGAAACTCCATCTAACTTGGACAGCGAATGTCATCTCGCTCAGAACAAGTTGCCGACGACGTTCTGGTGACCGGAGCTGCTGGCTTCATCGGTTTTCATGTCGCCCGTCGGCTGCTCGACGAGGGACGCCGGGTCGTCGGATTGGACAACATCAACAGCTACTACGATCCCGCCTTGAAGCGCGCGCGTCTCGACATTCTGCGCCGCGATCCGCGTTTTTCCTTCGTGCAGATCGATCTTGGACATCGGTCGACGATGGCCGAGTTGTTCGCAAAACATCGTTTTGCGAGAGTGGTCCATTTGGCCGCTCAGGCCGGCGTCCGGCATTCGATCGATCAGCCGCACGCCTATGTCGACGCGAATCTTGAGGGATTCCTCAACGTCCTCGAAGGCTGCAGGCATAACGCCTGTGGTCATTTGATCTACGCATCATCATCGTCCGTGTACGGCGCCAATGCCGAGTTGCCATTTTCGACCCGGCATAAAGCCGACCACCCCGTCAGCTTCTATGCCGCGACGAAGAAAGCCAACGAGCTGATGGCCCACTCTTACAGCCACCTGTACCGGCTCCCGGTCACCGGCTTACGGTTCTTTACGATCTACGGCCCGTGGGGCCGGCCCGACATGGCGATATTCCTGTTCGCCGACGCGATCGTCAAAGGCAGGCCGATCAAGCTCTTCAACCATGGCAGGATGCGGCGCGACTTCACCTATGTCGACGACGTCACGCGCGTCATCTCGCGGCTGATCGAGCGCGCTCCGGAGGACAACGCCGATGCGGCGGGCGCACCGGCCAAGCTCTACAATGTAGGCAATAACCGCCCGGAAGCGCTGATGCACGTCCTCGAATTGATCGAGAAAGAGCTCGGACGAACCACGGCGAAGGAAATGCTGCCAATGCAGCCTGGGGATGTTCCGGAAACGTTTGCCGACGTTGGCGATCTCATGCGCGATACCGGGTTTTCGCCCTCCACCCCTATCGAAACCGGCATATCCAATTTCGTCCGCTGGTATCGCGACTACTACCGGATATGATTTTTCGAGATCATCTCCCCAAGGGTCAGACCGTCCGCTCCCGATCGATCGGAGTATCGGCTGCAACTTCTGCGCGGCGGTGATGGACGACCAAGCGGGACTTGCGAAGAAAAGAGCGCGGCCCCGGCGGGGGCATTGGGGATTCGCAGGGCCGGGGCCGCAACGCTGCGCCGAAGTGGGCTCCGTCGACGCAACATCATCGTAGTCCTCGAGAAGCAATTGTTCATTCTGAATTCGTGATCATAGAGATCAACGTCGGGGTACCCATCAATGATGATTGAGCCCTCCTAGAATAGCCGCTTGCTATGCGCGCCCCTGCGATGCGAAATCTTGACCGTGATGCGGGGGGCTCGCTGCAGTCATCGGAATGTTCGCGTTGTCCGGAGACATCCATGCCGCGGTATTTCTTTCATATCCACGACGGTCATTCAGTGCTCGACGATGTCGGACTTGATCTGCCCGACATTTCCGCGGCGCGGACCACTGCGATCGAACTGAGCGGCGAGATCCTCAAGCACGACGTGATGGACCCACTCCTGCATTACATTTCCTGGCAGGTGGAAGTCAGCGACAGCCCCGAGCTTGGCGGCCGGTCGCTGTTCGTTCTTCAGTTCTCCATCGAGGGATAAGAGACCGAAAACGCAGCTTTGCCGGCGCTTGCGCAATCTGAAGGTGCAATAGTCGCTCGGCTCGGCTTCGGCGAAATGCCCGCATATCGCACTGCAAACAGTGCGAGATGATGTCTTAGCGTTCCCCGGGCACCGGATCCGATCCAGCATGCGCCGGTTTGTCCTGCGCCGAATTGGCGCGGTCATCCTGCGAGATGGCGAGGGCCGCAAGCGCAGTGCGATTGCCGATTTCAAGCTTCTGGAAAATGTTGTGGAGGTGAACCTTGATGGTGCCGTCTGCAATGTTGAGCCGGCGGCCAATTTCCTTGTTGGACAGACCACGAGAGACCAGGCGCATGATCTGCCGCTCGCGCTCGGTGAGCACCGCGAGCGCACTTTCCGGATTCGGACTCTGCTCGCGAGGCGCGGCCTGATCGGTGGGTGATAACGGAACAACGGTCTGGCCGTTGGCAATGTCTCGCAAGCCTTGCACCACGGCTTGGCCTGTCATCTCCTTGAGAAGGACACTGTACCCGGCGGGGGCGCCCGCCAACACAAGATCATAGTCCTCGCTGGGCGCGAAGAACACAAACCGCGTTGGTCGGCTGTCCGAATGGCTGAGCGAATTGTTCATCAGCGCGGTCAGCTCCGGCATTGCCGCATCCATGATCGCTATGTCGGGCGCAAGCGTCAAAATTGCCTGGATGCAACTCGCAGCATCGCCGCAGGATGCAACGACCTCAAAATCGGATTCTGAACCGAGAACACTTGCGAGACCCTGCAAAACCATTGGGTGTCGGTCTGCAATCACTACAGTCGCACGACGCATCGGGCGCTCCCTAACCTGCCGCCCCCAAAATTCCCGCGATTGAAGCTACAGGCCCCCGCCCTTGCCGCTCCAACATCAATTGATCACCAACAAATAAACTTCGAGCAATTCCCTAAAGTATCATTTGGCGTAGCGGACCTATGAGGCAAATAACCGCACGAGTCTGTGATCGCAATATACAACAAGTTCGCCGGATCAAAGGGCCGTATGAACCCGGTGGTCACGGCACACACAACCGCTGGCGAGCGGTCTATCCATTTGCCACCTGGCAAGCTCGAAAGCATCGCGATGGAGCAAGGCTTTCGCGAACGGATTCACCCGCTCACGGCGAACATTCAAAGGTTGAATCAGTATTCTCTTTCGCCCCCAAGTCAATCTCTGACGGCCGTTCACCAACAGCTTGGGGACCCATCGGCCTATAACCAAAGGTATATAGGCAAAATCGAAAGATCGAATCTAACCTTCAGCAATTATTAACTAAACGGCGCCCGGCTTCTGCAAATCAGAAAAAGCGGGCGATGAGACGCTTTTTTCCTTTTCCTGCGTGTTTTTCATTCAAGTTGTGTCATTGCGTTGGTTGCGGAGGGTAAGATGAGGAGGCGGCAATCCTGCAAAGTTGTTTTGATCGGACGAAACATTTTGCTGCGAGAGGGAATTTCTCAAATACTGCATGCGGCAGATTTTCAAATTGCGGTGTCGGCCTCGAGCACCGATGAACTTACAAGCACACTCCAGGCACATCAGCAGCTCCTGTTTGTGATTATCCACAGCACCGGCGAATTCGATGCAGCCATGAAGCACATCGGATTTGTAAGAGAGCACTATCCGGACGCGCGCGTCGCGATCGTTTCGGACCACTACCGGCCGGATGAGTTGATCGCGGCCTACAAGGCCGGCGCCAGCGGCTACTTCGTCGACGTCAATTCATGCGACGCTTTCATCAAGTCCATCGAACTCGTGACGATGGGCGAGACGGTGTTTCCACCGGCTTTCCTGTCATTCGTGCTCGATAGCGGTTTCGATCGCGAGCCTCAGCTTCAGCCAGCGATCGAAGAGCGATCAAATCTCCTCGTTGCGGCCGAAGAACGGATAGCACCTCATCTGTCACCGCGAGAGCGGGCGATTCTCTCCTATCTGATCGAGGGCAATTCCAACAAGTGCATTGCGCGAAAGATCGATATTGCCGAGGCGACCGTGAAGGTTCACGTCAAGGCGATCCTGCGCAAGATACGGGTCCAGAACAGGACGCAGGCCGCAATTTGGGGAATGAACAACGGATCACTGGTGCGGGTCTCGAATGGTCACGCGCTGCCGTTGTCAATCGATCGGGAACCTACGCTCAGCCTCGTGTCAAGCGACCGCGGACGGCACGAAATCGGCGCCGCAGAGCCGGACTAGCCTGGCGGATCGGCCTGACGCCCATCAAGCCCTCAACAAATGCCGGGCGGCGCCTATACGCGCCGCCCAGCTAACCGCGCCGGACTGATCTATCGATCGAGAGGATCAGAACCTGCCCGTGGAGCGGCAACATTTCGTGGGGCGTCTCCTGCATTCAAATGATGCGCGCTGGGACCGAGCGGCTAGAACGCATCGTCGACCAATAGTCCTGGTCCCCGCAGGAGCCTGGTGACCGGCAAGCATCGAACCTTGTATCGATCGCTTGCCCACCCGGATGATCCGAGCCCCCTGCTTGCCATGGAGCAAGATACGGATGTCTCCGTCCCTCTACACGCGAATTGGCCTGGCCGGCGCCGTGGCCGTCGTGCTTGCATTGGCGGGCATCGCCGCCGCACAGACGCTTGCAAAGACCAAGCTGACTACTGCCAGCAGCATGAACTTGCCCGACTATCTCGTTCCGGTCACCGATCCCGACACCGGCGCCACGATCGTCCGGATAACAACCCCGGGGCCCTTGGGCGCTGGCTTGGCCTGCCAACGAGCCTATTGCACCCACCGATATTCGAGCGCGCAGGCCTGGAACGCCGACCAGACTCTGCTTCTGATCGCCAACGGTTGTAACGGGCTCTGCTTTCTGGACGGACGGACATACGTTCCGCTGTTCCGCCGGCAGCGTGAAGACGAGTGCGAATGGCACCCGCGCGATCCCGAGCGCATGATATGCGTGATCGGGCGCAAGATCTCGCTCTGGACGCCGCGAACCAATGCCGAAGAGATCATGCTGATGGCCGAGGGCTATCGCGGCCTTCAGTTCGGACCGGGCAAGGGCAATCCCTCTCAGGATGGCCGGCGCATCGCCGTGCGGGGCACGCGCGCCGACGGCGTCGTCGTCGCATTCGCGTTTGACCTCGTGAGCCGACAGAAGTTTCCGGATATCGAAGTGGGGAAGCTGCCCGGGCGAGACGGCGTTTGCGAGATATCTGCCCTGGGCAGCTACATCAGATGCAGCCGCTGGGTCGACGGAAAGGATGAGGCATTCATCTATACCGTCGCAGGCGATCTGGTGCAGAGCTGGACCGAACATCATCGTCCGAGTCATGGCGACATGGCCGTGGACACAGACGGACGCGAGATATACGTCGGAATCAGCAAATCTGATCCCGACATATACCAGGTGATCAAGCGCCGGCTGGATGACGGCGTGGTTACCGCCCTTGCTCCGCGTGGAGAGGCCTCGCATGCGTCCACGCGCGCGATCCACTGGCCCGGCTGGGTGATTCTAAGCTATGGCGGCGATCCAGCCGAGATCGCCCAGCTACCAAAGTTTGCGCCCTTCGCTCGGGAAGTCATTGCTCTGCGAATTGACGGCAGTGGCGAATTCCGACGCATTGCGTACACACGCAACGTCCCGCACGACTACTGGAGCGAGACTCACGGCTCGCCGTCGCCTGACGGTTCCCAGGTGATCTGGTCGAGCAATTGGGGGGTAGCGGGCGGCCCCGTGTTCGACTTCGTAACACGTCTCGATGCCCCCGATCGGACCAGCGCCTTGTCCCGATAATGATCGGCGGCGGCTCCGTCAGGCGTGACCCACACGAGCTAATGAGCCCGCTGCCGATGTACGCGCTCGCGCCCGGATCGCCTTGTTGGCTGCCTTGATAACCGAGGGACGCAGGATCTGGAGCGCGTCCCGGATCGTCGCCCCCCAGGACTGGTGGCGAAATCTTCCGCGCAATCTTGCAACCCGCAATGCACGCACGACCGTTTCGGGATCCGGAAGCCCTTGCTTGTCCTCGACCAGGCTCCAGGTCAGATTCTTGAGATCAAGGGTCTCCTCATCGATCTGAGAGAACGATTTGGAAGCGGTAATGTTCGCGTGGTCCGTCATATCGTAGAAGATCAGGCCGTCGTCGATCGCCACCATGTCGCCATGACAGGCGAGGTCGACGAAGAACAGCTGGTCCACTCCCCACCGGATCGACTTGTAGTTTCGCATCAGACAACCCGCCTGGATGACCTCGCTGTTGATCAGCAGGGTCGACGGAACAATTCCCAGCACCCGGGTCTTGCCGACCAAATAGAGATCCGTCAGGCACTGCTGGCTCGAATACAGCGTGACCTGCCCGCCCCGGCGGTATTTTATGCCTTCATCCTGAACGAGATGAGATGTGGAGGTCATGAACGCAGCGGTGGGGTACGTCCTCGCCAATTCCGCAAAAGTCTCGAGCGATCCCGGCACCAGCCAGTCGTCGTCATGCAACACTTTGATCCAATGACCGCGGCATGCGAGCATTGCGCTGTTCGTATTCTCAACCTGGCCCCGTCCTCGGTGGTTCTGGACAATTCGAATACGGGAATCGCTCCGAGCGTATTCAGACAGAATGCTCCAACTGACGCCTTTGGGACCTTCGTCGTCGCTGATCACCATTTCCCAGTCGGCGTAGTTCTGCTGCAGCACGCTTTCAATCGTACGGCGTATCATATCCGGTCGACGGAAGGTTGGTATGGCCACCGAAATCATGGGGCGGGCGTCCGGATCTCGAATGCCCTCCGACCCGTCGTGCTGCAACAGGTTCATCGCTTTTCCCTCAAGCTCAGTTCATGTCATTCAAGCAGTCGACCCTGACGAACCCGCGATCCGCTCCGCAGAAAACCGACCTCATCGCGTTGCACCGTGTCCTTCTTGACAAGCAGTGAACGTCAAGACCGACCGAATTACACACGACGAACGCTAGGTAGCGGCATGGGACTGGTCATCCTTCATTCGCATGACGATGATCATCCCCAGACGCGAGGTCTCGAAGCGGTCAGCTAGGTCGGCAAGATCACGGCGGGACCGGGAGATCCAGAATCGAACGATCGATACCATCATGCAAATGAAGGATGGCCGGGCGCTCCGGTCAGCCTAGGCTCTGCCGAGCAGCTAACCGCTAGAGATGGGTGGCCCCTTGCACAAATTGCATCAACTGCTCGCTCGAATTCAAGAGGAGCCCGACAAGGCTCGATTCCTGCTATCGCGCGGACTGTGGGTGAGCGGACTGTGCCGCTTTATCACCTTCGGCTTTCCTGCCGGATACAGAATGCGTTTCTATCCCAGCTCCATGTCCGCAGGACTCTGGCGCAACCGGAACCTTCGCGCCGAAGACGCCGACTTCGTCGGATCTTACCTGCAGCCCGGAGAAACCTTCGTCGATGTCGGCGCGAATGTAGGACAGCTGAGCCTCGCGGCCGCTATGCGCGTTGCCCGATCCGGACGAGTCATCGCTATCGAAGCACATCCGCGCATCTGCAAATACCTGCTGGGCAACATTCGCCTGAACGGATTGACCGTCGAGGTCCACAACACGGCGATCGGCAGCACCGAAGGCGAGCTCGTCTTCACGGACTTTCGGAGTGACGACATGAACTTCGCATGCGCTACGCCCCCGGCCGGCATCGCGGCGCTCCGAGTTCCAGTACGAACGCTCGATTCGATCGTCGGAAATCGGGCGATCGATCTCCTGAAGGTCGATGTCGAAGGGTTCGAAGTCGATCTTCTCAAGGGCGCCGCCCAGACCATTTCCAATTGCCGATGTCTGTACATAGAGGATTCTGAGCTCAACCTTCGGCGGGCCGGCACCTCGCGTGCGGAGCTGTATGACCGACTGACCGATCACGGGTTTGAGCTCTTCCATCTCAGGGCGGGACGACTGGAGCCGGCGTCTCCTGACGTACCCGGACCGGACGACGATAACCTGATCGCCGTCAGACCATCCGCCTTGTCGGACCTGCTCGCGCGGACCGGCCTTCGGCTTGCACAGCTCACGTCCCCATCGCCTGTAGATCGGCGTCTCCCGTCGGCGCGGCTTGCGTGAGCATCCATCACCCGCCCACAAGCCACGCGCATCACGGCCGGGTCCCGGGCCCACGATCGGGCTCCATACGTCGTCTATTCCGCAAGCACGAGCTGTTCATGCAAACTCTCCTTCGATTCCGCGACACTTCAGTCAGCGTCATGCGAACGAATGATGGCGCGCACCCCTCTCCATCCTACGATCGAATCGAAATAGATCGCACCGTCGTCGCGACGATCTTGCCGTTTTTAAAATGAATTCTGGACCGAGGAAGTTCTTCATGGCCGCGAAACCGGCGACCGGTCCGACGCGGACAAGGGCTCTTGTTCGTGCAGCGGCGGGCGTCTCCGCCCTCGCACTCACCGGCCAGCTCATGCTCGTAGCGGCCATTCCCATCCTTACCCGGCTCTATTCGCCGGAGGATTTTGGAATATTCACGATCTATCTCTCAATCGTAAACATCGTCGGCGCGATAGCCGGACTTCGCTTCAGCACGTCTCTGTATGTGGTTGAGGACAGAGCTCACGCGCTGGTCGCGCTCAAGCTCACGCTCGTGGCGGTCTGCTTTACGACCTCTGTTGTGCTTACCGCGGGATACCTGCTGTCGGACGTGGTGCCAGCACGACTGCAACATCTTACCTACCTCGTACCCATCGGGATGGCTGCGGTCGGCGTTGCCGACGCAATGAACTGTTGGTGCTTGCGCTTCAATCATATGCGTGACTTCGGCATGGGCCGCCTGATCCTGCCGGCGTCGATGGCAGTGCTCCAGGTGAGCTTCGGCCTCGCGCACCTCGGGGACGGCGCAATGATCCAAGCCCACATCCTGAGCCAGGCTGTGTTGATCGCATTTCTCTGCGTCCGGCTCCTGAAATGGGAGGACATCCGCCGCATCGCGCAAGCCCCGTGGGGTTCGGTCGCGGCGACGGCGCGGCGAGAGTACAAATTTCCCCTGTTCGAGCTGCCCTCGGCCCTTGCGGGATTCGCGATCATCAATCTCCCCGCAATTTTCATAGGCTCGCTATTCGGTACCGCATTCGCCGGGCATTTTGGCGTCGCCGCCCGTCTCGTGACCGGTCCGGTCACCCTGATCGCCTTGCCGCTCAGCAATGTCTTCGTCGCCGAGGCCAGCAAAGACTTCGACCGTCATCATCTGCTCGGCACCGCATGCGGCCTGTTGGTCGTTGCGGCCGGCCTGATCGTTCTGCCGGTGCTCGGCCTTGGATTTATCTCCCCCTACGTCGTCGTTCCGCTGCTCGGAGAATCCTGGATACCTACGGGGCAGATCATGGGCGCCTTGGCGCTGATGTGCGCCGCACAAGCCTTGTCGACGCCCATTCAGGAAGTTCCGACTCTTTTTCGCCGTCAGGAACTGCGTCTGCTGGTTGATCTGGTGCGGGCCGTGTTTGTATTTGGCCCACTTCTCATCGGTGCTCACCTCGGCCTCGACCCGTTGCAGGTGATCTACATGATGGCCGCCGGAGGAGCTACCGGCTACGCCCTGGGAATTATCGTGGCGCTGTTTCTCTTGAATGGGCCTGGCGGCGCGCGGACGTCGGGCGCACCGATCAATGGGCCTGTGTGACCCAGAGGGTCGAAAGAGCACGCCCCGAACTTCGCGTCCGCTCGAGGAGGCGGCACATGGACAACAGACGCGCTGGAGCGAAAATAACCAATTTCCTGGGCGCGACCATGTGCTTCATGCAAATGAATGATG
The DNA here is from genome assembly GCF_040547805.1 of Bradyrhizobium sp. LA6.1. Lineage (NCBI taxonomy): Bacteria > Pseudomonadati > Pseudomonadota > Alphaproteobacteria > Hyphomicrobiales > Nitrobacteraceae > Bradyrhizobium > Bradyrhizobium sp. LA6.1. The sequence continues at coordinate 217,018 of NZ_JBEPQK010000008.1, read as the reverse complement.
AGAGGATTTTCAACGTCTTCATACTCCAATTTTGGAGCTCGGTCAGTCGGTTGCATGCCAATGAAGCTACGGCCATTGATTGATACAGGCGAGGATTTGGCTTCTCCGCCCTCGTGCAATGTGGCGGCGGCGCCGCCCGTGCTTTTCCTACTGCCCGGCTCACTTGGTTATGGAGCCAGCCTCGCCGCCCTGACAGCCTCAATCCGCGAAATTGCACATGTCGTTCCGATCCGCTACCCGGATCTCGGCAAGATATTGCAGGGTCAGGACAGCGTTTGCGATATGGCTGCTGCTGCCGTGGAGCAGATCAATCGCATCCAGCCGCGCGGCCACATCAGACTTCTCGGTCATTCCCTCGGTGGGGCGGTCGCCTTCGAGGTCGCGACGCGAATGTTTGCCGCCGGCCGCTCGGTGAAGTTCTTCGGAATTCTCGACACCAGCCTCATGGGCGAGCGCAGTTCTGCATGGGAGACGTTGACCCGCACGATCCGTCGAATCCGCAACAACCGGGTCACCGCGCCCCGGATGGTCTGCCGGGCCCTCGCCAAGGCAACCGTCGCGATCGGCCATGAAGCTAACCTGGCCCGGATGCTCGATCGCCGCGCGAAGGGGCAGTTCGATCTCACGTCTTTCAGGCTCAAGCAGGAATTGCAGGAAGTCTTGCGCGCGAAGGCCTACTTCCGCTGGTTGGCGGAGCCGAAATCGATGCTGCCGTTCTCCGCCGTTCTGTTCCGATGCCAGCGAAAGAAGATGCCGCAAACTCTGGGATGGGATCGTGCGTTTGCCCAGATCGATGTCGTCCCAAGCGCAGGCACTCACACCGATCTGGTCATGCCGCCTTACCTCGCGATGAACTTGCACCTCGTCCAGAAGGCGCTGTCGCAAACCTACTCACCGGCCGAGTTTCCCCAGATAGAGGCGGATTGTTCAAGTGACCTTGCAAGCAGCCCACAGCCAAACCGAACCCGCGTTCAGTAAAGACGCCCTGGTCCTGGATGCGCCATTGGAGGTCGCGCGCATCGTCGCGTTCTTGCGCGACCGTGTCCTTGGCGTGCTTGGCCGACGCGGAGCCATCGTCGGACTTTCCGGCGGCATCGACAGCTCGGTGGTCGCAGCGCTCTGTGCGCGCGCATTTGGAAATACGAAGGTCCTCGGTCTGCTGATGCCCGAGCGCGACTCGTCGTCCGATTCGCTGAGGCTCGGCCGGGCCGTTGCCACGCAACTGCGCCTCACGACGGTTGTCGAAGACATCGCACCGGCGCTCGAAGCATTGGGCGCATACCGCCGGCAGCGAGAGGCGATCCAAGCCGTCGTACCCGAATACGGAGCCGACTGGAAATGCAAGCTGGTACTCAGCTCGGGCTCGGAGAGCGCCGGCATCAACATCACCCGTCTGACCGTACAAGACCCGGACGGCGAAACCTCCACCGTGCGTCTTCCGCCCGAGGTCTACCTGCAGATCGTTGCTGCAACCAACTACAAGCAACGGGTCCGCAAGATGACCGAGTACTATCACGCGGACCGTCTGAAATATGCCGTGATAGGTACGCCAAACCGGCTCGAGCACGATCAGGGCTTCTTCGTGAAGCAGGGTGACGGGGACGCGGACGTCATGCCGATTGCGCATCTCTACAAGAGCCAGGTCTACCAACTGGCCGAATACCTTGGCATCGACGACGAGATCAGGCGACGGCCGCCGACGTCTGACACGTTCTCGCTGCCGCAGAGCCAGGAGGAGTTCTATTTCGCTGCCCCCTATCGATTGACTGATGTTTGCATGTACGCGGTCAACCACGGCATTTCCGCCGACAACGTGGCCGAGGCCGTAGGTCTGGCGACAGCGCAGGTGCAGAAGGTCTTCAAGGACATCACTTCCAAGCGTCGGGCGACGCGCTATCTTCACAGCCCGCCTCTACTCGTTGATGCGGTAATCGAGGACTAGACGGCATGTGCGGCATCGCCGGCATCGTGGCGCTGAGTGCGAACGCTCCGAGTCCTTCGCGGAGAGCGCTGTTGCGGATGACCGGGGCGCTTGCACATCGCGGGCCAGACGAGCGAGGCCTCTACCGGGACCAACGCGCGGGCCTGGCGCACGCCCGGCTCTCGATCATCGACATAGCGGGCGGACAACAGCCTCTCTCCGATCCCGGCGGGCCCGCCTGGATCGTGTTCAACGGCGAGATCTTCAACTATGTCGAGCTGCGCGAGCAGCTGATCTCGCTCGGCCATCGCTTCCGCACCCGCAGCGACACGGAGGTCGTGATTCAGGCCTATCGCGCCTGGGGCGAGGCAGCATTCGAACGGATGAACGGCCAATGGGCCCTTGCCATCTGGGACGCCTCCGCCGGCCGCCTCGTCTTGTCCCGTGACCGGACCGGAATCTGTCCGCTCTATATCTGCAACCATCAAGGCCAACTCTACTTCGCCAGTGAGATCAAGGCCATCTTCGCGGCAGATCCGGCAATCCCTCGGGCATTCGATCCAGCAGGCATCGACCAGACCTTTACCTTCTGGAGCACCGTGCCGCCGCAAAGCGTGTTTCAGGGGATCACGGAAATTGAACCGGGACACGTCCGCAGTTACGTGCGCGGCGCGGTCCGGGACCGCGCATTCTGGACTCCGCGCTATGCGACCCGGTCCGACGAGCATCGCGTTTCGTCCGCCGGCTGCAACGATGATGTGATCGATGCCGTGCGTGGCGCATTGGAGGCGGCTACGGCGCTCCGAATGGTGCGGTCCGACGTCCCCGTGGGAAGCTATCTCTCCGGTGGCCTCGACAGTTCGCTTGTTGCGGCATTGGGGAGCCGGTTTGCGGGCAGGCGCTTCCAGACGTTTTCCGTGCGCTTTTCCGACGCTGAGTATGACGAGACCTCCTATCAACGCCTAATGGCACGCACGATTGCGAGCGAGCACCACGAGCTCATGGTCTCGCGGCAGGATATCGCCGAGGTATTTCCCAAGGTCATCTATCACACTGAGCGGCCAATTCTGCGGACCGCCCCTGCACCGCTGTTCCTGCTCTCAAAGCTCGTGCGCGAGCGCGGCATCAAGGTCGTGCTGACCGGCGAAGGCGCAGATGAGATGTTCGCCGGCTACGATGTGTTTCGCGAAGGCAAGATCCGCCGCTTTTGGGGTCGCCAGCCGGCCTCAACGCGGCGCGCCGCCCTCCTGAGCCGGCTCTATCCCTACATCTCGCGATCGCCGGTCCACATGCAGGCCATCGCGCTAAAGTTCTTCGGACACGGCATTTCTGCCCCGGATACGCCCGGCTTCGCTCACTCTCCGCGTTGGCGCAGCACCAGCGCGATCAAGCGCCTGTTCTCCGCAGACATGCGCGCGGCGACTTCGCGAGCCGACCCGGTGACCGAACTGCTCGATCGTCTGCCACCGGATTTTTCCCGCTGGACGCCGCTCGCACAAGATCAGTACCTCGAGACCAAGACGCTCCTGGCCGGGTACCTGCTCTCCTCCCAGGGAGACCGGATGCTGATGGCGCACTCGGTCGAGGGACGCTTTCCATTCCTTGACGACGACGTCGTCGAGCTCGCGAACTCCCTTCCCGACGCCTGCAAACTTCGTATCCTCGACGAGAAGCACGTCCTTAAGCGTGTAACACAGTCGCAGGTTCCACCAGAGATCGTCACACGCAAGAAGCAGCCCTACCGGACCCCCAATGCGCTCTGCTTCGTCGACAATGCCCCCCCTTATGTCGACGAAGCGCTCTCAGGCGCAAGCGTCCGCGCCGCCAACATCTTCGACCCGGTGGCGGTCGAACGGCTGCGCACCAAGTGCCAAGCCCATGCACTCGCCGGCAATGGCGACCTGTCCAACTTCGACAACATGGCGCTCGTCGGCGTCTTGTCCACTCAGCTCCTGTTCCAGCAATTCGTCGCGGACCGGCCGGAAGCACCGCATCGCCTCGAGCTCAGCGTGGACGTCGACCACCAGGACGTACCGGGAGTTTACGCATGATCAATAATCCTGTGCCGCTCCTGCACGATTACCTGATCAACTCGGCCCATCAAAACGGCGCGAAGGTCGCGCTCGTATGCGACGGTCATCGGGTCACCTACGACCAGCTCGAGGCGTGGTCAAATGCGGTCGCGCACCACCTGGTCGAGGCCGGCGTCGAGCGCGGCGATCGTGTGATGATCTTTGCCGACAACACCGTCGAGGCAGCCGTCAGTTTCTGGGCCGTCCTCAAGGCCAACGCGATCGTATGCCTCATCAATCCTCTCACGAAACCCGACAAGCTCGGCTATCTCCTCAACGACTGCCAGCCGACTGCGCTCATTACGCAAACGCGCCTCTATGCGACGTTCCGCGAACCTGCACGACATTGCCCGTCCTTGCGCCGCGTGATCGTGTCCGGCGCAATCGACGACGCGGATTTGAACGCACTGCCGCATGCCGTGCGATGGAGCACTGTAACGGCCACCGAGCAGGACGCAGCACCCGCGCGCCGCTGCATCGATATCGATCTCGCCGCCATTGTCTACACCTCGGGCTCGACCGGCGAGCCCAAAGGGGTGATGCTGACGCACCGGAACATGATGACGGCGTGTACGTCGGTTTCGTCGTATCTGGACGTCCGTGACGATGAGGTGATCCTCAACGCTCTGCCACTCGCCTTCGACTACGGCCTGTATCAGATGATCATGGCCGTACGCGCCGGGGCGCGCCTTGTTCTCGAACGCTCGTTTGCTTTCCCCGCCGAGACGCTCCGGCGTATTGCAGAAGAGAGAGTGACGGGTTTTCCCGGCGTGCCGACGATGTTCTCGACTCTGCTGCAGCTTGAGTCGTTGAAGAGTTACGATCTATCCAGCATTCGCTACGTGACAAGCACCGGTGCCGCACTGCCGGTCCGGCACCTGGTGCAGCTGAGACACACGTTCCCCGGCGCCCGCATCTACTCCATGTATGGTCTTACCGAATGCAAACGCTGCACCTACCTGCCGCCGGAGGATCTCGATCGGAAGCCGTCGAGCGTAGGAATTGCCATCCCGAATACCGAAATGTGGATCGTCGACGAGCGTGATCAACGGGTCGGCGCCGGCATCGCCGGACAGCTGGTGATCCGCGGTGCGACCGTCATGAAGGGCTATTGGCGAAAGCCCGAAGCTACTGCGAAGAAACTCAAGCCCGGACCGCTTCCCGGCGAGCACGTGCTTTACACCGGCGACTACTGTCAGATGGACGCCGACGGATATCTGTACTTCGTCAGCCGGAGCGACGAGGTCATCAAATCACGCGGCGAGAAGGTCGCGCCCAAAGAGGTGGAGAGCGCTTTGCTGGACATTCCCGGCATAAGGGAAGCGGCAGTTGTCGGCGTTCCCGACGATCTGCTCGGCCACGCGATCAAGGCCTTCGTGGTCATCGACCAGGCGCGGCCGATTGACGCCAAGCAGATCCAGCGAGAATGTCAGAAGCGCCTCGAGAGTTTCATGGTCCCCAAGTACGTCGTTATCGTGCCGGAACTGGCGCGCACGGATACGGGAAAGATCAACAAGAGAGAGCTCATCACGGGATAGCTTGTGGACGACCAATCGACGCACCCGCTTTCATATGGAGCACCAACGCAATGACACTGGTCTTGGCACCCGACCGCTGCAAGGAGCAAATCCGCGCTTTTCTGACATCGAATTTCTACATCAGCGACATCGCGGCGCTGAACGACGACGCTTCCCTGCTCGACCAGGGGATCATCGATTCGACCGGAGTGCTCGAGGTGGTCGGGTTCATCGAGACGACCTTCGGCATCGCCGTCGACGACAATGAGATCCTGCCCGAGAATCTCGATTCAATTCGGGGCATGGCACGTTACATCGGCAGCAAGGTTAACTTGGCCGCCGATACCTGACCGACCGGCGCGTTCGGCAAGCGGAGGAAACGAGCTGTCCTGTGACTCGATCGCGGCTTGGCGCCCCGGGGCTTCACCCGGCCGCCGAGTGCGGCGTTTTTTCGCCCTTCGCGAACCCTTCCGCATGAGGCCCTTGGTCAAGGCGAATCCCGTGTCTTCCGGAGAGGTACGCCTCGGCTGCACGACTGCGTGGACAACCCGCCGGCATTCCTCCGCCGTCCGATTCCAACGCTCTCATGCAAACGAACGAAGACGCAGGCATGGTTTGCTCCTACCTTTTTCCTTGAGAAGCATATCTCGTTTTTTTTAAGCGTATTTTTTTGAGTACATGGAGGTTCAGATGAAAGCGGTAGTTCAGTGCGGCGGCAGAGGAACTCGACTTCGTCCACATACGTCCATTTTGCCAAAACCCCTCATGCCAATCGGCGCCCGTCCCGTCCTCGAACTCGTTCTCAAATGGTTGAGACGGAACGGGATCGGAGAGGTCTTCGTCACCACCGGTTATCTGGGCCATCTGATCCGCAGCGTCTGTGGTGACGGCAGCCAGTGGAACATGCAGATCACGTATACGCAGGAGCTCGAGCCGCTCGGCACGATCGGCCCGCTGTCATTGCTGCGAGAACAGCTCAACGAGCCGTTCCTGGTCCTCAACGGTGACGTCCTGACAGACCTGAACCTGAACCAGCTGATCCACAATCACCGAAAATCCGACGCCAACATCACCATCGGAACGTCCGTTCGGAGCACGAAGATGGACTTCGGTGTGATTGATGAAATCGATGGACGCGTGACCGGATTTCGCGAGAAGCCGGAGCTGACGAACCTCGTCAGCATGGGAATCTACTGCATGAATCCGGTCGTCCTCGAGCGCATTCCGTCGGGCGTCCCCTTCGGATTCGACGACCTGATGTTCCAGATGCTCGAGGAAGAAGCCCGCGTCAACGTCTTCAAGCACACTGGCCTGTGGCTCGACATTGGCCGGGTCGAGGACTTCCTGAAAGCCCAGGACATTGCGTGGGACGAGCAATCGACTGCATTCGCAACTGCGGCTGCGTGACGCAGCGTCACCCTTCGCATGGGGAATGAACGGGAAGAGGAACACATGCTGTTGGTATCAGAACCGGCCCTGGGAATTGACGAAAAGGAAGCTCTTGTTGCCGCGATCGACAGCGGCTGGATCACCATGGGGGATCGCGTACGGGAGTTCGAGCAGACGTTTGCACGCATGCATGGCGCCGAAGACTCGATTGCAGTCGGATCATGCACGGCCGCACTTCACCTCATCCTGCATGCGCTCGGCGTCGGCCCCGGCGATGAAGTCCTCGTTCCATCTCTCACGTTCGTTGCCACGGCCAATGCCGTGCTCTACGTCGGAGCACGGCCCGTGTTCGTCGATGTCCAATCCGGGGCAGTTCCCCTGATGTCCGCGGCCGATGCGCTCCGCAAGTGCACTTCGCGGACGAAAGCGGTGATCCTCATGCATTTTGGGGGCTACCTCGCTGATCGAGACGAGTGGCAGGCCTTCGCTCGCAGCAAGGGTCTGCTCCTGATCGAGGACGCCGCGCATGCGCCCGGCGTCAAGGGGGTCGGCACGTTTGGCGATGCAGCCGCATTTTCCTTCTACGGCAACAAGAACATGACGACTGCTGAAGGCGGCGCAATCATAACGCGTCACCGGATCTTGAACGACATGATCAAGCGCGCCAGGTCGCATGGCATGACCACCAACACGCGCCAGCGCCTCGTCAGCCGCAGCCCCGAATACGACGTGACGCTTCTTGGATTCAACTACCGCATGGACGAGTTGCGCGCCGCGGTCGGCCTGGTGCAGCTGCGTAAATTGGCAGGTTGGAACGACGCCAGGCGGCATCTGTCGCTGCACTATCGGCGGCGGCTCGCCGAGCGTTGCCCTTCGGTCCTGGTGCCATTCAACGCGTCGTGGGTATCGGCCCACCATCTCATGCCGGTTCTTCTCCCCGCGGCAAGCGCGCGGCAGCCCCTGATCGAGCAGCTCAGCAAGCGCGGCGTTCAGACGACCATTCACTATCCGCCGGTGCATCGGTTGACGTTCTACCAGGACCAGTATCCGGGCATCAGCCTCCCCAACACTGAGGATTTTTGCGGACGTGAGCTCACCTTGCCGCTCCATCCCGCGATGACTCCCGCCGACGTCGATCACGTGGCAGACAGCCTCGCGGATGGACTTCGGGCAACCTGTCCCGCGGAGGTCGAACAGGCATGAGCGAAACGGTCAATGCGGGATGCGCTGGGCCGGCAGCTCCGGCCGTGCGTTTGCGGCGCGTCATCGATGTCCTCGGTGCCGGGACGGCCATATTCGTCTCGCTGCCGATCCTGTTGGTCATTGCGCTTGCAGTCTGGATCGAAGGCGGGCGACCGATACTGTATTCGCAACTCCGTCTCGGGCTGAACGGGGCGCCGTTCCGCATGTACAAGTTCCGGAAGTTCAGAGCCGATTGCGACGATCGCGGAAGTCCGCTCACGATGGTGAACGACAACCGCATGACGACGATCGGCGGGCTGCTGGCTGCATTCAAGCTAGATGAGCTACCGCAGCTCTGGAACATCCTGCGGGGTGACATGTCTTTCGTCGGCCCGCGACCCGAGACCCTCGTATTTGCCGACTGTTTCAGGAACGGATTCGAAAAGATCCTGGAACACCGGCCAGGCCTCGTCGGGCCGTGCCAGGTTCTCTTCCGGCATGAAAATGAGCTGTTCCCGCCGGACGGCAATGTGGCGGATTTCTATCGGGAGGTTCTGTTTCCCGCCAAGGCGAAGATCGACCTGGCATATTATTCCAATCGAACCGTCACGTCCGATCTCCGGTGGATCGTTCAGGCCGGCTGGATCGCCGTGGGGGAGCCGCTTCTCAACCGCATGCGAAGACCCCGACCGGAGAGCCAGAGCGGCATAGCGCCAACTGGCGGATCTGTCGGTGCGAACTTATTTCAAAAGTAGACGGGTGATCAAATGGCGACTGAAAAGCGAACTGTGCTTCTGGTAGGTGGTGCTGGTTACGTGGGCTCAGTGATCACGGGCCATCTTCTGAGAAAGGGTTGGCACGTCCGTTGCCTGGATCAGCTCATCTACAAGAACGAGAGCTGTGCCTGGCCTTATCTGAGCGTTCCGCAATACGAGTTCATGCAAGGCGATATTCGCGATCCCCGTTTCGCCAATCAAGCATTGAAGGGTGTGGATGACGTCGTTATCCTCGCCGGGCTCGTCGGCGATCCGATCACGAGCAAGTACCCCGATGAAAGTCACGCCATCAATCGCAATGGCGTCGCGTCCTTCATCGACGCGATGCAACACCATCCGGTCGATCGGCTGATCTTCGTGTCCACCTGCTCGAACTATGGGCTAGTGGAAGTAGACACGGCCGTCGACGAGAATTACCCGCTCGCACCACTCTCCCTTTACGCCAAGCACAAGGTGGAGATGGAGCAGAAGATCCTGGGTCTCAAGGGAAAGGCTGGATTCCATCCAACGGTTCTCCGCTTTGCGACGGCCTTTGGTCTTTCCTCGCGAATGCGCTTCGATCTCACGGTGAACGAATTTGTGCGTGAACTGCACCTGGGAAAAGAACTGCTGGTATTCGATCCCAACACCTGGCGTCCTTACTGCCATGTTCGTGATTTTGCCCGCGCGATCGAGGAAGTGCTCCGCGCGCCCACCAGCAAGGTCGCCTTCGAAGTCTTCAATGTGGGCTGCGAGGAAAACAACTTCACCAAGCTGATGGTCGTTGAGGAGATCATGCGGCACATTCCGCGATCGAAGGTGACCTATCAGGAGCGCGGCGCCGATCCCCGGAATTACCGCGTGAACTTCGACAAGATCCGTCGGGTATTGAATTTCACGCCCGAGATCAGCGTTCAGCAAGGGATCAGCGAAATCCTCGCTGCCTTGAGCCAGGGCCTGTTCGACCACGTCGAGGAGCAGAGGCACTTCTTCGGAAACTACGAGATCTTCCTTCCGACCGCCCTTATCCCGGATTTGAAGAGAGCCGGCTGAAGGATCCGATATCGGTGTCCCTAAATCGCGAGCGGCGAAGGCTCGGTTGCATCGGGAGTTCGTCCATGAAGTGCAAGAAGCAAGGCAGACCCTCTTCCACCCTCCTGCTGGGCTCATGCGCGGCAGTTCTGTTTTTCGCGACAAGCGGGCTATCCCTTGCCGCGCCATACAAGCTGGGACCGGGTGATACCATCGAGATTTCGATCGGTGGCCTCCCCGATCAACGCAACCGCACGCAGATCCAGATCGACGGCACCATCCCGCTTCCGGGAGGGGGGACAGTTGAAGTTGCCGGCCTGACCCCGGCGCAGATGCAGAACCGCATCGAGACGCTGCTGCAGGCACGAATACTGCGTCAACGCCTGACCGACGGTCGCGACCAGGCATTCGTGGTCAAGCCCGGCGACGTCATAGCAAGCGTCGTGGAATATCGGCCGGTCTATGTTTCCGGCGATGTGCTCACGCCCGGACAGCAGACGTATCGGGCTTCAATGACCGTGCGCCAGGCCGTGGCAGTGGCCGGCGGTTTCAGCCTGTTGCGGTCGCGTGGCATGCAACCCGGCGCCACCGACCCTGCGGACCTTGTACGAGACTACCAGTCTCTCGCCACCGAATACACCAAGGAATATTTCCATATCGTCCGAACCGGCGCGGAGCTTGATGGCCGCGACACGTTCGACGCCACGCCTCCAAGCGACATTTCGCTGCCCGCGGGCGTGATCGGTTCGGTCGTTCAAGCCGAGAAGGACTCTCTGAAGACCTCGCAAAGCGACTACCGCACGGAACAACGCTTCCTGGACGACGCCGTAAAGCAGACGGACGCGCAGTTCGCTACGCTCAAGAAGCAACAGGAAGGTGAAGAGAAGGGCGTGCAGGCCGACGAAGAGGAGCTCGAACGGGTCATGAAGGCGTTCGGCTCCGGCCTGCTGGCAAGTCCTCGTGTCAGCGAAAGCCGGCGCGCGCTGTTGCTGTCCTCGACCCGACGCCTGCAGACGAGCGTCGAACTCATGCGGCTCCAGCGTCAGCGTGAGGACTTCCTGCGGCAAGCGGGACGTGTGACCAGCCAGCGCACGATCAATCTGCTCAGGGAGCAGAAGGACTCGAACGTTCGATTGGCGGACTTGCGCGTGAGAATGCAGGCGCTCAGCCAGAAACTGCAGCCCATCGGCGGCTCGGGTGCCATCCCCGTCAATTCAGGCGAGCTCAATCCCGACGTGGTCGTCGTGCGGCGGCTCGGTCAACAGTGGGACAGGATAACCGCATCCGTCGACTTCGACGTGGAGCCAGGCGATGTGATCGAAGTCACATTGCGCCCTGCGCCGGCCTTCTCGAACTGAGCACGAACAGAGGTACTCCCTTAAGAGTAAGCAGGGCGCTCCTTCCGGAGTAGCTTCCGCATACCTCCATGGCTGCTACCGCGAGGCTTAAACCCGCCTTGCTACCCCTTCAACCCGCGTTGCTACCTCTTCGTTGATCACAACCGGGTCGATGCCCGGAAGATCGGCAACTTTCACCCCCTCCGACGGCCGCGGGGTTACCCCCCATTCAACGTTGCCAGGCGTGGCAGAAGTTGGGAATCTTTGTGGCACGTTCACTCCATCGGGTCAGCGCGGCCGGGGGAATAAAATGTTGAACTTAAGCCAAGCATTGCCAAGGTCTACCATTGCTCTACAGCGTCATTCTTCTGAATCGATATTCAATATTTCCAGTCCCGTTTCATCTGCTCACTCTGACGCCCAGAACCCCAAGCAGGACGGCTTGCGCGGGGTGCTCGCGCGGATCGGCTGTGGACAGGTTTTGCTCAGACGCGGCAAGGTTATCGAGCTCAGTCCGGCCGGCCGTGCAATATTGGAACGCGAAGCGCGCGTGGATGCGAGCCACGAAACGCTCTATGGCGCCGTCAAGCAACTGGTCCACCGCGCCGGCGCACAGTTTCCGGCAGGCTCGACTTCCTGGTTGGCAACATCCACCAAGGAAGGATTTACCGCGCTGATCAACCAGGTCGCGAATGCGTGGTCCGACGAGACCATCGCATTGATCCTGCTGGATCTCGACGCGCATCCGGAGCCTTCGCCGCGGACGCTGCAGCGATTGTTTGGATTCACCGCTGCCGAAACCCAGCTTGCTCTCGAGTTGGCGCGAGGCAACAACCTGATCGACATTGCTCGTTCGCGACGATTGAGTCGAACGACAGTACGCTCCCAGTTGGCTTCCCTGTTTGTCAAAACACAGACACGCCGGCAAGCAGACCTGATCGCGTTGTTGGGCCGCCTCGCCGTCCTGCCCTAGCGTGGACGCGGAATACGGTGTCGCGTTGTCTCGACTGGTCGGAGATCGACGTGCTTCGCGGCGCGTTCAGCAAACATGCACTCGCGCCGCGTCGTCTTTTTTTCAGCCCTGTTCGAGCACGTCCGCCAACCGCTCACTTCCGCTGTCATGCGAATGAATGAAGACAGGCCGCGGCCACGTCCTAACCTGATCCTGTCAAACTTTCGCCGGGAAAACCGGGGGCCTCCGCAAAGATTAACATCTTGGCGGGATTGCTCAAAGGGCTGGAAGGAACCAACATGGCGCTGCACTTGCTTTGCGTAGGAGGCGAGGATCACGCTTTGCGTATCCCGTTCCTGGCGGCTCTGCAGAACCGCGGCCTGCGCGTGAGCGCGGCCGGCACTGGTGCAGCATCTGCATTCGCGAAGACCGGCATCCCGTATCATCAATATCAGTTCGACAGATTTGGCGTCGGCTTTGCCGATCGCGCGGCCATGGGTCAACTGGCGCGGCTCGTGAAGAGCGCTCGGCCCGACGTGATCCAGACGTTTGATACCAAGCCCAATCTGTTTGCGCCGCTGGCGCTTCGCGGCTCCGTACCGGTTGTGCGCACGATCAACGGAATGGGATGGGTATTCTCATCGACAGAACTGAGAGCCTTGGCCTTCCGCCCCGTCTATCTGGCGATGCAACGCCTGGCTGCTTGCTGGACCGCGGCGACGGTTTTCCAGAACAAGGCCGACAGCAGCTTCTTTCAACGACACCGCCTGCTCGGAAAGAGCTCATCTGTCATCATCGGAAGCTCGGGGATCGATGTCGGCGCTTTCGAAGCGGCGCAAGCGCGAACGGCCTCGCCTGCCGCGCTGCGCGCCGAACTCGGGCTCGGCGATGCCGAGATTGTCCTGACAGTAAGCCGATTAACTGTCCAAAAAGGAATCACAACGCTCCTCGAAGCGGCAAAGCTCGTGCATGAGGTCCGCCCGAATGTCCGCTTTCTGCTCGTCGGTCCGCGCGAAAGCGAGGGTCCATTCGCCGTAGGTCAGGAGCTGATCGAGGCGCACGCACCATATGTGATTGCGACCGGCGCCAGATCGGATATTCCCGCGCTTCTGGGAATCGCCGACCTCTTTGCCTTTCCGACTGAATATCGCGAAGGCATTCCCCGTGTTCTTTTGGAAGCCGGATTGGCTGGCGTACCAATCGTCGCCTCCCGCATGCCGGGGTGCGATGACGTGGTCCGCGAGGACTGGAACGGTAAACTTGTAGCGCCGCGCGACCCGCGCGCGCTCGCGGCCTCAATTCTCGACCTTCTTCAGGATTCCGCGCGTGCAAAGACGATGGGTCAACGCTCGATCAACGTGGTGCGCAAGGAGTTCGACCTCAACGTCGTCGCCGATCGCTATGCCGAGCTTTACACGCAGCTGCTTCCCCGCAGCTATTCCAGTGGCTGGCGGCCGGCGGCGCACAGCAACAGTGAAATACAATGATCGGCAGTGCCCTTCTTGCGCTTGGCCTCGTGCTTGGGACAGCCTCGCAGCTGCGTCTTCCCAGCTTCCCCCTGGGCATCGGGGAAGCCTGCCTCGTCCTCTGGCTCGGTCTCGCATCCCTGCATCTCTTGGTGGGTTCAAGAATTTACAACCCCCAGGCTCTGCTCTGGCTCGTTGTATTCTGGGGCTGCTTTGTCTTGATTCAGAGTTTCGGGGGCTTCCTTGCATTGCTACGCCCGGAGATCGTCGACCCAGAGCTCGTCGTGCACGACATCTTCGCATATCTCCTCGTGGCGGCCCTCACGTGCCTGGTGGCTGCAACGTTGAGACCCGAGGATACCCTACGCCAATCGCTATGGTTCCTGATCGGATTCTGGATCGTCGCCGTGGCGGTGCAACTTGCATTGGGCTGGGGCTACCTCAGCATCTCGTCGGTCGATCCATGGTATTGGGACCGGTTTCGCGGGTGGTCGGAGAATCCAAACCAGCTTGCAATCTACTGTGCGGTTTTGACACCACTCTCGCTTCACATGGCTCTGACGGCCAAGCGGTTTGGCCGGATCGTCGCAGTGTTTAGCTGCATCGTAACATTCGTCATCGGCCGGCTGACGAAGAGCGATACCTTTCTTATCTCGATGTCGCTGTCGATACCGCTGCTCGTTGCGCTGCGCTTGCGAAGCTGGCTGACATCCCCCGAACATCGATGGAGTTTGCGTTTCGCAGCTGCAGCGATCGTCGTTGTCGCCATAATTCCCCTTTCGCTCTCACTGCTCCCCTACGGGATGGCAACGGCGAATGATGTCGAGGGGCTGGCCGCCGGCATGATGAAGGATCGTGGTGGTGAGGCAACGAAGGCAACCGCCAATCTGCGGCTAAGTCTTTGGCAAGACGCCTTGCATGCCGGACTGGAGTCCGGGTCGCTTGGCCTTGGGCCCGGGCCGCATCTGGAGAAGCCAAGCGGAATCACGGACAAGGGCGTAGCACTCCCGGTGGAAGCTCACAGCACCCTCCTGGACGTTTTCACCCAAGGCGGACTGCCTGGCGTGATCGCCATTGTCAGCCTGCTTGTCGGCACGTTTGCGCTCCTGCTTCGCGCACGGCTCGACGCCTTGGCTGTCCTGATCTTTGCACTCGCCGTCTTCAGCATCAGCCATTTCATTCTGCGGCACCCGACCGTGTGGTTTGCCGTCACGCTGGGCCTCATCCTGGGCTCGGATCGGCGCTCATTGGCGCAAGCGCGAGTTGGAAGTTAAGCAATGTGTGGAATTACAGGAATACTTCAGACGCCGCATGCTTCTCGATCCGCCGACCTAGCGGCGATCGGGCCGATGACGGCTCGCCTGCGCCACCGCGGTCCTGATGCGGACGGGTTCTGGAGCGATCGTGACGCCGGCGTTGCGTTCGGGCATCGCAGGCTGTCCATCATCGATCTCTCCGATGCGGGCCGGCAGCCAATGCTTTCGAGCGACGGCCGCTTCGTCATTACGTTCAACGGCGAGATCTACAACTACAAGCCATTGCGGCAAGAGCTCGAGGGCGCAGGCAAGCGCTTCACCGGCAATAGCGATACGGAGGTCTTGCTGGCCCTGATCGAGAAATGGGGCCTGGAGAAGGCTCTCCAGCGCTGCAATGGGATGTTCGCAATCGGCCTGTGGGATCGCCGGAACCGCACGCTGCACCTGGCCCGCGATCGAATGGGGAAAAAGCCGCTCTACGTCGCGCGGACGTCGAATGCGGTCGTGTTCGCGTCGGAGTTGAAGGCCATCGCGGCATTCCCCGACTTTCACCAGGAGATCGACCCGGGCGCGGTTGCGGAGTTTCTATCGCGCGGATGGTTGCCGGAAGACCAGTGCATATGGCGAGGCGTCTTCAAGATTCCACCCGGGGGCGCCCTATCGATCCGTGCCGAGGACCTCTCGGTCTGCCGGGATGCCGCAGCTCTACAAGAACGCGCACGCTCCTGGTGGTCGTTGGCCGATGTCGCGCAAGCGGGCCGCGCAGCGCTCGCCACTGCGGATGACCAGCAGCTCGTCTCCCAGGCTTGCGATCTGCTCAAGGCCGCGGTCGCCGACCGAATGGTTGCCGACGTTCCGGTCGGGCTGTTCCTGTCGGGCGGAATAGACAGTTCGACCGTCGTGGCCCTGATGCAAGCCCAATCGGCGCGCCCGGTACGGACCTTCACGATCGGATTCGGTGAGCGCGCCTTTGATGAAACGGCTAACGCTGCGGCCGTGGCGCGGCACCTCGGCACCAGCCATACCGAGCTACGTCTCACCTCCGCGGACGCCAGAGCGGTCATCCCCGAACTTCCAACCATATGGGACGAGCCGTTTGCCGATGAATCGCAGATCCCGACACTGCTTCTATCTCGACTTGCACGGCAGGACGTCACCGTTGCGCTTTCGGGCGACGGAGGTGACGAGTGCTTCGGAGGGTATTCCAGGCACGTACTTTCCGCCCGCTTAGCGCCTCTGCTGAACTCCAACCGATCGATCCGGACCATGGCCGCGAGCGGTGTGGCGCTGCTCGGGCGGGGTATGCGCGAAAGCGTCGTCGAAACACTTCGTCTTCCAGGTTGGTTGCAGAGGATGACACACGGCGACCGGATCAACCGCCTGGCAGACCTTATTGGCAGCAACGACGTCGGCGAGATGTACCGCCGGTCGACGCGGCTCTCCGAACTGCAGTTGACGCGAACCCAGGCAGGCTCGGAGCCAGACTCGATCCCGCCGCTCAACGATCTGCTGTCTGATTTTATCGTTCGGGATATGCTTGGATATCTCCCGAGCGATATTCTCGTGAAACTCGATCGCGCCAGCATGGCCACGAGCCTGGAGGCTCGCTGCCCGCTTCTGGATCATCGCGTTGTCGAGTTCAGCTGGGCGCTGCCGAACTCGGCGAAGGTGCGTCATGGTCAGGGAAAATGGCTCCTGCGCCAGGTCCTTGGCCGTTACCTGCCGCGCCACCTCTTCGAGCGCCCGAAACAGGGCTTTGACGTGCCGATCGGCTCCTGGCTGAAGGGACCGCTTCGTTCGTGGGCGTCGGACCTCCTTTCGGAGTCGCGCCTTCGCAACCAGCATCTTCTGGACGTTTCCCGCGTGCAGGAGTGCTGGCTTCAACATCTTAGCGGTCGCCGCGATTTCTCACGACCGCTGTGGGCTGTCTTGATGCTGCAGTCCTGGCTCGACTCAGCAGTTACCTCCGGGCCTTCGCGAACAGCAGGCGTGATGGAACCGGCGCAATAAGGAGCAGGCGATGGAAGCGTTCACAAATAAACGGATTCTGCCGGTGACTGTCCTGACCCAGGGCCGGTCAAAGGGCGACGAGTCACCTCCCGATGACGCCATCGCGGCATTCAAGCATGTCTTCGAGAGCATCAGGCGATACAAGCTCTTCATCGTCAAAATGATCGGCGCGGGCGCGCTGCTCGCGGTGCTCGGTAGTATTTTTATGTCGCCCACCTATCTCGCAACGGCACAGCTTGTCGTGAGCGCTCGAAGCGGAGCGGCCGACAATGCCGGTGCATCCGGAAATTCCTCGGCGACTGGCGGTTCGGACGACCCGACGATCGATACGCACGTAACGGTCATGTCATCCGATGCGTATCTGCGGCGGCTCCTGCCGGCACTGAGGATGCTCGACAACCCGGCCAACGAGAACGGTTCGGTGCTCCGCACTGCCTTGTCAAAGATAAAGGGGTTCCTCTCCTTCCGGAAAGACCCGAGCGACGGCGCGGCGGTGGCAGCATTGAAAGGGCGCCTGAAGGTCAGCCAGGAGCGCCGGTCCAGAGTTATCAGCGTAATTGCCAGCGACCCCAATCCACAACGGGCCGCAGACGTCGCAAACCTGGTCGCCCGATCCTACGCTGACGAGCTTGTCCGGCAAAAGCGGGCTGTCGAGCTGCAGGCTCTGGACGCCATCGCAGCACAATCGGCGAATGTTCAGCGCGAATTGTCAACGGCGAAGGCGGAATGGGACGCCAGTCACTCAGGTCCGACCTCGTCATCACAGGCAGCCGCACAGGCCGCCGCTGCGCTGGAGTGGAAAATCACCACGTTGGCGCAGCAATATGAAATACTGATACGAAGGCGGCAGGATCTCACCACGAAGGGCGTGGTCGCCGAGCCAGACGTGACCGTCATCGCGGACGCCTCGCCACCCGACTTTCCGAGCTCGTTGAACCCGTTCCTCCTGGTTCCACCGATCACGATCATCTTCGCGCTCCTCGCATGTCTCGTCGCGATCATCCTGAAGCACTTCGATCGAAGTCTGCACACCGAGGCCGAAGCTGCAGAGGCATTGGATATCCCGTGCGTCGGGTTGATCCCCTCGATCCCGCCGGAGCTGAGCATCTCGCCGCAGCGCTTCGTAGAGCAATCGGCTGTCTCGCATAACAGGGCCGTCCGCTCGACCGTCGTATCCCTCATGGCCGCCGATCCGGTCTCGCCACAGACGCCGCATGTCATCCTGGTGACATCCAGCTTGCACGGTGAAGGCAAGAGCGCGATCGCCTGGAGTTTCGGCTTTTGTGCGGCGCAACTCGGACAGCGCGTTCTGTTCCTGGATTTCTCTCAATTGCCCCGGCGCGTCGGCGGTGAGGCTTCAGATCTGTTCAAGCTGTTGGCGCACGACGGAGCGGCCGCCAAGGCCGTCCAGCACATCCCGGAGCTCGGACTCGACTACATATCGTCAAGATTGTCCGAGGGCAGTCGCCTGGGGCCGTTGGCGGGTCCGAAAGTCGCCTCGCTGTTCGAGCACTTCAGGAACACCTACGATCTCGTCGTCATCAACGCACCATCGCTGGATGATGCGCCGGAAGTGCGCCTCCTCGCCTCCTGGGCGGATCACGTTCTGCTTGCCGTCCGCGCCGGAAGTACGAGCCGCGACGTCGTGCGAAGCACTTTGACCCGGTTTGCCGGGACATCGGATCTCGATTCTCGTGTCAAGCTCTGGTGTGTCCTGACGCACGGAGTACCGTCCGAGCTCGCGCCCTCGGATCTGGAGCCGTCATCAACATCGACTTTGATGCATTACTATCGCCGCTTCAAAACAACGGCGGTACGGTGGACAAGCATCGAACCTGCAATCAATGTTTCCGACCACGCTGCATCTGGCCTGAGACCACGGCAGTGATCCCCAGGCGGCTTGGGTTAATCACCCGGGTCTTTCGATATGGCAGCCAGCCGATCGACCAGACGGTGGCTGCGAAACCGGCATCCTTCGTTTGAAGTATGCGTGCCCAGGCCTGATTAAGTACGTTGGGACAGCAAAATGACGGGTACGGTGATGCGGCTTCAGATATCTGGCGATCCGTCGGGTGATCCATGCGACGCCCTTGACGCGCACCTGCCCTCGACCGTTCAGCAAGCTCCAGCGACGCTGAGCTGGCTGAGCCCCGTGGGAGTGCCTCTCGATCTGAACGGTCCGGTCGATCGATCATTCGATCCCCTGGAAGCCGGCTTTGCCTGCGTTCCCGCCATCGAACACCTGATTGCGGTGACGGCGAAGTTCGCCGACAGGGTCGCAATCAGCGACGGCAATCACAGCTTCACGTACGCGCAGCTGTTGTCCCGCGTCTTGACCTTGGCCCAGGCGATCAGCGCGCTGATCCCGGAGCAGGAAGCCGTCGGATGGCTATTGCGCAGCTCGGCCTGGCAGCCGATCGCTATGCTGGCCTGCATGGCGGCCGGACGCGTCCTCGTCCCACTCAATTCCCGCGATCCAGTTCAGCGGCTCACGGCTATCGCCGCGGCCGCCCGGATTTCCGTGCTGATCGGGCAAGACGGCGACAGCTCCGCCGGGTGGATCAAGCAGCACGGCCTGCGCTGGCTCGACGTCGCCGGCGCCAGCGACCCTTCCGCAGCAACTTCAACACTCCCCCGGGTTTCGGTCGATGCGCCTGCCGTAGTGCTCTATACCTCCGGCAGCACCGGAGCTCCGAAAGGGGTCGTGAACAGCCAACGCAACCTGCTCCAGCGCGTCCAGCAATATGTGGACGCCTGCCACATAAGTGCGACAGACGTCTTCATGCCTCTGAGCGGCCCCACCACGATCGCCGGTTGCCGGGAGATGCTGTCGGCTTTGTTGACGGGGGCAAAACTGCACATCGTCGACGTCGAGGCGCTCGGATTGCGCGGTGTTCTTCGCCAGATCACCACGCAACAGGTGACGATCACATACGTTGTACCAGCCCTGGTGCGTGCACTGATCAACGCAAGCCGGCCAGGCGATCTCGATTCGCTTCGCATGATCCGCATCGGCGGCGAGAAGGTCCTGTGGACCGATATCGCGCTCGTTCGGCGAGCGATACCACCGGGTTGCTTCATCCAGGTCAGCTATCTGTCGACGGAAACCACCGGCACCCAGTGGTTTCTTCCCAAGCAATGGCGAGAGGACGGCGTCAGCGTTCCTGTTGGCTACCTGCTTCCCGGCATATCGTACGCCGTGGTCGACGAAAGTGGGAAGCCCGCCCAGCAGGGTGAAGTCGGCGAACTGGTGATCAAGAGCAGGTACGTCATGCTCGGATACTGGGAAGACGGACGGCTTTCTCCGGCATCGCCCTCCCCGGATGACCCAAAGTCTCGCATCTATCAGACCGGCGACCTCGTCATCGTGGATACGCACGGACTGATGCGGATCGTTGGACGGAAGGGACGCCAGCTCAAGATCAATGGCCAGCGTGTCGAGCCGGCCGAGCTCGAGAGTGCGTTGCGCAAGCTCACCTATGTGAAGGACGCTGTCGCCGTCGTGACGGATGCGAACGAGCTGGTCCTGTTTGCATCGCCGGCCGATCCACAGAAAGCGCACTTCCGGACCGACGTTCGCAACAGCATCCGGCAGGCTGTTCCTGCGGCTTTGCATCCGACCAGGCTGCACGAGATACCGGAGATGCCGCGCCTTCCAGGAGGTAAGATCGATCACGCCAAGCTGAAGCAGCTCGATCTCGAGAGCAAAACGACCTCGCCCGCGCCCGTGCCGACGATGCAAGGAATGGCCGAGGCCAACAGGATCGTGCAGCAGGTGTGGAGCAGCATCCTCGGCGTGCCGGAAGCTGCCGGACGCTGGGATGAGGCCGGCGGCGATTCCCTAAAGCTCCTGCGCTGCGTCATGGATATCGAAGACCTCATCGGCCGCGAAGTCAGCATGGAAGCGTTCACGGTCGATATGAGCGCTGAAGACATGATCCGGGCTATCGCGACGGTGGAGCCACCGGTGCGGCAGCGTCTAAACGACCAGATTCTCCCAGGTCTTGTCATACTGCCCGGCTCCATGGGGTATGGCCCGAGCATGGCCGCATTTGGCGCTCAGCTCGGCAAGGTGGCGCGGGTGATTCCGATTCGCTATCCAGATCTGAGCTGGAGCCTCGCGGGACGCGATTCCGTGCAGGAGATGGCCGCGATGGCCGTCGAACAGATCAATGCAGTCCAACCACGCGGCGACGTCCGAATGATCGGCTATTCCCTGGGCGGCGGCGTCGCCTTCGAAGTCGCAAGCCGGTTGATCGAACAAGGTCGTGCCGTCAAATTCCTGGGCATCCTCGACACCAATGTCGGCCCTCGCAGAGCAAATCACCGAGAAGCCCTCTCTCGCACGCTACAGCGGATTCGATCCCATCGAGTGACGATCTACCGCATGTTCTGTCGCTCGGTGGCGAAGTTCGCCGCTCGCTTGGGCCAGGAGGCTCGATTCTGCAGGCTCATCGACACCATTACATGGCCTCGCCTGGCAAATACGCGCTTCATGCTCAAGCTCGAGCTCGAGGAGATTCTCCGGATGCGCGCGTTCGGACGCTGGGTCGAGGATGCCAAGCCTCGTCTAGCCATCAAGGGGACTGTCTTTGCCTGTCATCGGCCTGGCGTGACGCCGCGCCTCGGATGGGACTCCCTGTTTGAAGAACTGGACGTGATTCCGATCGCCGGCGGACATCTTGATCTGGTGGTCGAGCCCCACCTCTCGATCAATCGACCCGTCATCGAGCGCGCGATCGGGGCGTCCTGCTCCTGATCCACAACACAATGCTTTTTGGGGGGCCGGTCCTGCCCACCACAGGCCAGCACGGAGAGATCACGCGGGTTCGGCTCAAACCTGGCTCAAACCCGCTGTCTCGCGCTTGGGAGTGTCGCGTGCGATCATCAGGGCCGCAGGTAGCTCCAGCCTTGCTCCTGAAGCTCCATCAGGCGAACAACCCCGGATTTGGTGACCTTCGCCTGCGTGATGAGAGGCACTTCTTTGCCCTCATTCTTGGTCATGTTCTCTCGTGTATTTCCGCAGGCCGAGAACGTAAGCTCGGGCGTTGTCTCACTCATCATTTTGATGCGCCCCTTCACAGGCGAGGTATCGTCTCGCAGCATGTGCAGTCCTGGCCCGTAAGCGACGACTTCGACCTCGACTTTTTGACTGAGGTCGCCGTAGTGCTGAACGACGTTGCTGACGTTGTTGAGAGCGAGATTCATGACGGCCGGATCGTTGACGTCGACATGGATGACAAGTCGATGCGGCGGCTGCTTCCGAGGTGTCGCAACACCCATCTTGGCATTTGCGTTCCTGGCGGTAGTGCCGGGATTCTTGGTGGAGAGGGTGGATTGCGCAGAACCGCGGGTTTCGATGCCGCTAATGAGAACCAGTCCGACAGCCGCCACGCCGGCAAAAACGGCAAATGATCTGCTCATGACTGTGCTTCCTGCGTGTGTGATGAAGCGTGCACGTCGCAAGCTATTTAAGCGCAGCCGTGGGGGCAAGCAGCTTTGGCCAAAGCCCCGCCCGATCTACTTAATTCCCATTGTCGGCGCACTACTCCGTTTTGGCTACCGCAACTGCGACATCGACATCGCGTCGATGAAAGCGCCGTCATAAACGACATGCCATGATCGCTACCAAGCATCATGATCCCTACCAAGCTACCAAGCATCATGGTCCCTACCAAGCAGTTGGGCGTCGCAATGGGGGTACACGGATTCGACTTGTCGAAAGGAACAGCCGTCGCGCTGAGCAAAGCTACGCGCCGGCCCAGGCACCGGCAATTTGCGTTCCGCGAACTCGGATTGTTCGACATCGCTGACGGCTCGCGCGCATGCGACAGGGCCGGCCGGCTCATGGTGGTTCTGATCACCTGCTTTCTGCCGGTTCTGACTGGAACTGCCGATGCCAAATCCCAGGACGACGGCGACCGGGGTGCCTCCTACATCACACCGGCGATGCTCGATCTGTGCAGATGTACGCGCGGACCAGAGCAGATCGACGGGATTAAACAAAGGCTGAAGCTCGTCCAACGCGCGGACGAGGCGCGACCCGCCGCGACACAGCCCGCTGGAAGCAGGCCCGCCGCGACCGGACCGCGCGGAGCGAGGACCGCGACCGAGCAGCCCCGCGCGGCTGCCGATGCCCCTGCGCAGGACATGACGTCTACGCCGCCCCCGGTGTCAAATGCGGCTCAAGCAGCTTCCGAGACGGAGCGGCTCAACCAGAACCTGTTGCTGGATCAGGAGCGGCAACGAGCGAACAAGCTTGCGCGCGAATTGGCTGCGGCTCGAGTGGAGCTCGACGCGGCGCGGCAGACCCAGACGCACACTGTCCGCGCCATGGAGATTGGTATTCAGCAAACGCAGGCGCTCGAACAGGAGCGGGAAAAGACCGATCATCTGTCACGTGAGATCTCCTTCCTGAAGGCGGAGCTCGACGTCGCAAGGGTTGCGGCTTCAAAGGCTATGCAGGCGCCCGAACCCGAACCGAAGCAGGAGCGTCCAGTCGACCGACGGAATGGGGCCAAACGCTTTGCCCTCCAGCTTGCCTCGCTTCGCTCGGAGCTTGAGGCTTCGCGCAGCGCAGCATCCGAAGCCACGAAGTCTGCCGCGGCGGAGGCCGCACAAAGGCAGGCTCTCGAGCGCGAACTAAAGCAGGAGCAGGACAAGACAGAAGCCCTGATCAGCGAACTCGGCCCCCTTCGGATCGCGGCCTCCGAGACCGCGAAGGTCGGCGCTGCAGATGTCGATCAACAGTTGACGCTGACGCGCGAGCTCGAGAAGCAGCGGGGCAGAGCTGAGAGCGCGGACCGTCAGCTGCAGTCCCTTCAGGCTGAACTCCGTGCAGCGCAAACCGCGAGCTCCGAGTTGGGTGCGGCCCGAGCTGCAGACGCCGAGCAAAAACTGGCACTGAAACGAGAGGTCGAGAAGCAGCGGGACAGAGCTGAGAACGCGGACCGCCAGCTGCAGCCCCTTCAGGCTGAACTCCGCGCAGCGAAAACCGCGAGCTCTGAGTTGGCTGCGGCCCGAGCTGCAGACGCCGAGCAAAAACTGGCACTGAAACGAGAGGTCGAGAAGCAGCGAGACAGAGCTGAGAACGCGGACCGCCAGCTGCAGCCCCTTCAGGCTGAACTCCGCACAGCGAAAACCGCGAGCTCTGAGTTGGCTGCGGCCCGAGCTGCAGACGCCGAGCAAAAACTGGCACTGAAACGAGAGGTCGAGAAGCAGCGCGACCGAGCTGAAAGCGCGGACCGCCAGCTGCAGCCCCTTCAGGCTGAACTCCGTACAGCGCAAACCGCGAGCTCCGAGTTGGCTGCGGCCCGAGCTGCAGACGCCGAGCAAAAACTGGCATTGAAACGCGAGGTCGAACAGCAGCGCGGTCGCGCGGACGCTCTCGCGCGCGAGGCGGCGTCGCTGAAGGATCAACGCGACCTGGCGCGGGCTGAAACGTCGGAGGCTGCACGAGCTGCCGAGGCCGCCGCAAAGGCCGCACCCAAGCGCGAAAAGGAGCAACCGGGCAGCGGCACGGCAACGCTCCCAACGTCCGCATCCGTCCGGGATCATCTGGCCGCATGGAATGCTTCCACGGTTGTAGCGGCGCCCTCGCGTGAGCCCGCCGGCCGCGCACCGAGCCAGAGCAACCTCCAGCCCGCTGCTTCGCCTCCGCCCGCACCGTCAGCCTCCGCGCCGATGCCACCGAGCGCGCAGATCACAAAGGGGACCGCCCTGCCCGGCGCCGACTCGAAGGCCAAGGCTTCGGTGGAGCGACAGGTCGCCGCGAGCGGAGTACCGCGCCCGCTTGCGAACGAGGAGCGACTGCTCGCGCGCGCCAGCGCATTGTTGCGGCAGTCCGACATCAACGGTGCCCGCGGCTTGCTGGAATACGTGCTTGGACATGGCAGCGCGCAGGCAGCCTTTATGCTGGCCGAAACTTACGATCCTCACGTACTGCAATCTTGGGACGCTCGCGGCGTCGCCGGCGATTCCGCTAGGGCGCGCGAGCTGTATGAACGAGCCCAGGCCGGCGGCATTCGAGATGCAGAAGGACGGATCAAGGGGCTCAAATAGCTGCTGGAGCGAGCCCCGGAAGCCAGACCAGAGAATGGAGAGGCCCCATGTCATTGAGTAAGCTCGCGTTCACGGTCGCATTGGCACTGGTCGGCCTGCAGCTTGCTGCCAATGCCCAATCTCGCTCGCCGCGCGACCCGCCGGCGCCGACCGCGCCGCGGAATGCCGATACGGCCGCAAAGGAACGTATCAATGCATGGACGGTGGGACTCGCCGGAGGACTTATCGAGGGCGCACCGCTTCGGCTCGCCGCAGAGATCGCACGCGTCGCCAACGAGGAGGACAAGCTTCACGTCATTCCGATCGTGACGACAGGTGCGACCGAGAACGTCAATTCGCTGCTCTATCTCAAGGGCGTTGATGCCGCGATCATCAACATGGATGCCCTTGACGAGTACAAGGCGCAGGTTCCGTCGATCGAAAAGCGCATCGTCTATGTTCTCAACCTCTTTCCGGCCGAGCTGCACGTCTTCGTGCGTCCCGAGATCAAGTCGCTCGACGACCTCAAGGGAAAGAAGGTCAATTTCAACACCCAGGGTACGGCAGCCGCATATTCTGGTCCGCTGATCTTCAGCCGGCTGGGACTGAACGTCGAAAAGATGTTCATTCCCCACCAGGTCGCATTGCAGCAGATGAAGAGCGGCGAAATCGCAGCGGTCGTCTTCATCACATCAAAGCCGGTCGACGCCTTCTTGAAAGGACGTTGGGATGATGGCTTCAAGTTCCTGCCGATCGAATACGACCCCAGATTTGAAGACTATTATCTTCCGTCGTCCCTCGATTCAAAGGACTATCCAAACCTCGTGCCGGCGGGCAAGCGGGTCGCGACCATTGCCGTCCCGACGATTCTTGCGGCCTACAACTGGCAGCCGCAGACCGATCGCTATCGGCGCATGGTGCGCTTTGTTGACCACCTGTTCGGACGGCTCGACCGGCTGCAATCCGCTGGCTTCGATACAAAATGGAAGGACGTGAATCTCCGCGCCAGCGTCCCCACTCTGGCCCGGTTTGGTCCGGCGCAGGAATGGCTCGATCGTTCGCCCAGCGCGACAGTCGGACTATCGCGATGAAGCGAACCGGTACCCTTGCGGCCGTCTTTCTCGTGGGTACCGGTCATCTAAGCTGCGCGCAAGCCGGCGACACGCCAGATCGTTCGAGGGCATGTGCGCAGTTTCAGGGAATGGAGCACATGACATGCGTCGACGAGCAGATTGGGGAAGCACCTGATCAGTCCTTCCAAGCTCCGCCGCCAAGTCCGAACTGGATCTTGAGTGAAACGACATCACCGGTGGACCACAAGCCGCAGATCGCCGCCCGGACCACCGCACGAGCCGGCGCGAAGGATGGGCCCTCGTCGCTCGCCATTCATTGTCGCGCCAATCGGACCGAGGTGTTGCTTTCCGCGGCGAGTTCCTGGACCAAAACTCCAGGCACCGACATGAGGGTCGTATTCCAGATCAATGATCAACCGCCTGTCGATCAGCGCTGGAGGGTTGTTGATGGCGGACGAAGTCTCGCCTTTCCGGGCGACGCCGCCCGCTTCATGAGCTCCATGCCAGGGGTGGGCCGGCTTCTGACCAAAGTGTATGCTGGAACGGCTGCGCCCTACGAGGAAACATTTGAACTGACGGGTCTGGACGCCGTTCGCCGGCGATTTGCAAAGGTCTGCACCTGGCCGCCCAGCTGAATAGCCGCAAGTCGGACTGCACGGCTGACAGGGAAGACGTCACGCGAGAGGTGTGAATGCGATGAGCGAGACGATCAATGTAACCGAGGCTTACGAGCGAGGACGTACCCAATTCATGGGAATCGAACTGCAGGTTGCTCCCGGCGCGCTAGTGCCCCGGCCGGAGACGGAGTTGCTTGGCAGGACCGCAGTTGAAGCACTGCGCCGAGCACACCTCCCCTCGCCGCGGATCGTCGACATGTGCTGCGGCGCCGGCAATCTTGCATGCGCGATCGCGCTCAATATTCCCGACGCTCGCGTCTGGGCGAGCGATCTGACTGACGGATGTGTCGAGCTCGCGCGACGCAATGCCGCGAGCCAGGGCGCCGAGACCCGCATCACCGTGCTCCAGGGCGATCTGTTCGAAGCTCTCGCAGGCCTGCAACTCGAGCAAACCATCGATATGATCGTCTGCAACCCACCCTATATCTCGGAATCCCGGCTCAAAGGCGATCGCGCCTCTCTACTCATGAACGAGCCGCGCGAGGCATTCGCCGCCGGGCCCTACGGACTGAGCATCCATATGCGCGTTACAAAAGACGCACCTCGCTACTTGCGGCCGGGAGGACTGCTGTTGTTCGAGGTGGGCCGCGACCAGGATCGACAGGTGGCAACCCTGCTCGAACGCAACGACGCTTACGAGAATGTCAGCGTGGTCTTGGACGACGCGGGCGCCGGTCGCGTCGTCATGGCGTACGCGAAGGGATAGCCGGGTTCGAGCACTTCCTCCACAATGATCGTTGGCATTGCAGCGTAGCACCCTGAACCCAGCGGCCCTCGCACGGGCCGGCCAGCGACAGCCTACACGTTCTCAGCTCTCCCGCATCCCGCGCCGGATCGCGTCCGTGATCGGCTGGGTCAGATAAGCAAGAATTGTGCGTTCTCCGGTTGCGATCAGGACGTCGGCCATCATGCCCGGCTTGAGCTTCTCGCGGACTTTGTCGGGGAATTGCGTCACCTGGACTGAGACTTTCACCTCGTAATAGGGCTGATGGGTGACATCGTCGCGCGTGGCGTCGGCCGAGATCGAAAGAACTTCGCCGACAGCGATCGGGGTGGAGCGCGCCTTGAACGAGGGAAGCCGCACCTCGGTCGGAAGGCCGAGCTGGACGTGGTTGATATCAAGTGCCGACACCCTTGCGGCCACCACGAGAACGTCGTTGTCCGGCACGATCTCCATCAGCACGTCGCCCGCCTTGATCACGGCACCGATCGTGTGAAGCTTGAGGTTCACGATCCGCCCCGATCGCGGTGCGCGTACTTCCATCCGCGCCAGAACATCGACCGCGACGCGCAGCTTCTCACGCGCATCAGCAAGCTGGGCGCGCGTGTCGGTGAGCTTCCCGGTCGCTTCCTCCAGCACCTTCTGCCCGACCTGATCGATCTGGAGCCGCGACTCGTCGATGATGCGGCCATAGCGAGCGATATCCGCTTCATATGCGCCGATCTTGCCCTCGAGATCGGCTCTGGAGCGCTCCAGCGTGGCGACGCGCGCGAACGGTACGATGCCCTGATCAACGAGCGGCTTGAGCTTGGTGTATTCCTGACTGACACTGTCGAACTGCGCGCGCGCGCCCTTGTTCTGCGCGGTATTCCCCTGGATCTGCCGCTGCGCCTGCGCGATACGTTCCTCGAGGATCGAGATCTCGATCTTTCGTGCAGCGCGACGTTCATCGAAGCGCCGCTTCTGATCACCCATTGCGCGTATCGCGTTCGGATCGGACGTCTTCTGGAGCAGCTCGGTCGGAAACGTGATGCTGTCCTTGCCTTCGGATTCCGCCTGTAGGCGCGCCTCCTCGGCAACCGCCGAGTACACCGCCGAGCGTGCGATCTCTTCCTTGGCCCGCTCCTGGGTCGGATCGAGCCGCAACAGGACCTGACCTTCCGCGACATGAGAATCGCCTGTGACCAACAGGTTCTGGACGATGCCACCCTCGAGATGCTGCACCACCTTACGGTCGCTCTCGACAACGACGGAGCCGGGGGCCACCACGGCACCGTCGATCGATGCGAGGGCGGTCCAGCCGCCAAATACGCCGAAGGTCAGGAAGACGACCAGGAAGCCTCGCCGCGCGGGGGTCTGCCAATCGCCCGACGGATCCTCATCGTTGCCCATTGCCCCCCGGGGCCACAAGGTCGGCAGTTTCGCCTTGGCAAGATCGACCAGCTTGGCAAGATCTACCAGCTTGGCAAGATCGACCAGCGACCTTGTCATGGTCTCCGTCTTCGCAAGGAGTTTGCTCGGAGGTAGCGGCTCCTGCGCCACTTTATCTGCTTTGTTGAACTGCTTCAAAAGCTCCGCCAGTTCGTCGTGAAGAGCGTCCGGTCCCCGCCGCAATAGATTATCCATTATTGCCTCGTCGCGTGCGCCTGACGCACTTGATTTGAAAGCTGTGCCGGACGGTGAGCGCCATCGGTTCGATGGTTGCCGTCAGCATGGTGATGACGATCGGCGCGATGATGTTCGGCGGGCTCGCGCACGTCGCGCCGCATCGGCGCAACCGTCTTGCCGAGCAGTGCAGGCAGCATTTCCTCGCGCGTGCCGATTTGCCCAAGCCGTCCCTCGTGCATGAACACGATCTTGTCGACCGCAGCGAGCAGGTTCGGGCGGTGATTGATGATCACGATGGTCACCTTGCTCTGCCTCAGCCGCTGGATCGCATCGGCGAGCGCGCGATCGCCGTCGCCATCGAGATTTGCGTTCGGCTCGTCGAGCACCACCAGCACCGGCTTGCCGAACAGTGCGCGCGCGAGCCCGATGCGCTGCCGCTGACCGCCCGAAAGACCTGCGCCGTTATCCCCGATGACGGTGTCATAGCCCTTGGGAAGACGCTGGATCATCATGTGCGCCGACGCCAGCTGCGCTGCCTCGACGACCGCCTCGTCGGAGGCGTCGTCGCGGAAACGTGCAATGTTGTCACGCACGGTACCGGCGAACAGTTCGACGTCCTGCGGAAGGTAGCCGAGGTTCTGTCCAAGGAAATTGGGATCGAAATGCCTGACGTCGTTGCCGTCGATGCGCACGCAGCCGTGCACCAGCGGCCAGGCGCCGACCAGGGCCCGCGCCAACGACGATTTTCCGGAGCCGGACTGGCCGACCACGGCGACGACTTCGCCAGGGGCCAGCCGGAACGAGACGTCGGCGATGGCCGGCAGTTGCGATCCGGGGACGAGCACCGTCGCCGCGTCGACGGAGATTTCGCCGACCAGGGCCGGCAGCCGTGTCGGCTGTCGCTCAGTCGCGCGGTTCGCAAGCGCGCGATCCAGCCGGGCATATGATGTGCGCGCGGCAACCAGCGCCTTCCATTGCGACACTGCAGCCTCGACGGGCGCGAGCGCGCGTCCCATGATCAGCGAAGCCGCGAACAGAACGCCCCCGGAAATCTCCTGCTGGATCGCGAGATACGCGCCCACTCCCATGATGGCGACCTGAATCGCCATGCGCAGGAATTTGGAGATGGCGAGCAAGGTCCCGCCCCGCTCTCCGGCCGTAGCGCTTTCCAGCAACGCCTGACCATGAGTTACCGCCCAGGCGGCGCGGACCGCGGGTCCCATTCCAAGCGCGCGGATCGCTTCTGCGTTGCGCAGCGAGGACGTCAACCGGTCCAGTGCGTGAAGGTTCTTCGATGCGGCCGCATTCAGCGGCGCCTTCGTAACCCGCTCGTTAAGGAAGGCGAGCGTCAGGATGATGATCGCGCCGATCAGGGCGACCAGGCCGATCAGCGGATGGAGCAGGAAACACATCGCGAGGAAGATCGGCGTCCACGGCACATCCATCAGCGACGTGATGACGCCCCCCGACAGCACCTCGCGCAAGGTGTCGACATCGCGCAGCAGCTGAACATGATGCGAGCTGCTCGTGCTCAGCGCCTGCCCGAGCGCGGTTTCGAACGTCTCGCCCGAGACGAACCGGTCGAAGCGCAATCCGGTCTGCACGAGAACCCGGCTGCGAAAATGCTCGAGCGTCGCGTAGCTGATGAAGAGCACGAGCGCGATGAGCGAGAGCAGCAGCAGCGTCATCCCGTTTCGGCTCGTGAGCACCCGATCGTAGATCTGCATGGTGTAGATCGGCGACACGAACACCAGCAGATTGATGAAGATGGATAGTCCACCCGCCGCGAGCAGGCCGGGACGTATCCGACGGAAGACATCCGCGAGCGCAGACTGTTTTGCCGAAGCGTGCATGTGCATATCCGGGCCGCCCTTGGCCGGGCGGCGGTAAACGGTTGAAAAATTGCATGCGATCGAGCGTCAAGACGCCCGCATTTCAACATTCCGCCGTGCGCGGAATGGTACCCCGCCTCTCGACCGCCCCGGTGGTCGCGAGGAACTCCCCAGAGTGGACATGCGCGCAGCGCACCGCGCGCATGTCCTTGTCGATGTAGACGACCTACGAGCTTACGAGTGCCACCCGTGATGATCGTTGTGGTGAGACATCAGATCAGCCAGATGCGCTACGAACGAGCCCGTGTCCGTCGTATCCGTCTGCCCCGAACCGGCATCCGCAGTCGTGTTCGACGTCGCAGTGTGACCCCGCCACCAGGAATGATCTCCGGATGCGGACGACGTGCTGGCATTATTGAGCCACTGCGAGAAATCGAGCCCACCACCGTTGTGGTTGTGCCCGCCACCGCCGTTGCCCGCCTGCCAGGACGAACCGCCCCACCAGCCGCCGCCGCCGCCGTGGTGATGACCACCCCAGCCGCCAGTATCCGTCGAACCGCCGGTTGACGGATCAGTCGTTCCGTCCGAGCCCGAGACGGGAGGG
The DNA here is from genome assembly GCF_040547805.1 of Bradyrhizobium sp. LA6.1. Lineage (NCBI taxonomy): Bacteria > Pseudomonadati > Pseudomonadota > Alphaproteobacteria > Hyphomicrobiales > Nitrobacteraceae > Bradyrhizobium > Bradyrhizobium sp. LA6.1. The sequence goes on along the minus strand of NZ_JBEPQK010000008.1, from coordinate 185,574 downwards.
GTGCCTCCGGTGCTACCGCCAGCATCGGCAACCGGCGGCGTGGAGCCGTCCGTGCCGGTGCTACCGCCACCGTCCGCAACCGGCGGCGTGTTGCCGCCCGTGCCGGTGCTACCGCCAGCGTTGTCAACCGGCGGCGTGCTGCCGTCCGTGCCGGTGCTACCGCCAGCGTTGTCAACCGGCGGCGTGCTGCCGTCCGTGCCGGTGCTACCGCCAGCGTCCACCGGCGGCGGCGTGTCGGTCACCGGATCGGTAACAGGCGGAGCGGTCGCGCCCCCCGTGCCATGGCTCGTATTGTGCGCAAGGAACACCTGCTGCAGTGCCGGCAAATTCTCGAGCGCAGTGTCGCCATTCTGCGATCCCCACGCGTAAGCATAGTCAAAGGCCGGATTGGGAACGAGGTCCGCCCAATGATCGATCATTGCCTGCTCTTGCGCGGCAGTCGGCACAGCGACCTTGCTGCCGGTTTCGGTGGACCAGCCGCCGCCGCCGAACGCCTGATAAACCGGAACGATGGAGTCGAGCGGGATTCCGGCTTGCTCAGCGGCAGAGACGTACTTGTCGATCGTGCTGAGGTCGACGTTCGGACGGTCCGTCCACACCGGATACCAATCGAGACCGAAGTAGTCGATGTGGGTGTTCGCCTGGTTGTAGCTGTTCATGTAGTTCGGATCGTCCGATGATCCAGTGTTCATCAGGACGGTGAACGTCTTGGCCCCGGGATCGTGCTGATGAATCCAGTCGGATTCAGCCTTCAGATCCGCGGGGTCGGCTTGCGGTCCCCACTGACCGGTCAGATCAGGCTCATCCACAAGGTAGAAGCCGAACACTTTCGGATTGTTGAGGAACGGCGTCACCTGGTCGATAAAGTCCTGAGTCACGCCGTGGTACTGATCGAGCCAGACCAGACCCTGCACACCGTCGGGCAGTGCATTCACCTGGTCGACATACTGGACATCTGCGAGATTAAAGCCAGCTTCAGCTGGTGCGAAGTTACCTTGCGAGTCCAGACCCCCGCCCGCAGCGTAGTGTAATGTTGCCAATGATATTCCCCTGTCAGTGTTGAAAGCCCCCAGTGACCTGTAGGTCTGAGCGCCCGACAACCGATCGTGCGTCCCACCGAGGTGAACGTATGTTTACGTTTGAGGCAGGAATCTCCGTTCCATTGGGCGTAACCAAGGGATTATTGTGCTGAAAGTTTGCACAACAACGCGCCAACGCTGATCGCCGGATCTGCGGGAAAACTTGTTTTGAAAGACGATTCAACGATATGCGGCCAATCGAGGCCGAGAAGATCAATGTTGAATCTGGCACAACGCCGACGAAATTGTTCAATGCCGGTAGCGGGCAGCAAACCGGATTGATGTCCGTGGATTACCTCCGATGACGGATGTTCTCATCGAAGCGTTTCCGTTGTTCAGTAAAGGGCGTGGCGCAAATAGAGAGAAAATCCAAGCGGATCAGCGCTCCTGTGAGCCGGTATTTTAGCACCAAAGGCGAGCTCGTTTGCGGGGGCAATTGCGAATCGCGGAAGTATTAGGCGCTGGGTTGCCTTGCCGCTCTTTAGCACCGTGGCTGGAGAGCTCTTTTTGATAGCGCACGCGAAGCGAATTTGTCCCACCCGTTCGCTGTGCCGCGCGCTGGCGATTTTTCGAGTAGAATCAGCTCATTTGCTGCCGAGGACGTCATGTCAGGGTCGGCCCAAACGAACGTCAAGTTTCCGCCGGGTTCACGAATTCAGGTAAAGCCGGCAGCCGGTCCTCGCTTATCTGGAAAGACCGGGACCGTGGTTGGGGCCGGATACTATCCGAAGAGCCTCCGCGTCATTCTGGACGGATCGAAGGGACCAATTACTCTTCACGTGGACTACGTGGCCATGATCGACACGTGAAGCGGGCGCAGCGTTCACGGCCCCACTTGCGGCAGAAGGCGCTCTTCAACGACGCGTTTTGAGTTACTCCAGAAGTATAGCCGGCCCCTGATCCAGCATTGGGCCGCTCTTTTGACCCATTTCAGCCAATCTTTGTTAGTTGCTCGTTGCTCGGGGCAGGATCCATCAATCCCGGAGCCTGCGATGTTCAAGCAAGTTATTTCTGCGTGCTGCCTCGTTGTGATCACCTCGCTCAATTCCGATGCACGACCCTATCGCATGCAGCACGCCTCTGAATGCAACGTCACCATGCCATGCGACTTCTCGAACTACGCGCAAATCCCGAACCAGCGAAGAGAGGTGCGAGACTCATTGCAGATACACCGAACCAAACAACTCTCCGTCGTCGCCAATACAAATATTGCGGCGTCTGATAGTCCCGTCAGCACTCGGATCGTTGGCGGCCGCCCCGCGGGCTGCCCCTCCTCATTCTGCGGTTGTGCCGCAGCCCTGCGCCTGTTTGGTCGCATCGTTCCGGAATTGAATCTCGCGGCAAACTGGCTGAGATTTCCGCGTACGTCGCCAGCACCAGGAATGGTCGCGGCAAGACGCGGGCACGTTTTCGTCCTCGAGCAGCACATCGGGGGCGACGTTTGGATGGCGTACGACGGCAACTCAGGTGGACGCGCAACGAGAATACACGCGCGTTCTTTGAGGGGGTACACGGTTGTGAATCCGCGCGCGACGCTGACTTGAATTTAGCCCTTTATCGAATCGGCAACACGGTTGCCAAGCACCGGCATGCTTTCACCGGGACAGCGGCAATCTCTCGTCGCTGAGGCGCCGTTATTCTCTCCGGTCGAAACACGATCTAATGGCTCAACGCAATCATATTGGTTGGTCGGGGAGCTGGAGGCAAATGTGCTGGCGGCACCGATCGGCGGCCGTCAGCCCGACACCGTCAGGCGACGACAGATCTCGCGCTCTCCTGCTCTCGCATCGCTCCCTCGATAGCCTTCTCAAGGGCAGCCTGATCGAACGGCTTCGACAGGCGGCGCAGATTGGAACGCGCGTCGATGGGAAGCTCCGCATATCCGGTGCTCAGGAGGATGACCGTACCGGGACGCTCCACGACCACGGCTTCAGCAAGCTGCAGGCCGGTCATGACCGGCATCGCATAGTCGGTGACGACGAGTTCGATGGTCTGCGTGCGGCGGAGGAGATCCAATGCCTCTTCGCCCGAGCGTGCCTCGACCACTGCATGCCCGAGATCCTCCAGCATTGCCGCCGTATTCTCCAGCACGAGAGGGTCGTCGTCGACCAGAAGCACGGAAAGCCGGTGGTCGGCCCGAAGCATGGGTGCCGGGGACTCCGCTCGCGGCGCTGGCACCGCGGCCTCCTCCTCAGCCACCGGCAGCCAGATCTCGGCCGTCGTGCCCACTCCAAGGCGGCTCTTCAGGACGAGCCTGCCGCCGGACTGCTCGGCGAGGCCGTGAACCATCGATAGTCCGAGCCCGGTGCCTTTGCCGATACCCTTCGTCGTAAAGAACGGCTCCTGAGCGTGCTTCAGCGTTTCCTCGTCCATGCCGCAGCCCGTGTCGCTCACCGAGAGCGCCACGTAGCGGGGAGCGCCAGCTTCGTGTTGCTCGTCTCTGGCGGAGATGGTTATCAGGCCACCGGCCGGCATCGCATCACGCGCGTTTACGGCGAGATTGAGGATGGCCAGTTCGAGCTGGTTGGCGTCAATCTTTACGTTTGGCAGGTCCAGCGGAAAGAGTGTGTCGATACGGACGCCTGCCTCGAATTTCAGCAGTGACGCCATGCCCCGCACCAGTGCGGCGATATCGACGACAGCCGGCTTGAGATCCTGTTTGCGAGCGAAGGCGAGCAAGCGCTGGGTTAGCAGTGCGCCCCGCTGCGCGCCTTGCATCGCGTTGTCCACGAGACGCTGTATCTTCGGATCGTCTGTTTGCAGGCGTTTTTTCAGGAGCTCGAGGCTGCCGAGAACGGCGGCGAGCAGGTTGTTAAAATCGTGGGCCACGCCGCCGGTGAGTTGACCGATGGTCTCCATTTTCTGCGACAGCGTCAGCGCTTCGCGTGCCCGATCCAGCGCTTCCTGTGCCCGTCTCCTCTCGCTGATGTCGCGCACGATCTTGGCAAACCCGGTGATCAAGCCGCTTTCGTTCCGTACCGCGACCAGGGTTGCCTCTGCCCAGAAGCGGCTGCCATCCCGGCGCACGCGCCAGGCTTCCACTGCTGACTTGCCGTACCGCTCCGCCTCCAGGAGAGCACGTGCTGGCGCCCCGGAAGCGCGGTCTTCGTCGGTATGAAGGATCGCGTAGCTGGTCCCTACGATGTCGTCGCCGTAACCCATCAGCCGGCGCGCCCCGAGATTCCAGTTTCCGACGGACCCATTCGGCTCGATCATGAACATGGCGTGATCGGCGATGCCCTCCACCAGGAGCCGAAAGCGTTCTTCACTTCGCCTCAGCGCGCTGGCCTCGCGTTCGGCGCGCTCCGCCGAGGCCCGATCATAGACGGCAGCGGCAATCCCAATGCTCAGGATCAAGATGGTGGCGCCGGCGAGCAGAAATGCCAGCGGCGCCCGACCCACGAAATGTCCAGCGTGTCCCGCCATGGTGTTCGCAGGCTCGAACGAGGCACCTTCCATAGCTGCGTAATGCATGCCGGAGATCGCGAGACCCATGACAAGTCCTGCGAAAAGTCGCTGCGTCGCGTTCGTCTTGCGAAAGGCAAGCCAGAGCGCCACGACCGAAGCGCACATCGCGATCACGACCGAGAGCACGACCCACCGAGGATCGTACGCGACGGATGCCGCCATTCTCATCGCGCTCATGCCCGTATAGTGCATGCCGGATATGCCAAGCCCCATCGCCAGGCCGGACACCAGGAGCGCCTGCGGGCGTCTTCCGACCACGGCAAAGGCCGCGGCCGCGACAACAATGGGGACGACAAGCGATAGAAAGGTGAGGAATGGATCGTAGGAGATCTCGACCCCGGGCAGCCTGAAGGCCAGCATGCCGACGAAATGCATGGACCAAATGCCGCCGCCCATAGCGGTGGCCGCGGCTGCAAGCCAAGCCGGACGAGCCCGCCCAGACGCGGCACGCATCCGGGTCGCGAGGTCGAGCGCTGTGTAGGAGGCGAGCGCGGCGATCAGGATCGACAGCGCCACAAGAACGGGATCGTGAGAGGCCGTATGGTGATTCATTTCCACCAGATGGTAATGGAAATCCGGGGCAAATTCACCCTAGGTCGAATAGCGGCGGCGGGATCGGGGCCCGGCCGGCCGCGATCGTGGCACCCTGTCGGCAAATTCAAGCTGGATCCAGCCGCCAGGGGGCTGTTTCCGCCCCACCTCCCTTGGGGATTTGAACCGGACCAGGCCTGTGCTGGGTCAGGCTCCATGCACGGACCAAGCGGAGGATCGTGCCCCTCACGCACCGCCCTTCAAATTGGGCAAGCCGGCCGCCTATTGCACCGCGAAGCCAATTGCGCCGCAACATTCAAAATGAGACTGCCCGTCAAGCCGCACGACGCGCCCATACGTGCACTGCATCCGACTTCGGTTAGCCTTCGTTCAACAGCCGGGCGCCTTTCGGGAGCCACGGCGCCGCGCCAATTCAGCGAAAAATTTGGCCATAGAGGGAGGAATGAAATGTTGAAATGCAGTGTGGGACTGATCGCGCTAAGCAGCCTTTTCCTTTCAGGCGCGGCAATCGCCCAGGAAAAGATCAAGGTCGGCGTCACCGCAACGCTGGAAGGCACCTACACGGTGCTCGGCGAGGACGGCATGCGCGGCCACCAGACGGCGCTCAATGTGCTTGGCAAGAAGGTCGGCGACAAAGAGCTTGAATTCATCGTTGCTTCGACCGACGCGACGCCGGATTCCGCGGTGCGCGCCGTGCGCAAGCTGATCGAGCAGGATAAGGTGCAGATCCTGTTGTCGCCGCTCTCCGGCGACGAGGGCATTGCGGTCAAGAACTTCGCCAAGACCCATCCCGAGTTGACCTTCATCAATGCGGCATCCGGCGCGCAAGAAACCACCTATGTCGATCCCGCTCCGAACTTCTTCCGCTACAACATGGACGGCGCGCAGTGGCAGGTGGGCCTCGGCCAATACGCCTATGAAACCAAGAAATATCGCAAGATCGCGACCGTCGGCGAGGACTATTCTTTCATCTACACCCAGGTATTCGGCCTCGTGCTCGAATTCTGCGGCGCCGGCGGCCAGGTCACCAACCGGCAATGGGTGCCGCTCGGCACCAAGGATTTTGCCTCCGTCATCGCGGCGCTGCCCGACGATGTCGATGCGATCTATCTCGGCCTCGGCGGTGCGGATGCCGTCAACTTCCTGAACCAATACCAGCAGGCCGGCGGCAAAGCGCATCTGATGGGCGGCTCCATCATGATCGACCAGACCATCCTGTCCTCGAAAGGCAACGCAAAGAACGCGCTGGTCGGCACCATCGCGGCGAGCGGCCAGGCCGACACCTGGGAGGATCCGGGTTGGCAGAAGTTCGTGAAGGCGTATCAGGACGCGTTTCCACCCAACAAGCGCTTCCCGAGCCCGTCGCTTCTTGCGACCAACTACTACGGCTCGACTATGGCGCTGATCCTCGCGCTCCGTGAGGTCAATGGCGATCTTTCCAACAACCAGGCCAAGTACAAGGAGGCGCTGGCCAAGATCGAGATCGACGCACCGAACGGCAAGATCAAGCTTGACGCCAACCGCCAGGCGATCGGCACCAACTTCGTCACCGAGGTCGTCGATGACGGCAAGGGTGCGCTGTTCAGTAAAGTCGTGAAGGTGATCCCGAACGTGAACCAGACGCTCGGTTACGATCCGGCGGTGTTCGCCAAGATCGGACTGCCGAGCCGTACGGTCCCGGAATGTAAGAAGTACTGACGCATTCACCGTCGCTCGTTTCGCATGCTCTCCGGCAACCGGGAGCGATTTGCAGGCGCGATATCTTGCGCTCTTGCAATCTCGCCCCGGTTGTTGAACGCTGACTGAAAAGACAAGAACATTCAGGAGGGAAGGCATGAGCCGGGCGCTTGCCGTCTTTCACGGCCGGTTCGGTCGGGCGACGGTCTATCAGTTGAACCGCCCCTTCAACGTGCACGCACATCGCGAAGGTCATCTGATCTTCCATGTTGGCGGCCTGTCCGCATGCATCGACGTCTGTAACGGGCACTACGACCTTACGGAAAGCTCCATCGTTGCGGTCAATCCCTGGGAGCCTCACAATTTCCTGCCGTCCGATCTCGACGGTGGCGCGATCTTCTTCGTGCTCTACGTCAATCCGGAATGGTTCGCGCCCGACGCGCCCGGTGCCGACCGCCTGCGTTTCGGCCGCACCCAGTTCAAGCGCACGGTCGCACTCGACAAGCACATCAGACGAACCGCAGCACTTGTGTGCGGCGCACCGTCACTCTCCAGCCTCGATGCCGAGCTGCGGCGGCTGATCGACATCTGCTACGACGAAAGTTGGCAGCAGGCCGAGATCGCCCGTGACGCACGCACGGCTGGCGCCGTCACCGACTTCCGCGTGCGCAAATGCATCAAGCTGATGTCGGAAAGTCCGGGCGCCGAAATGGAGCTCGACACGATCGCGCGCGAATCCGGCCTGTCGCGACCGCATTTCTACCGGTTATTCCGCACCCAGACCGGCGTCACGCCGCATCTCTACCTCAACACCCTGATCATGGAACAGGCGCTGGAAGCCCTTGTCGCCGGCGAAGCACCGATCGCCGACATCGGCTTCGACCTCGGCTTCTCCTCGCAAAGCGGCTTCACACGCTTCTTCACCGCCAATGTCGGGATGGCGCCGACCGATTACCGCCGCGCCGCCAAGGTTTTGCGGGCCTGACCGCGCGCGAAAAGATACTGACGATCAAACGCTCCCCTTGTGCCCTCGCTAAGATGGTCGGAACGCGATCCCGAAAAGAGGATCGCAAGTCCGGGAGGACGCACGTCCATGGCGAGGTACGCAGCCTACGCAAGGCTGTTCGACCAGCGTTCAAAACATGAGGCAGGGCGAGGTCGAAGCGGCCTGATCGCGCCCTCTTCCCGTTTGCGGGGGCGCGAGGCGGGGATGAGGCAGTTGACATGACGCGCTTCGTCGAACGTCATCCGGCCTGGGCCCTGATCGTGATCGTCGCGATCGCGCTCGCACTGTGGCTGACCTTGGCGGTGTGGCCGCCCGGACTTGAAGAGGCGATCGGCCGCAAGCGGGTCTTCCTGAACGCCGTGTTCAACGGCATCACGCTCGGCGGCCTCTACTTCCTTGTCGCCAGCGGTTTCACCCTGATCTTCGGCCTGATGCGCAACGTCAACCTCGCGCACGGCTCGCTGTATTTGTTCGGCGGCTATGTCGGCTACGCCATCAGCGCCTCGACCGGCTCCTGGCTCCTCAGCTTCATCGTCGCCTTCATCCTGACGGCGCTGGTCGGCGTCCTGCTTCAGCTCATCGTCTTCCGCCGCATGGAGGGCCAGGACTTGCGGCAGACCATGGTGACGATCGGCCTCTCGATCGTTTTCGCCGATCTCATGCTGTGGGCTTGCGGCGGCGACTTCTATCAGATCCAGACACCGAACTGGCTGATCGGCCCGATCGAGCTGCCGCTGGTCACTGCGGTGAAATCCTCGGGCGAACCGGTCTATCTCCGCTATCCGCTGGTCCGGCTGGTGATCTTCGCCGCGTCCGTCGTGATCGGCCTGGCGATGTGGCTCGGGCTCAACCGCACACGCATCGGCATGATCATCCGCGCCGGCGTCGACGATCGCGACATCCTGGCCGCGACCGGAGTGCGGATCCAGCTCGTCTTCGTGCTGGTCTTTGCGCTCGGCGCCGGGCTCGCCGGCATCGCCGGCGTCGTCGGCGGCACCTTCCAGTCTCTCTCGCCCGGCGAGGACATCCGCTTCCTGCTTGCCTCGCTCGTCGTCGTCATCGTCGGCGGCATGGGCTCGATCCCCGGTGCCGCGCTCGGCGCGCTGATCATCGGCCTCGCCGAACAGCTCGGTTCGGTCTACATCCCGACCTACGCCATCGTCGTGACCTTCCTGATCATGGTGCTGGTCCTAGCAGTCCGGCCGCAAGGCCTGTTGGCGAGGCGCTGAGATGTCGCTCGCCCACGACGCCCGCGTCACCGTTCGTCCCGCCGCAGCCGCGCAGCGCCCCACCTTGCGCGGATGGCCGGAGATCAACAATCCTGCAGCCTGGATCGTCGCGGCCATTCTCCTGATCATGCCGCTGATCGCCAACGGCTTCTTCCTGATCGAGATCTTTGCGACCACGCTGATCCTCGGCATCATGGCGCTGAGCCTGATGTTCCTCGCCGGCTACGGCGGCATGGTCAGCCTGATGCAGCTCACCATCGCAGGCTTCTCCGCCTATATGGTCGCGGTGTTCGGCGTCAGCGGCAATGCCAATATCAGCCTGGGTTGGCCGTGGTGGCTCGCAGTCCCGATGGCGCTCGCGCTCGCGACCCTGTTCGGCACGCTTGGCGGCGCGCTGGCGGTGCGCACCGAGGGCATCTACACCATCATGATCACGCTCGCGATCGGCGCGGCGTTCTATTACTTCACCAATCAGAACTGGGCGATCTTCAACGGCCATACCGGCATCAACACCGTCGCCACGCCGCATTTCTGGGGCGTCAACTGGCGCGCCGACATTCCCTTCTACTATATCGTGCTCGCGGTTGCCGCGCTGTGCTACTTCGCCGTCGAATATATATCCCGCGCACCATTCGGCCTGGCGCTGCAAGGTGTGCGCGACAATCCCCGCCGCATGGCGGCGCTCGGCTTTAACGTCAATGCGCACCGCGTCGCCGCCTACGCCTTCGCGTCCTTTGTCGCGGCGCTGGCCGGCGTTCTCCAGGTCTGGAACTACCGGCAGATCTCGCCGGGATCCGTGAGCGTCGGCGCCTGCATCGATATCCTCATCATCGCCGTCGTCGGCGGCATCACGCGTCCCATCGGCCCCTTCATCGGCGCGCTGATCTTCGCGCTGCTACGCACCTTCGCGCTCGACTTCCTGGTCAAGCTCGGGCTCGACGGCAACCGCTTCCGGCTGCTGATCGGCCTCGGTTTCCTCGCCATCGTCTTCTGGTCCTCGGACGGCGTGATCGGGCTCTGGCAGAGCTGGCGACAGCGCCAGCGATCCGGCGCGGCCCGTTCAAGCGAACGTCACGGCCGAGGATCTGGTCAAGGATCCGGTCATGGATAGCGTCGCGCAACGCCTCTCAGCCGTCGGCGCCGGCGCGGCGCTGGAGCTTCGCGGCGTGACGCGCCTGTTCGGCGCGCTGGCCGCGCTCACCGACGTCACCATTACCGTGCGCCCCGGCGAGCGGCGCGCCGTGCTCGGCTCGAATGGTGCCGGAAAAACCACCCTGTTCAACTGCATCACCGGCGATTTCCCGCCCTCCTCCGGCACCATCCGGTTCTTCGGCGAGGACGTCACCCACTTCCCGCCCTACGAGCGCATCCGCCGCGGCCTGCGCCGGACCTACCAGATCTCCGCGCTCTTTCCCGGTCTCACCGTCCAGGACAACGTCTACCTCGCCTGCCGCGGCGTCTCGCGCGGACGCTTCTCGTTCCTGCGCCCCGGACAGAACGACGCGCTGATGAGCGCGGCCGATAATCTCGTGCAGGCCGTCCATCTCACAGGCGTGAAGGACCAGCGCGTCGCGGAGCTTGCGCATGGCCAGCAGCGTCAGCTCGAGATCGCACTGGCGCTCGCCGGCGCGCCGCGCTTCGTGTTGTTCGACGAGCCGGCCGCGGGCCTGTCTCCGACCGAGCGTGCCGAGCTGGTCGAGATCCTAACCTCGCTGCCGGCGCATATCGGCTACATCATCATCGAGCACGACATGGACGTGGCGCTACGCGTCGTCGAGAGCGTCACGATGATGCACAACGGGCGCATCTTCAAGGAAGGCCTGCCGCAGGAGATCGAGTCCGATCCCGAGGTGCAGGAGCTTTACCTCGGAGGCGGCCATGAATGAGGCTCGCCGCTCCGCCGCCGCGCTCGAGGTCCGCGGCCTCGACGTCTACTACGGGCATTCGCATGCGCTGCAGGGCGTGGACCTGACGCTTGAAGCCGGCGTATTCTCGGTGGTCGGTCGCAACGGCATGGGCAAGACCACGCTGTGCAAGGCGATCATGGGGCTGGTGCCGGTCAGCGGCGGCTCGATCCGCGTCCGCGGCGACGACATCACCCGGCGGCCGCCCGCCCACATAGCCCGGCTTGGCGTCGGCTACGTGCCGCAGGGGCGGCGGCTGTGGCGCTCGCTCAGCGTCGACGAGCATCTGCAGCTTGCCGCGGGCCTGCGGCGCGGGGCGTGGACGGTCGAGCGCATCTACGAGACCTTTCCGCGATTGGCCGAGCGCAAGGATCATGGCGGCGGCCAGCTCTCCGGCGGCGAGCAGCAGATGCTGGCGATCTCCCGCGCGCTGCTCACCAATCCGCAACTCCTGATCATGGACGAGCCGACCGAGGGGCTTGCGCCCGTCATAGTCGCCCAGGTCGAGGAGATGCTGGTACGGCTTGGCGAGGACGGCGACATGTCCGTGCTCGTGATCGAGCAGAACATCGGTGTGGCCACTGCCGTGTCGCGCAACGTCGCGATCATGGTCAACGGCCGCATCAACCGCATCATCGATTCCGCGCGCCTTGCCGCGGACCGGGAGTTGCAGCAGCGCCTGCTCGGCGTCGGACTCCACGCCGAGCTCGAGCCCGCCGTCGACATGCCGGCTGCAGGCACCGGGGCGAAGGCCGCACCGCAGCCATCCCGTCCAGGCGGCCCGATCCGCATCTACATCTCCAATCCGACGCCGCCCACCCGATGGTCACAGCCGGTCCCGATCGCCCGCATCGAGGCCGCCGCCCGCACGCTCTCGACGCAGGTGGCGCGTCTCGACGAGACCGCCCGGCGCCGGCGCGAGCCGGTCGCGGCGCAAACGCAGGGCCCCCCGGTCGTGCTCGTCGTCGGCACGCTCGACACCAAGGGCACGGAGCTTCGCTTCATCCGCGACATCATCGCCGGGAGCGGCCTGCGCACGCGACTGGTCGATGTCTCCACCAGCGGCAGGCAAGCAACCAGCGACGTGTCCGCCCAGGAGATTGCCTTGAACCATGGGCGCGGCGGATCGGCGGTGTTCGGACCCGACCGCGGCGCCGCCGTCACTGCGATGGCCGAGGCCTTCGCCAGCTGGCTGCGACGCCAGAGCAATGTTGCCGGGGTGATTTCGGCGGGCGGCTCGGGCGCAGCGTCACTGGTCGCGCCCGGGATGCGGACTCTTCCGGTCGGGGTGCCCAAGCTGATCATCTCCTCCGTCGCTTCCGGCGACGTCGGGCCCTATGTCGGCCCCGCCGACATTACCATGATGCATTCGGTCACCGACGTGCAGGGCCTCAACTCGATCTCGCGTGCCGTGCTCGCCAACGGCGCCCATGCACTGGCCGGCATGGTCAGGGCGCGGCTCGATCAGCACGCGCGGAAGGATCGCGGCGACGGCGGATTGCCGTCGGTCGGCATCACCATGTTCGGCGTCACCACGCCGGCGGTGCAGAAGATCGCGGCCGACCTGCGCGAGGATTTCGAGTGCCTCGTCTTCCACGCCACCGGCGTCGGCGGCCGCTCAATGGAGAAGCTCGTCGATTCCGGGCAGATCGCCGGCGTCATCGATCTCACCACCACGGAAATCTGCGATCTCCTGATGGGTGGTGTATTCCCGGCAACCGACGACCGCTTTGGTGCGATCATCCGCAGCCGCCTGCCTTACGTCGGCTCGGTGGGCGCGCTCGACATGGTGAATTTCGGCGCCCCGGACACCATTCCCGAGCGCTACCGCGGCCGCAAATTCCACGTCCACAACCCCCAGGTCACCCTGATGCGGACCACGGCGGACGAAAACGAACGCATGGGCCGCTGGATCGCCGATCGGCTCAACCAGATGGACGGCCCGGTGCGCTTCTTCCTGCCCGAGGGCGGCGTCTCCGCGCTCGATACACGAGGACAACCATTCTGGGATCCCGATGCCGATGCGGCGCTGTTCCGCGCGCTGGAGCGGGACGTGCGGCAGACCGCCAACCGTCAGCTCATCCGCGTCCCCAAGAACATCAACGATCCCGAGTTCGCCTCCACCATTGTCAGCGCGTTCCGGACCTTGTTCGGCCGCACCGGGGCGCGCCGGAGACTAGCGAGGTGACCGATGGCCCGGTTTGAACGCGCAGAACTGTTGAAACGCTTCCGCGACATGGCAAAGCGCGGCGAGCCCATCATCGGCGGCGGCGCCGGCACCGGCCTGTCGGCCAAGTGCGAGGAAGCCGGTGGCGTCGATCTCATCGTCATCTACAATTCCGGCCGCTATCGCATGGCCGGCCGCGGCTCGCTCGCAGGATTGATGGCTTATGGCGACGCCAACGCCATCGTGCTGGAGATGGCCGGCGAAGTGTTGCCCGTCGTGACCAAAACGCCGGTGCTCGCTGGCGTCAATGGCACGGATCCGTTCCGCGACATGGACGTTTTCCTGGACCAGTTGAAGGCGCTCGGTTTCGCCGGCGTGCAGAACTTTCCGACCGTCGGCCTGATCGACGGAGTGTTCCGCGCCAATCTCGAAGAGACCGGCATGTCCTACGCGCTCGAGATCGACATGATCGCCAAGGCGCGCGAGAAGGACCTGCTGACGACGCCCTACGTCTTTACCGAGAAGGAAGCCGCCGCGATGGCGATCGCGGGCGCGGATATCATCGTCTGTCACCTCGGCCTCACGACCGGGGGCACCATCGGCGCGCAGACCGCGCCCAAGCTCAAGGATTGCCCGGCGCGCATCGACACCTGGGCCTCCGCCGCGCTCAGCGTCAATCCGGACATTCTGGTGCTCGCCCACGGCGGACCGATCGCCGATCCGGACGACGCCGATTTCATCATGAAGAACACCCGCTACTGCCACGGCTTTTACGGCGCCTCCTCGATGGAGCGGCTGCCGGTCGAGCGGGCGCTGACGGATCAGGTACGCAAATTCAAGGCGATCGGCGCGCGATAACGCCGGAAGGTCGAGGGAGGGAAATATGTCAGGGACTCTGGTCGGTGAATTGATCCTCTGGCTGATCGTCGCCATCGTGGTGATCGTGGTCGGCGTCTACATCGTGAACTGGCTCTACCATCGCTCCTCCAAGGAGACCTCATTCGTCCGGACCGGCCTGCTCGGCGAGCGCGTCGTGATCAACGGCGGCGCCTTCGTGCTGCCCTTCATCCACGACTATACGCCGGTCAACATGAACGTGCAGCCGATGGGCATCGTGCGCTCCCGGCAGGACGCCGTGATCACCCGGGACCGCATGCGCGTCGACATCGAGGCCGACTTCTATGTCCGCGTTCAGGCGACCCGCGAAGCCGTGTCCATCGCCGCCGCCACGCTCGGCCGCCGCACCATGGAGCCCGAGAAGCTCCACGCCCTCCTCGCCGGCAAATTCATCTCCGCGATCCGTTCGATTGCCTCGGAGATGACCCTGGAGCAGATGCACGAGCAGCGCGGCGAGTATGTGGCCCGCGTCAAGGCGAACGCGGCTGAGGCCCTCGCTCAGAACGGACTCGAGCTGGAATCCGTCGCGATCACCGATCTCGACCAGACCGATCTCGAATTCTTCAACCCTTCGAACCGCTTCGACGCCGAAGGTCTGACACGCCTGATGGAGGACATCGAGGCCAAGCGCAAGCTGCGCAACGACATCGAGCAGGATTCGATGATCAAGATCCGCTCCCGGAATCTGGAGGCCGAGCGACAGGCCCTTGAGATCGAGCGCGAAAGCGAGACGGCCCGCCTCGAGCAGGAGCGCGACATCGAGATGCGCCGCGCCCTGCAACGCACCGAGGTCGCACGTGAGCGGGCCCTGCGCGAGACCGAGGCCGAGCAGGCGCAGATTTCCGCACGGGAGACCATCGAGAAGGCACGCATCGCAAACGACCAGGCGATCGCGGAAGCCCGTATCGCCTCGGAGCGCGAAACACGCCAGCGGGAGATCGAACGCACCCGCACCATCGAGGAGAAGGAACTGCTCGCCCGCGAGGAGGTCGAGAAGACCCGGATCGCCAACCAGCGCTCGATCGACACCAGCCGCATCGCCTCTGAGCGCGAGGTGCGCCAACGCGAAATCGAGCGGATGCGTACGATCGAGGAGGCCGAGATCGCCGCCCGCGAGGCAATCGAGAAGGCGCGTATCCAGCAGGACCGGGTGGTGACCGACGCCCGTATTGCCAATGAAGAAGAGACACGGCGCCGCGAGATCGAGCGGACCCGCGCCGTGGACGAGGCCGAGATCGCCGCCCGCGAAGCGACCGAAAAGGCCCGCATCGCCCAGACCATGATTGTCAATGTCGAGCGCATCGCGTCAGACGAGCGCACCCGGGCGCTTGAGATCCAGCAGGTGCGCACGATCCAGGAAGCCGAGATCGAGGCCCAGCGCGCGGTCGAGGCTGCGCGCATCGCCCGTGAGCGAACGCTTGCCGCAGAGCGCATCGCCGCCGAGCAGAATACGCGGCAATTGGAGATCGAGCGGAACCAGGCACTCGACGTTGCGGGAATCAGCGCGCGCGAAGCCACCGAAGCCTCCCGCATCGCCCAGGAGGAACGAGTTCGTTCGCTCGAGATCGCCCGCAACCGCGCCGTCGAGGAGGCCGATATCGCCTCCCGCGAAGCGATCGAGGCCGCGCGCATCGCGCAGGAGAAGGCGATCGCGGCCGAACGGATCCAGGCCGACAGGGAGACCAAGGCGCTGGAGATCGAGCGGACCGCCGCAGTCGAGGCAGCCGACCTCAAGCGTCGCGACGTAATCGAGCGCCAGCGCATCGGCGTCGATCTCGCGCTGGAGTCCGAGCGGATCAATTCGTCCAAGAAGCGCGAAGTGCTCAATATCGAGCAGAAGAAGGCGATCGAGATCGCGGACGAAGACCGCGTCATTGCGCTCTCCACCAAGCGCTCCGAACGCATCGACGCCGACCGCCAGGTCAAGCAGGCCGAGATCGTCGCACGCAAGGACGTCGAGACCACCGACGTCTCACGCGAGCAGGCGCTGGAGGCGGCGCGGATCGAACGCCGCCGTTCGATCGAGCAGCTCGAGGTCGCCCGCGTCCAGTCGCTGCAGGAAGCCGAGATTGCCGCGCGCGAGGAGGTCGAGCGCGCCCGCATTGCCTCCGATCGCGGCCTGGATGAAGCCCGCATCGGCCGTGAACGCGAGCTGCGGAAGCTCGAAGTCAATCGCGAGAAGGAGGTCGAGACCGTTCTGATGGAGAAGGCGATCGCGATCCACCTGAAGTCGCTGGAAGAATCCGCCGCCAGGGCCTCGGCCGAGGAAGCGCGGATACATGCGACGGAGGCCACCGAGCGCGTCATCACCGCACGTGAAAACGAGATCGCCAGGCGTCGCAAGAGCGTGGAAATCGTGATCGCCGAGAAGCAGGCCGAGGAGACCCGAATTGCAGCCGAAGCCGAGCGCGTTCGCGCGGCCGTCGAGGCCGAGGCGCAGCGGCTGCTCAACGAGGCCGAGAACGTACTGACCGACCAGGCTCGTTACTCGCTGTTCCGCAGAAAGCTGCTCGACCGCATCGAAGGCATCGTGCGCGAGAGCGTCAAGCCGATGGAGAAGATCGAGGGCATCCGCATCCTCCAGGTCGACGGCCTCAACGGCAACGGCCATGGTGGCAATGGCGGCCGCAGCGCCACCGACGAGGTGATCGACTCGGCGCTGCGCTACCGCGTCCAGGCGCCGCTCATCGATTCGCTTCTGGCGGATATCGGCGTCGAGGGCGGCAGCCTCGCCAAGATGCCGGGCCTGATCCGCGAGGCCCGCGACATGCAAGGCATCAAGGAGTCCGCCCGCAAGGGCGGCGGTGGAGGCGGAGGCGGCGAGAAGCCGGCTGCAGCTCCCTCGCCTTCCACCGAGGGCGAGCCGCCCGCGGAGCGCAGCCCCCGGAAGAAGAGCTGAGGTCGCATCATGGCCCGCGTCTATGTCTCAACCGTCGTCAATGCGCGCAACGATCGCGTCTGGGCGCGGGTGCGCGACTTCAACGGCATGCCGAACTGGCATCCCGCGATCGCGGAAAGCCGTATCGAGGGCGGCGAGCCCTCGGACAAGATCGGCTGTGTCAGGGATTTCCGCCTGCGCAACGGCGACCGCATCCGCGAAAAGCTGCTCGGCCTTTCCGACTACGACATGTTCTGCACCTATTCGATCCTGGAATCCCCCATGGGCGTCGAGAACTATGTCGCGACGCTGCGGCTGACGCCGGTCACCGACGGCGACCAGACCTTCATGGAATGGACCGCCGAGTTCGACTGCGCACCCGAACGGGAAGCGGAGCTCGTCGGCAATATCGGCGGCGGCGTGTTCCAGGGCGGCTTCGACGCCCTCAAGCGCCAGTTCGGAGGGTGAGCTCCGTGCCGCATATCGTGAAAAGCACGATCCTGGATGCGTCCACCGATGCGGTGTGGAACGTGCTGCGCGATTTCAACGGACACGATCGCTGGCATCCGGCGGTCGCGACCTCCACGATCGAGCGCGCGCACTCCCCTGACAAGATCGGCTGTGTCAGGCGCTTCAAGCTGCAGGACGGAGCTGAGCTGCGCGAGCAATTGCTGGCGCTCTCCGATCTCGAGCAGACCTTCAGCTACTGCCTGCTCGATACGCCGGTGCCGATGTTCAACTACGTGGCGCATGTCCGCCTGCTGCCGGTGACCGACGGCGACCGCACCTTCTGGCACTGGGAGTCACACTTCAGCACCAGGCCGGAGGACCGCGATCGCATCGTCCACATGGTCGCGGAAGACATCTATCAAGCCGGCTTCGAGGCGATCCGCCGGCACCTGAAGGAGGCGGCATAGCAATGGCCGTGACAGTGAAGACTTTTGCCAGCACCAGCGAAGCGGCCGGCGCGCTGTCTGCAGATCGCGGCGCACGCTATCTCGGCGGCGGCACGCTGGTGATGCGGGCGCTGAACGAGGGTGACGTCTCCGTCTCGACCGTCATCCGCGCCAGCGACCAGGCCCTGACCCGGATCGACGCGTCGGGCCCGCGTGTGACGCTCGGGGCCGGCATCACCTTCGCAAAAATCCTCGCCGAGCGCGACCTCGGCTTCCTGCACGCCCCTGCCCGCTCGATCGGCGGACCTGCGGTGCGCAACATGGGCACGGTCGGGGGCAACCTGTTCGCGCCAAGTCCCTATGGCGACTTCACGGTGGCGCTGCTGGCGCTCGATGCCACCGTCGCCGTGCAGGGCAGCTTTGGCACGCGCGACATCGCCATCGAAGAGTTCTTGCAGTCGCGCGAGCGGCAGGCCAGCACGCTGGTGCTCTCGGTGTCCTGCGCTCGGCCGGCGAGCGCGGACGCCTTCCGCTACCACAAGGTCGCCCGTATCAAGCCAAAGGGCGGCTCCGTCATTACGCTCGCAGCCCATCTGCCGATCAGCGGCGGACGGATCGCCGGGGCACGGATCGCGCTGGGCTCGATGGCGCCGACCCAGATTCGGGCACGCGCCGCCGAGCGTGTGCTCGAGGGACGTTCGCTGGATGCCGCGACCATCGGGGCCGCGGCTTCCGCCGTCACCGAGGGCACCTCCCCCTTCGACAACGCGCTCGGCAGCGCCTGGTATCGCCGCGAGATCGCCGGCGTCCATCTGCGCCGTCTCCTCTCGGGTCAGGAATAGCTCGTCATGGCCAAGACCGCCCTGCAATTTCGTCATAACGGCCGCGACGTCGCGATCTTCGTCGATGGCGGCACCAATCTGCTGGTCGCTCTGCGCGAACTGATCGGCGATATGACGCCGAAATTCGGCTGCGGCCAGGGCGGCTGTGGCACCTGCAGTGTGCTGATCGACGGCGAGTTGCACCTGTCATGCCTGACGCTAGCGGAAACCGTCGCCGGCCGATCGGTGGAGACGCTCGACGGCCTCAAGCAGGGCCCGAACCTGCATCCGCTCCAGCGCGCCTTCGCCGACAATTTTGCCGCCCAATGCGGCTATTGCACGCCGGGCATGCTGATGGCCGCAAAGGCGCTGCTCGATCGCAATCCGCAGCCTAGCCGCGCCGAGGTCGTCGAGGCGATCTCCGGCAACATCTGCCGCTGCACCGGCTACGAACCCATCATCGATGCCATCCTCGCCGCTTCGGGCGGCCGGGCCAGTGCCTAAAGGATCTTGTCATGCTGGAACTGCGCAAGGACATTTTCGCCGACGAGCGCGACGACAATCTCAATGAGATCGGCAAGGGCACTCAGCGCCAGGACATGCTCGGCCATGTCACGGGCACGTCGAGCTATTTCAACGACCACAAGCTTCAGGGCATGCTGCATCTGAAAGTGGTCCGCTCGACGCAGGCGCACGCGCGGTTGCGCCATATCGACACCACGGAAGCCGAACGCTCGCCCGGCGTACGTCGGATCATCCGCGGCGCCGACGTGCCGCGCAATCTCAACACGCTTCTCAGCCTCATCAACTTCGGCAAGGACGACGAGCCTACGCTGGCGGCGGACAAGGTCCGCTACAAGGGCGAGCCGGTCGTCGCCATCGTCGCGGACAGCGAGCGCGAGGCGTTCGAGGCGATCGCAAAGGTGCGGATCGACTACGAGCCGCTGCCGGTCGTGCTCGACGTCGAGGACGCGCTCAAGTCCGGGGCGCCCGTCGTCAACGAGACCTATCCGAAGAACGCCTTCATCTATCACGACGTCCATGATCACCAGAAGCTGCGCTTCGGTGATGCCGACGCCGCGCTCGCGACCGCCGACCACGTGCTCGAACAGCGCTACCAGATGTCTCCGATCGAGCACGCGCCGACCGAAACCAATGGCGCGATCGCCGCGCCCGACACCAATGGCCGCTACGTCGTCTACACCTCGACGCAGGCGCTGTTCTTCTCGGTCGACACCTGCGCCAAGATCCTGGACCTGCCATCCAACACCTTCCACTTCATCGGCGGCACGGTCGGCGGCGGCTTTGGCGGCAAGGTGGATACGCTGACCGAGCCACTCGCGATCCTGGGCGCGATGCTGACCGGGCGTCCCGTCCGCTACGTGTTCGGGCGCGAGGAGGAGATGCAGTACGGCCCGCCCCGCGGCGCCGAGCGCATCTACATCAAGGACGGCGTGATGCGCGATGGCCGCATCGTCGCGCGCAAGATCCGCGCCTATTTCGACAGCGGCGCCTATACGAGGCTTTCCAGCTACGCCGCAGTGAAATGCGCCGCGCATCTTCCCGGGCCCTACACTATCCCCAATGTCTATGGCGACGTCTATTGCGTCTTCACCAACCGGACGCCCGCGACGGCGATGCGCGGTTTCGGTGTCACCGCGATGGATTTTGCGATCGAGTGCCAGATGGACAAGCTGGCGAACCTCGTCGGCATGGACCCGATGGAGTTCCGGATCCTCAATGCCTATCGCGACGGCGACATGAAGGCGCATCGGCGCGAAGCCAAGAACACCGCGCTGATCGAATGCGTCCAGGTCGCCGCCGAGAAGGCGAAATGGCCGATCCGCGAGGAGTTCAAGCGAGCGTCGTCGCGCAAGGACGGCGGCGGCGGCCGCGCCGTGATCCCGCCGACACCCACGGATTCGCGCAGCCGGCCGGCCGCGCCGGCCCAGCAGCGCACCAGCTATGACCGGCTCCCGCCCACCGTCACCCGCGAACCACCGCGCGAGCCGCCGCCCGCTGCGCCGTCGCCACCTCCACCGCGGCCGGCCGCGCCCTCGCATGGCGCGCCCCGCTTCTCCTCCGTGTTCGGCACCAGGAGGCGCTGATGACCCGGCATCGCGGACGCGGCATGGCGTCGATCAACTATCCCATCGGCATGAATCTCGGCGGCGATCCCAGCCAGGCGTTGGTTCATTCCAACCCGAGCGGCAAGTTCACGGTGGCGCTGTCATCGATCGACCTCGGCCAGGGCATGAAGTCGGTGACGCGGCAGATCTGCGCGGAGACGCTGGGCGTTCCCGTCGAGGACGTCTATGTCGATACCGCGGATTCCGACACCGGTCCGCATTGCATGGGCTCATTCGCCTCGCGCGGCACCCATCGCGTCGGCAATGCCGTGATGGCCGCGGCTCGCGAGGCGCGCGGCGTGATGATGGAGGCGGCCGCCGAGGAGCTCGAGGTCAACGCCGCCGATCTCGAAACCGACGGCCGCGGCAACATTCACGTCAAGGGTGCGCCGCATCGCTCGATCTCGACCAAGGACGTCGCCATCGCCGCCCAGTTCAAGCAGGGCAAGACCATCTCCGGCCGCGGCATATTCCTCGTGCCTCTGTCCAACGTCGACCCCGAAACCGGCGAGATGTCGCCGGCGACCTGCTACGCCCATGCCTGTCTCGTGGCGGAGGTCGAGGTCGACGACGAGACCGGTGAAGTCGCGATGGTCCGCATGGACTCCGCCTATGAGCTCGGCCGCGCGCTCAATCCGCGCCTGGTCGAGCAGCAACTCGTCGGCGGCGCCTGGATGGGCATCAGCCACGCGCTCTACGAGACGACGGAGCCTCACTATCCCGACCCCGTTCACGGCCCCCGCGACTTCGTCGAATATCTGATGCCCGGCCCGGGCGACATTTGCCCGCACGATATCGCCGTGCTGGAGCGCCCCGCGCCAGATGGCCCGTTCGGCGCCAAAGGACCGGGCGAAATGTGCGCCAATCCCGTGCTGCCGGCGGTCGCGAATGCGATTTTCAACGCCGTCGGCGTACGGATCGACGATCTGCCGATTACGCCGGAAAAGGTGCTGCGCGCGATCAAGACCCAGGGCGGCGCGCGGCCACAGGCGCGACGCTGAGACTGGCCATGGCAGTCCGCAGCAACATCGTTGGCATCGACAGCCCCGAGGCGCTGGAAAAGGCGCTTCGGGCAGCCTATTACCTCGCCGATGAAGGGCTCGCGACCGCGGCCTATCTCGGCCTTGCCCTCGGCAAACCGCTCCTGCTCGAAGGCGCCCCCGGCGTCGGCAAGACCGAGGCCGCGAAAGCCATCGCCGCCGTCCTTGGCCGCCGCCTCATTCGCCTGCAATGCTACGAGGGCATCGACGCCTCGGCCGCGCTCTACGAGTGGAACTATCCACGCCAGATGCTCGCGATCCGCCAGGCTGGCGACGAGAGCATCGACATCTATGGCGAGACGTTTCTGATAGAGCGGCCGATGCTGGCGACGCTTCGCGCGCCCGACTCCACCGTGCTGCTGATCGATGAAATCGACCGCGCCGACCAGGAGTTTGAGGCGTTCCTGCTCGAATTTCTCTCAGACTTCCAGATTTCGATCCCCGAACGCGGCACAGTGCGCGCGGCCGAACGTCCTGTCGTCGTGCTGACATCGAATCGAACGCGCGACCTGCACGAGGCTCTGCGCCGCCGCTGTGTCTACCACTGGATCGACTATCCCACCGAAGAGCGGGAGGCGCGTATCGTGATGCTGCGGGCCTCCAGCGTCGCCGAGGCGACCGCGCGGGCCGTCGTCGCGGCCGTCGGCAAATTGCGCCGCGAGCCGCTCAGCAAGGCACCAGGCATCGCGGAAGCCGTCGACTGGGCTGAAGCGGCGACGCTCCTTCACAAGGGCGGTGCGCGCTGGCCCGACGCCTTCAAGCGCTCGATCGGCGTGGCGCTGAAGGACGAGGAAGACCTGCACTTCATCTCGCCACGGCTCGACGTCATGCTCGCGGAGGCAACCGCATGAGCACCGAGCCGGAGCTTCCGCGCGCTGCCCGCATCTTCGTCTCCTTCGTCGCGCTGCTGCGCGCCAACGGCTTTGCCGTCGCGCCCGAGCAGACCACCTCCTATCTCGCCGCGATCGAGCTGCTCGGGCCGCGCGACCTCAACGACATCAGGCAATCGGCGCTGGCCACGCTCGCCCCGCCACCCGAGCGCCGCACGACCTTCGACCGGCTGTTCGACCTGCACTTCCGCGGCAGCGAAGCCATCGAACATGTCGATGACGGCGACGACGACGAAACTGTCCGGCTCCAGGAAGAGGGCCGCGGCGAACAGGATCCCCTGTTCTCCGACGACGCCAACGAATCTGGCCTCGCCGCGACGCGCGCCGAGGCGCTGGTGGAGCGCCGCTTCGCCCAGCTCTCCGCCACTGACGCGCTCCGCCGCCTGGCGCGCGAGGCCCCGCGGCGCCTGCCGCAGCGTCGCGGCCACCGGCGCATGCGCGCCCGCCGCGGGCCGTTTGCCGACCTACGCCGAACCTTGCGCGACAGCGTGCGGAGCGACGGCGAGATCCTGCGGCTCGGGCACCTGAAGCGGCGCCCGCGCCGACGAAAACTCCTGCTGCTGATTGACGTCTCCGGCTCGATGAAGACGCGCACCGAGGAGAACATGAAGCTCGCGCATACGCTGGTGCAGGCCGCGCCCAATGTCGAGGTCTTCACCTTCGGCACGCGGCTGACCCGCGTCACCCGCCCATTGCGCCTCAAGCGTCGCGAGCAGGCGCTGAGCGCGGCGGCGCACCTCGTCAGCGACTGGGATGGCGGCACCCGCATCGGCGACGCGCTGCAAGCCTTCCTCGCGGTGCCGCGGTTCGGCGGTTACGCGCGAGGCGCGGCCGTCATCGTCGTGTCGGACGGGCTGGAGCGCGGCGAAGTCGATGCGTTGCGCGACGCGGTCGCAAAGCTGTCGCGGCGCGCCTGGCGCGTGAGCTGGCTGACGCCGCTCGCGACGGGCCCGGACTTCCGCCCGCAGACCGAGGCGCTGGTGGCCATCCAGCGCTTCGTCGATGATCTCGTGGATGGCGGTTCAAGCGCGTCGATTGTCGCGCACATTCTGACGTTGGGACGGAGGAGAGCGGCGTGAGCGACATTGTCGACGGCCATCATCACATCTGGCGGCAGGCCGACCTGCCCTGGCTGACCGGCCCGATGCAGCCGCGGATCTTTGGACCCTACGAGCCGATCCGTCGCGATTATCCGATCCGGGAATATCTCGACGACCTCAAGGGCACCGGCGTCACCCGTTCGGTCTATGTCCAGACCAACTGGGCCAACGACCGTTTCGAGGACGAGGCAGCCTGGGTCCAACAGACTGCCGACGAGCACGGCTGGCCGCATGCCATCGTCGCCTACGCCGATTTCGCCGTCGACGACGTGCGCCCGCAACTCGATCGCCTGAAGCGCTACCCGCTCGTGCGCGGCGTGCGCATGCAGCTGCACTGGCACGACAATCCGCTCTATCGCTTCGCGGCCAAGCCCGATCTCTGCGTCGATCCCATGGTCCGCCGCAACATCGCACGCCTGGCCGACTACGGTTGGAGCTTTGACCTCCAGGTCTTCACGCCGCAGATGCCGGACGCGGCGCAACTCGCCGAGTCTTGCCCCAGGGTGACCTTCATCCTCCAGCATGCCGGCATGCTGGAAGACCTCTCGCCGGCGGGCCGGGCCGCCTGGCGCGCCGGGATGGCCCGGCTCGCGGTCTGTCCGAACGTGGTCTCGAAACTCTCCGGGCTCGGCACCTTCATCCATCGCAACGATCCCGCGCACATTGCGGCCGTCCTGACCGATACCGTCGCGATTTTCGGCGCGGAGCGCTGCCTGTTTGGCTCCAATTTTCCGATCGAGAAATTGTGGACCAGCTATCGGGAGCTCGTCGGCGCCTTTCGTGCCGCGGCCACGAAGCTGACGACCCAGCAGCAGGATGCAATCTTCAGGACGACGGCAACGCGCGTCTACCGGCTTTGACAGACAAGAACAGAACAGGGAGGGAAACGAATGGCGCTGGAGATCAAGATCCTGGACTATGGCGATATCGAGCTGGAATCGAGCTTTCTGGTCCTCGGCCGCGACTGCGGCCGCACACGCCGCGTCCTCACGCTCGGCTTTTTGATCCTCGGCGGCAAATATCCGGTCGTGGTCGATACCGGTTACCGCTCCAACCAGATCATGGAAACGCTCGGGATGCGCGGCCTGCAATACCACGAGCACATGATCGAGAACCAGCTCGCCCGCCACGGCGTGCGCATGGGCGACGTCCGCTTCGTCTGCCACACCCATCTGCACATCGACCACGCCGGCAAGGACGATCTGTTTCCGATGAATACGACCGTCGTCCTCAACCGGAAAGAACTCGAATATTCCGTTTCCGGCTTGATGCACCCGCAATATCCGGCGCCCGACATCAAGCATCTCATCGACCGGCTGCACACCAAGAGTGCGCTGCGCTTCCTCGACCTCGAGATCACAGGTCCTATCGAGCTGATGCCCGGCGTCTATTGCGATGCGGCCAATGCACATACCGAGGGATCGATGAACGTCATCGTCGAGACTGCCGACGGGATCGCGACGATCTGCGGCGACGTGATCTACGACTTCAACGACCAAATCGTCACGCCATTCAACGAGATCCACGACTGGGAGCCGCGGACGACGGGAAACCACGGCACCAGCAAGCGGGCCGAGAAGGCGTCGATCAAGAAGCTCCTGAGCAATTCGCGCTATCTGCTGCCGGTGCACGACAGGCCGGCCAAGATCGAGGGCGGCATGGTCGTCGGACGGCTGCACGACCAGGTCCCCGGCCCGATCGTGCAGTCGCTGCCTGCGCGCAACTGGTTCCCTGCCTGACGTGACCTGAGGATATCGACCGATGACGCACGTCACCTTGCGCTCCGAATTCGAGAACCTGATCGACCCCTACGCGCCGGTCGCACAGGTCGGAACGGGTTTTGACTTCACGGAGGGGCCGATCTGGCATCCGGTCGATCACTATCTCCTGTTCTCGGACATGCCGGGCGACGTGCGGCGGCGCTGGGATGCGCGGCGCGGCGTCGCGGAGGTCAAGCGCCCGTCGAACAAGTGCAATGGCATGACCTATGATGCCGAGCTCAATCTGATCGTCTGCGAGCACGCGACCTCGTCGCTGATCCGTGAGCGGCCGGACGGGCGGCGCGAGGTGCTGGCCTCGCACTTCCAGGGACAGGAGCTCAACAGCCCCAACGACGTCTGCGTGCACTCCTCCGGCGCCATCTATTTCTCCGATCCCTGGTATGGTCGCATGCCGGTCTATGGTGTCGAGCGGCCGCGCCAGCTCGGCTTCCAGGGCGTCTATCGCGTCACGCCCGGCAGCGAGCCCAAGCTCGTGGTGGACCGCAATTTGTTCGACCAGCCGAACGGGCTGTGCTTCTCGCCCGACGAGAAACTGCTCTATGTCAACGACACCGTGCAGGCTCTGATCCGCGTATTCGACGTCAACGGCGACGGCTCGTTGTCGAACGCGCGTGTGTTCGCGAGCAGCATCCGCTCCGAGCTGGAGCCGGGCCTGCCCGACGGCATGAAGTGCGACCAGCATGGCAATGTCTGGGTCACCGCGCCCGGCGGCGTCTGGGTCTATTCACCGCGCGGCGAGCTCCTGGGGAAGGTCCGCGTGCCTGAGCTCGTCGCCAACCTTGCCTGGGGTGGCCCGGACTTCCGCACGCTCTATCTGACGTCGACGCATTCGGTCTATGCCATCCCGACCAAGGCCGGGCCGCGCCACGAGCCCTATATGAGCGGCAAACGCGGCAGCGGCGGCGCAAGTGCCGGCCCCGCGGCTGCCACACCCATCCTCGCCGATGGCGAGATGCGGCTCGATCCAAGCCGCTGCGCCATGATCATTCAGGATCTTCAGAACGACGTCATCATGGATGGCGGCGCGTTCGCCGAGTCAGGCGCACCGGGTCATGCGAAGCAACAGCATGTGGTCGAGAACGTCCGGCGCCTGGCGGAGACAGCTCGCGCGCGCGGCGTCGCCATCATCCATGTCTGGTTCGTGGTCGAGCCCGGCGCACCCGGCGTGACGCTGAACGCACCGCTATTCGAGGGTCTCGTCGACAGCAAGGCGATGGTGCGCGGCAGCTGGGGCGCCGCCCCGGTCTCCGGCCTCGAGCCGCGGCCCGGCGATTTCGTCGTCGAGAAGATGCGGATGAGTGCCTGGGAAGGCACCCGGCTGGAGACGATCCTGAAAGCCACCGGCCGCGACATGATCATCAACACCGGCGCATGGACCAACATGTCGGTCGAGCACACCGCACGCACCGGCGCCGACAAGGGCTATTTCATGATCGTGCCGGAAGACTGCTGCTCGACCATGAATGCCGACTGGCACTCCGCCTCGATCAACTTTGCCATGCAGAACGTCGCCGTCGTCACCCGGGCGGACGCCGTCATCAGAGCGCTGGGATGAGTGGTGGCAAAGCTTTTGCACCTCTCCTGCTCGCCCCGTGCCGACTCCGAGTCGAGCGCCGGCGCGCGCGTCTTTCTTGACGGATTTCGGCAGGCTCGTCCGGACTGGGATATCGACGTCGTGGATCTCTGGCGCGAGCGGCTGCCGGAATTCGCAGGTCCCATCGTCGAGGCCAAATATGCGCGCATGAAGGCGCAGCCCTTCAACGACGCGCAACGGGACAGCTTTGCCGAGGCCGAGCGGATGGCGCTGCGGTTTTCACTGGCCGATCGGGTGCTGATCTCGACGCCGATGTGGAACTTCAGCATTCCCTACAAGCTCAAGCAATGGTTCGACGTCATCGTCCAGCCCGGGCTCACCTTTCGGTTCGATCCCTCCCTGGGATATCTCCCGCTGCTGACGGACCGGCCGACCGCGGTGATTCTCGCCAGTGGCAGCGATTTCGCCACCGGAATGAACCGCGGGCGCATCGACATGGCAACGCCTTACCTGCGGGAAATCTTGCGCTTTATCGGCATCAGCAATGTCCGTTTCGTGCCGATCGGGCCAACCACCGGGCCGCAACAGCCCATCGAGGCGGCCCGCGAAAGAGCCCATCTGCAGCTCGCCGCAATGGCAGCGAACTTCTGAGCACCGTTGAGGCCGCTGCGGCGCTTCGCGATATCTATCGAGGCAAGCTGCGCATCACCCGCGAACCCTAATCACGGCAGGTTGTCCCGCAGAAAAATATCGATGCGGATGCGCTCCTGGTCGGGGCTGATCAGCTCACCCGAACAATGGGCGAGCAGAACTCGCGCCGCAGACCGCGCCTCGTGACCGGGATCCTGATTGATGACGGCATCGAGCGTGCCGCGGACCAGGAAACGCCGCGTGTACTGGGTCAGCTCGTGCGTGATCCAGACCACTTCGCGCGCGCGGCCCAAGGCCTCCAGCGCATTGGCGATGCCGCGGTTCCCGGCGCCGCAGCAGTAGATGCCGCGGAGATCGGCGTGGCGCGCCAGCAGCGTGGCCGTGAGCTCCCGCGTGCGCTCGCTGTCGTCGCGGCCTTCGATCACCGGCAGCGCGAGCAGGTTCGGATACTCGCTGGACAGGATCTGGTGGAACCCGAACTGCCGCTCGGTGTGATCGCGCAACGATAGCGATCCCGCGATCACGGCAACCTTCCCCTCGCGGCCGGCGAGGAAACGCCCCATCAGCGTTGCCGCAGTTCGCCCCGCGGCCGGGTTGTCGATACCGACATAATGCAGCCGCCGCGAGCTCGGCGCGTCCGATACAAGGGTCACCACGGCGACTCCGCGCGCGGCAAGCTCGTCGATCGCGGCGCGCACCCTGGGATGGTCGAGCGCGATGACGGCGACGCCCTGATAGGCCGGCGACAGGTTTTCCAGCGCACCGGCGAGCACATCCGGATCGAACACGTCGACATGGAGGATATCGATGAAGCCGCGGTGGCCGGCGAGCCAGTCCGCGGTGCGTTGGACCTGCTCGGCCAGGTTGGTCATGAAGCTGTTGCTGCCGCTCGGCAGCACGAAGGCGAAGCGGAACGTTTGCCCGCGGGCGAGCCGCGCGGCCGCGACGTCGCCCCGATAGCCGAGTTTTGCCACCGCGGCCTCGACACGTGCGACGGTCTTGGCACGCACGCCCTCGCGCCGGTTGACGACGCGGTCGACGGTTGCGAGCGAAACGCCCGCCGCACGCGCGACGTCCTCCAGCGTGGCGCGAACGGCCGGCTGCGTCGCACCGGCTGTCATTCGCGCGCGGCCCACAGCATGCCGCGGGTCATCAACGTTCGGATCTCCGGTACGTCGAGCTCATAAGCGCGGTGGCCGAGCGAGGAGTAGAACACCCTGCCCGCGCCGTATCGCTTCTTCCAGACCACCGGCATCACCACGCCGTCGATCCAGGGCGCGTGATCGCTGGTGAAGGTCGTCGTCGCCAGCACCTCGTTGGCGGGGTCGACATGCATGTAGTACTGCTCGGACCGATGCTCGAAACTCTTCAGCCCCTTCATGATGGGGTCATCCGGCTTCGTCAAGTCGACCTTGTAGTCGATGATGTTGCCGGGATGCGCGACCCACTGCCCGCCGCACAGGAACTGGTAGTCGACGGACTCGCGGAACGCATCGCACATGCCTCCATGATGCCCGGCCAGCCCGACGCCGCCACGCACCGCCGCGCAGAGATTGAGCGCTTCCGCCTTCTCGATCTTCGACATGGTATAGATCGGGATGATCAGCGACAGATCGTGGATCGCGGGATCGGCGAACGCCGCCGTCGTGGTCTCGACCCGAACCTCGAAGCCTTCCGCCTTCAGCCAGCCGCGGATCATCGAGGCGCAGAGATCGGGATCGTGTCCCGGCCAGCCCCCCCATACAATCATTGCCTTGCGCATGGTCATTCCCTCAGTCGATCTGTCCGGTTTCACGTCCGGCCGGCAGCATTGCCGGCCGCTCGACGCAGCTGCCGATCTTGACGCGGCGTCCTTCGTCGGCGGAGGTCTGGAACGCCTCCATCACCTCGAGCACATGGAAAGCGAGCGCGCCGCTGGCGCGATGCGGGCGGTTGTTCAGGATCGCGGAGGCCATGTCGGCGACACCGATGGAACGAAACTCGCCATCGACATGACCGTGGGTCAGCGGCACCGGCTCCCATTCACCGCCAGTCTTCGCGATCTGCACCTCGCCGCCGAACCGGTTCGGGTCCGGCACCAACATGCTGCCCTTGTCGCCATAGATCTCGATCGGCGCGTGCCGGTGCTTCGGTACGTCGAAGCTCATCGCGATCGAGACGACCGCCCCGTTCTCGAATTCGAGCGTGCCGGCGACATGGGTCGAAACCTCGACCGGGATCAGGGTGCCGTTCATCGGCTGGCTGGTGACCAACCGCTCGGATTTCGGGCGCGCGGTCGAGCCCATCACGCTCGCGACCGGGCCAAGCAGCTGCACGAGATCCGTGATGTAATACGGCCCCATGTCGAGCATCGGCCCTCCGCCGCGAAGGTAATAGAAGCCCGGCGACGGGTGCCAGCGCTCATGGCCGGGACAGCCAAAGAAGACGCTGCCCGCGACCGGCGTGCCTATCGCGCCATCGTCGATCAGCTTGCGCGCGGTCTGGTGCCCACCGCCAAGGAACGTATCGGGCGCGCAGCCGACGCGAAGGCCCTTCTGCGCGGCGAGATCCATCACCTTGTGGGCTTCTGCGACGTCGATGCCGAGCGGCTTCTCGGAATGAACGTGCTTGCCGGCGTTCAGCACCGCGAGGCTGACGTCGGTATGGGCGAGCGGGACCGTGAGATTGATGACGATCTCGACATCCTCTCGCTTGAGCAGTTGATCGACCCGCATCGCCGGCAGCCCGAAGGCGGCGCCCTGCCGCTCTGCAGCATCGCTGCGCATATCGGCGAGCGCCTTGATTTCCATGACCGGAAAGCGCTGAGCCGCCTTCAGATAGGCGGTGCTGATATTGCCGCAGCCGATGATTCCGATGCCGACTTTTCTCATTGTGATCTCCGTAAGGTATCGTTCATCCCTTGACCGCGCCTGCGGTGAGGCCGGCGACGATGTGTTTCTGCGCCAGAAGAAAAAGAATGATGGTGGGCAGGATGGTCAGCGTGATGAAGGCCAGGATCAGGTGCCATTCGGACGAATACTCGCCCTGATAAACCATGATGCCGAGGGGCCAGGGATAGAGCGCATCGGTGTTGAGCATCACCAGCGGCAACAGATAGGCATTCCAGCTGTTGACGAAGGTGATGGTCCCGACGGTCGCCAGGATCGGTCGCGACAACGGCAGCGTCACATAGCGGAAGAATTTGATGTAGCTGCAGCCGTCGACCAGCGCGGCCTCGAGCAGTTCATAGGGAATGTCCTTGAAGAAGCGCCGCAGCAGCAGCACGCTCATCGCGAGGCTGAAGGCCACCTGCGGCAGCGCCACGCCAAAATAGGTATCGAGCAGCCCGAGATCGCGCACCTTGATGAACAGCGGCAGCACCGCGGTCGCCGCCGGAAACAGCAGGCCGAGCGTCAGGTAGCTCAGCAGCATCGATGAGCCGTAGAACCTGACATGGGCGAAGGTGAACGCCGCCATCGAGGCGACGATCAGGGTCAGGGTCACCGTGAGCGTCGAGATGATCAGCGAGTTGCGCAAGAGCTGCCAGTAGCGCGCGGAGAACAGGATGTCGGCATAATTCTGCCACTCCCAGTGACGTGGCAGGCCGAACGGATTGACGCGCAATTCGCCGAGCGATTTGAAGCCGCCGAGCAAGGTCGCGAGCAGCGGCACCAGCACGAAGACGGCAACGACGGCGAGGAACACCGCCTTGAACAGCACGGCAGGATCGAACGGCGTACGATTGGTCTCGGTGCTACTCATCACGCATGAACCATCGCTTGTACGTGAAGGCAAAGGTCACGCAGATCGTGAACAGAATGACACCGATGGCGCTGCCATAGCCGACCCGCATGCGGGAGATGCCGTTGTTGTAGAGGAAGCTCACCAGCGTGTTCGAGGAGTCCGCAGGCCCCCCACGCGTCAGCGGCATGACGAGGTCGAACAGCTGCAGCGAGCCGACGATGGCGAAGAACACCGAGAGGCGAATCGTCGGATAGAGCAAGGGGATGACCACGTGTCGCAGGGCTTGCGAACGCGTCGCGCCGTCGATGCGCGCGGCTTCGATCAGGCTCTTGTCGAGGCCCTGGAGCGCCGCGATGAACAGCATCATGTGGAAACCGAAGTACTTCCAGACGACGACGATCAGCACGGCCAGCATTGCCGTATCGGTCGAGGCCAGCAGATGCGGGGGCTCGGCGCCGAAGGTACGCCAGATCGAGGCGACAAGGCCGTAATCGCCGTCGTAGACGAAGCTGAAGATCAGCCCGGTCGCGATCTCGGCCAGGATATAAGGCATGAAGAACAGCATGCGCAGAGCCACCGCCCCGCGAAAGCGTTCGGCGAGCATCAAGGCCAGCGTGAGCGCAAGCGGCAGCTGGATGGCGAGCGAAACAGCGATGATCAGCCCGTTGTTGCGCAGCGCAAGCCAGAAGGCGCGTGTCTCCAACACGAAACGGTAGTTGTCGAAGCCGATCCAGTTGGTCGGCCTGCCGAACCCGTTCCAGTTGAAGGCCGAGTACCAGGCCGCCTCGCCGATCGGCAGCACCACGAACAGCGTGAACAACAGCAGCGCCGGCGGCAGGAACAGGATCAGGACCGTAAGCCTGCCGTCCCAGCTCGGGCCGCGCTCGGCGACCTGCGGGAGCTCACCGGCAACGTCCATCGCCGACACGCTCGCGGCCCGGCGTGCCACCGTCAGTTACCCTGCTTCCACGCCGCCTCGATCGCCTTGGCCGCGTCTTGCGGGCTCATGCTGCCGCCGGCGATCTCGGCGGTGACGTCGTTGACGACGCGGCCAACCGAGGGGCCGAGGCTCTGGTCATAGAAGTTCTGGTGGTAGTTCGACTTCGCCAGATTGGCCGCGATCAGCTTCATGAAGGCGTTGTTGAGACCGGCATCCGCTCCCTGAACCACCGGGATGATGAAGTTGCCCGCTGCAAGCCGCGTCTGCACGTCCCTGGAGACGAAGTATTTCAGGAAATCGACGGCCTCCTTCGGCGAGCCCTTCGTGATCAGCCAGCCGGTGATGCCGCCAAGCGTATCGGTTGGCACGCCCTTGCCGCCGGCCACGACCGGGAAGTCGAACCAGCAGATCTTGTCTTCGCTCAATCCGACCTTGTCGGCGGCAAGCGCACGCTGCAGATGATAGACGGTCGAGATCGCGAGCGTCATCGCCGCCTTGCCATCGCCGAAATAGCCGACCGCCTGCGGATTCTTGAAGCCGAGGAAGCCATTCTGGAACGGCTGGAGATCGACGAGTTGCTTGAACAGCTCGCCGGATTTCCGGAAGGTCTCCCCCGCGAAGCCGCCGTCCTCGCCGCGCAGCGCCGCATCGAACGCCGGCTTGCCGCCGACGCGCACCGCAAGATGCGTCCAATAGAAGTGCAGCGGCCATTTGTCGGCCCCGCCGACCACGATCGGGGTCACGCCGGCGGCTTTCAACGTTTTCACCGCTGCAAGCAGGTCGTCCCAGCTCTTGATCCCTGCGGGATCGACCTTCGCCTTCGCCATCAGCTCCTTGTTGCAGAGGAAGCCGACCTGCGACAGCGCGGTCGGAAGACCGTAAACGCGGCCGTTGGCCGTGAAGGCGGCGAGCGCTGCCGGCGTGAGGCTGTCGCTGTACCCCTTCACCTGATCGGTGATGTCGTCGAGGACGCCGGCCTCGATCTGCGTCTTCAGGACGCCGCCGGCCCAGCTGTAGATGATGTTCGGCCGGTCCTTGGATTGCAGGATGGTCGGCAGCTTGGCCTTGTAGGCCTCGTTCTCGAGGAACTGCATCTCGATCTTGGTGCCGGGATGCGACGCCTCATAGGCGCGCGCAACCTCCTCCCAGATCTTCACCTGGGCCGGATTGGCTTCGATGTGCAACCACTTGACGGTCGTGTCGGCCGCGGCGGAGTTGGCCCAAAGCAGGTATGCGGCGGCGGCGAGTCCCAGCTTCCCGAGCAGTCTCATCACATTCCTCCCAACCGGCTCTTATTCTTTGGCTGCAATCCTGCCTTCGAATTTTGAGGTACGCAACTAAAATTCTGATCTATGCACCTCACGCGGGGAATGGCTAAGGTTGGCGGGACAACTGGGCGGCGCCTCGCACCGCCGCAACGCAACTTGAGAGGTGCCCATGGCCGCCGTTTATTCCGACCTTGCCGGCAAGGTCGTTCTCGTCACCGGTGGCGCATCGGGGATTGGGGCTGCGATCGTGCGGCGCTTCGCGCAGCAGAAATCCAATGTCGTGTTCTTCGATATCAAGGCCGACGAGGGCGAACGCCTCGCACGCGAGCTGTCGGATCAGGGTCTGGCTGCGCATTTCCAGCGCGTCGACCTGACTGACATCGCCGCGTTGCGCGCCGGCGTCGCCGAGGCGCGCAAGGCACACGGCGCGATCAATATCCTCGTCAACAATGCCGCACATGACGAACGGCACAACACCGAGGAGATGACGCCGGAATACTGGGACGACCGCATCGCGGTGAACCTGAAGCACCAGTTCTTCGCCGCCCAAGCCGTGCTGCCGGACATGAAGGCGGCGAATGCCGGCGCCATCATCAATTTCGGCTCGGTGTCGTGGATGGCCGGTCAAGGCGGCATGGCCGCGTACACGGCCAGCAAGTCGGGCGTGGTCGGTCTGACGCGCTCCCTCGCGCGCGATTACGGCCCCTACAACATCCGCGTGAACGCGATCGCGCCGGGCTGGATCATGACCGAGCGCCAGCTCGAGAAATGGATGACGCCGGCGGGCGAGATCGAACTGCAGCAGCGACAGTGCCTGAAGCGCCGGCTGGTACCGGACGAGGTCGCGAAATTCACCCTGTTCCTCGCGTCCGACGAGGCCTCCGCCTGCACCGCTCAGCACTACGTCGTGGATGGCGGCTGGGTGTGAGATGCTTTGAGGGTCGTCGGCGGGACCAGAGCTCGAACCTGGTCCCCCCGCTGACTAAGATTCAGCTGGTGACTCCGTCCAGTTGTTTGCACAAGCCGAGGTCGCGAAGCCTATTGGAAAAGATGCCAATGGCACTTTCAACCATATCGCACCGATAGCGATAGTTCAGCCGTGTTGCTGCGTGGCGTTCGGACCTGCGTTGGCGACGGCCTCGCGTATCATTCCGGCGACCAGCTTCGGCGCGGTGATCGGCGATGCATGATCGACTTTCTCGGAGCGAACCTGCGCACCCATCCGTCGTGCCAGGAATAGCTGTGTCGCCGGATTGATCATTCGATCCTCCTCGGCGACCAGGTACCACGACGGCTTTGCCTTCCATGCCGCTTTCGGAGCCTTTTCCTGGATTGCCGCGACGGCAATGGGACGCTGGATCGCAGCAAGGAGCGCAGCCTGCTCAGGTCGGGCATGCTGGCACCAGGCCGCGCCAAACCGGTCGTTCGGCATCCAGAGGAAACCATGACTGTCGGGGGTGAGTTTCGGTGCCTCCGGCGACGGCTTGTCGCGATAGAATATTTGCGCGACTGTTTCGCCTTCGTCGGGACAGAGAGCCGAAATGAAGACCAGCGACCGCACTCTGTCCTGAATGACCGCACCTATCACGGCGCCAGCATAGGCATGCGCGACAAGGACAACCGGTCCGTCGGTCCGCTCCAGCGCTCGTTCAAGCGCCGCGACATCATCTGATAGCGATGTGAGCGGAATCGGCGCTGCCATCGTCTTCAGTCCCTCGGACTGCAGCAGCGTGATGACGTGCGCCCAGCTTGAACCGTCGGCCCAGGCGCCGTGGACGAGAACGACGGTGGCGTCCGTCCCCGCGGTTTCCGATCTTCTGCTGACGTCGCGGGCGACCTTCTTGCTCGCTCGGGGATCTGCAACCGCCGGCGCGATCACGCCGAATTGTGCTGCAGCTACTGTCGTTGCCGCAGCACCAACGAAACGCCGGCGATCGTGGTTGATTTCGTCGGACATGGATCCTCCATTGCTCTGGCGGCTTGCGTTGACGCACCTCCGCTTACCCTGACCTCCCGCTATTCGGCGACGCGACCAAATTGGTTACAGGCGGAGGATCATTCCAACGATCACTTCCCGACTGCTCCCCGCCTCTGCCCCATCGCGCCAGCGGGATGACCGAAATCATCAGCACGAACGGTTCAGTGACGCTAATCCTGCGAAAGCGCGCTTCCACGCAGGTGCTAACATGTCTCACCGCGTCGTCATTGAGGGGGCGTTTGCCAGGAGCGTCGCGCGAACCTCGAAGGACCTCAGGGATGACAGAAAAGACAAAGATCGAGCGCCGCACTTTCGTCCAGGTGATGACCGCTGCATCGAGCGCCGCTCTATCACTGGCGCTTCTACCGCGACGCGCGGCCGGCCAATCCCCAAACAATTCCACCTCGAACGCTTCCGATCTCTTCGAGACAAAGGAGATCAAGACCGATGACAACACCATTTTCATCAGGCGCTACGGGAGCGGATCCCCACTGCTCATGGTCCATGGATTTCCGCGAACCAGCCTGATGTGGCGTCATGTCGCGCCGCATCTCGCCGGCAATCGCACGGTCATCTGCGTCGATCTTCGTGGATATGGCCGCAGCGGCGTTCCCGCCTCTGCGGAGGATCACTATCCCTATACAAAGCGGGCGATGGCGAATGAGCTCGTCGCCGTGATGGATAAGCTTGGCTTTTCCAAATTCGATCTGGTTGGACACGATCGCGGCGGTCGCGTTTCCTACCGCCTTGCGCTCGATCACCCGGAGAAGGTGCCGCGTCTCGCAGTGTTTGACGTGCTGCCGATCTCGGAAGCCTGGGGCCACGCCGACGCAAAGTTCGCCATGACCTACTGGCCATGGAGCCTCCTCTCGCAGAAGGCACCGCTTCCCGAAAAATACCTGATCGGTGCGCCGGACGCGGTATTCGACAATCCCTTCGGCCAGGGCTCATTCGGCCCCGAAGTGAAAGCGGAATACATCGAAACCTATCGCGATCCGGCTCGGGTGCATGCGATCTGCGAAGAGTACCGCGCGGCCGCAACCCTGGATATCGAGCATGACAAGGCGGACCAGAAGGAAGGCCGGCGCATCAAGTGCCCTATGCTGCACCTGTGGGCCTCTGGCGGGCCACTCGATACATTCTACGCGCAGAATGGCGGCGCATTGGGAATTTGGAAGAAGTGGGCCGACAACGTACAAGGTCGGGCCGTCAAGGGCGGTCACTTCTTTCCCGAGGAAAACCCGACCGACACCACGGAGCTTCTAACCAAATTCCTGTCGGCTTGAACGGCGGCTGCACCTCCGCGGCGATGTCGTCCTCGCCAATGACGACGAATGTTCAACGTTGTGAAACTGGTCTTTGAGCCGACGCCCGCGCAGATTTCGACCAAGCTGGCCACAGCAGGCGATGGCCGGCGAACGAACCATCCTCGCCGGCCCAGCTTTTGTTCAGCCGATCTCCCGCCGGACCATGGCCGCCGCATCGCACATCGCCTTCAGTTTTCCGAACGCGGTTGCGCGCGGCATGTACTTCATGCCGCAATCGGGCGCCGGGACCAGGCGGTCCGGCGAGACGTACTTCAGGCCGTTGCGGATACGGGCGGCCACAGTGTCGACGCTCTCGATCGCGGGATCCGCGAGGTCGAGCACGCCGAGCATGATCTTCTTCGACGACAGGTCCTTGAGCACGCCGAGGTCGAGCTTCGGCTGCGCGGCCTCGATCGAGATCTGGTCGGCAATGGTGTCGTCAAGCTCGGCTAGGAAGGAATAGCCGGCCGGCTTGTTCGAGCCCAGCACGACCGCGGCATAGCCGAAGCAGAGATGCACGACGGTCGGCACCGTGATGCCCTGCAGCGCGCGGTTGATCGCCTTGACGGCGTAGCGCTTGGCAAGATCCGGATTGTTGCGCACCCAGGGCTCGTCGAGCTGGATCACATCCGCGCCTGCCTTCTGCAGATCGAGCGCCTCGGCATTGACGGCCTCGGCCAGGGCCATCGCGAGTTCCTCCTCGTCTTTGTAGAACTCGTTCCTGGCCTGCTGGCTCATGGTGAACGGGCCCGGCAACGTGATCTTCGCGGCGCGATCGGTGTTCTTGCGCAGGAACTGCATGTCGTGCAGCTCGACCGGTCCCTTGCGCTTCACGGGACCAACGACTCGCGGCACCGGGGTCTGGGTGTTGCCGGTGCGCGCCACGATCATCGCGGGATTGTCCCCGTCGATGCCATCGAGCGCAGTGGCGAAGCGGTTGGAGTAGCTCTCGCGGCGGATTTCGCCATCGGTCACGATGTCGATGCCGGCGCGCTCCATGTCGCGGATCGCGACGATGGTCGCATCGTCCTGCGCCTCCTCCAGATGCTCTGCCGGCAACCGCCACATGTCGTGCAGGCGGGTGCGCGGCACCACCTTCGACAGCATCGCGCGATTCACCAGCCATTCCGGCTGCGGGTAGCTGCCGACCACCGTGGTCGGCAGGATATGCGTTGGCATGGGCATGGGATTCTCCTTCTTATTGTTATAGAGCGCGGCTCTCAGGCCGCGCGCGTCGCCGTGGCCGATCCCTCGTCCTTGACGGGGTTGCGCAGGATGCCGATGCCGGAGATCTCGATCTCCACGACGTCGCCGCCCTTCATCCACAGCGGCGGCGTGCGATAGGCGCCGACGCCGCCGGTCGTGCCTGTGACGATGACATCGCCGGGCGCAAGCTCGGTGAACGTCGAGCAGTAAGCAATCAAGGCCTGCACGTCGAAAACGAGATCGGAGATCGGGGCCTTCTGCACCTCGACACCGTTGAGCCGGGTGATCAGCGTCTGCTTGGTCACGTCGGTCAATTCGTCGGTCGTGACCATCCAGGGCCCGAAGCCGCCGGTGCCGGCAAAATTCTTGCCCGGCGCGAATTGCGAGGTGTGGCGCTGCCAGTCACGGATGCTGCCGTCATTGTAGCAGGCATAGCCGGCGACATGGTTCAGCGCAGCCTCGCGCGAGATGCGGCGGCCAGCCTTGCCGATGATGACGGCCATCTCGCCCTCATAATCGAAACGTTCGGATTCCAGCGGCCGGATCATCGGCTGGCCATGGCCGACCTGGCTGTTGGCGAAGCGGGTGAAGATCATTGGATGCGCCGGCGTCGGATGGCCGCTCTCGGCCAGATGCGTGGCGTAGTTGACGCCGATGCAGAAGATCTTGTCGGGATCGGGTACCGTCGGCAGCAGCGCGACGTCCTGCAGCGCATAGTCAGGCTTCTCGCCGGACAGCTTCTTCAATTCGTCAAGCGATCCCTTCGCAAGCAGCGCCTTCAGCGTCGGATAGGCCTTGAGGCGCTTGCCGGCATCGATGACGCCCTTGTCGGTGACGATGCCATAGCTCGCGGTGCCGGCGATCGTGAAGCTTGCAACTTTCATCAGTCAAACACTCTCTTCGATGGAGGAAACATAGTCGTTGATCGGAAGCGCGATCGCGCCGTTGCGGATCGGAACGCATTGCGGCGGGAAATCTTGACGGAAGCGAGCGCCGGCCGCTTCGGCGCGGTCGAGGAAGCGCTCGAGATGATCCATCGCGCCGGTCGGGAGATCGTGCAGCACCATCAACGTCCAGGGCTGCCGGCTGCACTGGTCGAGCGCGCGCTCGGTCCAGCCGTCAGGGTCGTCCCAGTCGCGCGGGATCGCATTCCAGAGCACGCAGCTGTGCTTGTTACGGGTGAGGTAGTCCACGACGGAGGGTTTCAACAGCCGCGCATCGAGATTGCCGCCGCCACCGAACGGCCGGAACCAGCGCTGGGGATGCGCGAGATCGGAGATCGCAGACTGCGTGCGGCCGATTTCGTTCTCTGCCGTCTCGCGATCCGCCTGCTCACCGAGCGGAACGGTGTGCGTAAACGTGTGATTGCCGATCCAGTGCCCCTCCCCGTGCGCACGCACCGCAAGGCCGCGCCGCGCGGGGTCAGCGAGCTTCTCGCCGATGACGAAGAAGGTGGTCTTGATGCCGCGCTCGGCGAGAATGTCGAGCACACGCGGCGTCACACCCGGATCGGGGCCGTTGTCGAATGTCAGGGTCAGATCGTACACGCCAGTACCTCAGGTCGCCGGCTGCATCGCGCGCGACGCGATCTCGTCATTGGCCTGACCGGCCCGCGTGCCGGTCTGCCAGATCGCCGCCTTGCGCTCGATCCAGCGGATCGCAGCGTTGAAGGCGATGGCGAGGAACAGCACGAGCAGCACGCCCGCGAACACGTGCGGACTGTCGAGGATCGTGCGGTAGCGCGAGATCAGATAGCCGATGCCGGCCGATGAGATCAGCATCTCCGAGACGACGACGCCGACGATGACCAGCGCGCCGCCGACGCGCAGGCCCGACAGCACGGTCGGGATCGCGGCGGGGATGATGACTCGCACCAGCCGCTGGCTCAGCGTGGCGCCCATGCTGCGTGCCGCGAGCAAGAGCTGCGGATCGATGGTCTGGATGCCGGCGGCGGTGGCGAGCATTGTCGGCAGGAAGCCATAGATCGAGGCAAACGCGATCTTGGACTCCGAGCCGATGCCGAGCCACACCGTGAAAACAGGATAAAGGATCACGAGCGGCACCGCATACAGGCTCGACACCATCGGCATGATCAGGACGCGCGGACGCGGCAGGCTGCCGACGATGGCGCCGAGCAGGATGCCGCCGCCGCAGGCGAATGCCATGGAGACCACGACCTCATAGAGCGTCACCGCGAGCGCATGACCGTATTCCGCGGCATCGGTCCATCCGGCGATCAGCGTCGATGACAGTGACGGCAGGAACAGCTCGGGAATGAGACCGGTGCGCGGCAGCAACTCCCACAGCGCAATCAGGCCGATCACGATCAGGTATCGCAGCGTCTTCGCACTCATTCTGGCGCTCATATCCGCCTCACGCCGATTTGCGGATGTGCCGCCAGATGCGGTCGCGCAGCGCACCAAAGGCGTCGCCGCTCAGCATCTCGTAGGTGCGGGGCCGTGGCAGCTGGACCTGGAGATGGTCGACGATGCGGCCGGGCCGCGCCGACATCACGATCACCTCGTCGGCTAGATAGACGGCCTCGGTGAGGCTGTGCGTGACGAAAACGACCGTCTTGCCGGTCGCAGCCCAGATCCGCAGCAACTCGTCGCCCATGGTCATGCGCGTCTGCTCGTCGAGGGCGGCGAACGGCTCGTCCATCAGCAGCACCGGCGGGTCCTGCACCAGCCCGCGCGCGATCGAGACGCGCTGCTTCATGCCGCCGGAGAGTTCGTGGGGATGACGCCTGCCGAAGCCGTCGAGGCAGACCAGCTTGAGCGCATCCTGCGCCTTGGCGCGGCGCTCGGCCTTGGGCACGCCCCGCAGCGCCAGCGGAAACTCGACATTGTCCTCCGCGGTCAGCCACGGGAACAAGCTCGCTTCCTGGAACACCACGCCGACCCTGTCGGGGTCTGGCTGCAGGATCGGCGCGCCGCTGATGGTGATCGTGCCGGAGGTCTGCTGGCGCAGTCCCGCCATCATCATCAAAAGGGTCGACTTGCCGCAGCCGCTCGGGCCGACCAGCACGACGAAACGGCCGGGCTTGACCTCGAGCGAGACGTCCTCCAGCGCGACGACGTCCTGCGACCGGGTCTTGAAGACCTGGCCGACATTCTTGACCTCGATCGCGCCAGCGCGCGCGGCGGGCTTCAACGGGGTCACGTTCGCCAATGGCTGCATCGCGTTTCCATCCATCTGACAAGTTCGTTGAAGGTCATGGCGATCGCGGCGACCATCACGACGCCGGCGAGGAGCTGCTTCATCTGGAAGTTCTCGCCCCAGGTCGCGATCTGGTGACCGATGCCGTCGCGCGAGGCGTACATCTCCGCCAAAATCACGCCGGTGAGGTTGAAGATCATGGAGATCCGCAACGCCTCCAGCAGGACCGGCAGCATGCTCGGCAGATAAACCCGGAACGCCGTCTGCCATGGCGTTGCGCCATAGGAGCGCGCCACCGTCAAATGCTCGACCTTGACCGATTCCACCGCCGTCGTGGTCGACATGATCACGATGAAGATCGTGGAGAAGAAGCCGAAGCCGACCTTCTGGGCAAAGCCGACGCCGAACACCAGGATGAACATCGGCAGGAAGATCGACTTCGGGATGCTGAAGGCGAAGAACAAAAGCGGCTTGGCCACGTCCGCAAAGTAACGGTTCTCCGCGACCAGGAAGCCGATCACCGCACCGAAGGGCACGGCCAGCGCGAACGCGGCCAGCACCTCGGTCGCGGTCACCATCAGATCCTTCCGCACCGCCGCGCGCTGCAGCAGATCGCCGAGCGTCACGAAGGTATCGGACGCCGATGGCAGCAGTCGCGGATTGACGATGCCGGTGCGCGACAGCACCTCCCACAGCGCCAGGACCGCGATGATGATCGCGATCCGCGCAAGGTTGATGACGAACGTGCTTTGCATCGTGACTACTTGGTCGGAACCGGCTTGAACTTGGCCGAGATCACATCCTCGACCGGCACGATGTCCTTGAGCCCGCCGAGCTTGGCGAGATCGAGCGACAGCTGCACGGCCGCATTGACGTTGGCCGCGCCCATGTCGCCGCTGGTCTCGAGCTTCATAATGGTGTTGTCGTACTCAAGGCCCGCGATCTCCGGCGGCATTTCATAGAGCTCGGCAATCAGCTTGACCGTGACGTCGCGGTTGGCCCGCATGAACGCGACCGCGCCGTAGAGGGCGTTCACCGCCTTCTGCACCATCTGGGGCTTGGCCTCGGCGAATTTGTCGAGCACGATCCAGCCCGCAGTGAGGTTCGGCGGGACCGCGGTCGCGTAATCGAGGATGGTCTTGGCCTCGCCGGACTTCGAGATCTGGAAGCTCAGCGGCGAATAGACCACGGCCGCCTCGACATTGCCGGCCAGCAGGTTCGGCACCAGGCCACCGCCGCCGACGGGAACGCGCGTAAAATCGATCTTCTTGTCCTGGATGGTCCACAGCGCGAGCAGGTCGGATCCGGAGCCGGCCGCGGTGATCGCCACCTTCTTGCCGTTGAGGTCCTTGACGTCGAGCGTCGACTTGGTCGGGACCATCAATTGCCAGCCGAAATTGCCCATCGCGGCATTGGCGACGATCCGCGACATCACGCCCTTCTTGCGTCCGGCGGAGACCAGCGACGGCGGATCGAGAATGATGTCGGCCGCGCCCGCAGCCATGCCCTCGAACGTCTCCGCGCCGCTGCGGTAGATCGTCAACTCGGCCTGAATGCCTTCCTTCTCGAACAGTTTCTGCCGCACCGCCGTCTCGGCAATCGTCGTCGGCCAATAGGTTTTCGTCGGCAGGCCGACGCGGATGGTGTCGGCGGCGCTCGCAGGGCCCACCAGAATTGCGGCGGCGATCAGCGACATCAGCGCGTGATTGATCTTCATTATTGGCTTCCTCCCGGTCTCTGTTTTTTGTGTGCCGGATTTTTCCGGATCGTCAGGTCGTACGGCTCACCTCCGCAATGCGAGAGGCGGCGAGCTCGACGAATTCTTTGGTGGTACCGAAGTGCTTTGACAAGGCGCGAACTGCCGCATCCGCATCGCGCCTGATCACGGCGGCGACGATCGCCTTGTGTTCGGCTTCGACGTTGCGCGGCTTGCCACCGGCCTCTCGCCGGATCGAGAGGCGGCGATATCGCTCGCTCTGCTCGTGCAGCACGTCGCGGAAGCCGAGCAGCCATGGCGAGCCGCACGCGTTGACCAGCGCACGATGGAAGATGCGGTGACGGATCACCCACTCCTCGTAGTGCACGGTCGGATCGTCGGGATAACGATGGGGAACGGCCTTCAAATCCGCCCAGGCGGATTTCACCGATGCGAGCCAGGCCTCATCGCCCCGCTCGATCGAGCGACGGAGCGCAAGCCCCTCGATGTCGATCCGGGTCTGCGTCACGTCGGCAAGATCGGCGAGCGACACCGGGCTCACGCGAAAGCCACGCTGGTCCGACGCCTGCACGAGCCCGTCCGCGACAAGTCGCGACAGCGCCTCGCGCACGGCGGCGAGGCTCACGGAAAACTGCTTGGCGAGCCCCGCGATATGCAGCTTCTGGCCCGGCGGCAGCCGCGTCGCCAGGATGTCGGCGCGCAAACGTTCGTGCAGCGCTGACGTCAGGCTGCGCGGACCATCCCCGGGGCTTCCGGACAACTG
Source organism: Bradyrhizobium sp. LA6.1 (assembly GCF_040547805.1). NCBI lineage: Bacteria > Pseudomonadati > Pseudomonadota > Alphaproteobacteria > Hyphomicrobiales > Nitrobacteraceae > Bradyrhizobium > Bradyrhizobium sp. LA6.1. The sequence continues at coordinate 141,814 of NZ_JBEPQK010000008.1, read as the reverse complement.
GAACTGAAGCGGACCCATGGTCGGATGATTGCAAGGCGGCGGCCGCCGGTCAACAGAAAATCGAAAATCGATTTTTTATAACCTAGGTTACGCGACGCCTTGCCGAACGTCCTGGGAATGCGCGGCCCTGGATGGCGCCACGTCGAGACGAACCGCTACACCCTTCAAATCCGGGCCTGGCGCCGGGTAGAGCTTCATGACGAGCGGATCATGGCCGGGAACGATATGGTCCGCGTCCGGCGCCGCGGCTCGCAGCTTGTCAAAGCCCACCAGCATGTCACCGACATGAAATGCCGTCGTGAACGGACGCTCGCTCGTCATGTTCTCGTAGAAATGACTGACGTCGGAGGCGAGCACGACCGGGCCGCGGCGCGTGTTGACGCGAACGAACTGAAGACCGGCAGAATGCCCGCCAGCCGCATGAACCGTCAGTCCGGGCGCGATCTCGGCGTCGCCGTCGTAGAACAGCACCCGGCGCGCATAGTTCAGCCGCACGATCCCGCAGACGTCCTCGACCTCGAAGGAATGCGACAGCTTCGGATACTGCATATAGCGCCCGGTGGCGTAGGCGAGTTCGCGCTCCTGGAGATGAAACCGCGCATTCGGAAACCGGTCGAAATTGCCGGCGTGATCGTAGTGCAGATGCGTGAGGATCACATCCTTGACGTCGGCCACGTCGATGTCGAACGCGGCAAGCGTCTCCACCGGGCAGCGCAGGAATGTTCGCCTGCGCTGCTTTGCGATTTCGGCGTTGAACCCGGTGTCGACGACGAAGGTGCGGCCGCCTCCCCTCGCCAGCCACATGAAATAGTCCATCGGCATCGGCCCGTCATGCGGGTCGCCGCCGATGAAGTGCTCGCTCCGCTGGGCATCCCGCGTTGCATAGCGGATGGCGAAGAGCTCGTATTCCGGGTCAGCCATGAGAGCTTCCAATCAAGCGGGCTCAGGACCCCGCATCGACCTCGTTGAAGGCCTCGCGCGCGTTGCGGAAGGCGTCGATGCCGGCGGGCACGCCGCAATAGACCGCGACCTGGAGCAGGATCTCCTTGATCTCCTCCTTGGTCAGCCCGTTCTTCAGGGCGCCCTTGACGTGCAGCTTCAGTTCGTGCGGGCGGTTCAGTGCGCCCAGCATCGCCAGATTGACGATCGAGCGCGTGCGGCGGTCGACGCCGGGCCGCGTCCACAGCGCGCCCCAGCAGAATTCGGTCGACCACTCGGCCATGGTGCGCGTGAATTCGTCGGCACCGGCGATCGACTTGTTGACGTAGTCCTCGCCCAGCACCTCTTTACGAACTTTGAGGCCCTTTTCGAACAGTTCGGTCTTGCTCATGATCGTCCCTTTCCGGTCTTGAGAGATTCTAGTTGGAAATTGTTCGGCGCGACGCCGATGGCGGCCGCAGTGATTGCAGCAGCGCGGCGACGTCGTCCGCCGCATCGAGCCGCCAGACCGCATCGATGACGCGGTCTGCATCCCAATCGCTTCGACCGGTCCTCACGCCTTCGCGCAGCTTCTCTTCGATCTCGCGGTCTGAAAGCGGCGCAGCCTGGCTGCCGCGCGGCGAAGTCACGGTCTCTGTGAGAATTTCACCAGACGAAAGGCGCAAAATGACGCGCGCAGCGCCATCGGGCATCTGAGCATCAAGCTCCGCCCTCACCTTCTGCCGCAGCCGCGCGATATCGGGCCGGACCACGGCCTCCTGCGCGAACTCGGCCACACCGGCCGCGCCGAGCAACAGTCCGCAAGCCACGCAATGATGGATGCTGACGCGCGCGTCGCGCTCGTTGTTCACAGGGCGATCACCGCGCGCAAGCAGCAGTGCCGAGCCCTGCACTGTCACCGACTCGATCTGGTCAACGCGTCGGCCAATTCGTTCGCGCAACAGCAGGCAGGCGTCGATGACCGAATGGAACACGATGCCGGCGGGATAGGGTTTGTAGGTGTTCTTCGCGATCTCCCAGGTCTTGCCGAGGCCATCGAGCATGCGGGCGAGATCCGGCTCATCCCCCATGGTACGCGCCCAGCCGAGCGGACCTTCGATGGCGCGGGGCGCAGCCTCATAGCCCTGCTGCGCGAGCAGCGCGGCAAACAACCCATTACGCGCGGCGTTGCCGACGCTGACATTCTTGGCGGCGCTTGGCAGATTCTCGACATTGCCGGCCGACTGGCTCGCCGCAAGTCCGATCGCGTTCGCAATCCCTTCCGCGGGCAGCTCCAACAGCTTCGCGCACGCCGCCGCAGCGCCAAAAATCCCGCAGGTCGAGGTGATGTGCCAGCCGCGGGCATAATGACGCGGCGAGACTGCATTGCCGATGCGGCACTCCACATCCACGCCAAGGATGAACGCGGTCAGCACCGCGCGCCCCGTCAGCTTGCCCGTCTCTGCCAGCGCCAATATCGGCGCGGCGACCGGCGCGGCCGGATGGATGATCGTTTCAGGGTGCGTGTCGTCGAAGTCGAGCAGATTCGCCGAGATGGCATTGAGAAACGACGCGCACAGCGCGTCCATGGACTGCGAATGGCCGATGATTGTCGATGTCGCGGCCCCGCTGAACGGCGACAGCGTGCGCATCGCGGCCGTGACCACCGGATCGCGTGCGGAGCCGAGCGCGGTCGCAAAGAAATTGAGGATCGATCGCTTCGCCTCAGGGCTCTGCGCCTCCACGTCCGCCCACGACGAGGACGCGACGAAATCGGCGAGCGTCTTGCTCACACTCGGAATTAAAGCTTGCGGCACGCGGGGCGTCTTCCTCGTTTTCCCGGACCATATGACGATCCGCGGCAAACTGTCGACCCCAAATGTTATGCTTGACAGCTTGTCAGACAATCATAACAATCCGGCCCGTTGGCGCGGGATCCCGCTGCCACGACGACGGCGGCCGAGAAGGCCGGCCGGCGAAAGCGTTTGACCAACGAGATCAAGAAGGCGCGCCCGTCACGGGTCGCGCGACAGGGAGTAGACGATGGCGGGAGAGATTCTCGGCGTAATCGGCACGGGCCGCATGGGCGGCCCCATGGCGGGGCGATTGATCGACGCGGGCTATTCGCTCGTGATCTATGACACGCAGACTGAAGCGACCCAGCCGCTGGTCAAGCGCGGCGCCCAGCTCGGCAAATCGCCGGCCGACGTCGCCTCGCGCGCCGATATCGTGCTCGCCAGCCTGCCGACGCCCGACATCGTCAAGGCCGTCACGCTCGGACAAGATGGCATCAGCAGCGGCAGCCGCGCCAAGATCGTCATCGATCTCTCGACCTCGGGTCCCGGCGCCGCGAAGATCGTTGCGGAAGGCCTCAAGGCCAAGGGCATGACGCTGGTCGATGCGCCCGTGAGCGGCGGCATCAAGGGCGCCGTCAACGGCACGCTGGCCGTGATGGTGTCCTGCCCGCAGGCGACCTACGAGACCGTGCAGCCGATCCTGAAGAATTTCGGCAAGCTGTTCTACACCGGCGACAAGCCCGGCGTGGCACAGACGGCCAAGCTCGCCAACAATCTGATGGCGGCGGCAGCGCTGGTGATCACGTCCGAAGCCGTCGCGATGGGCGTCAAGGGCGGCGTCAACGCCAAGGTGCTGATCGACATCATCAACGCCAGCAGCGGCCGCAACAGTGCGTCCGAAGACAAATTCCCCCGCGCGGTGCTGCCCGGCACGTTCGATTTCGGCTTCGCCACCGGCCTCTCCTACAAGGACGTCCGGCTCTGCGTCGACGAGGCCGAGGCGATGGGCGTGCCGATGGTCTGCGGCGCGGTGGTGCGGCAGATGCTCGCGATCACCAACGCCAAGTACGGCGCATCGTCCGACTTCACCTCGATCGCCAAGGTGCTCGAGGAGTGGGCCGGGGTCGAGATGCGCGGCTGATCACGCAAGCCTTCAAGGAGAGCGATTGCGATGACGATCGGCCCGACCGGATCAGGCAAGGTCTCGCTCGCGCGCCAGATGGCGCGGAGCGTGCTTGCGCTTGATCTTGGAGATTTCGGGCCGGAGGTCGTCGCGAAGGCAAAGCTCTGTCTGCTCGACTTCTTGTCCTGCGCCTTCGAGGCCGGCCATCATCCCTGGAGCCGTCAGGCGGTTGCGATCGCGCAGGCCGGCGGCAACGCAACGATCATCGGGACGTCACAACTCTCCTCGTCGGCCGATGCCGCCTTTGCCAATGCCGTCATGGGGCACGGCCTCGTCCGCGAGGACATGCATGCGGCCAGCATCGCGCACCACGGCGTCGTGATCTGGCCGACGTTGCTCGCGCTGTCGGAGCAGACGCCGCTGCACGGAGCCAGGCTGCTCGCTGCCGCTATCATCGGCTATGAGACCGGCGCGCGGATCGGCCGCGCGCTCCTGACCTCCGACCTCGCACGCCTCTATCGCCCGACTGGGCTGGTCGCACCTCCGGGCGCGGCGCTGGCGGGAAGTTTCGCGCTTGGCCTCTCCGAGGACGCCGCAACCAGCGCCGTCGCGATCGCGGCCAATACGTCCAGCGGGCTGAACGAGTGGCCGCATGCCGGCGGCTCCGACATGTATTTTCATCCCGGCTTTGCCTCCAGCAACGCCATCAAGGCGATCGGTCTTGCCGCGGCCGGCGCATTCGGCTCGGAAACCATATTGGAGGGCGAAGCCGGCCTGTTCGCCGCCTATCGCCGCCAGGCCGCGCCCGACAGCATCACGCTCTTCCCCGATGGCGAGAGCGAGATCATGGCCGTCTACAACAAGCCGGTCCCGGCCTGCAATTTCGCGCAGACGGCGGCTCAAGCAGCGCTCCGCGTCTCGCACGAGCTCGCCAGCACTGAGGAGATCGACCGCGTCATCATTCGCGCACCCGATGCCGCCGTTCGCTATCCCGGCTGCGACTCCATGGGGCCCTATCGCAACGCGCTTCAGGCCAAGATGAGCATTCCCTTCAGCGTTGCTGCGACGCTGACGCGGGGCGAGATCGAGGAAGAGAACTATTCCGAACTCGATGATGCCGACATCATTCGCCTGGTCGCGGTCACCGATCTCGGGGCAGATCCAGGCTTCACCGCCGCCTTCCCCGGCAAGCAGGGCGCAGAGGTGACCGTGCATCTGCGCAGCGGCCGAACGATCCGGCACGCTTTGCCCGACGTCATCGCCGCAACGCCTTCAGATATTCGTGCGCGCTTCCGCGCCGCCGCCATTCGCGCCCTCGGCGAGGACCGCGCGCACCGGCTCGAGCAACTCATCGACGGCTGCGAGCAGCTCGGCAATGCCGGCGACATCGCAGCGCAGTGTCGTCTGGATGCGCCGGAACGAGTTTTACGATCGGCATCATAAGAAATGCCAAAACAATACGGGGGAAACATGGTCGACCGGGAGACCAGCCTAGCAGTGCCGACGGCGCACAATCGCCAGCAAGCCGGCGCTCGCGCCGCGCGGAGGCGGGGCTGATGGAAGGCTTCTTTCAAGCGCTCGCTGCGGGCCTTTTGATCGGCGCCGTCTACGGCCTGATGTGCGTCGGGCTCGGCCTGATCTTCGGCGTCATGCGCGTCATCAACTTCGCCCATGGCGATTTCATGATGCTCGGTATGTATGCCGCCTTCTATCTCTTCACCGCCGCCGGCATCCAGGCGCTGTTCGGCAACACGGTGGGGCCGTTCGTCGCCATCCTGCTGGCCGGCCCCGTGCTCGCCGTGTTCGGCTATTTCGTCCATCTGGCGCTGATCTCGCGCGTCTCGGGTACACGCACCGCCTCGCTGGAAGGCGAAGGCCATTACGCCCAGCTCATCCTCACGCTCGGCATCGCGCTGATCCTGCAGAACGGCGGCCTCATCGTGTTCGGATCGGTGCTGGCCTCGATCCGCACGCCGCTGTCGAGCTCGGCCTGGGAGTTCATTCCCTTCTTCGACATCAGCATCTTCCTCAACAAGGCGCGCAGCATCGACGCGATCGTTTCGCTCGCGATCATGATTCTGCTTTCGCTGCTGATCACGCGCACCCGGATCGGCAAGTCGCTGCGCGCCGCGGCCGACAATCCGACCGCCGCGACCTATATGGGCATCGACGTCGACCGCGCGCACCGCACGGCCTTCGCGCTCGGCTGCGGCATCACCGCGATTGCCGGCGGCCTGCTCGCGACCAACTATCCGTTCCATCCCTTCGTCGGCCTCGAATACGTGATCGTCATGTATGCCGGCGTCGTGCTCGGCGGCATGGGCAGCATCATCGGCGCCTTCTGGGGCGGCATGACGATCGGGCTCGTGCAGCAGATGTCCACGCTGATCCTGCCGACGCAATTGCAGAATGCCGCGATCTTCGCCGTCTTCCTCCTCATCATCTTCTTCCGTCCGCAAGGTTTCTTCGGGCGCATGGTCGAGAGGACGTGACCATGCTCCGGATGCGTTCACTGCTGCCTCCCCTGCTCTTCACGCTCGCCTACGCCGGGATCTCACTCGGCGTCACCAACTCGTATTACCAGCTCATCCTGACGCTGGTGCCGGTGTGGGCGGTGTTCGGCCTGTCCTGGAATCTGCTCAGCGGTTACACCGGCCTGATCTCGTTCGGCCACGCCGCCTTCTTTGGGATCGGCGCCTATGCGACCGCGCTCGGGCAGATTTATTTCGATATCTCCCCCTGGCTGCTAATCCCGGTCGCCGCCATGCTCGGCGGCATCGCCGGGCTGCTGATCGGATTTCCGACCTTCCGCCTCCAGGGCCACTACTTCGCGCTCGCGATGCTCGCCTACCCGCTCGCCATTCTCTACGTGTTCGAGTGGCTCGGCTTCCAGGAGGTCACGCTTCCGATCAAGCGCGACGCGCCGATCGCCTATATGCAGTTCTCCGACCCTCACATCTACACGCTGCTGGGGCTCGCCATCATGCTTGCCACCATCGTGCTGACGCAGGTGATCGAGCGATCCCGCTTCGGCATGGCGCTGCTCGCGATCAAGCAGAACGAGGCTGCGGCAGAAGCGGCCGGAATCAACACGCTGGCTTGGAAGCTGCGCGCGATCACGTTGAGCGGCGCGATCGCCGCCGCCATCGGCGGATTCTATGTGCAGGTGCTGCTGGTCGTAACCCCGCAATCGGTGTTCGGCATGCTGGTGTCGGCGCAGGCGCTCACGGTCGCGATGTTCGGCGGCGTCGGCACGGTCTGGGGGCCGGTCATCGGCTCCGTGATCCTGATCCCACTCGCCGAGATCCTGCACGCAGAGGCCGGTGCACGGATCCCCGGCATTCAGGGCGTCATCTTCGGCCTTGCTATCGTCTGCGTCATCCTGCTCGCGCCGGAAGGCCTGTTCTGGAAACTGCGCGATCTCCTGCGCAAGCGAAATGCATCCAAGGCCACGGCGAGCGACACTCCGGAAACGGCCGTCGCCAACGTCACGGCGCTGAAGCCCGCCGCGCGGCAGCGTGCGGCCACCGGCGAGGTGATGCTCGAGGTTCGCAATCTCTCGCGCTCCTTCGGCGGACTCAAAGCCGTTCAGGACGTCAGTTTCAAGCTGCACAAGAACGAGATCCTCGGCATCATCGGCCCGAACGGCGCCGGCAAGACCACGCTGTTCAACCTCCTCAACGGTTTTCTGAAGCCGAGCGAGGGCGAGGTGCTGATCGACGGCCGCAACATGTCCGGCCAACGGCCGCACGTGATCTGCGAGGCCGGCATCGGCCGCACCTTCCAGGTGATGCGGCCATTCCTGCGCATGTCGATCCTCGACAATGTCGTGGTGGGGGCCTATGTGCGCGCCCGCTCCGATGCGGAGGCACGCAAGCTTGCCGCCGACGCAGTCGCCCGCGTCGGGCTCTCCGCCGTAGCCAACCATGTCGCCGGCGAACTCTCGACCAAGGAGCTGCGGCTGATGGAGCTCGCCCGCGCGATCGCCGGCCAGCCGCGCATTCTGCTGCTCGACGAAACGCTTGCGGGCCTCGGCCACGGCGAAGCGGACGAGGTCGTCGCCGTGATCCAGCAGCTCGCACGCGACGGCATGACCATCGCCATCATCGAGCACACCATGCAGGCGATGGTCCGCCTGGTGGACAGATTCCTCGTGCTCGACCATGGCGCCGTCATCACCGAGGGCCTGCCCGAAGTGGTGACGCGCGACAACCGGGTGATCGAGGCCTATCTCGGCAAGAAGTGGGCGGGCCATGCTGCGAATTGAGGGATTAAGCGCGGGCTATTCGGCCAAGCCCGTCCTGAACGACGTGTCGATCAATGTCGGCGCGGGCCAGTTCGTCGCGATCGTCGGGCCCAACGGCGCCGGCAAGACGACGCTATTCAAGACAATCTGCGGCATCGTGAAGCCGAGCGGCGGGAGAATTACGTTCGACGGCGTCGATCTCCTCGCGGTGCCGCCGCCGCAGCGCGCCCATCTCGGCATCGCCCATGTCCCCGAGGGCCGCCAGGTGTTCCCGTCGCTGACGGTGATGGAGAACCTCGAAATGGGTGCAATGACCGAAAGCGGCCGGCGCGACTGGCAAACCAACATCGAGCGCATCTTCGAATGGCTGCCGGTGCTGAAGGAACGCCGCAACCAGTTCGCTGGCACGATGTCCGGCGGCCAGCAGCAGATGCTAGCGATCGGCCGCGGCCTCGCCTCCTCGCCGAAGCTGTTGATGCTGGACGAGCCCTCGATGGGGCTCGCACCGTCGACCGCGGACTTCATCTTCGAGCGGCTGATCGATATCCGGCGTCAGTCCGGGCTGACCATGCTGCTGGTCGAGCAGCGCGTGGCGGAAGCACTGGAGTCCGCCGACCACGGCTACGTCCTCGAAGCCGGACACGTCGTGCTCGAAGGCAACAACGACACGCTGCGCGCCGATGATCGCGTGCGCAAAGCCTATCTCGGCATGTGACGAACAAAAAACAAAGAGCAGGGAGACAACAAGGTGAACAAGACATCGAAGGGCAGCATATCAAAAGGACTGACGCGCCGGACCGTGCTGTCGGGCGCCGCCGCCGTCGGCCTCGCCGGCGTGGCACGTGCGCAGGCGCCGGCCGAGGTCAAGGTCGGATTGATCGTCCCGCTGTCGGGCATCTACACCCGCCCCGGCCAGGTGATGAAAATGGGCGCCGAAATGGGCATCGAGCACATCAACGCGCAAGGAGGCATCAAGGCGCTCGGCGGCGCCAAGCTGAAGCTGGTGGTGATCGACTGCGGCGACACCACCGAGAAGGCCAAGAACGCGGCTCAGCGCATGGTCGCGCAGGAACCCGATCTCGTCGCCGCCACCGGCTCATATCTCTCCTCCTTCACCCTCGCCGTCACCGAGGTGACCGAGCGCGCCGAACTACCGGTGCTGACACTGTCCTATTCGGACCTGCTGACCGACCGCGGCTTCAAGTACATCTTCCAGACCGCCGCGACTGCGAGTCGCCAGTCCGAGCTCGGCCTGCCGACGCTGATGAAACTCGCCGAGAATGCGTCGGGCAAGAAGCCGAAGACCGTGGCGATGTTGATGGACAACACCGCGACATCCGTCGCCACCGCCAAGGCGCTGAAGGAGAAACTGCTCGCACAGGAAGGCCTCCAGCTTGTCGTCGAGGAAGTCTGGACCCCGCCGCTGTCGGATGCCACCCCGCTGATCCAGAAGGTCCGCTCGACCAAGCCCGATCTGCTCCTGTTCATGCCGAATGCAGTGTCGGATGCCAAGCTGGGGTTGGAGAAGATCAGCGAGTTCGGCCTCGGCCAGGGCAAGATCCCGACAGTGTCGTTCAGCATCACCATCGCCGAGCCGGACATGCTCCAGAGCGTGAGCCCGGAGACCGTGCAGGGCATCATGACCATCGTCGCCAACTGGGGCTCGAAAGGCCACGAGGCGCTGATCGCCGAGCTCAAGGCCAAATACAAGGAGCCCTGGATGACGCAGAACGTCATCTCGACCTATGGCGACATGTGGCTGATGAAGGAGGCGCTGGAGAAGGCCGGCAAGGCCGACCGCAATTCGGTCGCACAGGCCTTCCGCACCATGGATGCCGGCCCGTCGAAATACTATCCGGGCGGTCAGCTCAAATTCGACGAGAAGGGCCGCCGCGTCGGCGCCGGCGTCGTCATCGTGCAATGGCAATCGGGCGTGCCTGTCACCGTCTATCCGCCCGAACTCGCGCAGGCGCAGCCGTTCTGGCCGAAGAAATCATAAAGCGTCGCGAGATTTTTCAGGGAGGAGAATTGTCATGACTGCAAAGAGCAAAATCACGATCTCGCGGCGAACATTGCTTGCCGGTGCCTCCGGCACGCTGATCGCATCCCGCGCCTGGGCGCAGCAACCTTCCGAGGTGAAGGTCGGCCTGCTGGTGCCGATCTCCGGCCTCTACGCCCGCCCGGGAACAGTGATGCGTGAGGGCGCCGAGATGGCGGTCGACCACATCAACGCGCAAGGCGGCATCAAGGCGCTCGGCGGCGCCAAGCTGAAGCTGGTCGTGCTCGATTCCGGCGACACCACGGAAAAGGCCAAGAACGCCGCCCAGCGCATGGTCGCGCAGGAGACCGATCTGGTTGCTGCCAGCGGCGCGTACCTGTCCTCGTTCACGCTCGCGGTGACCGAAGTCACCGAGCGCGCCAGCCTGCCCGTCCTCACCCTCTCCTATTCCGACCTGATCACCGACCGCGGCTTCAAATACGTGTTCCAGACCGCGGCTACCGCAGGTTCGCAGGCACGGCAGGCGTTGCCGCAGATCATCAAGCTGGCGGAGACGGCCTCCGGCAAGCGGCCGAAGACGGTCGCGATCCTGACCGACAACACGGGGGCCTCGATCGCCTCCGCAAAGGCGATGCGCGAGGGCCTGCTGGCGGAGAACCAGTTGCAGCTGATCGTGGACGAGACGTTCACGCCGCCGCTGGCTGATGCGACGTCGCTGGTGCAGAAAATCCGTTCGGCGAAACCCGATCTGCTGTTCTTCCTGCCGACGGTGATCTCGGACGCAAAACTGCTGCTCGAGAAAATGAACGAGTTCGGCCTCGGCCAGGGCAAGATTCCGACCATCTCGTTCGGCATCGCGATCGCCGAGCCCGACATGCTGCAAACCGTCAGCCCCGAACTGCTGCAGGGCGTGCTGACCTGCGTCGCAAGCTGGGGCGCCAAGGGCCACGAGGCGCTGATCGCCGAGTTGAAGACCCGCTACAAGGAGCCGTGGATGACGCAGAACGCGATCTCCACCTATGGCGACATGTGGGTGATCAAGGACGCGCTCGAGAAGGCCGGCAAGGCCGACCGTGTTGCCGTCGGCGAGGCGCTGCGCACCATGGATGCCGGCCCCTCGAAATACTATCCGCTGGGCGAGATCAAGTTCGACGAGAAGGGCCGCCGCGTCGGCGCCGGCATGACCATCGTGCAGTGGCAGTCCGGCGTGCCGGTGACAGTGTTCCCGCCCCAGCTCGCGCTGGCGCAGCCGTTCTGGCCCAAAAACTGAACTGAGAACTGACAACGCCCGAAAGAGAAACGGAGAACAACATGGACAAGGCGACCTACGACCGCGGGCTCGAAATCCGCAAGAGCGTGCTCGGCAACGAGTTCGTGGACAAGGCGATCGCATCCGCGGACGAGTTCAATCGTCCGATGCAGGACCTCACCACGGAGTATTGCTGGGGCTACGTCTGGGGCCGCGACGGCCTCACGCGCAAGACGCGCAGCTTCCTCAATCTGGCGATGCTCTGCGCGCTCAACCGCCCACACGAGCTGAAAACCCATGTCCGCGGCGCGCTCGCCAACGGCGCCACCAAGGAGGAGATCCGCGAGGTGTTCATGCAGGTCGCGATCTATTGCGGCGTGCCGGCCGGCGTGGATGCGTTCCGGAACGCGAAGGAAGTCTTCGCCGAGCTCGACAAGAAGTAACGGAGCGTGACGACGATGAAGGGCAAATGGGCACTCGTGACCGGTGCGACCGCGGGCCTTGGCCTCGCCGTCGCGGAAGGCCTTGCCGGCGCGGGCGCCAACATCGTCCTTCATGATCTCGTCGCGCCGAAACAGGCCGCGGATGACCTCCGCGCCCGCTTCGGCGTCGAGGTCGTCTCGGCCGGCGCCGATCTCGCCCAGCGCGAGGCGATCGAGGCCATGATGGCCGATCTGCTCGCCCGCTGCGGCGCCATCGACATCCTCGTCAACAACGCCGTGGTCAGGCATTTCTCCGCCATCGAGCAGTTTCCGCCCGATCGCTGGGAGCAGGCGCTGGCCGTCAACCTGTCGGCGCCGTTCCATTTGATCCGCCTGGCGCTGCCAGCCATGAAGCAGCGCGGCTGGGGCCGGATCATCAGCATGGGCTCGATCTATTCGAGCCGCGCGGTCGAGGACCGCATCGACTACGTCACCACCAAGACTGCGATCCTCGGTATGACCCGTGCGGTGGCGATCGAGACGGCGCGGAGCGGCATCACCTGCAACACGCTCTGCCCGGGCACGCTGCCAACGCCCGCGATCCTGAACAAGATCGCAACGATCGCGTCGAACAGCGGCCGTCCGGTCGACGACGTGACCAAGGAATATCTCGGCGAGCGCCAGCCGACGCGGCGTTTCGTCGAAATGAATGCGGTCGCCGCCATGGTCGTCTTTCTCTGTGGGCCCGCGGCAAGCGATATCACCGGCGCCAGCCTGCCGATCGACGGCGGCTGGTCGGTCGCATGAAAGCATTGGGAGTGTTGCGATGACTGAACAATCGGGCCAGAGCGTCGTGCTGACGGGTGCCGCCGGCGGCATGGGACGCGCCATCACTAAGGCCTTGCTGGAAAGCGGCCGCCGCGTCGTGCTGGTCGATCGCGACGCCAAGGCGCTTCAGGAACTCGCGTCCACGGCGGGCAACGCGGTGTTTCCGATCCAGCTCGACATTAGCGATGGGCAGGCCGTGGATCGCCTGCCGGACGCCATTCCCGCGCAGTTCAAGCCGGTCGACGTCCTCATCAACAACGCCGGGCACGATATCGGCGGGCGGACGCGGTTCGATGCCGGCTCCGCCGACGACTGGTCCAACATCATCCAGACCAATCTGATCGGCCTGATGCGCGTCACCCGCGCGATCCTGCCCGACATGGTCAGGCGCAACGCCGGCCATGTCGTCAACATCAGCTCCATCAACGCCGTCCGGATCGTCCCCGATATGGCCGCCTACAGCACCAGCAAGGCGGGCGTCCACATGTTCACCGAGACGCTGCGGGGCGAGCTGGCGGAAACCGCGATCCGGGTCACCGAACTCCAGCCAGGCCTGACCCGGACCAACATCATCCTGACCCGCTACCGCGGCGACAGGCAGAAGGAAAAGGACTATTTCGACCAGTTCAGGATGGCGCTCGAGCCTGCCGATATTGCCCGTTCGATCGTCTTCGCCCTGGACCAGCCCGCGCACGTTCAAATTGCCGAAATGATGATTCTGCCTGTAAACCGGTACTGACTTTTCCCAACCAGGGTCCGGACATGGAAAGACGTAGCGAATTGCAGTCGACACTCCGCATCGAGGACGTCCCGACCGTCCGGGCGATGGTCGCGCAAAAGCTGCGCGAGGCGATCATGTCCGGAACGCTCAAACCGGGCCAGCGCCTGGTCGAGCGCGAGCTCTGCGAGATGATGGGCGTCAGCCGGCCCTCGATCCGTGAAGCGCTGCGTGCCCTCGAAGCCGACGGCCTCGTCAACATCGTCCCGCACCGCGGCCCCGTCGTCTCCACGATCAGCCTCGAAGAAGCCCGGCAGCTCTACGCGGCGCGCGCGGTGCTCGAAGGATTTGCCGGCCGCGAATGCGCCAGGCTCCACGATCCGGAAGTGGCTCGGCGGATCGGGGAAGCCCTGACGCGGCTGAAGGCGGCCGCCGCCAAGCAGGACCTCGTCGGGAGCCTCGAAGCCAAGACCGACTTCTACGCCGCGCTGATCGGCGGCTGCCGCAACGCCTTCATCGAGCGCATGCTCAAGCCGCTGCACGACCGGATCCAACTGTTGCGGATCACGTCGATGTCGCAGCCGAAACGGATCAACAAGAGCCTGCGCGAGGTCACCGCGATCTGGCGCGCGATCCAGAACGGCGATCCAGATCTCGCCGAGCGCTGCTGCGTCGATCACATCAATGCGGCTGCGGTGGCCGCGCTCGACATGATTGAACGAAACGCCGCCAAGGAGGCGGCGCCTTCCGACGACTAGAAAAACAAGAATTCAGGGAGTGTTCGATGTTGTCTCTGGTACGATCGCTGATCCTGTGTCTCCTGCTCTCGCCCTGCGGCGCGGCAATCGCAGACGACTACCCCACCCGCCCGGTCACGATGATCGTGCCGTTCTCCGCCGGCGGCCCCGGCGACGTCATCGCGCGGATTCTCGGCAACGCCATGAGCGCGACGCTGAAGCAGTCCATCGTCATCGAGAATGTCGTCGGTGCCGGCGGCACACTCGGCACCAACCGCGTCGCCAAGGCCGCGCCTGATGGCTACACGCTGCTCCTGATGCATGTCGGCCAGGCCACCGCGCCCGCGCTCTATGCCAAGCTGCCGTTCGATCCCGTCGGCGACTTCGCCATGATCGGGCTCGTCACTGATGTCCCGATGATCCTGGTGGCCCGGCCGAATTTCCCGGCCAAGGATCTCGGTGAGATGATCGCGCGCATCCGCAGCGAGGGCGACAAGATGACCTTCGGCAATGTCGGCCTCGGCTCAGCCTCGCAGCTCTGCGGCCTGATGTTCATGAGCACCACCGATACGAAACTCTCGCAAATCTACTACAAGGGCGGCGGGCCCGCGCTGAACGACGTCATCGCCGGCCATATCGACGTCTATTGCGATCCCGCGACGGGACCGACGCCTTACATCCAGTCGAACACGATCAAGGGCTACGCGATCACGAGCAAGACGCGCGTCGCGACACTGCCCGGCGTGCCGACCTCGGCCGAGGCCGGCGTTCCCGAATTCGATGTGACGACCTGGTATGGCCTCTACGCGCCGCGCGGCACGCCGAAGCCCGTGATCGACCAGCTCGTCGGCGCGCTGCAGACGGCGCTCAAAGACCCTGCTTTGATCAGCCGCTTTGCCGAGCTCAGCATGGCTCCGGTCGAGGCCGAGCGTGCGACGCCGGCTGCGCTCGAAGCCTTCCTGAAGGCGGAGATCGCCAAATGGGGGCGGATCATCAAGGCAGCCGGAATCGAGCCGCAGTAGGCCTGCTTCACTCGTCCAGAAGCTCCAGGAATTCCTCGATCCGGCCGAACGGATCCGCATGCCCGCGGGCGGCGCAGACGACGCGATCGCCGTCGCGCTGGAGCGATCGCGCCCTGGATTTCCGCAGCCGCCTGGGGAGGAAAGTCGCGGCGACGGCCTCGGGCCCGACATCGAGCCTGACGATGCCACGCCGCTTGCAATCGATCCGGAGCCTGGCGGCCGCAAAGAAATCGCGCGCCTCCGGCGGGAGCCTGCCGAAACGCCGCGAGGTCTCCTCCTCCAGGTCTTCCAGATCGTCGTCGCTCCGGCATCTGGCGGCGCGACCATAGATCTCGAGCCGCATTGCTTCCGATTGCACATAACCTTCAGGCAACATGTCGCCGACAGGCAGATTCAGATCCGGCACCCACAGAAAGGCGCCCGAGTCGTTCACTCTTTCCGAGGCGAGCTTCAGGAGATGACTGTAGAGCACCGGCCCGAACACCTGCACGTGCCCGGACTGCTGTTCGGAAAACAGATCGCCGGCGCCCCTGAGGTCCAGGTCGCGCTCGCTGATGGCAAAGCCGGCGCCGGGCTTGCTGAACTCCTCGAGGACGGCCAAACGCTTCTCGGACTGTTCCGAGGTCGACTCCGTCAGCAGATAGGCGAAGGCGCGCGTTCCGCCGCGTCCCACCCGCCCTCTGAGCTGATGGAGCTGTGCGAGGCCGAACTTTTCGGGCCAGCACACCACGATGGTGTTCGCGCGCGGGATATCGAGACCGCTTTCCACGATGTTGGTCGCCAGGAGGACGTCCGCTTCGCCATCGACGAAACTCATCATGCGGTCGTCGAGATCGTCGACGGGCATCTTGCCATGAAGGCAGACGATGCGGAGGTCGGGCGCCAATGATTGCACGCGCGCCAGCATCGGCTCCAGATCCTGGATGCGCGGGCAGATCAGAAAACTCTGTCCGTGCCGCCGCCGCTCGCGAAGCAATGCTCCGGCAATGGCCGCATCCGACAGCGGAGCGATCTTGGTCACGATCGGAAGCCGGTGAACCGGCGGCGTTGCGATCACGCTGAGATCCCGGAAGCCCGCAAGACCAGCAGCGAGCGTGCGCGGGATGGGCGTCGCGCTCATCCAGAGCGTATGGGCATTCTTTGCCAGCCCAGAAAGCTTCGCCTTCTCCGCCGCGCCGAAGTGCTGCTCTTCGTCGATGATGACGAGGCCAAGATCGGCGAACTTCACATCCTTTGCAGAGAGCGCCTGCGTGCCGACAACGACTTTCAGCCTGCCGCTTCGCAGGCCCTCCTTGATCCCTCGCGTCTCCGGGCCGGAGGTCGCTCGCGACAGGCTTCCGACGTCGATACCGAGAGGACCGAAGCGCTTGCGGAAGGTTTCGACATGCTGCCGCGCCAGGACCGTGGTCGGCACCGCGATCGCCACCTGTTTCCCGGACAGCGCCACGGCAGCTGCCGCGCGCAACGCGACCTCGGTCTTTCCAAATCCGACGTCGCCGCACACCACCCGGTCCATGGGATGACCTGCCGCGAGATCATCGAGCACGTCCTGAATGGCCTTCGCCTGATCGACGGTCGGGAAATACGGAAAACGCGCAACGAACCTTTCATAGAGCGGCCCGGGTGCGACCAGTTTCGGCGCGCGGCGGCGGTGGCGCTGGCTGATGTGCTTCGCGAGCGCCTTGGCTGCGACCTGAATCTCCGCTTCGGCCTCGGTCCGCCGCGCCCACCATGTGCTCCCGTCCGCCTTGTCCCGTGCCAGCTTGCCGGGCTCGGCCGCATACGGCCAGATCAAGGCAAGATCGGCCGGCGGCACGAGAACGGCGTTGTCTCCCGCGAACGCAAGCCTGACCATCTCGCGCCGCGATCCCGTCCCCATGGCGAGGGTTTGCAAGCCGTCGAGCAGAGCGAGCCCACGTTGCAAATGGACCACCGCCGCGCCGCGCTCCGGGACGTCGGGATGGTCGAACGCGGCCGTCCAGGCTCTCGCCATCGGCTGCGGATGATGGGCTCTGCTGCCGAGCACGTCCGACGCGGTGACGATGACGAGAGGCTTGCGGCCGGCCCCGACGAAGCCGGCATCGAAGTCGGCCAGGAACGCCGTTTCGCGATCCCGTCCCTCTGTCGCCTCGCTCCAATCGGCACAGCGCTCCGCCTTGATCCCGCTCATCCGCTCCATCGCGCGAAGGTCATCCTCGACGGCCGCGACGAACAGCACCCGCGACCCGGCGCGTTGCATGTCGTCAATAAATGCGCGGAGGATCTTTCTTGGCGATGAGGCTTTCGAGAAATCGGGCGTCGGTGTGAAGGCCGATTTTTGCGGAAGCACGCTGATGCGCTTCTTCAGCCGCTTCCAGTCCGCCCGTCCGAGATACTCGCGCTCCGCATCCCTGCGGCCAGCGGCCTCCTCGATGGTGCCCAGCCAGATATCGGCATGGCCCGGTACGCCGGCATCCACGATCCACCGCGCGCGAGCGCAATAATCCGGCAGCGTCGCCCGCTGTCCGCGCTTGCCTCCGAGCGCAATCTGTTCGGACATCGGATCGATCAGCAATTCCCTGGTCTCGTAGACGACCTCATGCTCGACCGGATCGACGGCAACGATTTTACGGATAACACCGTCGGAATGTTCGATCCTGAAAGGACCAAGTCCGCCCGCGGGAAACACCTCGAACGTCTTGCCGTGGAACAGGACGCCGCCGGGATATTCCGCCTCTTCGTCGAGGTCGTAGCCGAGAGCTTCCAGACGGCGCTCCAGCTCGGCTTCCGAATAGGCCGCGCCCACTTTCAGGCTGAGGCTGGTCTTTGACCAGCTCGCCGGCAGCGGCAGTCGCTCCATGATGGCTTCTGCGGTCGATACGAGGAAGACCGGCTTCCTTGCCTTGGCAAGGCGCCGCAACACCGAGCTCCGCCTGCCCGCGATCTCGCGCGACGGCTCCAGACCATCGAATGGCAGATTGTTCAGTCGCGGGAACACCAGCACGTCGACCGAAGGGTCGAGCGCGTGGATCACGCCACCCAGCCGCTCCGCCCTGTTCTCATTGTCGCAGAGGAAGACGAGGCCGTCGCGGCCAGACTTCTCCCACTGCTCGCGCAGATGCAGCGCCAGCATGCCGAGAGGCGATGAGGACGAGACCGTAGAACGCGACGCGCTCTTGCCTTTCGAGCCTTTACTCTCTGTGCTCTTCGAACCCTTGCTCTTCGAGCTCTTGGTCTTCGGGCTCTCGCCTTTCGAGCTTTTGGCCTTGGTCTTTTTCGCGCCGGTCGCGGCCCGGGCTTTTTTGGTGGACGCCAATGTGTATCCAACTTTGTTTTAGAAATAGAGTCGCGCGCCGACGAGCCCTGCCGTAGAGCTCGGTCGACAACGCGGACCGGGCCTAAGCGCCCAAGCACGTCATTACAATTTCACGATTGCGTTGGAAAGCATGGATGCAAGCCCGGGAGGCCGCTTGCACGGCAAAATAAGGCCTACTGCAGGACCTTCGGCAGCACCACGACCACGTCGACGCTCTGCCCGAGGACTTGAGTCGCAACCACCGCGAGGTGATGCGAGAACTCGTCCTCGATCTCGCTCGCGCAGTCTTCGTCCCTGGCAATGGCGAACAGCAGATTGCCGTCGATCTCGTCGAATCGGATGCCGGCGAAGATGCGATCGAACGTCTCGGCGCCCGCGATGCCCGCGATTCGCGCCTGGATGGCTTGGTCTTCGATGAGGGACAGTTTCATCATAATCGGGAACATGGGGGCGCACCTCCCAAATGCAAGAGCAGAAGCGCGCTGGCGCGACCCGCCGGGCGAACTATATTAATCGTGTCGTCCCGCCTGACCACCGTCCGCCCTTGAGGAAACTCTTGATTCTCTTCCTGCTGCTGGTCTTCGTGCCGATAGGACTGTCGGCCGGACGCTATTATCTGTTCGGCGATGGCCGGGGCAATTGGCAGACGGCGGATCGCTCGAGCGCCGGCCTGTTGCCGCCGGCATCGGCCAATCCGGACGCGCTGATCCGGGTCTTTGCCGCGCGCACGGTGCGGTGGCGCAGCATTTTCGCCGTCCACAGCTGGATCGTCGTCAAGGAGAAAGGTGCCAGCACCTACAGCCGATACGACTACACGGCGTGGGGCGACCCGATCCGGAGCAACGGATTTGCACCCGACGGCCGCTGGTTCGGGGCCATGCCCGAAACCGTCGTGGCGGTCGACGGCGCACGGGCCGAAGCGCTGATCCCCAAGATCCGCCACGTGGTCGAGACCTACCAGTTCCGCGCCTACGGCGATTACAGCGCCTGGCCCGGACCGAATTCCAACACCTTCGTGCAGGCGGCGCTGGACGCCGTTCCCGAGCTTCGCGCCGTCCTTCCACCCACCGCGGTCGGCAAGGACTATCCGTACAGCGGACGCTGGGCCGGCATCACCCCTTCCCGCACCGGCGCCTACGCCTCGCTGTCGGGTTACCTCGGCATGACGGTCGGCTGGGTCGAAGGGTTCGAGATCAATTTCTTTGGCGCGGTGCTGGGGATCGACATCCGGCGGCCGGCGCTCAAGCTCCCCGGCATCGGCCGCCTGGGCGTCGCAGCCGGCCTGTAGAGCGCCCGCCGGCGCCTCGCCAAACAAAAAACTGAAAAACAACCCCATGCACAGTAGAACCGCCCCTGGCTGGTTGGTCGCGGTGGCGCGGCCTAAGTCGAGATGAGGCTTGGGTGAATTGCCTTGCGCGCGCAGAACGAGAGGCATCTCTCCTGCAACGCACGTTGAGCCGCTCGACGAGCCCGATGTCTTCAGACGCCGGTCATTTGACTCGTCGGGCAAAACACCGGCAAAATTGCATCGTGGCAATCAGGCTAAGGATGCGCTCGACCAGGACGACCATGGGTCCAGCAAGCCTGCTTGAATCCTAGCCCCCAAGCGCCGGAATATTTTCGCGAAAGATGATCTCGCTGCGCGGCGCCTCGATGCCGTGCATGGCGCTGCGGCCGGCGCGCAGATTGTCGAAGATGCCGACACAGCTCATCATCGTGTTGAGCTGATTTTGAGTGATGACGGCATCCATCGTCCCATCGAGCAGAAAGCTGCGCGTATCCGAGGTCAGACCATGGCCAATGAAGACCACATCACGCGCCCGGTTCATTTCGTTCAGGGCGCGAGCGACACCATCGGCGGCGCCGCCGATATTGTAGATTCCGGCAAGATCCGGATGCTGGCCCAGCAGCATGCGCGTCTGGCGATAGTTGCGGTCGGCGTCATCATGGCCTTCGCGCAGGCCCACGACCTTGATCGCCGGGAACAGTTCTTCGAAGACGTGCAGAAAGCCCATTTCGCGTTCTTCGTGCGCGCGGTAGCTGCGGCTGCCCGCGATCATCGCGACCTTGGCCGGACGCTCGCCCAGAAAGCGCGCGATCAGATAGCCGGCGGTGCGTCCGATCGAGCGATTGTCCAGTCCGATATAGGCCGCGCGGCGCGCATTCAGGATATCCGAGATCAGCGTCACCGTCGGCACCCCGTGCTCCGCTAATCGGTCGACGGCTTCCCTCACGACGGGATGCTCGAGCGCCATGAAAGCGATGCCGTCGGCCTTGTCGCGGGCCCGCCAGAGCTGGCGTGCCAGCAGGTCGGGATTGAAGCCCTTGATGGTGTCGACCTGACAATGGACGTTGAAGGGCGCGAGCCGGCCGTCGGAATGCGCGATCAGCTGCCCGAGCGTGGACAGGAAGCGGTTGGTGCCGGCCGGCAGCAGGAACAGCAGCCGCATCGGCTTGGGCCGCATCGCCGCCAGGATGTTCTCGGCCGGCATGTAGTCGAGCTCGGTCGCGGCGGCGAGCACCCGCTGCTGCGTAATCGCCCGCACACCGGGCCGGCGATTCAGCACGCGGTCGACCGTCGCCGTAGAGACGCCGGCCCGGCGCGCCACGTCAACGATGCGGCTCAGCGAAGCAGCCACCGGTTTATTCATTCCGAGGCCCAACCGTCGAATACATCAAAAACCATCATCTTTATCGTTTGACATGCTAGCTCTAAGTCGCAATTTTCGCATCAACATTGTCGCAGAAACATCAAATAACATCAAATCGCTGTTGGAGGAGAAGCCCATGTCCCTGACCCGTCGGCGCGCCCTGCAAGCCCTGTCCGCCCTCCCCGCCGCGGGCCTGATCGGCGGTCTCTCGCGCCCGGCCCGGGCGGCCGAGTTCTCGCTGAAATACGGCAACAACCTGCCGCTGACGCACCCCCTCAACATCCGCGCCCAGGAAGCCGCCGACCGCGTCGCCAAGGAGAGCAATGGCCGGGTCGAGATCGTCATCTTCCCGAACCACCAGCTCGGCGGCGACACCGACATGCTCGCCCAGGTGCGCAGCGGCGCGCTGAACTTCTTCACGCCCTCCGCGCTCGTGGTCGCGACCCTGGTGCCGATCGCCGCGATCAATGCGGTCGGCTTTGCCTTTGCCGATTACGATCAGGTCTGGAAAGCGATGGACGGCGGGCTTGGCGCGCATATCCGTGCCGCCATGGCCAAGGTCGGCCTCCATACGTTCGAGAAGATGTGGGACAACGGCTTCCGCCAGATCACCAGCGGCGCCAAGCCGATCGAGAGCGCCAAGGACATGGACGGCCTCAAGATCCGCGTGCCCGTGTCTCCGCTCAGCATCTCCATGTTCAAGGCGCTGTCGTCCTCGCCGACCAGCCTGCAATTCAGCGAGGTCTATTCGTCGCTCCAGACGCGCATTGTCGACGCGCAGGAAAATCCGCTGCCGATCATCCAGGTGGCGAAGCTCTACGAGGTGCAGAAGTACTGCGCGATCAGCAACCACATCTGGGACGGCTTCTGGTTCATCGCCAACGCCCGCGCCTTCAACGCCCTTCCCGCCGATCTCAGGACCATCGTCAGCAACGCCATCAACGATGCCGGCTTGAAGCAGCGCGAGGACATCAAGACGTTCAATGCGACCGTGCAGGCCGATCTCCAGCGCAATGGAATGAAATTCACCACGCCTTCACCGGACTCGTTCCGCGCAAAATTGCGCGACTCCGGCTTCTACGGCGAATGGAAGGGCCGCTTCGGCGACGAAGCCTGGGCGCTGCTCGAAGGCGCCGTCGGCAAGCTGGCCTGAGCGCGATGACGATCGCAGAGCATCAGATGACGGACTATCTGGCGGCGGCCGCGCACCCTGCTTCCGCTGCGGGCACGCGCAAGCTTGCGAGCGCCTTGGGCACCGTCGACCGCTGGCTCGGTGCGGTGGTCGAGACCGCCGCGGCCGCTGTCGTGCTGGTCGAGATCGGCATCATGCTCGCCGGCGTCATCATGCGATACGTCTTCCACAGCCCGCTGATCTGGTCGGACGAACTGGCCTCGATCCTGTTTCTCTGGCTCTCGATGCTGGGCGCGGTGATCGCGCTGCGCCGGGGCGAGCACATGCGCATGACAGGCCTCGTCAGCCATGTCGGCCCGGGCGCGCGCGCCTTTCTCGACACGATCGCGGCGGTGGCGCCGCTAGCCCTGCTGGCGCTGATCCTGCATCCCGCCTTCGATTATGCGAGCGAGGAACAGGTCATCGTCACCCCGGCGCTCGAGATCAGCAATGCCTGGCGCGCAGCCGCAATTCCCGTGGGGATGACCCTGATGGTCGTCGTCGCCGCGATCCGGCTCGCGACGCATCACCGCCCCGCGTTGATCGTCGCGGCCCTTATCACCATCACCGTCCTGATTGCCGCGTTCTGGCTTGCCGGACCGCTGCTCGCCCCGCTCGGACGCTACAATCTCATCATTTTCTTCGTCGGCGTGGTCGCGGCCAACGTGTTCGCCGGCGTACCGATCGCCTTCTCCTTTGCGCTCGCGACCTTCGGCTATCTGGCGCTGACAACCAGCGTACCGATGATGGTGATGGTCGGCCGTCTCGATGAGGGCATGTCGCACCTGATCCTGCTCGCGGTGCCGCTGTTCATTTTCCTCGGCGCGTTGATCGAAATGACCGGCATGGCGCGGGCCATGATCCAGTTTCTGGCCAGCCTGCTCGGGCATGTCAGGGGCGGACTGTCCTACGTGCTGATCGGGGCCATGTATCTGGTCTCCGGCATCTCCGGCTCGAAGATCGCCGACATGGCCGCGATCGCGCCGGTGCTGCTGCCGGAGATGCAGCGGCGCGGCGCCAAAGCCGGCGATCTCGTCGCGCTGCTATCGGCCACCGGCGCGCAGACCGAGACCATTCCGCCGAGCATCGTGCTGATCACCATCGGCTCGGTGACCGGTGTCTCGATCGCGGCGCTATTCACGGGCGGGCTGCTGCCGGCCCTGGTCGTGGGCACCGCGCTCTGCGTGGTGGTGTGGCGGCGCTACAGGAACGAGGATCTGAGCCATGTGCGGCGTGCCTCGAAGCGCGAGATCGCAAAACTCACAATGGTCGCCCTGCCCGCCATCCTGCTGCCCTTCGTGATCCGCACTGCCGTGGTCGAAGGTGTTGCCACTGCCACGGAGGTCTCGACCATCGGCATCGCCTACGCCGTGCTGATGGGCCTTGTGGTCTACCGCCAGTTTCCCTGGCGGCGGCTGAAATCCATGCTGGTCGAGACGGCCTCGCTGACGGGCGCGATCATCTTCATCATCGGCTGCGCCACGGCGATGGCCTGGGGACTGACGCAATCCGGCTTCTCGCAACAGCTGGCGAAGGCGATGGCGGCGATCCCCGGCGGATCGTACGGTTTCCTCGCGATCTCGATTGTGGCCTTCGTCGTGCTCGGCAGCGTGCTCGAAGGCATTCCGGCCATCGTGCTGTTCGGCCCATTGCTGTTTCCGATTGCGAAGCAGGCCGGCGTGCATGAAGTGCACTATGCGATGGTCGTGATCCTCGCGATGGGCATCGGCCTGTTCGCGCCGCCGTTCGGCGTCGGCTATTACGGCGCCTGCGCGATCAGCAAGATATCGCCGGACGAAGGCCTCAAGCACATCTGGGGCTATGTCGCGGCGCTCTTCATCGGCCTCGCCATCGTCGCGGCCGTGCCGTGGCTGTCGATCGGCTTCCTCAAATTCTGAAGATCATGGGAATCATGCAATGAGCCGTTTTTTTGGTGAGATCCGGCAAGCCGGCTACGTCGTTGACGACATCGAGAAGGCCATGGATTATTGGAGCCGCGAGCTCGGCATCGGGCCGTGGTTCTATAATCCGCGGGTTCCAATCGTGAACTACCACTATCGCGGCAAGGCCTATGAGCCGCACAATTCGGTGGCGCTGGCCAATTCCGGTCCGCTGCAGATGGAGCTGATCCAGATCCGCAACGATGCGCCGTCGATGTATGCCGACTTCCTGAAAGCCGGACATAAGGGTCTGCAGCACGTCGCCTACTGGACCGAAGACTACGACGCCGATCTCTCCCGTCTCGAAGCGGAGGGTTTCAAGCCGGTCATGAGCGGCGAAGTCGGCGCGCGCGGTCGCTTCGTCTATTTCGACACGGAGTATCATCCGGGAACGGTGATCGAACTGTCTGAAGTCTCGGGACCCAAGGGCAAGATGTTCGACCTCATCCGCGCAGCCGCCAAAGGCTGGGACGGGCGCGACCCCGTGCGGCCGTTCCCCGATCTTACCAAGCTCTAGATTGTCTGCGCTCCCGTGACGCAAAATCCCGTTCGCATCGAAGCCGACTATCTGATCGAGACGCCAGAAGATCCGCGTCTTGCCGCGGAAACCATGGCGGGCGAGCAGTCGAGCGGCACGTTCGTTGCGGTGCCCGGCGAAACGCCGGAGCTGAAAGCGCGTGCGGCCGCCCGAGTCGAGAGCATCGAGTTGCTTGATGCAATCTCCGCGCCGTCGCTCCCGGTCGCCCGCCCGATCAACCCCGATGGCCCCTGGAATCGCGCGCGCGTGACGTTGTCATGGCCGCTCGACAATATCGGCGCGTCACTGCCCAATCTCGTCACGGCGATCGCCGGCAATCTCTGGGAGTTGCGCCAGCTGACCGGCCTGCGCCTGCTCGACCTGCGCCTGCCGCTCGCGTTTGCCGCCGCCTATACCGGACCAAAATTCGGCGTCGCCGGCACGCGCGAGCTGACCGGTGTCAGCGGCCGCCCGCTGATCGGCACCATCATCAAGCCGAGCATCGGGCTCAGCCCCACCGAGACGGCCAATCTGGTCGCCACGCTGTGCGAGGCCGGCATCGACTTCATCAAGGATGACGAGCTGCAATCGGACGGCGCCTATTGTCCGTTCGACGCGCGCGTGCGCGCCGTGATGCGCGTCGTCAACGACCACGCTGATCGAACCGGCAAGAAGGTCATGATCGCCTTCAACCTCACCGGCGAGATCGACCAGATGCGCCGCCGGCATGATCTGGTGCTGGCTGAAGGCGGCACCTGCGTGATGGCGAGCATCAACTCGGTCGGGCTCACAGGCATGGTCGAGCTCGGCCGCCACACGCAGCTTCCCGTTCATGCGCATCGCAACGGCTGGGGTGCGCTGAACCGTCATCCGGCACTGGGCTGGGACTATACGGCGTGGCACAAGATCTGGCGGCTGGCCGGCGCCGACCACATGCACGTCAACGGCATCGGGAACAAGTTCAGCGAGACCGATGACAGCGTGGTCACATCCGCAAGGGCGGCGCTGACGCCGATGTTCGCGCACAAGCCGTGCATCGCGATGCCCGTGTTCTCCTCGGGCCAGACGCCAGCGCAGGCTGCACCGACCTGGCGCGCACTCGGCTCGACAGATCTGATCTTCGCAGCAGGCGGCGGCATTCTCGCCCATCCCGACGGACCGGCCGCCGGCGTTGCCGATTTGCGCGCGGCATGGGACGCCGCGATGGCGAGTCCGCAGCCGTGAGCGGCGCGTCCGCCCTGCCCGACGGTCCACTCGTTGCTTTCTACGGCGACGATTACACCGGCTCGTCCGCGGCGATGGAGGCCCTCACCTTCGCGGGCCTGCCGACCATCCTGTTCCTCGAACCTCCGACGCCCGAACGTCTCGCTTCTATCGGGCAGTACCGCGGCATCGGCATCGCCGGCACGGCGCGCGCGAAGGATCCGGCCTGGATGGAGCAAAACCTGCCGCCGGCTTTCGCGGTGCTCGCAGGTATCGGCGCGCCGATCGCACACTACAAGGTGTGCTCGACCTTCGACTCCTCGCCGCAGATCGGCTCGATCGGGCGTGCGATCGATCTCGCGGTGCCGCAGCTCGGCGGAAGCTGGCATCCACTGCTCGTGGGATCGCCGGCGATGGGCCGCTATCAGATGTTCGGCCATCTGTTCGCGGCCGTGAATGGCGTCGGCCATCGTCTCGACCGGCACCCGACCATGTCGCGTCATCCGGTGACGCCGATGGACGAGTCCGATCTCGGCCGACATCTTGCAAAACAGACGGCGCGATCGATCGGACTGATCGACTTCGTCACCATGGCCAATGGCGGCGCGGATCTGGCGCTGATGCGCGCGAGGGGCGCCGGCACCGAGATCATCTCGCTCGACGTGTTCGACCAGGCCTCGCTGATCGAAGCCGGCCGCCTGATCTGGGAATATCGCGGCGAACGCCTCTTTGTCGCCGGCTCGCAAGGCGTCGAGCAGGCCCTGGTCGCCTATTGGCGGTCGGCGGGCCTGATTGCCGACAGCAAGCCCGATCTGCGCCTTGCCGGCGTCGAGCGCATCGCCTGCGTCTCCGGCTCCTGCTCGCCCGTCACCGCCGCGCAGATCGCCCATGCCGCGGACAACGGCTTCGATATCGAGCGGCTCGATGCGACCCGCGCCGTCGACGCGGCTGAATGGACCAGAGAGATCGGCCGCGCTGCCGAGCGTGCGCTCGCAGCACTCGCGTCGGGGCGCGATGCGCTCCTGATCACCGCAAGCGGCCCCGACGATGCCGCCATCGGTGCGCTCAACGCGGCCATCGAGGCGAGCGGCGCAACGGCGAGCGCAGTGAACGAGCGCATCGGCGCAGGGCTCGGCCACGCGCTGGGCTCCATTCTGGAAACCGCGCGGCTTCCTCGCGCCGTGGTCGCCGGCGGCGACACGTCCGGACATGCGCTGCAGGCGATGGGCATCTATGCGTTGACCGCGATCGCCCCTCTCGCGGAAGGCGCGCCACTCAACCGCGCATCATCGGATCGCGCGCATGCGAATATCGAGATCGCGCTCAAGGGCGGACAGGTCGGCGGGATCGATTTGTTCTGCCGGGCCAGAGACGGCGGTTAGCCGCCGCTAGGCGATCGTGATCTGGCCGATATTGGCTGTGAATCGCGGCTTCAACGGACCGGCGGGATCAGGGCGCGCAGGATGTCGGGCTTCCAGGCCTGACGGGCGCTGTCAAAGGCCGCGAAATCATGGTCGAACTGCCAATAGGCCCAGGCCCAGCCACGTCTGTCGGCGCTTCGCGCCACGAACGACAGGTATCTCTGGCGACTCTCGGATGGAGCCCGTTCGTATACCCCGAACTCGCCGAGATAAATCGGGCGCTTCTCTCTCTCCGACCACCGGCTGACCTTCTCGAAATCAGCGGCCGCCCTAGCTTCGTCGTCCGGACTGCCCCAATCCAGCGGCCCGATGCGCGCGAACGTCTCGGACCATGGCGCACCCTGATGCGTGAAGGGTATCGGCGCGTAATAATGAAAGGTGACGATGAGGTTCCTGTCGTCGGCGGGGAGAGCCAGATCGTCGATGGGAATCTCGTCAGTGTTGAGAACCGCAGCAATGACCCGCCGCTCGGGGTTGGTGCGGCGGATGATGCCGATACAGTCGTTGAGGAGTGAATTCCAGCTGGCGGACGTCATCTGTCCCCCCGGCTCGTTCAAGACCTCGAAGACGAGCCTGGGATATCTTCCGGCATAGCGCTCCGCGATCTGCCGCCAGAATGCCCTGAGCTTCTCGCCGCATTCGGATACATCACGCTGACAGACATGCGTGTCGTGTTCGTCGACGATGGGAACGAGGTTCCTGGCGAGGATTTCCTCGATGACGGCATCAAGCCTTCTCAGCACGGCCTCATCCAGCACGTTCCCGCGATCCATGAACTTGAAGCCGAAGAAATTGATCCTGACGTGCGAGAATCCGGCCTTTCTGATCGCCGTCAAATTGTCCAGACGGAACGGCGCGTTCTGACCGCCCTCCCAGATTCCGTCGTAACCGAGAATGTTGATCCCGCGTCCCAATTTTGCGGCATCACGCGGCACGACCTGCCCGGCGCCATGGGCGTCGGAGCAGAGCGATGCGAAGACGAAAGCAGCTGCGGCAAGATTGAAGCGTCTCGACCAGCGAGCGCGGGGGGCGGTCATCCTGCTTCCATTCCGTAAGGGTTAGAAATCGGTCTCCGGCACCGGCCTGCACGTTGCAAGGAGGAACGCCACGAGGAGCACCGACGTGAACATGGTCGAGCGAAGGAACGTCGTCTCGGTGAAATTGGTCTGAAAGCTGAGGGCGACAAATCCGATGATGAGGGCACAGTGCGCCCGGTGGATCGATCGTGCAGAAATCAAATAGAGAACCTTGTTCGAGAACAGAAGAACACTCGCTGCGAAAAGCACGTAGCCCAGGAACCCCGTTTCCATCAGAATCGCGATATAGCCGCTATGATAGTTGTCGAGCACCCAACCGTGGTTCTGCTCGAAATAATCGTAGATCGACGGGATCGTCCAGAAACCGTTGATTCCGAAGCCGAGCAGCGGCGCATGGTCGAAATGGCTTATCGCGTAGTGCCAGATGAAGGTCCGCTCGGTGAAATTGACGGTCGCATCGCCAATGTGGATGGCGTCGTATCCCGTCGCGTAAAAATAGACGATCAGGAGGCCGGCCATAACGCACATGACGAACGGCAGGATCGCATAGAGCCTCATGCAGCCGACCGACCACATCGACGTCACGAGCAGCGCACAAGCCGCCAGGGCGACGGCACCGGCGCCGCGCGATTCCGACGCGAGGACGCAGGTCGACGCCAACAGGAACGCGACGAGGAACGCCAGCCACCCCTGCCCCGTCATCTTCCGGTAGCAGGAGAAGAACATCAGATACGCACCGACAAAGCCGAGCGTCTGCTTCGATTCATAGACGCCCTGCCATTGACCATTGTGCATCCAGCTATGATCTATCCCGATA
Organism: Bradyrhizobium sp. LA6.1; assembly: GCF_040547805.1. Taxonomy (NCBI): domain Bacteria; kingdom Pseudomonadati; phylum Pseudomonadota; class Alphaproteobacteria; order Hyphomicrobiales; family Nitrobacteraceae; genus Bradyrhizobium; species Bradyrhizobium sp. LA6.1. Next base: position 112,704 of record NZ_JBEPQK010000008.1, on the reverse strand, counting down.
TCGGGCACGGCGAGTGCGCAAAGCGCCGATGCGGCGACCAATATGAAGAGCCCGGAGGATGTCGCCTTCACGACATCGTCGATATCGATCCGCGTGATCATGCAGAACGCGCCAAACGTCGTCATTGCAAGAGCGGCGCTCTTCATGATGGCTGCGGCGTTCAGGGTGGTCCACAACACCGAGACGACCGCCAACGCGTAGAATGCGAGGAGCGCGATCAGATCGGGGTTGAACGCCAGCTGCAGGCGCGGGCGTACGAACGCGCTTGCGTAGATCAGGACGCTCCACATCAGCAGAGCGACCGCCTGTTGCAGATAAGTCAGTCCCGCCGGCAGTATCGCCGTATTGAATGTCCCCATCGACGCGACGACATTGACGGTGATCGAGACGCAGATGACGAGCCTGGCGATCTTCTCCACGCCGGCACTGCGCGTCTTCCAGATCGCGCTCGTGAGTGCCTCGGAGTCTCTCTCGGTCTGCAGGATGGCCATGAGGTGACTTTCCCTTAAGCTTGGTTAATTATCTACTACTGCGGGTTGATCTCCCGAGCCCCGACACCGCGAAATCTCGAAACTTCGGGGATTGATAACGATACGGCCCTGCTCGATGCGTTAATGCAAATCGCACCCCGCTGGTGCCTCGGCCGTCACGACCCTGCTATACAAGCGCGGGATCCGGCCCGATCGACTTCTCCGGGTTATCTGGTTTCCGTGGTCACGCATGAATAAGCCAAGCAATACATTCGATATCGCCATCGAGCAGGCGTTCGACTTCCTGTCTCCGGAATACGGAGCGCTGTTCGACAGCTCTGCCGCGACCGCGTTTCAGCATCCGCTCTGGCTGGACAGCCTCTACGCCAGGCTCGCATCCCATGCAGGCGCGACGCCGCTGGTCGTCGTGGTCCGTCGCCGTACGACGGGGGCGCTGGCGATGGTGCTGCCCCTGCTCCGAATCCGCCGCGGCCCGATCCGGACCATCGAATTCGCCGATCTGCGCGTATCCGACTATCTGGCGCCGGTCTGCAGTCCCGAGGTGTTTTCCAGCCTGCTGGAGGATGAAGCGGCCTGCGCAGAGATCAGGCGCCTCGCCCGCCCGTTCGATCTGCTCCGCTTGACCAAGCTGCCCGACGGACGGCTTCCGATCGAGAGCTTACTCGGCGCGCCACGCCGCGTCTCGATGGAGACGAACGCCTACGCGACCGTTCTCGTCGCCCCGTTCGAGCAATGGCGTGCCAGCGCACTGGATCGCTCCTATCAGAAGGAGCTCGCCAAGAAATATCGCCAGCTCCAGAAGAAGGGAGCATTGAGCTTCTCATGCTGCGACGACAGCGCCTCGATCTCCGAGGCGATGGACGCGATGAAGCAATATCGCGGCCCGCGCTTTCACGCCCAGGGCGACGGCGACCTGCTCCAGCGCCCCGAATATTACAGCTTCTATTCTGACGTGGCGGCCCGCGGTCTCGGCTCGTTCGTCCGACTCTACGCCATGAAGATGGACGGCGGCGTGATCGCCGCCGTGCTCGGACTGCGCCATCGCGGCAGCTTCCTCGTCATCATGAGCGCCTTCGATATCGACGGGTACAAGAGCCAATCCCTGGGCTCTCTGATGTTCGAGCAAGTGGCGAGGGATTGCATCGAGCGCGGCGATCAGATGCTCGACTTCACGATTGGCGACGAGCCGTACAAGAAATTGTTCGGCGGCCAGCCTTCGCCGATGTGGATGGTCACGCAGGCCGGCAGCACCGCGGGCGCCATCAGCCTGTTCGCGCTGAGGCAGGCTCCCTGGCTCAAGCTGGCGGCCAAGCGGCTATCGGATTTCAGGCTCCTGCCGGCCCGCACCCCGACGCCCACGCGCTAACCAAAACGCAAGCGAGCGGGCGCAGAGCTCAGGCGCGGAGCGCGCCGCGGACGCGTCCGAGCCAGCCCGGATGCATCTGATCGACACGATGCGTGAGACTGCGCCGCAGGAAGTGCAACCGCCGCCGCACATCCCATTCGATATCGTTGCGGGACGTCAGGGCCTGACGGAAGCGCGCCATTTTCAGCGACCGCTGGTCTGCCGCGAGCTTGTCGGGATCGGAGTAGAACTGCGAGATCTTCTTCGTGCCCATGCCGGCGCTTGCGAGCCAGCGCGGCGCGTGCTCCGTGCAAAGGCGATCGACGTCCACCAAGAGGCGGGCGACGCCCGTGCCGGCGGCGGGACAATTGGTCTGGAACGCATCGCCGATGAGGACGATTCCGGGCTGAAGGTGTCCCTCCACCACGGTCAGATCCATCACCCAGTTCTGCACCTTGTCGGTCACGTGGAAGTCGCCGAGGTAAGGCCGCAGTCCCGGCAGCAGCCGCAGGACGGTCGCTTCCGGTTCGCGGCGCAGCTCGCGCATGATCGGATCGGTCGGGTCACGGAACATGAACAGATTGGCCCGCATGCCCGATGGCACCGGGAACAGGCTGAGATAGTCGATGCCGTCAGCGGTGCGCTCGCCGTAACAGGTCAGCGCCTCGAAATCGAATGGCGTGCCATCGCGGCGGGCGATCGAAAAGCCGAACGACACCGAATGGCGCTCGGCCAGCACGCGCCGCTTGATGCCGAGCTTGTAGCCGAGGGCTCCCGCCATGCCTGTGGCGAGCACGACGAGCCGCGCCTCAAGGCGTCGTCCGGACGCAAGCTCGATATGCTGGACATCATTGCTGGGGCTGATTGCGGTGACTTCGTCGACGATCAGATTGGACGGATCAGGCAGCTGGCTGCGCGCCATCGCAACGAGGCCGGCATAGGAAAACCCGTAAGCCTGGCCGACGCTGACATCGACGACCTTGCCCTCCCGGATATTGAGCACCCGGTCATACCGGCAGGCGACGTTCTCGAGCGCATGGAGGAAGCCCAGCCTGCGGAACATCTCGAGCTGCTGGCCACCGAGCTTCTCGACCCGGAATTCGTCCGGATGCACCGCGCGCTTGTCGACGAGTGCGACGCGATGCCCCGCCCGCGCAAGCACGGACGCGGCGAGCGATCCCGCGAGGCCGCCACCGACGATCGCGATGTCTGCGACGATCGCCGCAGTCGCAGCTGCAGCGCTCGGCTCGGTCACGGGTCTATCCGTCGTCATGGTTTAGGGCTCCACGGTTAACGGTGGTTCCATGTGCAATTCCCTCGCCTGATGTCGTATCGCAGAGCCAAACGCGATCATTTCCGGCGATTGAGGTTAACGGGTCGCCGGACACATCCGTCCCGGCACGCGCCTTGCTCAGAAAGACCTCGAAATACTGCTGTCTCGTCAGACCAAGCGTCCGAATTCGTTCCAGAGAGGCCATTCCAATGCTCGAACAGCCGCAGGCCGGCCGGCTTCGCCCCGCATCTTGCACCGGCACGACATCGCGCCGCTTTTCGATCGAGCCGGTGCCCGGTCAATCTGGCACATCACGGACGCGGCTGTTCCGCAGTGAAGCAGCGGCGTACGACCTTCGTCGACGTCAGACGACGGGACCTCAAGACCGCGCATTAACACTCACATTTTTCCGGCATGCTAGGCTCTCGCCGTACTTGCAACGCCCATCTTCGGGGAACGCTCCGCATCTTCGATGATCGATTCCATTGTTCAATTTCTGCGGCGTGACGTCACGCGCGGTGTCGTCGGGACCATCCTCCTGAAGGTTGGCAGCGGCGCGCTCGCGTTTGCGTTGTTCTCGCTGGCCGCGCGAACGATGACACCCGACGGATTCGGTATCTTTGCGACCTGGCTTTCGGTTGCCCAGATCGCCGCAGTCGTAGGACTGGTCGGTCAGGAAGCATTGCTGGTGCGATTCCTGAACGAGTATGAGGTCGGCGACAGGCCCGACCTCACCAAGGGCCTCCTGCTCTCCAGCTTCAGGATTTCCGCCGTCGCGATGCTGATCGCGATCGCCGCGGTTGCGCTGGTTGCGCATTTCAGAGGGGATTTGTGGCTGCTGATCCTCGCCGTCTCGGCCTACACCGCCGTGAGTGCCGGATTGATGCTCGGCAGCCAGATCGCGCGCTCGCTGGTCAGCATTATCATGGGCGAAGGCAACCGCGAGTTCTTCTGGCGGGTTTTCGTCGTGCTGTTTCTGCTCGCCATGCTGTTCGGGCATCGGCAGCTCGATCCCGCCGAGCTGATCGCCGCAATGACGATTGCGATGTCGGTGGGCCTCGTCGCGCAGATCATTGCGATCGTTCGGGTGCTGCCGGATTTGCGCACGACCGCAGCGAATTCCGAAGCAACGCGCTGGCGATCGAGCGCGCTGCATTTCTGGCTTGCGTCCATCCTTGAAGTCGCGAACCAGTATTTCGACGTCATTCTGGTCTACTGGATGCTGGATCCGGCGACCGCCGGCATCTACTTCGCGGCGTCACGCCTCGCCAACATCTTCGCCATGCTCTCCGCCGCGCTCTACTCGTTCGGCGCGCGCCGGCTTCCTTCGCTCTACTTCAGCAAAAATCACCAGGAATTCGAGCGGACGCTGCAGCTCATGGCGGAAGTGACCGCGCTTTGCGTGGTCGCAGGCCTCGCGATGATCTGGATCGGCGGCCCCTATCTCCTCAACCTGTTCGGGCCTCATTTCACCGAGCAGCACTCGGTGCTGATCGTGCTCGCGATCGGAACGGCCATCCAGGCCGCGGGCGGCCCGTCGGCGGCGATCCTGCAGTTGACCGGCCATGAACGCATCTACGTCCCCGTCGTCGCCGCAAATGTCGCATTGAGACTGGTCGGATTCCTCGTCCTCATCCCCTGGCTCGGCGTGCTTGGCGCGGCAATAGCGGCCACCGTGTCGCTGGCGCTCACGACCATCGCGCTCAATATCTTGTGCCGCCGGCGAACCGGGGTCGATCCTTCGGTTCTCGTGCTGTTGCGCTTCTCGGCGTGGCGGCGCGGCCGCTATGCGGTTCGCGGCGCCGACTCCGCCGAATAGGCATCAACCGTACGATCGGCCTGGTTGATCCGCGACGGCGCGCGCGCGTCCCGTTGGTTAACGCGCTCGCTGCGCACGATCCGGGAACCAGCAGAATTCCCGCGAGAACGCGGCAATCGGCGGCTCGCGCATTAACTCCGTTTGTTGCTAGTCGGTGTCTGCCCGATGCCTGCGTGATAGGTACGGGGTTAAGAAGGTGAAGATTTCGTTTCTTTAGCGGTCGGGATCCGTGCTCCACTACCAGCCGAACAAGGAATTGGGCGAGACGACCGCGACAGAACTGGCGCGGCTGAACGGCAGCGAACGAAAGCTGCACGTCCTTCTCGTACAGACCCAGGCCGAGAACGCGGGCGCGCAGGAGATCTCCAGGCTTCTCGGCGCCGGCCTCTCCGCGCGCGGCCATCGCGTCTCCAACCTGTTTTTCTTCCGCAAATCGGATTCGTTCGACGAGCCGCCCGAGACGTTCTATTGCGCATCGCGCCGGCCGGGCAATCCGGTTGCGCTGCTGCGGATGCTGTGGACGCTTGGCGGTCATATCAGAGCCGGGCGGCCCGACGCCGTCCTGACCTTCCAGCATTTCGGCAACGTCATCGGCGCGGGCGTGACGCGCCTCGTCAGCCGCGCCCCTGTCGTCGCCAACCAGGTTTCATCCGCGCTGTCGATGAGCTGGCCGATCCGCACGGCCGACATCGTCATGGGCAGCGTCGGCTTCTTCGACCGCATCACGCTGAACTCAAAGGACATGGAGCGCGAGTATTCGCGCTACCCGCAGGCCTACCGGTCGCGCATGGTGCATGTCCCGCACGGCTTCGAGGACAAGGCCCTCATCCTGCCGAAGAGCGCCGCACGACAGAAATTCAACCTGCCGCCGGACCGCGTCCTGCTCGGCTGCGCGGCGAGGCTGCATCCGCACAAGCGGCTCGATGCGGCGATACGCCTCCTGCCGGACGAGCCGTCGTGGCACCTTACACTCGCCGGCCAGGGCGCCGACGAAGCGCGACTGCGGCAGCTTGCGGACGATTTGAAGGTCTCGGACCGATTGCATCTGCTCGGCGAAATCGCGCCACGCCAGATCGCGGATTTTCTCGCCTGTCTCGACATATTCGTGTTTCCGACCCAGGCCGAGACCTTTGGCCTTGCCGCCGTCGAAGCCGCCAACGCCGGCGTTCCCTCGGTCGTCACCGATCTTCCCGTGCTGCGCGAGGTGCTGTCCTTCGAAGGAAAGCCCACTGCCCTCTTTGTCGATGCTTCAGATCAAGCGAAGCTGTCGGCTGCCGTCTCCAGACTTCTGACCGACCAAGCACTGAGCGACGAACTGCTAAAGAATGCCAAAGGCCTGAGGTTGCGCTATTCGGTCGATGCGATGGTTGAGGAATACGTTCAAATCCTCAATCGGGTCGTCTGAGCCGATGCGTTGGAATAGGTTGGCTCGACATGATCATCGAGTTTCGCTGCGAACGTGACCATGCGCGGCGGTGGATGCACCGCCAGACGCTGTCGATCGACGGCCGGGACGTTCCGGTTCAAATCGCGTTGACTGCAACGGCGGAGCCACGGCCCGCGGGGCTCGACGCCCTGTTCGAGCTCGAGCGCATGGTGCTGCGTAAAGGCAGGCACAGCGGCGCCGACGGGCTGAAGATCGATCCGGAACAGACGCAGGCTCGCACCGGCACGGCCGACGTGATCGTCGATTTCACCAGCGTCGCGCGCGATCCGGACTGTTCGGCCCGGCTGTATCTCCGCCCGTTGTTCAACGGAACTGCAGGTGAAAACGCGGCACTCGCGGCGATTCTCGCCGGCGACCTGCCCGTCATCGAGATCGTCAACGAGATCGACGGCGCGGTGCTCGATCGCGGCCATCCCTCCGCAGAAATCGCCGCCGGTTTGAGCGGTGGGCTCGAAACGGTCATGGTGCGAACCCTGACCATGGTGGCGGCCATCCTGTCGGGACGGCCGCGTATCGTGCCTCAGCTGGCACGCCAGGCCCGAGCCGGCAACGGCCGGCCGCCGGCGGCCTATGTCGTGCGCGGCCTCGCCGTATCGATCGCCAAGGAGATCTACCGCCTCTGCTGCTATGCGCCGCATTGGCATGTCGGATGGCGCTTCAATGATGGCGCGGGTGTCTGGCAGACGGGAGATCTCTCCGGGCCTGGCTGGAACGTCCTCGCCGATCCCGGAAATCATTTCTACGCCGATCCCTTCCCGATCACATGGCAGGGACGAACATTCGTCTACTTCGAAGATCTCGATCATCGGGTTGGAAAAGGCATCATTTCGGCAGTCGAGTTCGGCGACGCCGGCCCGGTCGGCGAGGTCGTGTCCGTGCTGGAAGAATCCTGGCACCTGTCCTATCCGTTCCTGATCGAGGACAATGGCGAGTTGTGGATGATCCCGGAGAGCTCGCTCCACGGGGACGTCGCGCTCTACAAATGCATTCGGTTTCCGGACAAATGGGAACGACACGCCACGCTGCTCTCAGGCCTCGAACTGGCCGATGTGACCATCACGCAGCACAACGGTCTGAACTACTTGTTCGGAGCCTGGCGAGACGGAACCGGCGGCTATTCGGATTCGCTTGCGATCTATTACGCCGAGCACCTGCTCGGCCCCTGGTTGCCCCATGCCAGCAACCCGGTCCTGATCGATCGCGCAAGTGCGCGACCCGCGGGGAATTTCGTCACCATCGATGGCAAATTGTGGCGGCCGGTGCAGGATTGCGCCGACGGATATGGCGCCGCGCTCGGCCTCGCGGAAGTGATCGAACTGTCTCCGACGACATTCAAGCAGGTCGTCCGCCACTCCCTCAGGCCCGGACCGGCATGGCCCGGCAGAAAGCTGCACACGCTGAACCGCTGCGGCCGGCTCGAGGTGATCGACGGATCGCGTGTTCAACCCAAGACCCGGGCCTTCGCAAGCAAATTTCCATCGGTCGTCTTGTCCCCGCGAACCAGTCCCCACACCGCCTGTTAGCGCGTGGCACGACGGACGGCGTGGATCACAACGCCGCCCGTCATCTCGTGTTTCGACCGCTCGCGCGGGAGGCGGCGTTCTACTGAGAACGATCCGAGGTCCAGCCCTTGTACTCGGCGACGTTGTCCCTGGTCACGAGCTTCGAAGGCAGGAGCTCGACGGTCGAGGCCGGCTTCTGGCCATTGAGAATGCCGACGCCCACCTGCACCGCGCGCCGCGCCATGAAGAACGGGTCCTGCGAAGCGGACGCCTGGACCTGCGGCGCCGCCGGATCCTTCAGCGCGGCCTCGATGTCGGGCGCGCCATCGACCGCGGTGATGACAATGCCGCTGCGGCCTTGCTGGCGCGCCGCGAGATCGGTGCCGATCGCCTGCGGATCGTTGATGGCGAAGATGGCGTCGATCTTGGAAAAGCGCGTCAGATAGCCCTGCGCGATGGTGAGACCGCCTTCACGTGAGCCTTTGCCGTCCTGGTCGCTGGACAACACCTTGATCCCGGGATTCTTCGAGAGAACGTTCTTGCAGCCGACGACGCGGTCGATCACGGCCGAGACCTGCGGCCCGTTCTCGATGATGACGTCGCCCTTGCCCCCCAGCTTGTCGACGATGTACTGACATGAGATCTCGCCGGCCTGCACGTTGTTCGTGGTTATGGTGGCGTCGGCGCCTTCGGCTGCGGTGTCGACCGCGACGACCACGATGCCCGCCGCCTGCGCCTTCTTGATCGCCGGCCCGATCGCCTTGGGATCGCCGGGGTTCAACAGGATCAGGTCGACGCCGGCGGCAATGAAATTGTCGATCTGGGTGACCTGCTTGCCGAGGTCGTATTCGAAGCCGACCGTCGTGATCTTCACATTGGGGTTGGTCTTCCTGGCCTCGAACTCGGCGCCCTTCGACAGCGCGACGAAGAACGGATTACCCATCGAACCCAGCGAAACGCCAATCGACTTGAGTTCCTTGGCGAAGGATGGCGCGGTGCTTAGGGCAAGCGCCATCGCGGCGCCGGCGAGCGTGATCGTCTTCAACATTGGCTTCCTCCCTGGTCTGTATTCTTATCCGGCACGGCAGACCAGTTGCCGCAACGGAACCTCGCATCACACCATGTGCACTCAGGTGCGCGCCGAACCCTTTCAGGTTCTGGCGGAGCCCTGCAGCCGGTAGCGGTCCAGCGCCACGGCGCCGATGATCACCAGGCCCTTGATCACATATTGCCAGATGTCCGAGACGCCGACGAGGATCAGGCCGTTCGACAGAACGGCGATGATCAGCGCGCCGACCAGCGTGCCCCAGATCGAGCCGATGCCGCCGACGAACGAGGTGCCGCCCAGGATCACGGCGGTGATCGCATCGAGCTCATAGGACTGACCGAGCTGGAGACCGTTGGCCGCATAGAGCCGCGCCGCCTGCATGGCGCCGCCGAGCCCGGCGAAGAGTCCCGAGATGCCGTAGACGAAGATCAGCACGGCCCAGACCTTGATGCCGGCAAGCCGCGCCGCGCTTTCATTGCCGCCCACCGCATAGATGTGCACGCCGAGCACCGTCCGGCGCAGCACCAGCCACGAGACGAGGATGACGAGCAAGGCGATCACCGAGAGCCACGGGATCGACGCGACGCCGGGAACGAGCGTCAGCGAGCCGTTGCCGATGAAGGCGTAGGGAATGGAAGGATTAAAGACGGTGGTGTCGGCCCCGAGCAGTCGCGCCAGGCCGCGTACGGCGGTGAGAGAGCCGAGCGTGACGATGAAAGGCGGCAGGCGGAGGAGTGCAATCAGCGCGCCGTTGATGACGCCGAAGCCGAGGCCCGTAAGCAGCGCGGCCGGCAGCCACAGCATCCCGAGCTCCGGCAGCTTGGAAAGCGTCAACCCGGCCATCGCGGACGCCGCCAGGATCGAGCCGACCGAGAGGTCGATGCCGCCGGTGAGGATGACGAAGGTCATGCCTGCGGCGAGCACGGTGTTCACTGCGGCCTGCTGCAACACGATGCCGAGATTTTGTCCGGTGAAGAAGCGGCCCTCCGACAGAAAATGGAAGCCGCCGCACAAGATCAACAACACCGGCAGCATGCCGGCGGCGCGGATCAGAAGCCTTATGCGCTGACGCTTCGTCTCCTGCGCGGCCGCGAGGCCCGCGGTGGCGGCGGTGTCCGTCTTTGGAGAGCCGTCATGCATCGAGTTGCTCCATCCCCGTGGCGAGCGCCATGATGTCTTCCTGGTTCAGGGGCGACGTCGCGCCGCGCTCGATTTCACCGGCGATATGCCCCGCCCGCATGACGACGACGCGGTCGCAGATGCCGATGATCTCGGGCAGATCGGACGAGATGACGAGGATCGCCGTGCCCGATTTGGCAAGATTGTCGATGATCGAGTAGATCTCGGACTTAGCGCCGACATCCACGCCGCGGGTCGGCTCATCGAGGATCAGGACCTTTGGCGTGGTCGCAAGCAGGCGCGACAGCAGCACCTTCTGCTGGTTGCCGCCGGACAATGCGCCGACGGTGACGTTGATATCGGCGGCACGAATACCGAGCGCCGCGAACGCCCTGTTGGCGCGATCACGGCCCTTGTCGCGGTCGAGGATGTAACCGATCCGGGCATCCCGGCCGAGCACCGCGAGGTTGATGTTGTCCAGGCACGACATGTCCAGGAACAGGCCGAGCGCCTTGCGGTCCTCGGTCAGATAGGCGACGCCGATGTCGAGCGCCTCACCCGGCGTGCGGATGTCGACCGGGCGTCCCTGCAGCTCGACACGGCCGGAGGTCCTGGGCGCCGCACCAATGATGAGATGCGCAAGCTCGGTGCGACCCGCGCCGATCAGGCCGGCGAGGCCGACCACCTCGCCCGCATGCACGGTCAGCGAGCACCCCTTGACGCGCCGGCCATCGGCCATGTCGATCGCCGCGAGCACGGGATGCCCCCGCCCCGCCTCCGGATCATGATCCTTCTTGTAGAACGAGGAGACGTCGCGCCCGACCATCAGCCGAACGATGGTGTCGGCGCGGATGTCCTGCTTGTCGAGCGCCCCGACCAGCCGGCCGTCGCGCAGCACGGTGACGCGGTCGCCGAGCGCGTAGACCTCGTCCATGCGATGCGAGATGTAGATGATGGCAAGCCCCTCGGCGCGAAGCTGGCGGATCAGCGCGAACAGCCGCGCGCTCTCGCCGGCCGACAGCGCGGTGGTCGGCTCATCCATGATCAGGATTTTTGACCTGACGTGCAGCGCACGCGCGATCTCGACCAGTTGCCGCTGGCCCATGGAGAGGTGCGCCACCAGCGTCGACGGCAGGAAGTCTGCGCCGAGCCGTTTCAGGATGGGGCCGACGCCCTCGCGCATGGCGCCGCGTGCCAGCAAGCCTGCTCGCGACAGCTCCCGGCCGAGATAGATATTCTCGGCAACACTGAGATTGGGAGCCAACGACAGCTCCTGGTAGATGATCGAGATGCCCGCCGCGCGGCCGCCGAGCGGACCTTCGATCCGTACAGGGCTTCCTTCGATCCGGATCTCGCCGCCGGGATCGGGCCTGTAGGCGCCGGACAAGATCTTCATCAGCGTCGACTTTCCGGCGCCGTTCTCACCCATCAGGGCATGAATTTCGCCGGCATAGACGGTAAGATCGACGGAACGCAGCGCCTTGATGCCAAAGAAGGATTTTGAGACCCCACGCATCTCGAGGATCGGATCGTTCATCGTGCCTCCCGACGCACAATGCGTTTCCTACCCGCGTCTCAATGATTTTGTCAGCGCGGTTCACGCATTAAACAAAAGGCCGCGGCACAGAGCAATACCGAACACACGGGAATGCAACGTCGAGGCGATGCTAGTGGCGCGGCCGATACAGTTCGCGCCAGGCGGGAAGCCGCTCGGCATAGGCATCGACCAGTCTTGCGTCGGGTTCGAACGTCTCGATGCGTTGCGGCCGCGTGCACACGGCGGCGATCGCCTCACCGGTGACAGCAAGCCGCCCCAATCTCGCCGCACCGAACGCCGCGCCGGTCTCGCCTCCGGCAAAGCGATGGACCGGAACATTCAGCACGTTTGCCAGCACCGAGAGCCAGAACCGGGACCGTGAACCACCGCCAATGGCGTCGACTTCCGTCATCGCAATGCCGGCATCCGCGAGCGCGTCGCGGCAATCGGCAAGCGCGAAGGCGACGCCCTCGAGCACCGCCTGCACGATCGACCCGCGATCGGTGCCATGGCTCAAACCATCAAGCATGCCGCGCACGGCGGGATCATCGTGCGGTGTCCTCTCACCCGCCAGATAAGGCAGGAAGCTCACAGGCGACGGCGCCTGCGGGCGCAATCCAAGCGGCGCCAGCAACTCGGCCTCGGTGGCGCCGAACAGGCGCGCGATCCAGGCCAGGCAGGAGGCGGCCGAGAGGATCGCGCCGGCCTGAATCCACATGTCGGGAATGGCGTGGCAGAACGTATGCACCGCGCGGTCCGGGTTGGCGGCGATTCTGCTGGTCGGTGCCAGCAAGGCCCCCGAGGTTCCCAGCGACACGAACGCGGTTCCCGGCCGGATCGCGCCGATGCCGACGGCGCCTGCCGGATTGTCGCCGGCACCGCCCGCGAGCTGTCCGGTCATGCCCCAGCGCCGTGCCAGCTCGCCGCGCAGCGTGGTTGCGGGCGCGCATCCCTCGACCAGACGCGGCATGTGATCGCGCGACAGGCCGGTCGCGGCCAATGCTGCGTCCGACCAGTCCCGGCGCGCGGCGTCGAGCCACAGTGATCCCGATGCATCCGAGACGTCCTCGATGGCCTCGCCGCTCAGCACCAGGCCCAGATAGGCCTTTGGCAGCAGCACGAGTTTCGTCGCCGCAAAGATTTCAGGCTCGTGCGTCGCGATCCAGAGCAGCTTCGGCGCGGTGAATCCTGGCATGGCCTTGTTGCCCGACGTCACGCGCAAGTCGGGCCAGCGTCGTTCCAGGACTTGGCACTCGGCGGCGGAGCGACCGTCGTTCCAAAGGATGCAGGGCCGCAACGGTCTCGAGCTCGCATCGAGCAGCGTGGCGCCATGCATCTGGCCGGACAGTCCGATGCCTTCGACGGCCGCCAACTCGCCGGCATGCGTCGCCTTCAAGGCATCCAGCGTGGCGAAGGTTGCATCGATCCACTGCGCGGGGTCCTGCTCGAAATAGCCTGATAGCGGCGACGCCGTTGTCAACGGCCGGCTCTCGCTTGCAATCACGCGCTGGGCACCGTCGACGAGAACGGTCTTGACCGCCGAGGTGCCGAGATCGATGCCGAGATACATGGCTGCTACCCGCTCACTTGGTCGCGTCCATCCAGATTCCCGGCTCCGAATGCTCGCGGATATGGGTGACGAGGAAGTCGGAAAAGGCCCTGATCTTGGCGGGCAGCCCGGCGCGGTTCTGGTATGCGATGTTCATGGTGAGCAGTGGCAGCTCCCAATCCACTAGCACTGGGACGAGACGGCCCGCCGCGATGTCGCTTTGAACGATGTAGAGCGGCTGGATGAGGATGCCGAGCCCTGCCAGCGCCGCGCCGCGAATGACCTGGCCGTCATTGCTGTCGAGCGTCGGCGTGATGCGGACGGTCTGCGCGCCATGGCTTTTGCGCAGGCGCAGCGAATAGGGATCGTTCGCGAGATTGTAGACCAGCATGTTGTGACGCGCGAGATCGGCGGGCTGCTCCGGCTCGCCGGCGCTTGCGAGATAGGAGGGCGCGGCGGCGAGCACGCGCCGCATCTGGCCGATGCGGCGGACGATGATGTTCGAATCCGGCTCCTGCTCGCGCGTCCGGATCGCGACGTCGATGCCGGCCTCGATGAAATCGGGATAGCGGTTGGCGGTCGTGATCTGCATGTTGAGCTTCGGATAGCGCGCGCGGAAGGCCGGCAGCATCGGCGCCAGATAGATCACCGCAAAGGACAGCGAGCTCGTGACCCGCAGCGTGCCCTGCGGCGACAGCGCGCGATCGCTGACGATGTCCTCGGCCTCCGCCAGTTCGCTCAGCACCCGGCTGGAGCGCTCCAGCAGCTCCTGCCCCGCCTCCGTCAACCACAGCCTGCGTGTGTTGCGCTCGATCAGCCTGACCGCAAGGCGCTCCTCGAGCGCGCTGAGATGGCGGCTCGCCGCCGCATTCGACATGCGCAAGGCCTCGGCGGCTTTTGACAGGCTGCCGAGCTCGGCCGTCTTGGAGAATACCTCCAACTGCAGCAGACGATCCATTTTTCCACTTTTAGAAAAAGAGACTTACAAATATTGACCTTTATTTCCACATCCCGCAAGTCAAAATGGCCAGAACACAAGCAAGATAGCAGGCGAGGAAACTGGGAAATGTCGGGCCCGATCAGGCACATCGTGATGTGGCGGCTGCGCGGGGAGACGCCCGCGGAGCGCTCCGCGGCCCGTTCCAAGGTCAAGACCCTGTTCGAGGGACTGCGGGGCCGGATTGAGGGCCTCACCCACATTGAGGTCGGCGTCGACGTCAGCGATGTCGATTACGCCTGCGACGTGGTGCTGTTCTCCGAATTTGCCGACCAGGCCGCACTCGCCGCCTATGCCACCCACCCCGAACATTTGCGCGTCCGCGAGGCGCTGGGCGACTTGCGGATCGGGCGCTTCCAGGTCGATTATCCCATCAAAGAGACCGGCAGATGATCGGTTCGTTCACCTTTGAAAACCTGCCCTGCCGCGTCGTGTTCGGCAGCGGAACGCTGGCCTCGGCCAAAGCCGAAATCGAGCGGCTCGGCGGCAAGCGCGCGCTGGTGCTGACGACGCCGCAGCAGGAGGCGCAAGGCAAGAGCCTCGGCGCAGCCCTCGGCCCGCTCTACGCCGGCATCTTTCCCGGCGCGACCATGCACACGCCGGTCGAGGTCACGGAGCGCGCGCTCGCGGCGATGAAGGCATGCGAGGCCGATTGCGTCGTCTCGCTCGGCGGCGGCTCGACCACCGGCCTTGGCAAGGCGCTGGCCTTGCGCACCGGCGTCAACCAGCTCTGCATTCCCACCACCTATGCCGGCTCGGAGATGACGCCGATCGTCGGCCAGACCGAGAACGGCCTGAAGACCACCGTGCGCGATGCAGCGATACTGCCGGAGACCGTGATCTACGACGTCGACCTCACCCTGACGCTGCCGGCGAACCTGGCTGCGACATCCGGCATCAACGCGATCGCACATGCCGTGGAAGCGCTCTATGCGCGCGACACCAATCCCGTGACATCGCTTATGGCGGAAGAAGGCATCCGCGCGCTGGCCCGCGCCCTCCCCGCCATTGCCGCGAAGAGCGACGATCGCGAGGCGCGCACCGAAGCACTCTACGGCGCCTGGCTGTGCGGCGTCTGCCTCGGCACGGTCGGCATGGCGCTGCATCACAAGCTCTGCCACACGCTCGGCGGTACCTTCGATCTGCCGCACGCCGAGACCCACACCATCGTGCTGCCGCATGCGCTGGCCTACAACGCGCCGGCGGTGCCCGATGCGATGGCGCGGATCTCGCGCGCGATCGGCACGACCGATGCGTCTCAGGGACTCTACGACCTCGCGAAGCGGCTGGGTGCGAAGCTGGCGTTGCGCGACATCGGCATGCCCGAAAGCGGCATCGACAAGGCGGCCGATCTCGCCGTCACCAACGCCTACTGGAATCCGCGCCCGCTCGAGCGCAATGCGATCCGGGAGCTGATCGCCCGCGCCTGGGCCGGCGAGCCGCCTGTTACCATCAAAGCGGCGGCCTGAAGCGATGCGGCGCACGCTGATCAAATCAGCTGTCATCATCAGCATGGATGACGCGATTGGCGACCTCAACACCGGCGATGTGCTGGTCGAGGGCAGCCGCATCGTTGACGTGCGCCCATCGATCGACCTCGGCAGCGGCGCTTCCGAAACCGAGATCGTGGACGGCAACGGCCGGATCGTCATCCCCGGCCTGATCAACGCGCACATGCACACCTGGCAAACCGCGTTGCGCGGCTATGCCGCGAACTGGACGCTGCTGGAATATTTCCGTCGCATGCATGCCGGGCTCGCGACCGTGTTCCGGCCCGACGACATCCACATTGCGACCCTCGTCGGAGCGCTGAACCAGATCAATTGCGGCACCACCACGCTGGTCGATTGGTGCCACAACAATCCGACGCCTGATCATACCGATGCCGCCGTGCGCGGGCTGATCGAGAGCGGCATCCGCGCCGCCTTCTTCCATGGCTCGCCCAAGCCGGAGCCGAAGCCCGGCGAGCCGCATTTCTCCGAGATTCCGCATCCGCGCCGCGAGGTCGAGCGGCTGCTGGCCGGTCCCCTTGCCGACCGCGACGGCCTCGTCACGCTCGGGCTTGCGCATTATTCGACGCTCGACGTCGCCATGCACGATTTCCGGCTGGCGCGCGAGCTGAAGCTGATCGCATCCATGCATCAGGGCGGCGGTCCGGCCAAGACGCCCGGCGGCTGGGAGAAGCTGATCGAGGCCGGCCTCGTCGGCGCCGGCATCAACATCGTTCATGGCAACGATCTGCCCGACGATCTCCTCGACAAGATGGTCGACCTCGGCGTGTCCTTCTCGGTGACGCCGGAGAACGAGATGATCCAGGGCCACGGCTTCCCGATCACCGGACGGCTGCTCAAGCGCGGCGTGCGCCCGACCATCGGGATCGACCTGGAATCCGTGCTGGCCGGCGATCTCTTCTCCGTCGCCCGCGTCGCGCTGTCGATGCAGCGGGCGCTCGACAATGCGGAGTCGCGTCAAGTGAGCGGCACCATTCCGGCGACGACCACGGTTCCCGTCCGCGAGGCCCTGCGCTGGATCACGACCGAAGGCGCCCGCATGCTCGGCCGCGAGGGCCAGATCGGCTCGCTGACACCGGGCAAGCTCGCTGACCTCGTCATCATCAACGCATCCGATCTCAACATTGTCCCGGTGCACGATCCCGTCGCGACCGTCGTGATGCAGACGAGCCTTGCCAATATCGAGGCCGTCATGATCGGCGGGACCTGGAAGAAGCGGGACGGCCGGCTGCTGATCGAGGGGCTGGAGACGAAGAAGGACCTGCTGGCCCAATCCGGCCGGCGGCTGGTGCAGGACATCGAACGACAGGGACGCGCCGCCTGAAGGCGCCAATGGATGAGATCAATGACCGACGCTTCAAGGAATGTCGCTTTCATCGGGATCGGCAAGATGGGCCTGCCGATGTCGGCGCTCGTCGCCAAGGCCGGCTACGCCGTGACCGCATTCGATCAGAGCGCCGCCCGGATCAACGAGGCGCGTGCGCAAGGCATTTCGATTGCCGCTTCGCCGGCCGAGGCCGTGAGCGGCAAGGCCGCGATCATCACGTCCCTGCCCGATGACACCGCCTTGCGCGGCGCGTTGCTCGGCCCCGCCGGCCTGATCGCCGCGATGGCTGCTGGATCTGTTCTGATCGAGACCAGCACCGTGAGCGTCGAGGCCTCCACCGAAGTTGCGGCCGCGGCTCAAGCCCGCGGCATTGCCTATCTGCGTTCGCCGGTCTCCGGCAACGCCAGCATCGTTCATACCGGCGCCCTGACCTGCTTCGTCTCCGGGCCGAAGGATGCCTTCGACAACGCCAAGTCGCTGTTCGCCGCCTTCACCCGCGCCCAGACCTATCTCGGGCCGGCCGAGGAAGCCCGCTACGCAAAGCTCTCGGTCAATCTGATGATCGCGGTCTCGGCGGCGATGATGGCCGAGAGCCTGGCGCTGGCGCGCAAGGGCGGCATCGCCTGGCAGGACATTTTGAAGGTGCTCGACGATAGCGCGGTGGCCTCGCCGATGGTGAAGTACAAGACCGCGCCGCTGCGGACACGCGACTTCGAGTCGACTTTCTCGTGCAAGCAGATGGCCAAGGATCTCGATCTCATCCTCGGCGCCGGCCACGCCGTGGGTGTGCCGCTGCAGCTCGCCGCGCAGGTGCGCGAAACCTATGGCTCACTGGTCGCGCAAGGCGACGGCGACACCGACTTCATCGCGACCGTCAAGCACCTGGAACGTCTGTCCGGGCTTGGCGAACCCAAACTCTGATCGCGGAGACAGCTATGCGTAACTTCAACGAGACCACGATCACGGACGCGGTGCTGGAGCGGATCAAGGACTCGACCGATCCGCGCATCAAGGAGGTCAGCGAAGCGCTGGTGCGCCACCTTCATGCTTTCGTCCGCGAGATCCGCCCGACCCAGAAGGAATGGGAATACGGCATCGATTTCCTGACCCGCACCGGGCACATGTGCGACGACAAGCGGCAGGAGTTCATCCTGCTGTCCGACACGCTCGGCGTCTCCATGCTGGTCGACGCGATCAATCATCCGGTGCCGGAAGGCGCGACCGAGACGACGGTGCTCGGCCCGTTCTTCGTCCAGGCCGCGCCGGAGAAGGACAGCGGCGCCGATATCTCCGGCCCGATGGAAGGCGATCCGATGCTGGTCACAGGCTCGGTCTCGACCGTCGACGGACAACCGCTTGCGGGCGCCATCGTCGATGTCTGGCATTCCGACGACGACGGCTATTACGACGTGCAGCAGCTCGACGACATCGGCGATCTCGCGATGCGCGCGCGCTTTCATACCGACGCCAATGGCCGTTTCCATTTCTGGTCGATCAAGCCGGCGGCGTATCCGATCCCGCATGACGGCCCTGTCGGCGAGATGCTGGAGGTGCAGGGCCGCCATCCCTGGCGTCCGGCGCACGTGCATTTCATGATCTCGGCGCCCGGTTTCGAGCAGCTGGTGACCCATGTGTTCGTCGCCGGTGACAAATATCTCGACTCTGACGTGGTGTTCGGCGTCAAGGACAGCCTGATCCGCGAATTCACTGGCCACCCAGCCGGCCGTGCGCCGGATGGTCGCATGGTGGAGCGCAACTATTTCCACCTCAATTACGATTTCGGCCTGAAGCAGGTCGCGAGCAACGCGAGAGCCGCCTAGGCTAAACCAAGGACCAACAAGAGTCCGGCAACAGGGAGCAGACGGGAGCTAAGGATGGGACCGCGGGTCAGCACGAGCATATTGGCCGATCGCCTCACCGGCATGATCGGCCCGCGCGCGAGCGTTGCGCGCGGCGTGCTCGATCAGCACGGGCAGAGCGAATCGCATTATCGCAATTTGCCGCCCGACATCGTTGTCTTCCCCGAAACCACGCAGGAGGTCGCCGAAATCGTGAAGCTCTGCGCCAGCGCAGGCATGCCGATCGTTCCGTTCGGCGCGGGCACCTCGCTCGAAGGCAATGCGGCCGCGGTCGCGGGCGGCGTCTGCTTCGACTTCGCCCGGATGAACAAGGTGCTGACGGTGCATGAGAGCGACATGGATGTCGTCGTGCAGCCCGGCATCACGCGCAAACAGCTCAATGCCGAGCTGCGCGGCACCGGACTTTTCTTTCCGATCGATCCCGGCGCCGACGCCTCGATCGGCGGCATGACCTCCACGCGCGCGTCCGGCACCATGGCGGTGCGCTACGGCACCATGAAGGACAACGTCATGGCGCTGGAGGTGGTGCTGGCCGACGGGCGCGTGATCCGCACCGCCAGGCGCGCGCGCAAATCGGCCGCCGGCTATGACCTGACGCGGATGTTCGTCGGCGCCGAAGGCACGCTCGGCGTCATCACCGAAGTCACATTGAAGGTGCATCCCGTGCCGCAGGCGATCTCGGCTGCGGTCTGCAGCTTCGACACCCTGCACGATGCCGTCGACACCGCGATCTCCGTGATCCAGTCCGCGATCCCCGTGGCCCGCATCGAGCTGCTCGACGACGTCATGATGCGCGGCATCAATGCCTACGCGAAGCTCGGCTATCGCGAGGCCCCCACTTTGTTCTTCGAATTCCACGGCTCCGAGACCTCCGTTGCCGAGCAGGCCGAAGCCGCGCAGGCGATCGCGGCCGACCATGGCGGCCATGGCTTTGCCTGGGCGAAGGCGCAGGAGGACCGCAGCAGGCTCTGGCACGCCCGCGACAACACGCTCTATGCGGGCCTGGGCTTGCGGCCCGGCGCGCGCGCCGTGATCACCGATGTCTGCGTGCCGATCTCGCGGCTGGCGGAATGCCTGACCGAGACCAGACGCGACGCCGACGAGCACGGTTTTACCGCCCCGATCGTCGGCCATGTCGGCGACGGCAATTTCCACATGCTGATCCTGATCGACCCGGCCAAGCCGGATGAGGCCGAAGGCGCCAAGGCGCTGCAGGCCCGCATGGTCGCCCGGGCCATCGCCATGGACGGCACCTGCACCGGCGAGCACGGCATCGGGCTCGGCAAGATCGATTATCTCACCGATGAGCTCGGCGAGGCCGTCGATGTGATGCGATCGATCAAGACCGCGCTCGATCCTGATGGACTGATGAATCCCGGAAAGATCTTCGCGAGCGGAGTGCACGCATGAGCAGCGCCGCATTGGCTATCGAGCCCGCCTCACCCGCGCCTCTGCTGGAGCTGCGCGGCATCAGCAAGGAGTTTCCCGGCGTCAAGGCGCTGGATGATGTTTCCTTTGCCGTCTACCCCGGCGAAGTCCATATGCTGTTGGGGGAGAACGGCGCCGGCAAGTCGAGCCTGATGAAGGTGCTGTGCGGCGCCTACCGCGCTGATGCTGGCGAGTTCTACTACAAGGGCGACAAGGTCGCGATCTCCTCGACCGCGGATGCGCAGAAGCTCGGCATCGCCGTGATCTTCCAGGAATTCTCGCTCGTCCCCCATCTCGATATCGCCCAGAACATCTTCCTCGGCCGCGAGCCGAAGGGCCGCATTCCCGGCACGATCGACCGCCGCAAGATCCTGGCCGACGCCAGGCGCGTGCTCGGCACGATCGGGTTCGACATCGATCCCTCCACCACCGTCGACAAGTTAGGGGTGGCGCAGCAGCAGATGGTCGAGATCGCAAAGGCGATCAGCCAGAACGCGCGCATCCTGGTCATGGACGAGCCGACGGCGGCGCTGTCCGACCGCGAGACCGAGCTGCTGTTTGCTCTGATCGCGCGGCTGAAGGCCGACGGCGTCTCCATCGTCTATATCTCGCACCGCATGGCCGAGGTGTTCGCGCTCGGCGACCGCATCACGGTGCTGCGCGACGGCCGCCGCATCGACGGCGTTCGCCCCGCAGACGTCACGCCGGACCAGCTCGTCCGCATGATGGTCGGCCGCAATGTGGACATGACCTATCCGCGCAATTTTGCCGACAAGCCCGGCGAGCTGCTGCTCGAGGTCAAAGGCTTGAGCTCGTCGACCGGCATCTCCGATATCAACATTGAGGTGCGCCGGGGCGAGATCGTCGGCCTGTGCGGCCTGGTCGGTTCCGGCCGCAGCGAAGTCGCCCGTGCCATCTTCGGCGCCGATGCCGTGACATCAGGCGAGATCATTTTCGACGGCAAGGCCATCTCCGGCGAGCCTGACCTTGCCGCCCGCCGCGGCATCGCGCTGATCCCGGAGAGCCGCAAGAGCGAGGGCCTCGCCCTGCTGCGGTCGGTGAGCGACAATCTGGTGGTGTCGGCGCTGCGAAAGCTGTTCCCGAGCGGCCTGTTCGACCAGCGTAGCGCGCAGCGGACGTCCGACGGCTTGATCCGGCAGCTGCGCATCGCAACCCCGAGCGCGCGCCAGATTGTCGGCCTGCTCTCGGGCGGCAACCAGCAGAAGGTCGTGATCGGCAAGTGGCTGGCGGCCGGCTCAAAGCTCTTCATCTTCGACGAGCCGACGCGTGGCATCGACATCGGCGCCAAGTCCGAGATCTTTGCGCTGATCGACCGGCTGGTCGCCGAAGGCGCGGCGGCCTTGATGATCTCGTCCGAACAGGTCGAGATCTGCCATGTCTGCGACCGCGCCTATGTGATGCGCGAGGGTCGCATCGCCGGACACCTGACCCGCAACGAACTGACCGAGGAGAACATCGTGCGACTGGGGATGCATCATGCGTGAAGCCGCGGTCGTCTCTCAACCCAATCCGCTGCAGCGCATTCCCGGCGTTGCCATCGTGCTGGTGCTGCTGATCGCCCTGTTCAGCGCGATCGCGCCCGGCTTCCTGTCGGTCGCCAACCTCTCCAACGTGCTGGTGCAGTCGACCATTTTGACCATGCTCGCGCTGCCGATGACGCTGATCATCATGACCGAGGGGTTGGACCTGTCGATGGGCGCGGTGCTGACGCTGACCTCGCTCTGCGTCGCCATCGTGTCGCTCGCGACCAAGTCGATGCTGCTGGGCCTCGGCGCCGGGCTTCTGGTCGGCGCAGCCTTCGGCTTCGCCAACGGCTGGCTGGTCGCCATCGTCGGCATTCCGCCCTTCGTCGCGACGCTGGGCACGCTCGGCATGGCGCAGGGCCTGTCGCTGATCGTCAGCGACGGCCAGAGCGTGGTCGGCATCCCCCACAGCGTGCGCGACATCTATTCGGCGACGCTTCTCGGCGTGCCTGTGCCGATCGTGATGGCGCTGGTGACCTATGCGGCCTTCCACGGACTGCTCTACCACACCCGCTTTGGCACCTACATCTTCGCGCTCGGCGGCAACCGCGAGGCGCTACGCTATGCCGGCCTCTCGCCGAACAAGCTGCTGATCGCAGTCTACGCGATCGGCGGCGCCATGGCCGGCATTGCCGGCCTGCTGATGACCGCGCGCATGAATTCAGGCCACCCGACCGCGGGCCTCGGTCTCGAATTCGACGCCATCGCAGCGGTCGCGGTCGGCGGGACCTCGTTCGAGCGCGGCAATGGCTGGCTGCTCGGCACGTTGCTCGGCGTGATCGCGGTCGGCGTGCTGCGCAATGGGCTGAACCTGATCTCGATGCCCTCTTCGGTGCAGGTCGCAAGCGTCGGCGTCCTCGTCATCGTCGCTCTCTTCCTCGACGGCCTGCGGAGCCGCGCATGACCGACATCTCCAAAGAGGCCCTCTCGCCGCCCCGCTCGTTCCTGTCGCAGGACGCGATCCAGGTGTTCTATCGCCTGCTCGCAGCGCTGCTGATCTGCGCGGTGCTCGCCGTGCTCAGCGACTCCTTCCTGAGCCTCGGCAACATCCTCAACGTGCTGAGACAAGCGAGCCTGACCTTCTTCATCGCCTCCGGCCTGACGCTGGTGGTGCTCACCGCCGGCCTCGATCTCTCCGTCGGCGCCAATGTCGCGCTGTCGGCCTGCATCGCCGGCACCGTGATCCACAAGACCGGCTCGCCGGCGCTCGGCATCCTCACCGGGCTCGCCTGCGGCGGCATCGTTGGCCTGCTCAACGGCATCATGGTCACCGCGCTCCGCATCCCCTCCTTCATCGCCACCTACGGCATGCTCTGGGTGCTGAACGGCCTCACCTACTGGTACATGGCGGGCGAAACCCTTCACGGCTTCCCGGCAGGCTTCCGCCAGATCGGCAGCGGCTATCTGTTCGGCCTGCCGATCCCGGTCTATCTGCTGCTGGTGTTCCTCGGGATCGGAACGCTGTTTGCGCAGCGCACGATCTGGGGCCAGGAGATCTATGCGATCGGCGCCAATCCGGTCGCCGCCCGCCTCTCCGGCATTCCGGTCGCGCGGCGCCTGCTGCTGGTCTACGCGGTATCAGGCACCATGGCGGGACTGGCCTCGATCATCTTCCTGTCGCGGCTCAATTCGGCCGAAGCCGACATCGGCGAAAGCCTGACGCTGCCCGCGATCGCAGCCGTGCTGATCGGCGGCACCTCGCTGTTCGGCGGTGTCGGCACCGTGTTCGGCACCTTCATCGGCGCGCTGATCCTGACGCTAGTGCTGAACGGCATGAACCTGTTGTCGGTCAGCGCCAACTGGCAGCCGCTCGTCACCGGCATCATCGTCATTCTCGCGGTCTGGCTCGACATGAAGACCCGCCGCCGCGCGCAATGAGCTCTTAGAAATCCAACAAGCAAAATGAGGGATGGAGGCTACATGAAACAGAAAATGGGTTATTTGGCGCTGCCGCTGCTGATGGCGGCCGCGTTCACGACACAGGCGCGCGCCGACGGCGAGACCATCGCCGTGTTCACCAAGAACCAGACCAATCCGTTCTTCCAGACGGTGCGGGTCGGTGCCGACAACATGGCGAAAGCGCTGAATGCGAAGACGCTGCAGTACATCCCGACCAAGCCGGACTCGATCCCCGAGCAGCTCAGCCAGATCGAGGACGTCGTGGTGAAGAAGCCGAGCGCGATCGTCTTCACGCCGGTCGACTACAAGGCGATGGTGCCGGGCGTCGAGAAGATCAACGAGGCGAAAATCCCCGTCGTCAACATCACCGACCGCTCCGCCGGCGGCAAGTTCCTCTCCTTCGTCGGCGCCGACGATTACAGCCTCGGACTGGAAACCGCGCGTTTCCTGCTCAAGACTTTGGGCGGCAAGGGCAACATCGTCATCATCGAGGGCGTCAAGGGCTCGCTGACCAATGTCGATCGCGTCCGCGGCTTCAACGACGCGCTGAAGGAGAATTCGGGCGCCAAGCTGCTGGCCTCGCAGCCCGGCAACTACCAGCGGCTGCAGGCGCTCCAGGTCATGGAAAACCTGATGCAGTCGAACGCGCAGATCGACGGCGTGCTGGCGGCCAACGACGCCATGGCGGTCGGCGCGATCGAGGCGCTCGACGGCGCCAACCGCAAGGCCCAGGTGATCGGCATCAACGGCACCAAGGAGGCGATCGACGCGATCAAGTCCGGCAAGCTGCTCGCCAGCGGCGACTACAACGGATTTGCGCAAGGGTGTCTCGGCGCCATGATGGCGATCCGCAGCTTGCGCAACCAGCCTGTCATTTCCGAGATCGTGCTGAAGCCGACCGTCATCACCAAGGACAATTACCAGCCGTTCGACGTGCCGCTGGAGCAACGGACCTGCCCGACCTTCGAGGACGCCGGCAAGCTCGGCGCCAAGTAGCCCAACCGATCATCACAAGCATGGACGGCCGCCTCCGCGGCCGTCCAAGAACACCGACACGTCAACGGAGACATCATGCTGTTCGCCATTCACGCCCTCGACCGCGCCAGCGCGCTGCCGACCCGGCTCGCCAATTACGACGCCCACAAGGCCTTCCTGAGCGACACATCGCGCTTCGGCGTCAAGATCGTGATGTCTGGGCCGCTGGTCTCCGACGACGGCGCGAGCATGATCGGCAGCCTGTTCCTGATCGAGGCGCCCGGCCGCGCCGAGGTCGAAGCCTTCAACCGCGCCGATCCGTTTGCGGCAGCCGGCATCTGGGAGAAAGTCACCATCACGGGCTTCCTGCGCCGCCAGGGCTGAAGGCCTACGGCGCCTCTTCGAGGTGACAGGCCACCCATTGCTCGGGTCCGGTCGAACGCAGCATCGGCTCCTCCGTCCGGCAACGGTCGAAGACGTATGGGCAACGGGTGTGGAAGCGGCACCCGCTCGGCGGGTTGATCGGGCTCGGCACGTCCCCCTTGAGGATGATGGGATTGCGCTGGGCGCCGGGCTCGGGCAGCGGCACCGCGGAGAGCAGCGCCTTGGTATAGGGATGCCTTGGCGCGGCAAAGATCTCGCGGCGCGGCGCCACCTCGACGATCTTGCCGAGATACATCACCGCGACGCGGTGAGTCATGTGCTCGACGATGGCGAGGTCATGGCTGATGAACAGCAGCGCCAGGCCGAACTCGCGCTGGAGATCCTGCAAGAGATTGACGATCTGCGCCTTGACCGAGACGTCGAGCGCGGAGACCGCCTCGTCGCAGACGATCAGCTCGGGCTCGGCTGCGAGCGCCCGCGCAATGCCGATGCGCTGACGCTGGCCGCCGGAGAATTCGTGCGGCCGGCGGTTGAGCGCCTCGCGCGGCAGCCGCACGGTATCCATCAGCGCCGTCACGCGGGTTTCGAGATCGGTGGCGGATTTGGCGAGGCCGAAATTTCGGATCGGCTCGGCCAGGATGTCGCGCACGCGCATGCGCGGATTGAGGCTCGAGAACGGATCCTGGAACACCACCTGCACGCGGCGGCGCATCTGGCGCATCGTGCTCGGATGTGCGTCGTCGATGCGCTGGCCGTCGAGGATCACCTGGCCCGCCGTGATGTCGAACAGCCGCAGGATGGCACGGCCGACCGTGGACTTGCCGCAGCCGGACTCGCCGACCAGCGACAGCGTCTCGCCCTTCGCGATTTCGAACGAGACACCGTCGACGGCATAGACATATTCGGACTTGCGGCCGAACAGGCCCTTTTTGACCGGAAAATGCTTCTTGAGGTCGTTGACCTGGAGCAGCGGAGGACTCATGCCGCGATGGCCCCCTTGGCGGAATAGTGGCAGGCGGCGACGTGGCGAGGCGCCTTCTCTTCGAGCCCAGGCGCATATTGGCGGCAGAGATCGGTCGCGAGCGCGCAGCGGCCGGCGAAGACGCAGCCGATGATAGGCTTGCGCAGATCAGGCACCTGCCCCGGGATCTCGGCGAGACGCCGCGCGGTGCCTGTTAGTGACGAGCCGAGCCGCGGCACGGCGCCGAGCAGGCCCTGCGTATAGGGATGACGCGGCGAGCGGAACAGCTCGGCCACCGGCGCCTCCTCGACCTTGCGGCCGGCATACATGACCATGACGCGTTCGGCGATCTCGGCGACGACACCGAGGTCGTGAGTGATCAGGATGATCGCCGCGCCGACCCGGCGCTTGAGATCGAGCATCAATTTCAGGATCTGCGCCTGGATCGTCACGTCGAGCGCGGTGGTCGGCTCGTCGGCGATCAGGAGCTTTGGATTGCAGGCCAGCGCAATCGCGATCATCACGCGCTGGCGCATGCCGCCGGAAAGCTGGTGCGGGTATTCGCGCACGCGCCGCTTCGGCTCGGGAATGCCGACCAGCGTCAGCATCTCGATCGCATGCGCCTCGGCCGCCTGCTTGTCGAGGCCCTGATGGATCATCAGCGTCTCGCGGATCTGGCGGCCGACCGTCAGAACCGGGTTGAGGCTCGTCATCGGCTCCTGAAAGATCATCGAGATGTCGTTGCCGCGGATGGCGCGCATCTCGCGATCGGACAGTTGCAGCAGGTCCCTGCCCGCGAAGCGGACAGCGCCTGCGATCCTGCCCGGCGGCTCCGGAATCAGCCGCATCAGCGACATCGAGGTCACCGACTTGCCGCAGCCGGATTCGCCGACGATGGCGAGCGTCTCGCCTTCGTTGACATGAAAGGACACGCCGTCGACCGCGCGGTTGATGCCGCCGGGGGTGCGAAAGTGGGTCTGGAGATTCTCGACTTCGAGCAAGGCCATCGCGATCAACCCCTCGACATCAGAGGCTCTTGGCCATGCGCGGATCGAGCGCATCGCGAAGGCCGTCGCCGAGCAGGTTCACGGCGAGCACGGTGACGGAGAGGAACGCCGCCGGGAAGAACACGATGTAGGGCTTGACCTGCCACAGCGCGCGGCCTTCGGCCATGATGTTGCCCCAGGACGGAATGGTGGGCGGCGTGCCCGCCCCGATGAAGGACAGGATCGCCTCCGTGATCATGGCGCTGGCGCAGATATAAGTCGCCTGAACCAGCATCGGCGCCAGCGTGTTGGGCAGGATGTGGCGCAGGATGATCATCGGCGTCCGCGTGCCGCAGGCGACCGCGGCATCCACATAGGGCTGCTCGCGCAGCGAGAGCACCACGCTACGGACAAGACGGGAAACCCGCGGGATCTCGGCGATGGTGATGGCCAGGATGACGTTGCCGACGCTGCCGCGCGTCAGCGCCATCAGCGCGATTGCGAGCAGGATCGGCGGGATCGACATCAGGCCGTCCATGAACCGCATCAAGATGCCATCTGCCCAGCGGATGAAGCCGGAGACGATGCCGATGGCGAGGCCCGCCGCGGATGCGAGGATCGCAACCGACAGGCCGACCGTGAGCGAGACCCGCGCGCCAAAGAGCACGCGCGAATAGATGTCGCGGCCCAGCACGTCGGAGCCAAACCAGAACGCGGCGGACGGCGCGCGGGTGCGCTTGGCGGGCGCAAGTGCCGTCGGATCGACCGTCCCGAGATAGGGCGCGAAGATCGCGATCAGAACGAGCGTCAGCAGCAGCGCGCCGCCGATCGCGACCGTGGGATGGCCACGCAAGAGGCCGATGAAGCCGCGCCGGATCCTAACCGGCCGCAGGATTTCAGGCAGTTGCGGCGCGAGAACGAAGCCCGCCGGCAGCGCTTGCGGATTGACGGTCGCATCGGTCAATAGCGGATCCTCGGGTCAACGAGCGTGTAGACGACGTCGATCATCAGATTGACGAGGACGTAGACGAAGCTGAAGAGGAGCACGATGCCCTGGATGACGGGATAGTCGCGCCGCAGGATCGCGTCGATCGTGAGCCGGCCGAGGCCGGGGATCGCGAACACGCTTTCCGTGACGACGGCGCCGCCGATCAGGAGTGCGATGCCGATCCCGATCACCGTGACGATCGGCACCGCGGCGTTCTTCAGCGCGTGAACGAAGAGGATGCCGCCTTGCCCGAGGCCCTTGGCCCGCGCGGTGCGGATATAGTCCTGCTGCAAGACTTCAAGCATGGTGGCACGGGTGATGCGCGCGATCAGCGCGATGTAGACGCAGCCGAGCGCGATCGATGGCAGGATCAGGTTTTGCAGCCACGGCCAGAAGCCTTCCGTGAGCGGCGTATAGCCCTGCACCGGAAGCCATTCGAGCTCGAGTGCGAATACATAGGCGAGGATATAGCCGACGACGAAGACGGGCAGCGAGAAGCCGAACACGGCGAATGCCATGATGACGCGGTCGATCAGGCTCCCCGCCCTCCATGCGGCCACGACGCCAAGCGGCACCGCGACCACGATGGTGAGTAGCAGCGTGACCATCATCAGCGACAGTGTCGGCCCGAGACGCTGTCCGATCATCGTCGAGACCGGAAGGTTGGTGAAGATCGAGGTGCCGAGATCGCCGTGCAGAATGCGCCAGACCCAGCTTCCGAACTGGATCAGGAAAGGACGGTCGAGACCCAGACTCTGGCGAATGCGCTCCACATCCTCCGGGCTCGCCTGGTCGCCCGCGATCACCACGGCGGGATCACCCGGCGCGATGTAGAGCAGGCTGAACACGAACAGCGCGACGATTGCCATCACCGGCAAGGTCGAGACGATGCGACGGAGGATGTAAGAGAGCATCTGGCTTCAGCGTACCATCATGCGGATTTCGACACGTTCCAGAAGAACGGCAGCGGCCCCTTGGTGATGCCGGAGACGTTCTTGCGCCATGCCGTGTAGGTTAGGAAGAAACCGGTCGGCGCGTAGACGACATCCTCGAGCGCCGCCTTGTTGACCTGCCCGATCGCGGCCTTCTCCTCCTCGAGATTCTTGGCGTCGAACCAGGCCGTGATCTCCTTCTCGGTGTTCGGGCTGTTGGGCCAGCCGAACCAGGCCTTGTCGCCATTGGCGCGGATGGCGGTGTAGGCGGCCGGATTGATGCAATCGGCGCCGGCGTGCCAGCTGTGGAACATATTCCAGCCGCCCTGCCCCGGCGGTGTCTTCATCGCGCGGCGCGCGCCCACCGTGCCCCAATCGGTCGCGACGAAATCGACATTCATGCCGAGCTTCTTGAGCAGATCCGCGGTGACGTCGCCCTGCGCCTTCGTGATCGACTGGTCCTGCGCGACCACGCATGTGACCGGCTGGCCGGAATAGCCGCTCTCGGCGAGCAGCTTCTTGGCCGCGTCGAAATCGCGCTTTCCCTTCAGGATCTCGCCGCCCAACTCGGTGTAGAGCGGTGTGTCCGGCGTAAAAAAGCCGGGCAGCGGCTTCCACAACGTATCGTCGTCGCCGACAAGCGCACGCATATAGTCTTCCTGGCTCAACGCCATCAGCACCGCGCGCCTCGCCTTCACATTGTTGAAGGGTGGGTGCAGATGGTTCATGCGGAAGGAGCCGATATTGCCGAGGGGATCGCCGATATCGACGCTGATGTTCTTGTTCTTCTTCAGCACGGGTACGAGATCGGAGATCGGGTTCTCCCACCAGTCGACCTCCCCGTTCTGCAAGGCGGCCGCAGCGGTGGCCGGATCCGGCATCACCAGCCACTCGACGCGATCGACCAGGATGTTCTTGCCGCCGGCAAGCCACGACGCCTTCTCCTGTCGCGGCACGTAATCGGTGAACTTCTCGAACACCGACTTGGCGCCGGGCACCCATTCGCTCTTGGCGAACTTCATCGGACCCGAGCCGACATATTCGGTGATCTGCTTGAACGGATCCGTCTTCGCGATGCGCTCGGGCATGATGAAGGAGCACGGCGCGTTGTTCTTGGCCAGCGCGTACAGCATTTTCGGGAAAGGCTGCTTCAGGACCCATTTGAAGGTGCGGTCGTCGACCGGAGTCAATTCCTGCTGGATAGCGAGGATCATCAGACCCATTGGATCGCGCGCGGCCCAGCGCGACAGGCTCGCGACGACATCCTTGCTCAGCACCGGCTCGCCGTCATGGAACTTGAGACCCGGGCGCAGCTTGAAGGTCCAGGTCTTGCCGTCGTCGGTGGTCTCCTCGGACTCGACCATCTGACGCTGCGGCTGGAGCTTGGCATCGACGCCGTAGAGCGTGTCCCAGACCAGCGCCGCCGCGTTGCGCACGACATATTGCGTGCCCCAGATGGGATCGAAATTGGCGAGGTTGGCTTGCGGCACGAAGCGCAGGGTGCGCGCAGAGGCGCCTTGTGCGATCGCCGGGGCCGAGAGGCCGGTCAATGCCAGACCGCCCGCGCCGGCCAGTCCCTTCAAAACGGTCCTGCGATCCATGAAATCCTCCCAGTAGTGCCGTGATGCCGGCCATCGTTGGCCAAAGGCAGGTGAAACCAGAACCCATTGGCGTGCAAATGGTATGCCACTAACCGGGCCTTCGCCAGCGGGATCTCATCTGGATTACGACCGGTTCAGGCGTCAAAGCGCGGCCGCCAGTGCCGGTCCGGTCTCGATATGCGGAATCGCCTCGACCAGCTTGCGCGTGTAGTCGGTCTTGGGATTGTCGAACAGCGCCCGGCTCTCCCCCTGCTCCACGATGCCGCCATTGCGCAGCACGATGGTGCGGTCGCAGAGCATGCGCACGACATTGAGGTCGTGGCTGACGAACAGCAGCGCGATGTCGTTCTCGCGCCTGAGACGGTCGAGCAGTTGCAGCACCACCGCCTGCACCGAGACGTCGAGCGCGGCGGTCGGCTCGTCCAGCACCAGCAGCCGCGGCCGGCAGGCGATGGCGCGGGCAATGCCGACGCGCGCCTTCTGGCCGCCGGAGAGCTGGTGCGGAAAGCGCGGCAGCAGATCGAGCGGCAAGCCCACCCGCTCCGCACACTCTTCCACCCGCTTGCGCAGTGCATCACCCGCACGCATGCCGTCGAGCCGCATCAGGGGATGGGCAATGCAGTCGAACGCCGTGAAGCGTGGGTTGAGGCTCTCGTTCGGGTCCTGAAAGACCATCTGGATGTCTTTGCGCAGCGGCGAGCGATGGAAGTCACGCGAGGCGACATGGCCGATCGACTGGCCGTCGAACACGATATCGCCTTCGCTCGGGTCGATCAGGCGGCAGATCATCCGCGACGTCGTGCTCTTGCCGGAGCCGGACTCGCCGACGAGCCCAACGCTCTCGCCGCCGGCCATCGTCATCGAGAAATCCGCGACCGCCGCGGAGCCCTGGTCAAATCGCTTGGCGAGCTTGCGCACCTCGAGGAGCGGCGGCGTCCCGTGCGGGAGCTCCTGCCTTGGCTTGCTCACGATCGTCGCATGCCGTTCCCGCTCCTCCTCCGTCACGAGGTCCTCGATCCGCGACGTCGCGGTCGGCGATGCCGCCACCAGGCGGCGGGTATAGGCGTGCTGCGGTGCGCTGAAGAGCTTTTTGGGGCTCGCTTCCTCGACGATGCGGCCGCGCTCCATCACGGCGATGCGGCGGCAATAGCGCGCCGCGAGACCGAGATCGTGCGTGATCAGGATCGTCGCCATGCCGCGCGCGGCGGCAATGTCTGCGAGCAGATCCATCACCACCTTCTGGGTCGTGACGTCGAGGCCGGTGGTCGGCTCGTCGGCGATCAGCAGCGCAGGATTGCAGGAAATCGCGATCGCGATCATGACGCGCTGGCACATGCCGCCGGAGAGCTCGTGCGGATAGGCGTTCATCCGCGTCTCGGGGTCGCGGATCTGGACCGCGCGCAGCAGCTCGAGCGCCTCGGCGCGCGCGGCGTCCTTCGATATCTTCTTATGCGTGAGGATCGCATCCGCGATCTGCAAGCCGATCGCGCGGATCGGATTGAGCGCCGCGCGCGGATTCTGGAAGATCATGGACATCGCGGCGCCCTGGAGTTGACGAAGGTCATCGCCCCTGAGTTTTGTGACGTCCTGCCCGCGAAACAGGATCTTGCCGCCGGTGACGCGCCCGGCCGCATCGAGCAGCCGCGTCGTTGCAAAGCCGGTGACCGACTTGCCCGAGCCGCTCTCGCCGACGAGGCCGAGCATCTCGCCCTTCTCGACCGACAGCGTCACGCCGCGCACGGCCTCGACCATGCCGCGCCGCGTCGAGAACGACACGTGGAGGTCGTTGATCCCTAGCAGCTCCTCGCTCATGTGCGCATCCGCGGATCGAGAATGTCCCGCATCCCGTCACCGAGGAGATTGAAGCACAGCACGGCCATCATCAGCGCAAGACCCGGAAAAGCCACCAGCCACCATCGCCCGGTCGAGATGAAGCGCGCGCCCTCCGCGACCATGATGCCCCATTCCGGCGTCGGCGGCTTGACGCCGAGGCCGATGAAGGACAGGCCGGCCGCATTGAGAATGGCCCAGCCGAGATTGAGCGAGATCTGCACCGCCATCGCCGGCAGGATATTCGGCAGCAGGAAGCGCAGCACCACCGAGAAATGGCTCTCGCCGCAGGCGCGCGCGGCTTCAACCCAGCCGACATTGCGGCGGACGTTGACCTCGGCGCGCGCGAAGCGGATGTAGAACGGCAGATTGATGATCGCGGTCGCGATCACGATGTTCTCGATCCGGTTGCCCAAGGCGGCGACCATCGCCATCGCCAGCACGAACAGCGGAAAGGCCATCATCACATCGACAAAACGGCCGACGCCGCGATCGAGCTTGCCGCCGGCATAGCCGCAGAACGCGCCGACGACGGCGCCGATCACGAAGGAGATGCCGACCGCGGAGACGGCAATGGCAAGATCGAGGCGCGCCGCGATGATGAGGCGGCTGAACACATCGCGGCCGAGCTGGTCGGTGCCGGCGAGATGCGCCGCGCTCGGCGGCAAAAGAGCCTCCGAGACATTAGAGACCACGGGATCATAGGGCACGATCCAGGGCCCGAAGATCGCAATCAGGACGAACAGCGCAACGCCGGCCGCGGCAACGGCGGTGAGCGGATTGCCGCGCAGAATCCAGACCGAATGGCGGAGAGTTGCGCTGGTCATTCGATCGACACCCTGGGATCGGCGATGCCGTAGCAGATGTCGACCACGAGATTGACCAGCACGAACAGGCTGGCCATCAGCAGCACGAAGCCCTGCACGGGCGCATAGTCGGAGGATAAGAGCGCATCGAGCGCGTAGGAAGCGACGCCCGGCCAGGAGAACACTTTCTCCACCAGGACATTGGCGCCCAGCATGGTCGAGAACACGATGCCGGCGATGGTGATGACGGGCAGGATCGCGTTCCGCAGCGCATAAGTGACGACCACCTTGTGCCAGGACAATCCGACCGAGCGCGCAGTGCGCACGAAATCGCTGCCGAGCGAAACCAGCATCGAGGCCCGCGTGATCCGCGCCAGCGGCGCGATCACGAACAGGGCCATGCTCACCGCCGGCAGAATCAACTGCTTGCAGGCCGCCCACCAGCCCTCGATATCTCCCGCCAGCAGGAAATCGATCGACAGGAACCCGGTCCGTTGCGGCGGCAGCGAAGTGAACACGTCGATCCGCCCGGTCGGATCAGGCGCGAGCCCGAGCAGATAGTAGAAGACATAGATCAACAGCAGGCCCGAGACGAAGGTCGGCACGCAGACGCCGAGCGCGCAGAACAGCCGCACGCCGTGATCGACGATCGAGCCGGGCTTCAAGGCCGCGACCACGCCAAGCGGTACCGCCGCGATCAGCGCGATCAGGAGCGCCGTGAAGGTGAGCTCCAGCGAGGCCGGCAGCCGTTCGCGCAGGTCCTTCAGCACCGGCTGCCCCGTCATCATGGAGCGGCCGAGATTGCCGTGGCCGATGTCGGAGAGATAGAACACGAGCTGCTCCGGCACAGACCTGTCGAGCCCCATCTGCTTGCGGATCTGCTCGATCTCCTCCTTGCCGGCATTGGGCCCCGAGGCGAAGAACACCGCGGGGTCGCCGGGCAGCACGCGCATCAGCAGAAAGGTGAAGACCAACACACCGAACAGCGCCGGCAGCGACGACAGAAGCCGCCTACCCGCCCGCACCATGGTTGCACCAAGACCGGTCGTCACCTTTCGGAGCCTCTCTTGTTTGCCGCCATCACTTGCGGCTGACGTCGCGATAGTCGACCTGGCGGTGGAACTCGTAGGTGTAGCCTTCGACCGACGACGCCATCACCGCATCCTGGTTCGGCTGCCACAGCATGATCTGCGGCATCAGATCGACGTGCATCGCATTGAGCTTGCGGCCGGCTTCCTCATACTTGGCCTTGTCCGGCTCGAAACGCGCCTCCTGCGCGATTGCGGCAAGATCCGGGTTGTTGATCGAGCTGTAATTCCAGCGCTGATTGCCGGTGTAGAAGTTGCGGTAGAAGTAATCGGTCGACGGCAACCACGCTACGATGCCCTCGGTGTAGAAGGGAAGCTTCTTCTCGTTGATCTGCGTGGACATCTGTGCGTCCGGCAGCTTCTGGATGTCGACCTTGATCCCGATCTTGCCGAGTGACTCCTTCACCAGCGCGGCCATCGGCTCCGCGGTCGAGGACTGGCCGACGTTGAAGCTGAAGGTAGTCGAGAAACCCTCGGGGAGCCCGGCCGCCTTGAGATATTCCCTTGCCTTGTCGAGGTCGACCTTCACGGGCTGCTGGAACGGATAGATGCCGTTTAGCGGCTTGCCGTCCGGCCAGGTCGCGCCGAACAGCGGCGCGCCGCGGCCGAACAGGGCGGCCTTGAACATGTCGTCATAGGGCAGCGCGTAAGCGATGGCACGGCGGACATTGACGTTGTCGAAGGGCGGCATCTGGTTGTTCATCGAGACATAGGTGATCGCATTGTACTGCGGGGTCGAGACCACCTTGAGCTTGCCCTTGGCCTCGAGCGACTGCACGTCGCTGGCCTGGAGATCGACGACGAGGTCGGCATCGCCGCGCTCGACCAGGTTGGCGCGGGTCGCCGGCTCCGGCACGGACTGAATAATCACGCGCTTGAAGAACGCGGGCTTGTTGGCCGAACCGCGATTCCAGGCCTCATCCCGTTTGATGATGACCTGCTCGCCCGGCTTGAAGGTCTCGACCACGTAAGCACCGCTGCCGGCGGTGTGCTCCTTCAGCCATGCGGTGGCCCAGGGATCATCCGGCGTCGCGTGCTCTTTTGCCACCTTCGAGTTGATGATCAGGGGATAGACGGTGGCGAGATTGGGCAGCGCGAGCTTGTCGGGCTTCGGCAGCGTCACCTCGATGGTGAGGGGATCGATCACCTTGAACTGGTCGGCCGACGTCAACGATCCCGTCAGGAGCTGGGCCTTGCCGAGGATCGGCGCGGTGACACAGCGATCGAGCGACCATTTCACGTCCTCGGCCGTGACGGGCGAGCCGTCCTGGAATTTTGCGTCCTTACGCAGGCGGAAGGTGATCTTCAGACCATCGGGGCTGACGTCGTAGGATTCGGCGAGCTCGCCGGTGATCGTGTCGAGGTCGAACACCCATTTGCCGTTGAGCTGCTTGCGGCCGAACGCCACCAGCCGGTCGTAGGTGCTCATGCTCAGCGCGAAGGATTCGCGCGTCGACCCGGGGATGTTGGGATCGAGCGTGTTGACGGCCGAGCCGGTGACATAGCGCAACGTCTCCGCTCTGGTCTGCGCCTGCGAAGGCGCGGTGGCAATGAGCAACAGCGCAGTGGTGGCGAGGACTGAGGCCGCGGGCCTGAAAGACACAAAACGCATTCGTTTTCCCCAAAATTTCGGCAAGAACGCCAGCAAGGCAGGTCAAGAAAGAAGCAAGTTGCGCGCCAATCCCGCAGAGGCGCTTCGTCGCGGCGGTGCATGGATGATCATCGCGATTCCTCCATTGTTCGCGCGGGCCGCGCAACCACGGCCTGCGGCACGTCGTAGACGCTGAGCGAAGCCCAGTGGCGTTCGACATCGGCGCGAAACAAGCCGCGCGTCAGGCCATTGACCAGCTTGGGAATGGCGGTCGTCATCGCATTGATCGACGATCCCGACGGACCAAAACTCATGGTGGAGGCGATGGCGAACAGATGGATGTCTGAGATCCACGGCGTCTCGCCCGGCACACGCTCGGTGAAGGCGTAATCGTCAGCGAGATAGGGAAAGCGGCCGAGCCGCGCGTTGTGCTCGCTCGAAGGCGGCTGATAGCGATCGGCCCAGGTCGCGATATTGCCGGCAAATTTGGCGAGCTCGCCGCGGCCGGCGAAGTTCATGTCGATGCCGGTGCCGCAAATGACGAAATCCGCGGTGATGGCGCCGCGTGGCGTGTGCAATTCGACACCGCCATCGGTTTGCCTGGTGCCCTCGACCGGCGCGCCCTCGTGCAATGTGAAGTTGGTGTGACGCGCGCAGCGGTCGTAGGTCGGCTGCGGAAATCCCTCGCGCATCTCGAGGATCTTGCGCATGAAGCGCCAGCGCCAGGCATCGTCGAGATCGCTGAGATGGCGCAGGAAGCCGCGAAAGGTGAGCCAGCGATAGGGCTGGATCACCTGGATCTGAGCGCGGCGGCAGAGCAGATGCACCTCCGCCGCGCCTGCCTCCAGCGCGGTCGCCGCATTGTCGAAGGCGGACGCGCCGGCGCCGATCACCGCGACGCGCTTGCCGCAAAGGCTTTCGAAGTCGATGTCGTCGGTAACAGTTGCGACCGAACTCGCTGGCAACTGACGAAGCGGCTCCGGAATGACCCAGTCGCCCATGCCCTCCTGCCCCGTCGCCAACACGATCTTGCGGGCATAGAGCGTCTCGACGCCATCGGCGCGTCTCACGCGCGCGGCGAGCAGACTGTCTGATGCAGGCGCAATCTCCAGAAGCTCGCAGCCGTTACGCACGGGCAGACCGATCGTGCGTCGCAGCCAGAGCAGATAGTCCGCCCAATGCTCTCTCAGGATCAGATTCAGCTCCTGCCAGCTCTCCTTGCCGAAACGGGCTTCGTGCCAGGACTGATAGGTCAGGCTCGGGATATCGAGGTCAGGTCCCGTATAGTCCTTCGGGCTGCGCAGCGTCGGCATGCGGGCATAGGTGAGCCACGGGCCCTCCTTCCCCTCCTCGGCCTTGTCGAGCAGCAGGATGTTGCCGACGCGCGAGCGCATCAGGCCGAAGCCGATGGCGATACCGGACTGGCCGGCGCCGATGATCAGCACATCCAGCGCAGGCTTGCCGTCCGGTCCGATCTTCGGTTCGAGCCATGAGGCGCCGGGATGCGCGATCATGGCGAGATCGGCACGAACGGTCGCTTCGAGCTCTGTCAGCGTGACGCTCATGCCGCGAGCCAGCCTCCGTCCACCACCATCACGGTGCCGGTCGTGAACAAGGACGCATCGCTCGCGAGATGCAGCGCGGTCTGAGCGATTTCCTCCGCCTGGCCGAACCGCTTCATGGCGTGGCGGTTGCGGGACGCTTCGCTCACCTCGTCCGAATTGGCGTGGCGGGCAAAGCTGCGGCGCAGCATCGGCGTATCGATCGCGCCGGGCGCAATCGCGTTGACACGGATGCCGTCGGTCGCGAAATCGACCGCCATGGTCCGCGTCAGGCTGACAATCGCACCCTTGGCGGCGATATAGGCGCTGTTGCCCTTGCCGCCGGCGATCGCAAGCTGCGATGCCAGCGTGATGATCGAGCCGCTCTTCTGCTGCTGCATCTGCGGCACCGCCGCCCGCGCCCACAACCAGGTGCCGCCGACATTGGCGCGGAACACCGCGTCCCAGTCGTCCAGGGTCGTCGTCAGGACCGTGCCGCCACAGGAAAAGCCGGCGGCAGTCATGAGGACATCGAGCCGGCCGTGCCGCGCGATCACCTTGCCTACAACTGTTTCGGCGAAACCGGCATCGCCGACGTCCCCGACATGCGTCGTGGCGTTGCCCACAAGGCTCAGCGTTTCCTGAAGGCCCGCGGCATCGCGATCGACCAAAGCTAGATGCGCGCCCTCCTCCGCAAACAGCTTCGCGCTTGCACGACCGATGCCCGAAGCTGCTCCTGTGATGATGGCCGTGCGCCCCTGCAGCCGCATCTCAGATCCACTCCTTGTGCTGGGTCAACCAGGCGCTCATCGCGGCGGCGGATTCAGCGCAGCCGAGCTGCGCGCGCCAGCCGAACTCATCCGCCATCCGCGTCACCGACAGCGGCGCGCGATAGGATCCATGCAGCTTGATGGCCGTCTGCTCGCCGGGCGCCGCAAGCCGGCATTGCAGGCCGGGATGCAGCGCCGCAAAGGCCTCGCCCCATTGCAGCGCTGGCCATAGCCCACCGCGGGAGATGTTGTAGAGTCGATGGCGCGGCCGCTCCGCTTCGATGAGCAGTGCGACGGCTTCGGCCGCATCCGGCGCGTAGATCCAGTCTCTCATGCCTTCAGGCATGACCGCCGGCTCGCCGCGCGCAAACGCAGCCAGGATCTGGTACTGGAGACTTGGCGTGTCGCGTACCGAGCCGGGCCGCTCCCATGGACCGAACACGACGCTCAGACGCACGCTCAGGAAATCGCCGCCAAAGAGTTCGGCATGGCGAGCGACAGAGCGCTCCGAGGTGAACTTGCTGATCGCATAGAACGAGATGGGATCGCAGGGCGTCTCCTCGTCCAGAATGTCGACCCGCCCACCGGATGCGCCATAAGCCGAGGCAGACGACAGATTGACGACACGGCGAACGCCATGACGGATCGCCGCGAGCAGGATCGGGATTTGCGCCATCACATTGATCTCGAGAACGCGCGCGGTCGACGCTCGCTCGAGTTCATCGCCGGCCGTCACCGCGGCGCCCAGCACGATCGCATCGCAGCCCGCGGCAATGAGAGCGTCGATGGCGTCCGCGTCGGTGATATCGCCCTGCACGGCGTTGAGCCGTGCGCCGTAATCCGCGAGAGTTCGCCGCGCTGATGGCGGCAACTCTGCGCGGTCATACAGCGTCACGTCATGCCCGCGCGCGAGCAGCACCTCGGCAAGATTGAGGCCGACAAAGCCGGTGCCGCCGAAGATGACGATCTTCATCGCGCGCGATCCGCCGTCACAGCAGTTTTGCCCCAAAATTCCGCTCGGGATCCATGTCGGCGACGAGCCGCCCCGTCGGCTTTGCCGCTTCGCCACCGCCGCGCGCCAGGAACTTGCCGCTGCCGGCGTCCGCGAGGCACTTGTTGCCGTCGATGATCACCCGGCCGCGCGAGAGAACGCTAACCGGCCAGCCCTTCAGCTTGCGTCCCGCGAACGGCGTGTAGCCGGCAAGATCGTGCATCATCTCGTCGGCGATTACGGTCTCGCGGTTGGGATCCCAGATCGCGATATCGGCGTCCGCGCCGACCGCGATCGAGCCCTTGCGCGGATGCAGATTGTAGATCTTGGCCGGTGCCGTCGAAGTCAGCTCGACGAATTTTTCAAGGCCCAAGCGCCCTTTCGACACCATCGCGTCGAACAGCAGCGGCAGCCGCAGCTCCAGTCCCGGCAGGCCGTTGGCGACCTGCTTGAAGTTCGGATTGGGTCCGGCGCGCAGCTTGCCGGTCTCGTCGTAGCGATACGGCGCATGATCGGATGAGATGGTCTGGAGATCGCCGAGCGACAGCGCCTGCCACAGCGCTTCCTGGTCGGAATGCGTGCGCGGCGGCGGGCTGCACATCCACTTGGCGCCCTCCGCGCCGGGCTTGTCGAGATCGTTTGCCGTGAGGAACAGATATTGCGGACAGGTCTCGGCGAAGACCTTCAACCCCTGCCCGCGCGAATCGCGGATGACCTTGGCGCCTTCGGCCGTGGACACATGGAAGATCATGATGGGCTGGTCGATCAGCGCCGCCATGCCGATCAGTCGCGTAAAGGCTTCCGCTTCCGAGACGCGGGCATGGCTGACGGCGTGGTATTTCGGCATGGTGTAGCCGCGCGCAAGCAGGCGCTTCACCATCCAGGCGATGATGCCGTGATTTTCGGCATGGGCGCACAACATCGCGCCGGACTGGCGCGCAGCCAAGAGAATGTCGAGCAGCGGCTCGTCGTCGACCTTGAGCCGGTCATAGGTCATGAAGATCTTGATCGAGCCATGGCCCTGCTTCACCAGCGCCGGAATGTGCTCCTCGACCGTCTCCTTGGTCGCATCCGCGATGATCATGTGAAAGGCGTAGTCGATCACGGCGCCCTTCTTCGCCAGCGCGTGATAATCCTCGACCACTTGCGGCAGCTTCATGCCGACATGCTGGGCGGCGAACGGGATTACCGTGGTGGTGCCGCCGAACGCGGCAGAGACGGTCGCGCTCTCGAAGGTGTCGGCATTCATGATGCCGGCCGCGGACAGCTGCTCGATATGCGCATGGCTGTCGACGCCGCCGGGCAGCACCAGCTTGCCGCGCGCATCGATCTCACGCTTGGCCGCCGGAAGCCCGCGGCCGATCGCCGCGATGGTCTCGCCGGAGATCGCGACATCGGCCTCGAACACATCGGTCGTGGTGGCGACGCGGCCGCCGCGGATGATCAGGTCGTATGTGGGTTCAGTCATGAGGCACTCCATGATATGCCTGAGCTACGTGATCGCCATTTCAAGGGAAGACCAACATGCCCCGGCCGCGCATTCTCGTCATCAATCCGAATTCCAACCCTGCGGTCACGCAAGGGCTGGAGGACGCGCTGAAGCCGCTCGGCTTCGAGGGCGGGCCGGAACTGGTCTGCCAGTCGCTGGCCGAGGGTCCGTTCGGCATTGAAAGCCAGGCCGATGTCGACGGCGTTGCGATGCCGCTGCGCCGGCTGGTCGAAGGCGACAACAGCTCGGCTGCGTTTGTCATCGCCTGCTACAGCGATCCCGGGCTTCAGGTCTGCCGCGAAGGCACCGATCGGCCGGTGTTCGGCATCGCCGAGTGCGGCGTGCTGACGGCACTCGCCCGCGCCGAAACCTTCGGCGTCATCGCGATTGCCCAGCGCTCGATCCCGCGCCACATGCGCTACCTCAGGCAGATGGGATTGACCGATCGCCTCGCCGGCGAACGGCCGCTGAACATGAGTGTTGCCGAAACCGCGTCGGGCGAAGGCACGCTGGCCAGGATGATCGACATCGGCCGCGCGCTGCGCGACGAGGACGGCGCCCGCGCCATTGTGATGGGCTGCGCCGGCATGGCGCGCCATCGCCGTCCGCTGGAAGACGCGCTTGGCATTCCCGTGATCGACCCGACACAGGCGGCCGTCACCATGGCGCTGGGTACGGTGCAGTTCTCGGCTCACTAGGCGTCCTTCAGCTCTTTGGCGTCCTGCCGCGCGAGCCATTGCGCATGGCTCTCGCGCGTCAGGGAAAACTTATCCCGCTGCGTGGTGTAGAGATTGCCGAACATGCGGCCGATCGGCCGGTAGGCGTCGAGATCGACATACATGTTGGCCTCGTCGACGAGGCCCTCCCGGGCATGAACCCTGAGCACCTCGCCGACCAATAGCTCGCGATCGGGCGAAAAATTCAGCACGACATGACGCCGGCATTCCAGCGCAAAGGGTGCAGCGGCCAAGCGCGGAACTTTCACATCGACCGAGGGAAGCGTCGCAAGCCCGGTCGCCGCGACCTCACTGTCGCCAGAGGGAAAATCGACCGCGCAATCATTCATCGCGGCAGACAGCGCCTCGTCCACCATGTGAACCACGAACTCGCCGTCGCGATGGATGTTGCGGGTCGTATCCTTCGGGCTGTGATCCGGCTTGTGCTGGAGCCCGAGCACGATCAGCGCGGGGCTTTCGGAGAAGACGTTGAAGAAGCTGAAGGGCGCGGCATTCACCGCTCCGTTCTGGTCGAGCGTCGTCACCAGCGCGATCGGCCGCGGCACGACCACGCCGCAAAGCAGCTTGTAGCGGTCGCGCGGATCGAGCTCGCGCAAGGAAATGCCGGATGTGCCCTTGTCCGCCATCGGCGTCACTTCTCCGGCGGCGGCACCGCGCCGGTCTGGCTGGTGATCAGGCCGTAATGCTCGATGCGGCGGTGCTGGGCAAAATTGAAGATCGTGGTCTTGCCGAACGTCGTGGCGTCGAGGTCGCAGGCGTGAACCAGGACCTCGTCGCCCTCCGTCTTGGCCTCGGCGACGATCTCTCCATCGGGATCGACGATCAGGCTGCCGCCGAACAGCGGATGGCCGTCCTCGACACCCGCCTTGGCCACCGCGACGACCCAGGTCGCGTTCTGATAGGCGCCGGCCTGCACCGAGAGGCGGTTGTGGAACAGGCGCTTCTCGACGCCCTCCTCGCTCTTCTCCGCATTCACCGACGGCGTGTTGTAGCCGATCAGCACCATCTCGACGCCCTGCAAGCCCATGACGCGATAGGTCTCGGGCCAGCGCCGGTCGTTGCAGATGGCCATGCCGATGATGCCGCCCAGCTCGCGCCAGACGTTGAAGCCGAGATCGCCTGGCTCGAAATAGCGCTTCTCCAGATGCTGGTGCGAACGCTTGGTGTCGTAGTCCACATGGCCCGGCAAATGGACCTTGCGATATTTGCCGACGATCTTGCCGGACTTGTCGGTGAGAACAGCGGTGTTGAAGTGATGCCCGTCCGGCGTCAGCTCGGCATAGCCGAAATTCATCGCCATCTGATGCTGCGCCGCACGCTCGAACAGCGGCTTGGTCGCCGCATTCGGCATCTCGCGCTCGAACCAGATGTCGGCGTCCGCCCGGTCCTCCGAATACCAGCGCGGGAAGAACGTCGTCAGCGCCAGTTCCGGATAGACGATCAGATCGGCGCCTTTTGCTTTCGCCTCATCCATCAGCGCGATCATGCGCTTGACCACGGCCTCGCGGCTGTCGACCTTCTGGATCGGGCCCATCTGGGCGGCGGCAACAGTGACGATACGCATCAGCGGGTTCCTGATTTCCTGGTGAGGCTGGGGATCGTAGCTTGAGGGGCGTCTCCGCGCGCGTAGCAT
Source organism: Bradyrhizobium sp. LA6.1 (assembly GCF_040547805.1). NCBI lineage: Bacteria > Pseudomonadati > Pseudomonadota > Alphaproteobacteria > Hyphomicrobiales > Nitrobacteraceae > Bradyrhizobium > Bradyrhizobium sp. LA6.1. The sequence goes on along the minus strand of NZ_JBEPQK010000008.1, from coordinate 69,706 downwards.
AACGCGGTCTTGCGCCGTTTTTCCAGCCAAGCAGCTTTCATGCCGTCCGCCCCCATTCGGCATCCTGCAAGAGTCGCCAGTTGATCTTGTTGCTCGCGGTGCGCGGCAGCTCATCGACGAAGACGACGGCGCGCGGCGCCTTGTAGCTTGCCATCGCGCCACGGGCCCAACCGACGATGTCGTCCGCCGAAATCGTCGCGCGCGCCGCTTCATCGAGCACCACCAGTGCCTTGACGGTCTCACCGCGGTAGTCGTCGGGGGCCGAGACGATGCAGCATTCCCGGATGGCGCGGTTCTGGTACATCGCGGCCTCGACCTCGGCCGGCCACACCTTGAAGCCGCTGACATTGATCATCCGCTTCAGGCGGTCGACCGCGAAGAAATAGCCTTGGGCATCGCGATAGCCGAGATCGCCCGTGCGCAGGAACCGCTTTCCCGAGAGCTCGATGAAGGATTCGGCGTCGGCCTGCGGCCTGTTCCAGTAGCCTTGCAGCACTTGCGGCCCATGCACGACGATCTCGCCGACGACATTGTCGTCGAGCTCGATCAAGGTCTCGGGATCGACGACCCTCGCATCGGTCTCGTGCACGGCAATGCCGAGACACTGGCGCTTCGGCGCAGCGATCGGATTGAGATGCGTCGGCGACATCGTCTCGGTCATGCCGTAGCCCTCGACGAAATCGAGGCCGAAGCGGCCCTTGAGCCGTTCGGCAACCGCGGTTGGCATCGCCGCGCCGCCGCCGGTCAGCACCTTGAGTTTTGCGAAGCACCGATCGCGGAACCGGACGCTTGCGAGCACGTCGACGATCATGGTCGGCGCCGCGTTCCAGAACGTGACGCCGTAGGTCTCGAACAGATCCGGCAGCAGATCCTTGTCCCAGCGCGCCATCAACAGCAGCGTGGCGCCCGTCACCACCGCGGCATTCATCGAGCCTTGCATGCCCGCGACATGGAACAGCGGCATGAAGCCGGTCATCACGTCGCTGCGGTCGAGGCCATACCAGCGTGCCTGCAGGACGGCCGTGAACAGCGCGCTGCGATGCGTATGCATGCAGGCCTTGGGCTTGCCTGTTGTCCCCGACGTATAGGGCAGGATCATGAGATCGTCCGGCCCCGCGGTCATTGCGCCTGGCTGCACGCCTTGCGCGATCGCCTGCGACCAGGAATGCCAGCCAAGCGACAACGGTATCTCCGGCGGCGCCTCGGTGATGCATGAAGGCAGCGCATAGGGCGTGGCGGCCGGCACTTCGTCGCGATATTGTGCGACGATCGTATGGGAGATGGCTTCGCCCACCAGCGGCGCGAATATTTCGCTCAGTTCGCTTCCGATGATCGCGACCTTGGCGCCGCTGTCCTCGGCGAGATACGCGATCTCGACCGTCTTGTTCATGGGATTGACGGGCACGATCACAGCGTCTGCCCGCATCACCGCGTAGTAGGCGATGACATATTGCGGCGAGTTTTGCAGCGCGATCATGACGCGGTCGCCGCGCTTGACGCCGCAAGCGCTTTGCAGGAAGCCGGCTAAGGCATCGACCCGCTCGCGTAGCTCGGCATAGCTCAGGCTCGCACCATAAAACACTGTCGCCGGGTGCGACGGCCGATCCTTCGCCGCGCGTACCAGCGCGTCGTAAAGCGTCCCCTCCGGCATCGCGAGATGCCAGGGCTCGTCCGCCGGCCAGGCTGGCGAGCGATGAGGCGTTGCGGGGTCTGCGCTCACCCGTGCTCCTCGTCTGCGATGTCGAGGCCGTGGTCGAGCGCATCCAAAAGCAGTTCGGCCTCATGCTCGGAGATGACCAGCGGCGGCGCCAGGAACAGCGAGGTCTGCTCACCGCTGGTGCCGATCACGGCACCCGCCTCCAACGCCCGCTCTGCGACACGCGAGGCGATCGGCACCTCGGTGGTGTCGGCATGCCAGGCGCGCCAATCCGGGCCGTGCAGCTCCACCGTCCAGTGCAGCCCCTGCCCCGCCACGCGCTGCACGCTCGGATGCTTCTGCGCGATCGCGAGCAGGCGGCGGGTAAAGAGCTTTTCCAGGCTCGCTACGCGCTCCAGGATTTTCTCTTCGCTGACGACCTTCAGGTAAGCGCTGACGGCAGCCATGCTGATCGGATGGCCGCGCAGCGTGCCGTAGTTCTGCCAGCTCGAGCCCTTGAGCCGCTCGACGATGTCTTTCGACACCACGACCGCCGCGACTGCCGCCGCACCGCCGCCGAGCGATTTTCCGAGCGTCACGATATCGGGCCGGCTCTCCGCGCCCTGGAAGGCGAACCAGCGGCCTGCGCGGCCAGCGCCGGTGACGACCTCGTCCGCGATCCAGTAGGAACCCGCTTGCCGGGCGTGGCGCGCCACCTCGTCCTGATAGGCGCCGTCGTAATAGATGCCGCCCTGGGTGTAGTCGATGATCGTCGCCGCGGTGTCCGACAGCAGCCGCGTGGCATCCGCCAGATATTCGCTGGGCGGGGCGTTGTTGGCCGGCGCGCCATAGATGGCGCCATCCGGCGCCGGGAGGATCCGCACCGGTGCCATCGGCGCCGGCAGCTTCGAGCCGCCTGCGTGCACCGCGAGGCCGCCGTGCCATTGCGGCTGCACCGTCATGCTGCGCGACAAGCCGGTGATGCCGTGATAGGCGCGCTCGCGCGTCGCCAGCGCAGACCGCTGCGTCAGCGCCTGGCAGAGCGACAGCGCCATGTCGTTGGCCTCGCTGCCGCTGATGCAGAAGCGCACCGCGCCGACCCAGTCGTCTTCGCCCTTGAATGCGGTGGCCATCAGGTCGTCGGCCGCCTGCTCACGGCCGACCCAGGTCCAGCCTTCGTTCACGACCGGCGTATCGGCCGCGCGGCGGATCGCCTCCACCATCGCGGGATGGCGATGGCCGAGTCCGCCGCCGGTGTTGCTGCCGTCGATCAGCTTGCGGCCGTCGGACAGGTGAAAATAGACGCCCTCGCCGCTGACGACGGCCATCGGCGCGGCTTCGCCCGCATTCAACCCGGTTCGCAACAATCTGCTCATCGCAATCCCCTCACTCCGCAGCTGCGGCGCCGTAGCCGCCGCCGCCGCACATCTCGATCGTGACGAGATCGTCTTGCTGCAACACCAGGTTTGATTTGCCGTCGATGGCGACGTTTGCGCCCTGCCTGATCAGCGAGATGCGGCAGGCCTTGCCGGCTTCACCGCCCTGCATGCCGAACGGCGCAATCACCATGCGCTCGATGCAGGTGGTCAGGTGCATCGAGGGTGCGAGGATGCGATAGGTGCGAACCGAGCCGTCACCGCCGCGATACGCCCCCGCGCCGCCGGACTGCCGGCGAATGGCCTGCTGCTCCAGGCGGATCGCGTAGCTCGCCTCGATCACCTCGACCGGCGTGTTCGACGTGTTGGACAGATGCACGCGCGTCGCCGACATGCCGGCCCGATCATGCCGCGCACCCTCGCCGCCGCCGTGGACCTCGTAGAGCATCTTCCAGGAGCCGTTCTGCCGCGGCTCGGCGAAGAACAGCACGCCCGCAGTGGTTGCGCCACCGGCCGACAGTCGTTCGGGGATGGTGTCCTGCATCGCGCGAAAAATCGCATCGACGATGCGCATGGACGTCTCGTGGTTGCCGGCGGCAACGGACGCCATCCAGCCCGGCTCCAGGATCGAGCCCGGGCGCGTGATGATGGTCAAGGGCCGGAGCGCACCCGCATTCTGGTGCATGTCGCGCCCGCTCATGATGCGTGCCGCATAGGCGACCGCCGAGCGCGCCATGAATGGCGTCGTGTTGCAGAAGTTCGAGACGCGGTCGCAACTGCCGGAGAGGTCAAAGGTCGCCTCGTCGCCGCGAATGGTGATTTTCACATGGATGCGCGCAGGCGCGTTGTTGACGCCGCCGTCGTCGAGATAGTCTTCACCCTCGTAGACGCCATCAGGCAGGTCGCGGAGCGCCTCCCGCATCTCAATTTCGGAGAGGTCGTGCAGGCGCGACTGCGTCGCCGTGAACACGGCCTTGCCGTGCTCGCGGCAAAGCTCGACGATGCGCTTCTCGCCAGCTTTCGTTGCCGCGATCTGCGCGAGTAGATCGCCCTCGCAGGACTCGGGATCGCGGACGTTGGCCTTGAGCAGCTGCACGATCGGCGTGTTGACGCCGGCTGACGTGGCGATCAGCACCGGCGGAATCCGCATCGCCTCCTGGAAAGTGTCGATCGCCTTGGCAAAATAGCTGCCCGGCCAGGTGCCGCCGATGTCGGGCCAGTGCGCCAGGCTCACCGCAAAGGCCACGATCTCGCCGTCGACGAAGACGGGGCGCACCACCTTGACGTCGTTGAGGTGATTGCCGCCGAGCGCGCCGACATTGTAGATCAGCACGTCGCCGTCATTCAGGGTCTCGACCGGCACGACCTTCAAGAGTTCCGGGATCGTGTAGGCCATCGCGCCGAGATGGATCGGGATGTCGCGGCCCTGCCCGACCAGACCGCCGCGGCCGTCGGTGATCGCGGACGACAGGTCGCCGGCCTCGCGCAGCAGCGGCGAGCGCGCCGAGCGCGTCATCACCAGGCTCATTTCCTCGGCCGCGGCCGAGAGCCCGTGCCTGATAACCTCGACGACGAACGGATCGAGCTTCATGCCGCCCTCCGCGTCAGGAACAGGTTGCCTGATACATCGGGTTTAGCTTGCCAGCCCGGCGGGACCACGACCGTTGACCATGCGTCCTCGATGATCGCAGGGCCGCTGACGACATCGGTCAATTTGGCGCGATCGATGATGGCGGTCGGGATATCGTGGAGGCCGTCGAATGAGCAGGCCCGCTTGCCTGACGACACCGCCCTCACCGCAGTCGCCGGCCGGCTCACCACCGTCGTCGACGGGCGCCGCGCCTGTACGCGCACGGATTCGATGACGCAGGGCTCGCTCGTCGCATAGCCGAACAGCTCCTGATGCCGCGCCAGAAAGTCCTTCTTCAGCTTGGTCGCGTCGAGCGGCAACGTGAACGGCACCGGAATGGCATCGTTCTGCGCCGCGTAGCGCATCAGCGCCACCAGCTCGACCTGGATCTCCGCCTGCGCAACGCCGTTGGCGATCAGCGGCGCCGAAGCATCGTCCATCAGCGTCCCGATCCGCTCCGACACCCGGGCGAGATCGATGCCGTCGAGGGCGGCGCGTAGCGTCTGCTGCTGGAGAAAGCTGAAATCGGCGGTGAGACAGCCCAGCGCCGAGAACGCGCTCGAGGCGCTCGGCACCACGACCTCTGCAATCCCGTAGAGATCGGCAAGGCCTGCGGCATGCATCGGGCCGCCGCCGCCGAAGGCGAGCAGCGTGCAGTCGCGTCCGTCGATGCCGCGTTCGACCGTGACGCGGCGAAGCGCGCGGGCCATGGTCGCGTTGGCGACCTTGATGATGCCGAGCGCGGTTTCGGTCAGGCTCAGCCCCAAGGCGCGCGCAATCGGCTCGATGACGCGTTCCGCTGCCTTGATGTCGATGCCGATGCGGTCGCCAAGCTTGGTCTCGGGATTGAGATAGCCGAGCACGGCGTTGGCGTCGGTAATGGTCGGCTCGGTGCCGCCGCGGCCGTAGCAGGCCGGCCCCGGCTCGGAGCCGGCGCTCTCCGGCCCGACCGTCAGGCCGCCGGGACCGTTTCGCACGATCGATCCGCCGCCGGCCCCGATGGAATGGACCGCAAGCATCGGCTGACGCAGCGGCTTGTCGCCTAGCATGCGGCCGTCGGTCATCTCGGCCTGGCCGTCGACGATCAGGCAGACGTCCGTCGTGGTGCCGCCCATGTCGAAGGTAAGCATGCGCGATGTGCCGAGCTGGCGCGCGATGCTTACCGATGCGGAGACGCCGGCCGCCGGCCCCGACATCGCCATCACCAGCGGCCGCCGCTTCACGGCCGAGATCGGGACCATGGCTCCGGCCGAATGAAACACCTGCAAGCCGGCGCCGATCGGCAGCCGCTGCTCCAGCTCGCTGAGATATTCCACCGCGATCGGCATCGCGGCCGCGTTGAACACGGTCGCCGAGGTCCGCTCATATTCGCGAGCCTCGGGATTGACCTCGTGCGACAGCGAGACATGGGCGACGACGCCCTTGAGCCGTTCGCCGAGCATCTTTTCGTGGACGGGATTGGCATAGGCGTGAAGCAGCGCCACGGCGACGCTCTGCACGCCGGTCTGCTTCAGCCAGGCCACCAGACGCTCGATCTCGGTCTCATCCAGCGCCTTCAGCACCCGGCCCTCGTGATCGAGGCGCTCGGCGAGCCCAAAGCATCGTTCGGGCGGCACCAAAGGCGGTGATTTCGGCGGAATGTCGAGACGATAGAGATCGCGGCGGCGATAGCGCGCAATCTCGAGCACATCGGCGAACCCTTCGGTGGCGACCAGCGCGACCTTCGGCAGCCGGTTCTCGACGATGGCGTTGGTGACGCGCGTGGTGCCGTGCACGAAGCGCTTGACCTCGCTCTTGCGCAAGCCGACCGCCTCGATCGCCTCCAGCATCGCCTGAACCGGCGCGTCGGGGCGCGACGGCACTTTTGCGATCCGCGCCTCCGCGGAGTCACGCCTGATGGCAATGATGTCGGTGAAAGTGCCGCCGATATCGGTGCCGACTTCCCAGTGATTTTCGGAGGAGCTCATGTGCGGGGTCAGTTACGAACGACGTCCGAACCGGACGCCGGGTGCTTGCCGTCCATCGCAACGTCCAATGCCAATCCGAGAGCGCTCATCATCATCCCCTGTCATGCCACCGCCTGCGAGCGTGCGACAGAGCGATGGGCTCGGGATAGGGCCAGAGTTGTCGCAAACCACTAGACCAGCGCAGGACCGACATCACGCGGTGCAACACCGGCTGCACGTTTTGGTGCAGCACTGCACGCGCAGAGAGCACACGAACGCGAACCGTTCCGCGCGACAAACGTGCAGTGCACCACGGATTTCTCCGTGCAAATCGTAACGCCCGCTGCACTGCAATCGGAGCACTCAAAAACGTCTGTCTAATTTGCAGGCGATTGAACGGCGATGCGGGATAGCCGCATGCCTACGAGCTATGCACGACGGTCGGCTCAGCTTCTCTTTATTGTACGAACAGTAAGAGAGGATATTGCCGGGTCCGATGGTGTGTTGCGGCGACCGCTGCCGATGCGAGCCGCGATTCTCGCAAGCAGCGGCGCGGCGTCCTCGACCCGCAGCCGCCCGTAGCCGAACACCAGGCCCTGCCGCGTCGGCTGCTCCAGAAAGTTTTGCGAGAGCGGCTGGACGTGGATGCCGGCCTGCTTCAGGACCGCGGCCGCCTCGCGGTCGCTCATCCGCGCCCGCATCGCGTCGGTAAACAGCGCCACCAGATGCAATCCGGTGACGGCGGAGGATACGGTGAGATCGTCAGGCATCAGCACTGTGATCGCATCGATCAGCGCCTTCCGGCGCGCGGCGTAGATTCGCCGCATCCCGCGCAGATGCCGCAGCAGGTGCCCTTCCCGCATGAACTCGGCCAGCGCGAGCTGACCGATGCCGGAGGTGTGCACATCGATGCGCGCGCGGCCCTTGGAAAAGCCCTCGATGAAATGCCTGTTGGCGACGATGTAGCCGAGCCGCAAATTCGGCATCATGATCTTCGAGAAGGTGCCGAAATAGATCACCCGCCCCTCGCGATCGAGCGAGCGCAGCGAGGCGATCATGCTGTCCTGGTGCCTGAACTCCGAATTGTAATCGTCCTCGATCACCCAGACGTCGTTCTTGTTGGCCCAGTCGAGCAGCTCGAGCCGCCGCTCCAGCCCCATGCTGACGCCGAGCGGATATTGATGCGACGGCGTGACCACGATCAGCTTCGCACCCGGTGCGCGCCGGATACCTTCGGAGACGACGAGGCCCTTGTCATCGACGGGAATTGGAACGAGCTTCGCGCCGGCGGCCGTGAGCGCCCACCGGGCCTCGACGAAGCCGGGCTCCTCGACCCACACCTCGTCGCCGGGATCGAGGATCATCCGGCTGCAGAAATCAAGCGCGCCCGATGTGCCTGAGGTGACGACGACCTCTTCCGGCGAGCAGACGAGCCCGCGCACCGAGCCGAGGAAGTTCGCGATCTCGCTCCGCAAGCGCGGATGGCCCTCCGAGGGAAGATCGAGACACTCCTGCTCTCTTGGATTTTGCCAGGACTGGCGCAACAGGCGCGACCAGTCCTTGAATGGGAAGGTCGAGATGTCAGGCGCGCCCGGGCTGAATTCCGACGGCCAGTTGGTCTCGTAGTCGAAGGCAAGCAGCGAGCGCCAGCGCTCCGACATTTGGGCGGGCTTGGGCGCGGGCGACGTCGCGGATGCAGGCTCCAAATGCGGTGTCGTAACGGACGCTACCATGACACTGCCGCGCGGCATCGATTCAAGATAGCCCTCGGCGTAGAGCAGATCCCAGGCGGTCAACACCACCGTGCGCGAGCAGCCCAATTCGCGCGCGATCTCGCGCGATCCGAGAAACTGCGTTCCGGCCGGAAAGACACCGCGCAGAATGCCGTCGCGGATATGCGCCGCGATCTGCAGATGCAGCGGCACCGCCGAATTCCGGTCGATATGCATCCCGGCAAGGGACACGCGCTTGCTCGGGTGACGGCTGTTGTCCATGTCTCGCCCGTCAGGCAACGCAGGTCCTATCCACCGTCATTCCGGGGCGCGCCACTTGGCGCGAGCCCGGAATCCATTTGTCTGCATCACGTGTTGCGCGATGGATTCCGGGTTCGCGCTTCGCGCGCCCCGGAATGACAACGCGACTTTTCTTTACGCGCTCGCCTGCGTCACGAACTTCGTGTTGAGATAACCCTCGATCGCCTCGAGGCCGCCTTCGGAGCCGTAACCGGAATCCTTGATGCCGCCGAACGGCACTTCCGGCAGGGCGAGGCCGTGATGGTTGATCGAGACCATACCGCTCTCGATGTCGGAGCCGATCGCCTGCATCGTCTTGGTCGAGGTCGTGTAGGCATAGGCCGCAAGGCCGTAAGGCAGGCGGTTCGCCTCGGCCACCACCTCGTCATAGCTGCGGAACGAGGTGATCGGGGCAAGCGGTCCGAACGGCTCTTCGTTCATGATGCGGGCATCGCGCGGCACGTCGGTGATGACAGTCGGCTCGAAGAAGAAGCCTTCGTTGCCGATGCGCTTACCGCCAGCCTGCACCTTGGCCCCGCGCTGCACAGCGTCGGAGACCAGACCCTCCATCGCGTCGACGCGTCGCGGGTTCGCCAGCGGACCCATGCGGGTGTCCTTGTCGAGGCCGTTGCCGACCTTCAGGCTCTTGGCCGCGGCGACGAACTTGTCGACGAAGGGCTGATACACGCTCTCATGCACCAGGAAGCGCGTCGGCGAGACGCAGACCTGGCCGGCATTGCGGAACTTGTTGGCCGAGAGAATCTTGGCGGCGTTGTCGAGATCAGCGTCCGCGAACACGATTGCCGGCGCGTGGCCGCCGAGCTCCATGGTGACACGCTTCATGTGCAGGCCGGCGAGTGCGGCCAGATGCTTGCCGACCGCGGTCGAGCCCGTAAAACTGATCTTGCGGATGATCGGGTGCGGAATGAGATATTCCGACACTTCCGACGGCACGCCGAACACCAGCTGGACGACGCCGGCGGGAATGCCTGCGTCGGCATAGGCGCGCACCAGCTCCATGCAGCTTGCCGGGGTTTCTTCCGGGCCCTTGACGATGATCGAGCAGCCGGCGGCGAGCGCGGCCGAGATCTTGCGGACCGCCTGGTTGATCGGGAAATTCCAGGGCGTGAACGCGGCGACCGGGCCGACCGGCTCCTTGGTCACGAGCTGGGAGACGTTGCCCATCCGCGGCGGGACGATGCGGCCATAGGCGCGGCGGGCTTCTTCCGAGAACCAGTCGATGAGGTCGCCGGCCAGCATGGTCTCGCCCTGCGCTTCCACGACCGGCTTGCCCTGCTCCATGGTCATCACGGGCGCGATCTCGGCGGCGCGCGAGCGGATGATGTCGGCGGCCTTGCGCATCAGCTTGTAGCGGTCGAACGGCGAAGTCTTGCGCCAGATCTCGAAGCCGGCCTTGGCGGCCTCCAGCGCGCGGTCGAGGTCCTGGCGCGAGGCGTGCGGGGTCTTGCCGATCGGCTGGCCGGTGGCGGGGTTGAGGATGTCCTCCGACTTGCCGGAGGTGCCGTCGGTCCACTCGCCGGCGATGAACATCTGAACTTTCGGGTACATCCCTGGTGTCTCCTGCATGATTTCGGCGGCGATCAGCTTGGGTGCCCGACCGCCTAACAAGTGGGCGCAGAGCTACACCGAAAGGCGGCCGGCGAAAAGGGATCAATGATGCCGCAGCAGCGCGAGGATGGTATGCGCAACAGACGACATGGCGTCGCCCCGATGCGATTATTTTTCCGTCACACCAGGCTCGACTTGCCACGGCTGAGCACCTCGCCCGCGCCCTTGTCGCCGACGATCTTGCCCTGCTCGTACACCACGCGGCCCCGCGCGATGGTGGTGACGGGCCAGCCGGTGACGTCAAAGCCTTCCCACGGCGTATAGTCCGCGCCGTGGTGCAGGTCGGCCTGCCGGATCGGCTTCTTCAATTTGGGATCCCATAGGACGATGTCGGCATCGAAGCCTACGCCGATCGAGCCCTTGCGCGGATAGAGCCCGTAGACCCGCGCATGGTTGGTCGCGGTCAGCTCGACGAATTTCTGCAAGCTGATCCGCCCCTTCGAGACGCCTTCGGAGAACAGGATCGGCAGCCGGGTCTCGACGCCGGGGATGCCGTTCGGCACCCAGCGGAACGAGGTGCGGGAATTCGGCGTCAGCTTGCCCTTGAGATCGTCATAGCGGAACGGGCAGTGATCGGACGAGAAGGTCTGGAACACACCCGTGGTGATGCCTTCCCAGATCGCCTGCTGGCTTTCGGCATCGCGCGGCGGCGGCGAGCAGACATACTTTGCGCCTGACATGTCCATGTTCAGGCCTTTCATGTCGTCGGCCGTCAGCGTGATGTATTGCGGACAGGTCTCGGCATGCACCGGCAGTCCGCGCTGCTGGGCCCAGCGCACCTGCTCCATCGCCTCGCGGCCGGAGACGTGGACGATCATGATGGGGACGCCGATCACCTCGGCATGGCTGATGGCGCGATGCGTCGCCTCGCGCTCGACGGCCTGCGGCCGCGACACGCCGTGATAATAGGGCGCGATATGGCCCTCGCGTTCGAGCTTCGCGGTGAGGAAGCGGATCGCGTCGTAACCCTCGCAATGGACCATGACCAGCGCCTCCTCGCGGCGCGCGACATCGAACACTTCCAGCAGCTGCTTGTCGCTGAGCACGAGGTCGTCATAGGTCATGAACACCTTGAACGAGGTGTAGCCGTCCTTGACGAGAGCCGGCAGCTCCTGCCCGAGCACGACCGCGGTGGGGTCGGAGATGATGAGGTGGAAGGCGGTATCGATGTAGCATTCGCCCTCGGCGAGCTTGCGGTAGTTCTCGACGCAGGTGCGCAGCGACGTTCCCTTCTCCTGGAGCGCGAAGGGCAGCACCATGGTGTTGCCGCCGGCCGCCGCCGCGCGCGTTGCCGAAGCAAAATCGTCGGCCATCACCACGTCGGGGCCAGAGGCCTGGGAGATGTGGACGTGACTGTCGATCCCGCCCGGCAGCGCCAGCAGCCCCGTCGCGTCGATCTCGCGCGCCGCGCCTTCAATGCGGTCGGCGATGCTGACGATGCGTCCGTCGCGAATGCCGATATCGGCGCGAAATTCGTCGCTGGCCGTCACGATGGTGCCGCCGCGAATGGCGAGATCTAGCTGCGTCACAGGTGTCTCCGTCACTTGATGATCGCTGATGTCTGGAAGATCCGGCCCCACGCCGTAAGGGCCGCGATGTCGCCACCGGCGAGTTCGAGCGTCCTCCACAACGTGACCGCGACCGAGTCCAGCACGGCGATGCCCAACTCCCGTTCGAGCGAGGCCGCCAGCGCGGCGCCGTCGAGATTGGTGCAGAGAATGACGACGGCATCGGCGCCGTCCGCCGCGACCGCGCGGATCATGTCGGCGATCGTCGCGGGCGTGACCTCACCGAAGGAAAAGTTATCGCGCAGGCCGAGATGCCGCTCGGCGTGAGGGGCGATCCCCTCCTCGACCCAGACATCGCCGATCCGCCGTTGCACGTCGTCCGTATAGGGTGAAACCAGGCCGACGCGTCCGGCGCCGAGCGCGCGGACGGCGTCGATGCAGGCGAGCGTGGAGGTCGTCGCCGGGATATCGGTCCGCGCCGCGATCGCTTCGCACAGGCTCCGGTCGCGGCCGATACCAAGCCAGCTTGCCGACGTGCCGTTCCAGGCAATGGAATCGACCTTGGCGTCCGCCAGCAGATCCGCCGCCGGCAGCATCACCGAGGCATCGAACTGGTTCAGCGCCGCGGCATCGAGCGCGATCTCGGTAACGCGGAAGCGCGAGAAATGAGCGGTGACGCCGGCCACGCCATGCAGCATGGAATTGGTGACGGGCTCCAGCACCGAGTTGGACGACGGGGTCATCATGCCGAGGCGCTTGCGCTGAATTGACATCGATCACGATCGCCCCATTGAGAGAGCGCACCGCTGCGCCCCCCTCGGACAATCATCCGCGCCTGCCATTGCCCGCGCAACCCGCAATTTGCATGGCGCATATGATTTGTTCGGTACGCAGCTCAAGCCGCGAAGGTCGACCGCAAGCGCCGCCAGCCGATGACGATGCCGGTGACGGAAAATACCAGCCCGAGCAAGCAGAGCCCGACGACCAGGATATCGCGCAGACGCGGGTGCGCCATGAGAACGGGAAAATCGAGCGTGTGAAGCGCACCGTAGAACCAGCGATAGGCCCGCCGCGAGGCATCCAGTCTTTGCAGCACGCGGCCGTCGGCACCGTCGATGTCGAACCAGAGGTCGCCGCATCGGGAGCGATAGACGGGCGCTCCGGGGACAACGGAGTGCGCGGGATAATCGTCATTGTCGGCTAGAACGGACGGGGCGCCACAGCCCGGCGCAAGGCGCGTCGTCAGGTTATGGACATCCCTCTCGCCGAGGAATGCCACCTGGCGGCTGCGGATCGCCTCCCCCGTTTTGGTCAAGGCCTGACTGGCGAGGCCGGTACGGTCGCGCCGGTAGACAACACCGTTGACGGCGAACCATTCGACTTCGCGAGCCGACGGCTGACCGACCGGTGGGGCCGTCGTCCAGTCAGGCGCGGCATACACCACGCCCGCTTCGGTCGGGGTCAGTTCCCCGCGCGAGAACAGCCGGCCGTGATCCATCGAGAGCCAGCCACTGAAACTCCAGGTCAGCACGAAAACGGTCGCGACGAGACCAATGATGTGATGCAGGGCGTGCCAGCCGCGATAAGGCGACGAAACCCCGCGCCCTCGAATCCTGATCCTGATAGTTCCAAGCACCGCGCCGAGCGTCGCGGCGATAAAAGCCACCAGCGACAATGTCGAGACCACCTGATCCCAAAGGGACCAGTTGCTCCTCAGGACCGTCGGATAGATCCAGTGCAGGACGCTGCCGGCCCAATTCCAGCCGCGTTCGCTGCGGGTCGTATCCAGCACGACTTCGCCGGTGCGCGAGGAGACATAGACCTCGGTTCCGGCCGCATCGCCAAGAGCGACGCGCAACAGAGGCCGGTGTCGATCAAAGCCGTTGGGTACGCTCCATTGATCATAATCCGCGCCCGAAATCATCGCCGCCCGCGCGGCATCGAGCCCGCGTTGCCGGGCATGATCCCGCGCGATACCGACCGCGACGTCGGCGGACGTCACCGATGCATCCCGTCCGTCGGAGGCATGGACCGCGCGCACACGCGACGGGTCCGACACGACATAGACCCGCCCGTCGCTCCGCTGGACCAGGCGAACGCGCGTGGCGTCCGCGATCCCGCTCGCAGCGACGGCATCCGCGACCGCAATCCTCACCTCTCCGCCAGCCACCGGCGCGAGCCCGGAAAAACGTTCCGCTTCCGTCAATGACGGAAACGGGACGAAGTGCATCACGATTCCGCTCGCGAACCACATCGCGAACAGCAGGCAGAACGCGATCCCGAGCCAGCGATGCAGCAGCACGATCGCGTTCATCATGTGGTCAGCGCCCTACCATTTGAACGCGGCCGAGAGCTCATAGGTCCTGGGCGCACCGAGCAGGATCTGGTCGGGATAGAACGGATCGCCCCAGATCGCGTAGCGCTTGTCGGTGATGTTGCGCACGCGGAAGCCCAGACGGGCCTGGTCGACCGCGTTGAACACCGTCTTCGGGATGTCAACGAAGGCGTAGACATCGGCGACGGTGTAGGCCTTCATCGTCACGACGTTGGCATCGGTGTTGTAGCGGTCGCCGACATAGCGGCCCGTGATGCCGAGCTCCACCGGCCAGGGCGTGAAGAACCGGTACGACGCACCGGCATTGGCCACGACACGCGGCACGTTCGGCGGCGTGTTGCCGGAGAACGAACCACCGGCAAAATTGTAGTCGGCATAGCGTGCATCGACATAGGCGATGTTGCCCCAGAGCCGCAGGGGATCGATCGGGCGTACGGCCGCGGCGAGCTCGACGCCCTTCGACTCCTGCCGTCCTGCGATGTTGAGCTGCATGCCGCCAGCCGCCGCATAGACGTTCTTGCGCTCGATATCGTAGGCCGAGAACGACCATTCCGCCCTGTTGTTCCACAACAGATGCTTGACGCCCGTCTCATAGGTGCGCGAGGTCGTCAGGTCGAGCGGCTGGGCAGGCCCAAGCAGGAAGATGTTGTTGGCGGAGACGTCGGCGCCGGTGGCGTACTGGCTGAAGAAGGTCACGCCGGGAACGGCGTCCCAGGTGTAGCCGATGCGCCCCGTCACTGGTGCCCAGGACTTCGAGAACGGGAAGTTCGCCTTTTCCAGCCCGGCGGAGTCGGTCGAGTTGCGGTCAAGCCCGATATGCTCGACGCGCAGGCCGCCGACCAGCGCGAAGGTTCGCGTGAGCTTCACCCGGTCCTCGAACGACAGCGCCTCGTTGTCGATGCGCGCGGTCTGCTGCTGCGTCGTGAGCAGGCCGTAAAGGCCACGGTCGGGATTGACGAGCGAGACGTAATCGTCCGGGAAATTGGCCGCGCCTGGCCTGACGAAATCGAGATAGCTGGACGAAAGTGTCGTGACCAGGCGGTTGTCGAAGCCGGCGATATTAGCGTCCCAAATCAGGTCGGTAATGTTGCCGACAAGGCGTTGGCTATGTGCAACATAGAAACGCTCGCGATCGACCATGTTCGAGTTGGGCAGGCCCGTACTGGCATTGAAAGCCTCGATCTCGTTGTTGAACCAGGTACGCTCCGCGCCATAGGCATAGGCTTGGCTCTTCAGCGTCAGGTCAGGCGCCAGCTTCAGTTCGAAGCCGCCGCGCAGCCACACCTCTTGTGCCACGTTGCGGTTGTCGAGAACGTTGTAATTGGTGTTGAAGGTACGATCGTCGATCGTGATCGCACCGAGATTCGTTTTGTTGAAGTTCGAGACGTAATTGCCCGAAACAATGCCGCTCGTCGCATGCGAACCGCTGAAGGCGATCGGTACCAGCGGTGCGCCCCAATAGGCCTTCGAGCGATCTTCCCGGTACTCGATCGCGCCCCAGATCTTGAGGCTGTCGGAGATGCGGTAATTGAGCTGGCCAGACACATCCAGCGTCTCGGTATTGGTGTCGTCGGCAAAGCCATTGAGCGAGGCGCGGCTGATGTCGAAGCGGTAGTCGAGCCCCTGCAAATTGGTGCTGCCGCCCGAGCCGTAATGGACGCCGAACGAGTTGAGCGAATCCCAGGAGAAGTCAGCGTCATTCCGGATCGGCCCGGTGTGTGGCTGCTTCGTGATCAAGTTGATTGCGCCACCGGCGGCACCTTCGCCCGACATTAGCGAGGCCGGACCTTTCAAAAATTCCACGGCTGCGAGATTGGCCGTATCCGTGATCCGCGAGGTCATGTTCTGCGGACCGATCTTGATGCCGTTGTAGAGCATGTTGATCTGGCTGTTGGTGAAGCCACGCATGGAGAAAGCCGCGGGCTCGGCCGGATTGTCGCCGGAGGTGACACCGACCGCGCCCTGCGCAACCTCCGACACGGTGCGATAGCCCTGCTCCCGCATGGTCTCGGCCGAGATGACCTCGACGGTCGCGGGTGTCTCCTGCACGGTCAGGCCGAGGCGCGAGGCGCTCTCGGCAACCACATTGGTGTTGAGCGGCGTCTGCGCCGCCGCGGTCGGCACGACGGGCTTGGCCGCGGCCGATGCGGCCGCTGGCCTGCGCGATGCTGCGCGGCGTGGGCTCTGCGCGTCCCGGGCCGCCGGCTTTGCCGGTTTGCGGGATTGGGCGGGCGACACCTCGACCGGCGGCAGCGGCTCGCGGGCCTGCTGCGCCAGCGCTGCGGGCAGATCGGCGACTGCAAATGAAGTAAGCGCGGCGGAAGCGAGCAGGAAGCAACGCGGTCGTACAAGACGAATGGAAGACACAGTTCGGGACCTCGGTATGACGTCAGTGGCACGTCACAGCGAACCAGGTCCCACCTCCGGCCTTTGAGCCTTCCGATGAAGCCGAATGTCTGTACTCCCCGACCGACATCTTCGCGTGTGACCACGGCTGACGGCAGGTCTCCTGGCTCGCGGGTCAGTACCTTGCATCGCCTTCCCGGGACCGAGATACCCAGTGGCTCGTGACGCAAGATTCGCCGCTTACAGTTGCGGGGGCAGCCGCGGCATTGGGGACAAAATCCCCGCACCGCATTCCCTTTTCATCCCCACTCGGGGAAACCGTCAAAGCCATCTAGGATTACCAACAAGACAGAGTCAATGTGCCGATACGACGTTATTACCACAGCGACCAACTTCCTTGGAGATAGGCATGGAAGGCGAGACCTTCCTCTGGCTGATACGGCATGCGCCCGTCGACGGCGCCAAAGGGACGATCCACGCAGCCGACGCGCCCGCCGATCTCGGCGATCGCGTGCAACTGGAGGCGTTGCGGCAGAGGCTCCCGCCAGATGCTGCGAGCTTTGCGAGCCCGGCGCGACGTACGGTTGAGACGGCGCGCGCGCTGGGACTCGAACCCGCGTTGGTGCCCGACTTCAGCGAGCAAAACTTTGGCGACTGGACCGGCCGTCGGCATGACGAGCTCGCCGCGAGCGGCGGCGAAGCCTACGCGCAGTTCTGGAGCGATCCGGCACGCGGGCGGCCGCCGGGCGGCGAAAGCTTTGAGGATCAGGTCGCGCGTGTGCGGCTCGGTCTGTCACGGATCGGCCCTGGCTCAGCAACGCTCGTCGTGCATTCCGGCACGATCCGCGCCGCGCTCTGCATTGCGCTGGATCTGACGCCACAAGCGGCCCTGCGCTTCGTGATCGATCCGTTGTCACTGACCCGGATCGACCGGCTCGCCAGCGGCTGGCGCGTCGTCGCGGTCAATCAGCGCGCGGCTTGAGCCCGATCAGGCCGGGCGATCCGGAACGTTAGCCTGCGCGAAGGTCGCCATGCCGTTGTGAAGGCTGCATGCGAGCCGCACCAGCGGCAGCGCGATGGCCGCACCCGATCCTTCGCCGAGCCTGAGATCGAGGCTGATCAACGGCTGGACGTTCAGCGCACGCAGCACCAGCCGATGTCCCTGCTCCGCCGATTGATGCGACGGCAGCAGGAATGGCTGGCACGACGGGTTCAGCCGCACCGCCGCCAGCGCTGCCACCGATACGATGAAGCCATCGATCAACACGGGAATGCGGGCTTGTGCAGCCGCAATGATGGCGCCGCAAATCGCCGCGATTTCGAGGCCGCCGACGGCGCACAGGATTTTTTCCGGCGAAGCACCTGCAACGCCATGCCGCGCGATCGCAGCGTCGATCACGCGCGCCTTGTGCGCGCGGCCGGCCGCGTCGACGCCGGTACCGCTGCCCGCGATCTCCTCGGCACTGATGCCGAGCAGGCTCGCCGCAATCGCGGCCGACGTCGTGGTATTGCCGATGCCCATCTCGCCGAAGATCAGGAGATCGGGCCTGCCGGCGTCTGCGCGCGCGACTGCGCGCTGACCGGCCTCGAAGGCGAATGCCAGCTCCGTCGGGGTGAGCGCGGCTTCCACGCTGAAGTCGCGCGTGCCCTGGCGCGGCTTGTCGGCGACGACGCCCGCGATCGCCTCCTGCGCCAACGTGCCGGCGTCGACGACCTCAAGGTTTGAGCCAAGCTCACGCGCCAGCACCGAGATCGCAGCACCGCCCGAGGCAAAATTCGCCATCATCGCGATGGTCACTCCTTGCGGATAGGCCGACACGCCCTGCGCGACGATGCCGTGATCGCCGGCGAAGACGATGATCGGCACTCGCGCGGCGCGCGGCTGCTCGGTCGCCTGCAGGCCCGCAAGCTCGACCGCAAGCTGCTCCAGCCGGCCGAGCGCGCCGGCCGGTTTTGTGAGTTGCGCCTGACGCGCGAGCGCCGCCTCGCGGTGGGCGGCGGAGACCTCAGGACATTTTCGATAGACCCATTCAGGGAGCATGCTGCCTCGCTTACGGCCTGCGCTTGAGAATGTAGCTGTCCATGATCCAGCCATGCCGCTCGCGCGCATCCTGTCGCGCGGCGACGATGTGCGGGCCGATCTCGGCCAGAACGCCCGACATGACGATCTGATCGGGCATGCCGAGATAAGCGCCCCACCAGATGTGCAGCCCCGCTGGATCGAGCGACTGGAACGCCGTGCCGCCGTCGAGCATCACCACCACGGTGTCGACGCCCTGCGGCCAGCCGCCTTCGCGCAAGCGGCGCCCCGTCGTGACCAGGAAGGGCTCGCCGATGTCGTTGAGCGGCAGCGCATGCGCCGCGCACAGTGCCTGGATCGAAGTGATGCCGGGCACGACCTCAATATCAGGCAACGGATCGAGCCGCCGCGCGATGCGCAGCGAGGAATCGTAGAGCGAGGGATCGCCCCAGATCAGCAGCGCGACCTTGCCTTCACCTTCGAGATGGCTGGCGATCGTCTGCGACCAGGCCGCGGCCACGGCATCGTGCCAATCGTCGACGCCCTTGTGATAATCCGCTTCGCCGGCATCGCGCACGGGAAGATCGAACTCGGCAATGCGCGTCGTTTGATTGGTGAGCACATCCGCGCAGATCGTCCGCCTGAGATCTGCGAGATCGGACTTCGCCGTCCCCTTGCGCGGGATCAGGATGAGATCGGCCGCGTTGATGGCTTGAACGGCGGCGCGCGTAAGCTGCCCGGGATCGCCGCAACCGATGCCTATCAGGGAGAGTGTCAGCATCGCGCGTGCAGGGGCGGCCATGACGGCCGCCCCTTTGTCTCTTAAGCCGCGTTGTGCAGGCGCGGCGTGACGAGACCGGGCGCGGTGACGCCACGCAGCGATTTTGCCAGTGCCAGCACGGCGAGATCGGCCAGCGGCTCGATCACGATGACGAGCGCGTAGGAGGCCGCGAAGGTCGCGATGTTGACGAGGTTGGTCGCACCGAAGCCCGAGCCATAGAGCGCCCAGAACGCAACCCAGGCGATGACGCCGGCCTGATACGTGGTCGATAGCGCCAGCGCCTGGCGATACCTGAGATCGACATAGGCGGTGTTGCGGGCAATGATCCGCGCGGCGATCGCCTGGATCCCGAACAGCGGCACCAGCAGCGTGGTGACGTTCATGCCGAATTGCGGCAGATCGGGCGGCTCGAAGAAGATGCCCTGGAACAACAGTCCGAACGCAAGGCCGAAGGCCGCGGGCGCCGCCCCAAACAGCAGGAACAGGGTCGAGCCGAGGATGAAGTGCACCTCGGAGACGCCGACCGGGAAGTGCGGCAGGATCTCGAAGAAGACGAACACGAGGCCCGTGGTGGCGAGCGTCCGCGCCGCGAACGACGTGATGCCCTGCTCGCGCACGGTCTCGACCGCGAGCTTCAGCGCAACGCCGCCGACGGCGATGCCGGTTGCGTAACTCAACACGAGCTTGGCGCCCGATACGACTCCGGGTTCGATATGCATGGTTCAGTTCCTTCCTGCCGTCACACCCGACGGCCTTGGCCACAAAACATGCACGGCCGGTCTCCTGGCTCGCGGTTCACTGGGGTTCTCCGGCCTTCCCGAGCCTTGCGGCCCAGTGGCTGATCGGAGCCCCTCACCGCTTACAGTCGCGGGGGCGGCTGGGGTTTTGGGCGGCGTAACTGTCCGCCCACCCCCATTCCCGATTATGCTCCGGCGGTTTGCGCCGCCTCGAGCACCATGCATCTCCTGTGTGCCCCTTTCGCCAGCCGGGCGTCAAGGGGCGAAGGGCGGCCGGGACGGTCATGACGGATAATCGCCCGCCAGCGCGCCGAACAGGATCACGGCGGCCGTCGAGGCCGCGCCGCCCCGCGCAAGCTGCTCGGCCAGCTCGGCAATGGTGGTGCGGACCAGCCGCTCGTCGGGACGCCCGAGGGATTCGGCGAACAGGGCCGGAGTGCTCGGGGCGAGGCCGTGCTCGATCAATTTTGCGACAAGCGCCGGAAAGGTGCGCCGGCCCATATAGACCACGGTGGTCGCTTCGGGATCCGCCAGCGCCGCCCAGTTCAAATTCTGCGGCAGCTCGCCGGTGACATCGGCCCCGGTCACGAACTGCACCCGGCGCGAGGTGTGGCGCCGGGTCAGGGGAATGCCGGCTTGCGCGGCAGCGACACAGGCCGAGGTGATTCCGGGAATGATCTCGTAGCCGATGCCGGCTTCGCGCAGCGCCTCCAGCTCCTCCTCGAGCCGGCCAAAGATACCGGCATCGCCCGATTTCAGCCGCACCACACGGACGCCGGCCGCGGCATAGTCGACCAGCAGGCGGTTGACGTGGTGCTGCTTGGTCGAGGGCCGCCCTGCACGCTTCCCCACCGCGACGAGATTGGCGCCGGGCCGGGCCAGATCGAGGATCGCGCCGGAGGCGAGGTCGTCATAGAGCACGACGTCGGCATCGCGCAGCCGCGTGGCGCCTTTGAGCGTGAGGAGCTCGGGGTCTCCGGGGCCGGCCGAGATGAAAGTGACAAAACCGCTCACCGATCCTCCGCGATCAGGTGGAAGAACGTGCCGGTGGCTTGTCCCCGGCGCGAGCCGGTCTCAGCAATGACCGCGCCTGTTGCATCGTGCACGACCGCCAGCGGCGTATCCGGCTGCGCGACAATCGTCGAATAGTGGAACTCGTGGCCGCGCAGGCGGGCGCCGACCTGATGGCCCGGCATCGGCGCGGCGAGCGCAGCGAGACGATAGCCGAGATGCATGCGGCGCTTGGCAAAGCTCGTCTCCAGTCCGAGCAGGCCCGTCATCTCGTGACGGATGCCGTCGGCATCGGTCAGTGCGGTTCCCAGCACCATATAGCCTCCGCATTCGCCGTGCACCGGCCGTGTGTCAGCGAAGGTGCGCAAGCCGCTGCGAAAGCGGGCATTGGCCGCGATCTTCCCCGCGTGCAGCTCGGGATAGCCGCCGGGCAGCCAGCAGACATCGGCGCTGGCATCGGGCGCTTCATCGGCAAGCGGCGAGAATGTCGAGATCTCGGCGCCGGCCGCGCGCCAGGCCTCCAGCATGTGCGGATAGATGAAGGAGAACGCGGCATCGCGGGCCAACGCAATGCGCTGTCCGGGCGGCGTCACATTGATGCCGCTTGCCGCCGGTTGCGGCGACCAGCTTGCTGCCGATCGCAGCACCGCATCGAGATCGACATGCTCGGCGACGAAGCGCGCGGCTTCGTCGATCAGCTTGCCGATCTCGGCTTGCTCCTCGGCCTGCACCAGGCCGAGATGCCGTTTCGGCAGGCTGATCTCGGCATGACGCGGCAGCGCGCCGAACACGGCGATGCCGGCGTCGTTCAGTGCACGCCGCACGAGGTCTTCATGGCGCGGGCTGGCGACGCGGTTGAGCACGACGCCCGCAAGGCGCACGCCAGGGCGATAATCGCGGAGACCTGCGGCGATGGCGGCTGCCGTCTGCGCCTGACCCGACGGATCGATCACCAGAACCACCGGCCAGCCCAGCATCTCCGCGATGTCGGCGGTGGCGCCCGTGCCCGAGACGCCGCGCGCGGCAACGCCGTCGAACAAGCCCATCGAGCCTTCGGCGAGAACAACGTCCGCGTCCGTGCCGCGGCTGACGAGATGGCTGATTGTGGTGCGATCCATCGCCCAGCTATCGACGTTGACGGAAGCGCGCCCCGTCGCAGCGGCGTGGAAGGCGGGATCGATATAGTCGGGCCCGCTCTTGAAGCACTGCACGTTCAATCCGCGATTGCGCCAGGCGCGCGCCAGCGCCAGCGTCAGCGTGGTTTTGCCGACGCCGGAGGCCGGCGCGGAGATGACGAGCCCTGCCGGCATCACGATGCCTCCGGAAAGCGCGGTTCGGCACCGACCGGCCGATAGCGGCGGTCGTAGTCGACGGCATAGAGGCGGCTCTCGTCAAAATCCGCCGCTCCAAGCGTCTTGCCAACCAAAATGAGTGCGGTGCGCTCCATCTCGGTGCCGACGGCGGCATCGAGCGTCGCCAGCGTGGCGCGGACGATGCGCTGGTCCGGCCAGCTCGCGCGCCAGACGATCGCGACGGGGCAATCCGCGCCGTAATGCGGCGTCAGCTCGGCGACGACATTGTCGAGCAGATGGATCGACAGATGGATCGCGAGCACCGCACCGGTGGCGGCAAACGCTGCGAGCTTTTCGCCCTCAGGCATTGCGCTGGCGCGGCCCGGCGTGCGCGTCAGCACGACTGACTGGGCAAGACCGGGCAGCGTCAGCTCAGCCTCCAGTGCAGCTGCTGCAGCCGAAAACGACGGAACACCCGGCGTGACCGTGTAGGGAATACCGAGCGCGCGCAGACGGCGAAGCTGCTCGCCCATCGCCGACCAGATCGCGAGATCGCCGGAATGCAAGCGGGCGACATCCTTGCCGTCGGCATGCGCGGCGGCGATCTCCGCAATGATCTCGTCGAGCGACAGCGGCGCAGTGTTGACGATGCGCGCCCCGGGCGGGCAATGCGCCAGCACGCCCTCGGGCACCAGCGAGCCCGCATAGAGGCAGACCGGACAGGCCGCAATCAGGTCGCGTCCACGCAACGTCAGCAAATCCGGAGCGCCCGGTCCTGCACCAATGAAGTGCACCGTCATGCGCCGTCTCCTTCCGCGATCGCGGCGGTCGCGGTGCGATCCCGCGAGACCGCCCGCGTCGCAATCAATCGCGCGCGGGGGCCAGCCGCAACGAGCGCCGCGGCTTCAGCGACCGAGCCCGTGCCGAACTTTTCGGCGACGAGTTTTGACTGCGTCGGCGTATGGATGTTGGCCAACGCTTCAGCCGAGACCGCCTTGATCGGCACACCGCATTCGCGCGCGAGCTGCTTTAGCGCTTCCGCGTCGGCCTTGTCGCTAACAGTCGCGACCGCCGCAAGGCCTTCGAAACCACCGGCAGCCAGCAGCGCCTCGCGCAACGAAGCCAACGTCACATCCTTCTTGAATCCGAGTCCGGCGACTTTCATCGAACCGCACTCCACTGCACCACGGGTCGCGACGCTTCCCAGGACCTGTAGCGGCCGAGCGGGCCAGCATGTGCGATCTCGACCCGCATCAGCTCGCCGCCGTGACGCTGGTGCAGCTCGCCGAGCAGCGCTTCCGTTTCCAGCGTTACCGCATGCGCGACGAGCCGCGCACCCGGCACAAGCCGTGGCCAGATGGCAT
The DNA here is from genome assembly GCF_040547805.1 of Bradyrhizobium sp. LA6.1. Classification (NCBI taxonomy): domain Bacteria; kingdom Pseudomonadati; phylum Pseudomonadota; class Alphaproteobacteria; order Hyphomicrobiales; family Nitrobacteraceae; genus Bradyrhizobium; species Bradyrhizobium sp. LA6.1. The sequence continues at coordinate 46,083 of NZ_JBEPQK010000008.1, read as the reverse complement.
CGAACATCGCGATATCGAGACCGCCACCGATGAAGACGGCATCCGGCGCTTCCAACGCAGCAAAGGCTTTCGGCGCGCTCCCCGTGATGACGGTGATCCGATGCGCCAATCCGAACGCTGCAGCATTGCTGCGGATATTCGCGGCGCGATCGTCGCGCGCCTCGATGGCGGTCGCCGTCCCGCCGCACAGCGCCCATTCCACAGAGATCGAGCCAGAACCCGCGCCGATATCCCACAGCCGCTCGCCGGGTCGCGGCGCCAGCGCCGAGAGCGCGAGCGCGCGCACCGGCCGCTTGGTGATCTGGCCGTCGTGAATGAAGAGATCGTCGGACAGGCCGGAGCTGCTGGGAATGCCTTGCCCGCCCCTCGCCTCGACCGCTACTGCGACCAGGTTTTCGCCCAGATCGCCCGCAAAGCTGTCGGCACGATGCTCAGCGATGCTTTCGCGCGGCCCGCCGAGCGCGGCGAGAGTCCAGAACGCCGAGGCGCCCCACCCGCGCTCGCTCAGCCATTTGGCGAGCTCACCGGCTGCCTTGCCGTCGCGCACGAGGCAAATGATGCGCGCACCTCGCACGAGATGCGGTACGAGACGCTCGAACGGCGCGGCATGAAGCCCGAGACAGGCAATGGCTTCGAGGCGCCAGCCGAGCCGCGCGGCGGCGAGCGAGAAGGTCGATGGCGCCGAATGCGCGATCCACTCGTTGGCATCGAGCTTCTCGGCGAGACTTGCACCCGCGCCGTGCCAGAACGGATCGCCGGAGGCGAGCATCACCGTCGGCCGGCCGCGGCAGCTCAGCACGATGTCTGCGTCGAACGGCACCGGCCACGGGCGACCGCGCCCCCCCACATCAGCAAGCGCGAGATGACGCTCGCCACCAAAAACAGTTTCTGCCTTGGCGAGCGCCTTTCGGCTTGCTTCGGACAGCCCGGCAAGGCCATCTTCGCCGATACCGATGATGGTCAGCCAGGGATCAGCCATGAATCGCGCCCTCATTCTGGGCGGAACCGCCGATGCGAGCTTGCTCGCCGCGGAAGTCGCACGCGCGCACATCGACGCCGTGTATTCCTATGGCGGCCGAACCCGCGCGCCCGCCGATCAGCCGCTGCCGACCCGCATCGGTGGCTTCGGCGGCGTGAGCGGGCTTGCCGACTATATTCGCCGTGAGCGCATCACGCATGTGATCGACGCCACGCATCCCTTCGCTGCCGAGATGAGCCGCCACGCGGTCCAGGCGTGCGCGCAAACGGGCACGCCGCTGATCGCGCTCGAGCGCGCGCCTTGGACGAGGGCGCCCGGCGACAACTGGATCGAAGTCGCCGACGTCACCGCCGCAGCCGCCGCGCTGCCCGAGTCGCCCGCAAACGTGTTCCTCGCCATCGGCCGGCAGCACATCGCGCCATTCGCGAGCAAGCCACAGCACACCTACACGCTGCGGTTCGTCGATCCGCCCGAGGCACCGCTGCCCTTCGCTGCGGACGTGATCGTGTCGCGCGGGCCGTTCACGTTCGACGGCGAGCTCGAAACGATGCGCGCGCGCGGCATCGCGTGGATCGTCGCCCGCAATTCCGGCGGCGACGGCGCACGCGCCAAGATCGACGCGGCCCGCATGCTCGGCCTGCCCGTGATCATGATCGCGCGGCCAAAACTGCCCGAACGGCTGCCGGTTGAGAGCGTGGCAGAGATCATGCAGTGGCTCGGTCATCGCGCCTGCCTCGGGGCATAGACCCAGCGGCCGACGCGGCGCGTCTGCGAATTTCCGACGATGACCAACGTGCGCATGTCGGCCATCTCAGGCCGCGCGTCGTTCAGCGCGACAGTTTCGATCCGCTCGTCCGACGTGCTGATCGCGCGGGCGAAAATCACGAGGCGCTCGCCGCAGCCGGCGTCCTTCAACACCGCAAGCGCGCGGCCAAAACCCTCCGGCCGGCTTGCCGAGCGCGGATTGTACATCGCAATGGCAAAATCGGCTTCCGCGGCCAGCCGCAGGCGCTTCTCGATCACCGCCCACGGCTTGAGATTGTCGGAGAGATTGATCGCGCAGAAATCATGGCCGAGCGGCGCACCAGCGCGCGCGGCTGCCGCCAGCATCGCTGTGATACCAGGCAAAACGCGAATGGGAAGCTCGCGCCATTGCGGCGCCTGTTCGAGCGCCTCGAACACGGCCGACGCCATCGCGAAGACGCCGGGGTCGCCGGAGGAGACGACGACGACCTGCCCGCCTTCGGCCGCGAGCCGCAGGGCCTCGCCCGCGCGCTGCAGCTCTTCGCGATTGTCGGAGGGGTGCAAGGTGAGCCCTGCCCGCGGCGGCACGCGCGCAACATAGGGCGCATAGCCCAGAATGTCGGTCGCGGCGGCAAGCGCGGCGGAGACCTCGGGCGTCACCAGCGCATCGCTACCCGGCCCAAGGCCCGCGATGGTCAGCGTGCCCGTCATTCGGCGGCGTCCAGATGCCGGCCTTTGCCGTGCACGAGCACGATCGCAAAATAAGGACAGTCGGCGGCATCGATCTCGGCGAGCCGCACCACGCGCTCGCCCGGCATGGTGCCGCGCTCAACCAGCCAGGCATCGTCCAGCCGGCCGGCAGCCGTGAGCGCGCGGCGCACCTTTGCGAGATTGCGGCCCGTCTTCATGATGACGAGCGCATCGGAATCGCGCATGCGCCGTTCGAGCTCGTCTTCGGCGAGCGTGCCCATCAGCACCGTCGTCACGTCGTCACCAAGCGCGATCGGCTGTCCGACGCCGTTCCAGCAACCGACCATGCCGGGAATGCCCGCGATCACCTCGATCTCGACACGGCCTTGCAGGCGCGTGTGCAGATGCATGAAGGAGCCGTAGAAGTAAGGATCGCCCTCGCAGAGCACGACGACATCGACCGCACGCGAAAGCCGCGCCAGCCGTTCCGCCCATTCGTCGTAGAAGCCGGCGAGCAGTTGCACATATTCCGGGCTATCGAAAGCGAGCTCCGTCGTAACAGGATATTCCATTGCGTATTCGGTGACGTCGGAGGCCAGCATGCCTTCGACGATCCGTCGTGCCTGGCCGGGCCGGCCCTTCTTGCGAAAATAGGCGACGTGCTTCGCAGCCCGCACCGTGCGGTCGGCGCGCACGCTCATCAGATCAGGATCGCCAGGGCCGAGACCGCAGCAGATGATGCGTCCCATGGCTATTCGCTCCGGCTCGCGAGCGCATTCACGGCGGCGACCGTGATCGCGGAGCCGCCGAGGCGGCCCTCGACCGTCAGCGCCGGCACCGGCGGATCCGCCATCAGCGCGGCCTTGGATTCGGCCGCGCCGACGAAGCCGACGGGACAGCCGATGATCGCCGCGGGCCGCGGGCAGCCCGGCTCCTCAAGCATGTTGAGGAGATGAAACAGCGCGGTCGGCGCGTTGCCGATCGCAACGATTGCGCCGTCGAGATGCGGTCGCCACAACTCGAGCGCCGCAGCCGAGCGCGTGTTGCGCATGGACTGCGCGAGCGCGGGAACGGCCTCGTCGCCGAGCGTGCAGATCACGGCGTTGGCCGCAGGCAATCGCGCCCGCGTAATTCCTTCCAAGACCATGCGCGCGTCGCACAGGATCGGGGCGCCTCTCTGCAAGGCCGCGCGCGCAGCAGTCGCCATGCCTGATGTGAAGCGGATGTGGGCTTCAAGGCCCACCATGCCGGCGGCGTGGATCATCCGCACCACCACCTGCTCTTCGTCAGGCGAAAAGCGCGCAAGATCGGCCTCTGCCCGGATGGTCGCGAAGGATTGCCGGTAAATCGCCGCGCCGTCGGTCTCGTAAGTGTGCGGCATCAGTGCCCTCCGACCAGGATGGAGGGATCGCTGACGATGTCGGCACCATTCAGGCCGCGCAGAACCGGCTCGTCGCGGGTCGAGCCGTCGCGGACGAGATCGAATCCGGCGCTGGTCGCAACCAGCGTCACCGCGGACGCGCCGGAACGCGCGCAGCCCTTGGCGCAGCCGGAGACGTGAAGGCGCGTATCGAGGGCGATGCGCGGCGCAAGGGCGGAAGCGAGTGCGCGGGTGTCGGCATGCGCCTCGCGACAACGCGGGGCGCCGCTACAAGCAATCACACGCAACGCCGGATCGTAAGGCTCGGTGATGAGGCCTGCCCCGCTCGGCATCTCGCGCTTGCCCTCGCTCAGCACCATCCGCCATGGCGTCATGCGCAGCGCATGTCCGCAGCCGGAAAATTGATGGAGCGTCGTGTGCAGCATCTGCCCGAACGCGACGCCGACCAGGGCGCCATGCGGATAATGCCCGGGTCGTGACGCGGCCATGACCGGAGCAGGCTCGGTTTCGCCGCTCAACGACTGAGGCAATTCCGCGCTGGCCGCGATATGGGCTGCCATGCGCCCTCGCCCGCCCTTCGCACCGCCGGACGAGATGAACCAGTTCGCGAGCGCGAGCGCCGTGCTCACGGCCTCCCCGCGTGCGACCGAGCGGCCGAGCCTTGCGCCATCGGCCCGCACCACGAGCCGGCCGTCGCGATCGCGTTCGATGCGCACGTCGGCGGAATCGCCGGCGAGTACGCGCGACTTTCCATCATCGATGGCGAAGCCGAACTTTGTGGGAAGATCGAGCGCGCTGTCGGCGAGCGCTTCCTCAAGCTCCGCGGCGAGCGCCTGTGTCTCATCACCGCTGTTCCAGAACGGCGTCACCAAAATGTTGCGCCGGGCTTCGATGTCGGAATCGGGGTCGAGCAGCCGCAGCAACGCGAGTCCATCGAGCAGCCGGCGATGGCCCTGCTCACTGACGCCCCTGATCTGGAGGTTGGCCCGGCTCGTCACATCGATGAGACCATTGCCGTAGCGTTCGGCGAGCTCGGCAAGCCCGGCGACTTGCGCGGCTTCAAGCCTTCCACCGAACGGACGCACGCGGACGACGAGCCCGTCGCCCGATTGCATCGGGCGCAACGCGCCGGGACACCAGCCCTTGATCGCGGCCGCGCTCATGAAGCCTCCTTCAGCGCAGCCGCGATCGAATTGCGGCGCGTTCGCCAGAGCGAGGCTTCGTGCAGGCGCGTGAAGCAGGTCTCCATCGCGGCGAGCGCCGCCGGATTTTCGCGGGCCATGAAGGTGAGGACGTCGGCGTCGCCGAGCGTCGCGTCGTAGTAGAGATCGAACAGATGCGGCGGCACGGCGCCGGCCAGATGCGCGAAGGCGGCCATGTGCTCCAGCGTCGCAGTGATCTCGGCGGCGCCGCGAAAACCGTGCCGCATCATGCCGGCGATCCAGGCCGGATTGGCCGCGCGCGCACGGACGACACGGGAGATTTCCTCGGTCAGCGTCCGCGCGTGCGGCTGCTCGGGCCGCGTCGTATCGAGGTGATAGAGCGATGGTCCTGCCGCACCGAGATGCGCTGCGGCGGCCGCGATGCCGGCCTCATGCGCGGCGTAATCCGCGGCGAGCAGAAGATCGGTCTCCGGCAGATCCTGGACGTGCACGAAAGCATCGGCGGATGCGAGCCGGGTCTCGATGCCGGCCCGATCCGGCTGCATCGCACCGTCCGCGGAGAACGCCCAGGACGATGCCGACAGCCAGGCTTCGCCGGCGGCATCACGCGTCTCGGCCGTGAAGGCATCCGGGATCGCCGAGAGGCCGACGCCGTATTGTCCGGGACGCGGCGCGAACACGCGCGAGGCGCGGTGGCGATAGGGATTCTCGTCACCCTCCTCCTCGCGCGTTGCGAGCGCCTCGGCGGCGGCCTCGAACAATTGCGCAAGGCCGGAGAAGACATCGCGGAACAGGCCCGACACGCGCAGCGTGACGTCGATGCGGGGGCGCCCGAGCTCGGCCGGCGCGATGATGTCGTAGCCGGTGACGCGGCCGGAGGCGTGATCCCAGCGCGGCGCAAGGCCGGCGAGATGCAGCGCCATGGCAAACTCCTCGCCGGCGGTCCGCATCGTCGCGGAGCCCCAGAGATCGACCACGAGGCCTTTCGGCCAGTCACCGTGATCCTGCAAATGGCGACGCAGCAGCTCTTCCGCGAGCTTGATGCCTTGCGCATGCGCCGACGGCGTCGGCACCGCGCGCGGATCGACGGCAAAGAGATTGCGCCCGGTAGGCAGAACGTCCTGGCGGCCGCGATAGGGCGAGCCCGACGGCCCCGGCGCGACGCGCTGCCCCGCGAGCGCGGAACGCAACGCATCGCGCTCCGCGTCGGCGCAGGCGCCGCGGCCGAACACGTGCAAGCCGTCGCCGAACTGGCTCTCCTTGAGATCGCAGACGAAGCGATCGATCCGCGGGATCGCTTCCGCCGGTGCTGCCGAGGCATCCAGACCAAGATCGTCCTCAAGACCCGCCGCACGCGCTTCGTCGCGGATCGCAGAAATCAGGCGCTGACGGCGCGCGGGATCGAGCCCATCGGCGGTCGAATATTCGTCCAGCAGCCGTTCGAGCCGGCGCAGGCCGTCCGGCACCGCGGATTGTTCCAGTGGCGGCGGCAGATGGCCGATAGTGACGGCACCCAAGCGCCGCTTGGCCTGCGCGGCCTCGCCGGGATCGTTGACGATGAAGGGATAGATGACCGGCAGATCGCCGATCAGCGCTTCGGGCCAGCACGCGGACGACAGCGCCACGGATTTTCCGGGCAGCCATTCCAGCGTGCCATGCGCGCCCATGTGCACAACGGCATCGATGGCCTGCCCGCGGAGCCAGAGATAGAACGCGACATAGGCATGGCGCGGCGTGCGGGCGAGATCGTGATAGTCGGCATCGCGCGTGGTCGCATCGCCGCGCTCGGGCTGAACCGCGATGATCGATTGGCCACTTGCGATGGCCGCGAACTGAAATGCACCGTCGCGACAGCTCGGGTCATCCTCCGGCGCGCCCCAGGCCTGCGCGAGATCATCCTGCAAGGCTTGCGGCAAGCGCGAGAGCGCCGCGCGGTAGTCGGCCACGCTCCAGGTCAAGTTCTGATTGAGCAGCGTCTCGCCGAGCGCCTGGACCGGCGCAACATCGAAGCCGGCCTCGGTCAGGTCAGACAGCAATGCCTCGACCGACGCCAGCGCATCGAGACCAACCGCATGCGCGATCTGATGCGGACGGCCCGGGTAGTTCGAGAGCACGAGCGCCACCCGCTTCTCGGCGACTGGCGTCTCCGCGAGGCGCCGCCAGGCCACAACGCGCGCGGCGACGGCCTTGACGCGCTCCTCATCGGGCCGGTGGGCCAGATGCGAAAATTGCAGATCGGGATCACGCTCCGCGGCCGATTTGAAGCTCACCACGCCCGCGAACAGGCGGCCGTCGACCTCCGGCAGCACCACATGCATCGCGAGATCGCCGGGCGACAGGCCGCGCAGCGACTCCGCCCAGTCTTCGCGCCGTGCCGATGAGAGCGCGACCTGGAAGACGGGACACGATGCGGCATCGAACGGTGTCGTGCCGTCGTCGCCCATCGCCGAGAACGCCGTCGCGTTGACGATCGCGGCCGGAGGATTCGTCGCAAAATACGTCCGCAGCCAATCCGCAACGCCCGGAGCCTTCAGCGAGGTGACGAACACGCCGTACGCGTCAAAGCCGCGCTCGAGCAGCGCCGCGATCAGAGCGTCGACCGGCCCGGTATCCGCGGCGGTGAGATAGGAACGATAGAAGGTCACGAGCGCGAGCGGCTTTCCCTCGCCTGCCGTCGGCGCAGCAATGACGCCACGCGCGGGATCGTAAAAGCCCATCTCAGGCAGGTTCATCTCGCCGACGACCGGGCCCGCGTAAAGGCCCGAGGCCAGCGCGAGCTGCGCGATCGCGGCCTGGGCTGCAACGGGACCGCCGGTGTCGCAGAGCACCTTGAGCCGGCGCAGCGTCGAAACCGGCAGGGTCGAGTAGGCATCGAGCCGCATGTCGTCGCGGCCGTCGGCCGGCAGCACGGCAAGCACGATGTCGCGGTCCTTCGCCAGCTGCTGCAGGGCCGCGAGCCCGTACGGCCAATAGGACTCACCGCCGATCAGGCGCACCAGGATGCCGCGTGCCTGCGACAGCGTACGCTCGATATAGGTGTCGACCGACAACGGATGACGCAGCTCCGCGAGATTGGCGAGCCGCAGCGACGGCAGGCTGTTACGGCCGCGCCGCCAGCCGGCCGCGAACGCGGCAAGGTCGGAATCCGAGTACGAGAGCACCACGAGATCGGCCGGGTCCTGGCCGATGTCCCTTGGCGTCGCGGTCTCCTCGAGACCGCGGCTCTCGCGGAAGACGACGTGCATCAGATACCAGATCCTGAAAGCCCAAGTCCGACCTTGATCGCGGCCTCGTCGATATCGCCGTGCTCGCCGATCACGACGAGCTTCGACTGCCTGAGAGCTACGCCCCAGGGCTTGTCGAACTGGTGGCGCACGCGCTCGCCGACCGCTTGCAGCAACAGGCGCATCGGCTTGCCCGCGACCGCGATATAGCCCTTGACGCGCAGCACGTTCTGCTCGCGCGAAAGACGCTGCACCGACGCGACCAGTGCGTCGATGTCGCTGATTTCAGGAAGATCGATCACGACGGAGGCGAAATCGTCGTGCTCGTGATCCTCCTCGCCGTCGTGATGCGAGGGGCGCGCGGCGAGATCGTTCTCTGCGGCAGCGCCAAGGCCGAGGATGACACGCGCATCGATCGCGCCATCGGTGACGGAGAGCATCGGCACGCGGCGCGGCATCTCGGCGGTGATGGCGGCTTTGGCCGCTTCGATCCCTGCAGCGCCCGCAAGATCGGCCTTGGTCAGCAGCACGATATCGGCGCAGGCGATCTGGTCCTCGAACACTTCCGACAGCGGCGTCTCGTGATCGAGATTTCCATCCGCCGCGCGCTGCGCTTCCACGGCAGCCGGGTCCGGCGCAAAACGGCCGGCGGCGACAGCCTCGGCATCGGCCAGCGCAATCACGCCATCGACCGTGATGCGCGAACGGATCTCAGGCCAGTCGAACGCCTTCAGCAGTGGCTTCGGCAACGCAAGCCCCGAGGTCTCGATCAGGATGTGATCGGGCCTCACCGGCCGCGCCAAGAGCTTTTCCATGGTCGGGATGAAATCGTCCGCAACGGTGCAGCAAATGCAGCCATTGGCGAGCTCGACGATGTTCTCTTCCGGACAATTGGCATCGGCGCAGGATTTCAGGATCTCGCCATCGACGCCCTCGCTGCCGAACTCGTTGACGAGCACTGCGAGCTTCTTGCCGCCAGGGTTTGCGAGCAGATGCTGGATCAGCGTCGTCTTGCCTGAGCCGAGAAAACCGGTGACCACCGTGACAGGGACTTTTGCGAGCGAGTTCATTCGGCGGCCTCCGGCAACACGGCAATGGGGGGAATGCGGGCAAGCGATTGCTTGCGGAAGATTTCGGGACGGCTGCGCCAGGGCACGAGGCCGTCGGGCGCGGCGGCATAGGCCGCAGCACCCGCGACCACGTCGCTCGCATGGGCCTCTGACAGACGACCATAGACATAGGACCAGCGGCCGGGCGCGCTGAGCGCAACCGAGCAGCCCTGGCTGCATGCCGACAGGCATTCAACGGGAACCACATTGACGCCCTCGGGCACGCCGGCGTCGAGGATCGCACCATGCAGGCGCTTGCCGGGCGTCGTCTCACCCTCGTCGAGCGTCTGGCCGGCACGGCAGGTAATACAGACGTGAAGTGTGACGGTCATCGCCTCTTCCAGGATAAACAGCGGGAGGCGAAGAGGCACACGGACCATTCCCCCGAAGGTCCGTTTCCCCGTCGCGGAACACCCCGTCCGCCGGTCCAAAACTCGTCCGCGCTGGCAGGTCTCCCGGCTTGCGGAGCAGGGCTTTTGGCCCTTCGATCCCCGCCTTCCCGATCCCCTGGGGGATCAGTGGCTTCGGGCATCTCTCCGGTCACGGTCGCGGGGGCGGCTGCAGTTTGGAGCCGAATCTTGTCGATTCGGACCCTATCGCATTCCCTCTTCGCCTGTCATAGGACAGGAACCAACGCCGGGCCACCATTTGCCCCCGGCCGCCTCTTGTCAAGCCGAAGGACCCTGTCAGATGACGCCTGAACCGGATACCCAAACGGCCGAGGAAACCGACGCCCGCCACGCCGCGAAAATGGCGAAAATCAAGGTCGCCCGCGACAAGATCATGGCGACCAAGAGCGGCGAGAAGGGCCTCATCATCGTCCACACCGGCGCCGGCAAGGGCAAGTCCTCCTCCGCCTTCGGCATGATCGTCCGCTGTGTCGCCCATGGCTTCCCCTGCGCGGTCGTGCAGTTCATCAAGGGCGCCTGGGACACCGGCGAACGGCGCCTGCTCACCGGCCATTTCGGCGAGCTTTGCCAGTTCCATGCGATGGGCGAAGGTTTCACCTGGGAGACGCAGGACCGCGCCCGCGACATCGCCGCAGCACAGGCCGGCTGGGCGAAGGCCAAGGAGCTGATCTCAGATTCCAATCTGCGCATGGTCGTGCTCGACGAGATCAACATCGCGCTGCGCTATGACTATCTCGACATCGCCGAGGTCGTCGAATTCCTGAAAACGCACAAGCCACCGATGACGCATGTCGTGCTCACCGGGCGCAACGCCAAGGACGAGTTGATCGAGATCGCCGATCTCGTCACCGAGATGACGCTGGTCAAGCACCCCTTCCGCTCCGGCATCAAGGCGCAAGCCGGCGTCGAGTTCTGAGCACGGCCCCAGGTTCTGAAAACACCATGGCGCGCGCATTGATGATCCAGGGTGCCGGCTCGGACGTGGGCAAGTCGCTCATCGTCGCCGGCCTCGCCCGCGCCTTCACGCGGCGCGGCCTGCGCGTGCTGCCCTTCAAGCCGCAGAACATGTCGAACAACGCGGCCGTCACTGTCGACGGCGGCGAGATCGGTCGCGCCCAGGCGCTTCAGGCGCTGGCCGCCGGCGTCGAGCCGCACACCGACATGAACCCGGTGCTGCTGAAGCCCGAGACCGATGTCGGCGCACAAATCATCGTCCAGGGAAAGCGGATCGCGACCGCGCGGGCGCGTGAATATGCAGCGATGAAGCCGTCGCTGATGGGCGCGGTGCTGGAGAGTTTTGAGCGGCTGAAGGCGCGCGCCGATCTGGTGCTGGTCGAAGGCGCCGGCAGCCCGGCCGAGGTCAACCTGCGCAAGGCCGACATCGCCAATATGGGCTTTGCACGCAAGGCCTACGTGCCGGTCGTGCTGGTCGGCGACATCGACCGCGGCGGCGTCATCGCCCAGCTCGTCGGCATCAAGACGGTGATCGACCCCGACGATGCCGCGATGATCCAGGGTTTCGTCATCAACAAGTTCCGCGGCGATCCCTCGCTGTTCGACGACGGCTATAGACTGATCGAGCAGAAGACCGCGTGGCGCGGCCTTGGCGTGCTGCCCTGGTTCGCGCGCGCCGGCGAGCTGCCGGCCGAGGATGCGCTGGGCCTGAGCGATGCGCGCAAGCCGGGCCAATGCAAGATCGCCTGCCTCGCGCTATCCCGGATCGCCAATTTCGATGATCTCGATCCGCTCAAGCTCGAGCCTGGCGTCGATCTCGTGATGGTGCGGCCGGGCGAAGTTATCCCCGGTGACGTCCGCCTCGTCATCATCCCCGGCTCGAAGTCCACCCGCGGCGATCTCGCCTTCCTGCGCGCGCAGGGCTGGGACATCGATCTCCTGGCGCATCATCGCCGCGGCGGCCATGTGCTTGGCCTCTGCGGCGGCTATCAGATGCTCGGGCGCAGCGTCGCAGACCCCGATGGCATCGAAGGTCCTGCCGGCGACACGCCGGGTCTTGGACTTCTCGACGTCGCCACAATGATGAGCCCGCAGAAGACGCTGACGCGCGTCGCGGCCGTGCATGCCGCCACGGACCAGCCGATCGACGCCTACGAAATCCACATCGGCCGCACCGACGGACCGGATCGCGCGCGCCCGTTTGCAAGACTGGATGGGGAGCCGGAGGGTGCGATCTCCAGCGATGGCCGCGTGCAAGGCAGCTATCTGCACGGCCTGTTCACGTCGGATGATTTCCGCAAGGCGTATCTCGCAAAGCTCGACATTCCGGCAGGCGACGAGCCTTATCACAGCAGGGTCGAGAGCGCGCTCGACGCCCTCGCCGATCACATCGAACAGCATCTCGACGTCGGCGGCCTGCTCGCGCTAGCGCGCTAGCGCCTCGGCAAGGCGCGTCCATTCGGCTTCGCTGCCGGGAAGCCCGAGGCGCAGCCATGCCGGCTCTTTCGCGAATACGCGCGACCAGATTTGGCTACGCGCCAGTTTCTCCTGCGCAGCAAGCGCATCAGGCGTCTCGTAGAGACGAAACAGCGGCGCACCACCGACGAGCCGCCAGCCTTGCGACTGCACGATGTCGTCGAGGCGGGCACAGTCGCGTGCGAGCCGCGCGGACGTGGCCTCGGCCCAGGCGTCGTCGCGCAAGGCGCGGCAGCCGATCGCGATCGCAGCTCCCGACACCGGCCATGGCCCCGACATCGCCGCGAGCTTGGCGATGTCGGCCGCATGGCCGAGCGCAAACCCAAGCCGCAGGCCGGCAAGACCATAGAACTTGCCGAAGGAGCGCAGGACCAGCAGTCCAGGCCGATCCGCCCCGGCTGCGAGCGACAGCTGCGGGGCAGCATCGGCAAAACTCTCGTCAATGACGAGACGGCCGACGCGCGGCAGCAACGCCAGCAAATCCTTTGGCGCAAAACGCCGGCCATCGGGATTGTTGGGATTGACGACGACGGCGAGATCCGCGCCCGCCAGCGCGTCGAGCTCGCCGACCTCCTGGACATCCCAACCCGCAATCGACAAGACCCCGGCATATTCATTGTAGGTCGGCGCGAGGATGCGCGCGCGGCCGGCTGGCGCGAGTTGCGGAAGCAATTGAATGGCGGCCTGCGCACCGCCCATCGCGACGAGCGGCGCGCTTGTGCCGTAGGCGTGCTGCGCCGCCTGATGCAGGCTCTCGATCTCGGCGCGCGACGGCAGCGCGTTCCATGCGCGCGCGCTCACCTCGCCCACGGGATAAGGCAGCCGGTTGATCCCGGTCGACAGATCGATCCAGTCTTCCGCGCGCCCGCCAAAACGCTGCTGGGCCAGATCGAGATTTCCACCGTGCTCGCGCATGCCCCGTTCTTTCACGCGAAGGCCAGGATCGCAAGGATGCCGGCGAGCAGCAGCATGGCGCGGCGGTAGATCGTCAATCCCCGGCTGATGTCCGCGGCGAGCGGATCGCGCGCGCCTTCGTTGAGCCAGGGCTCGTTGGTAATGCTGCCGTGATAGATGCGGGGGCCGCTGAGCCGCACACCAAGCGCCCCGGCCATGGCCGCCTCCGGCCAGCCGGCGTTGGGCGAGCGGTGACGGCGCGCATCGCGCGTCATGCAGGACAGCGCTTCCGATCGCCGCGACGCCAACAGGACGAACAGAAAGCCGGTCAGGCGCGCCGGAATGAAGTTGGCGACATCGTCGATGCGCGCGGCGGCCCAGCCAAAAGTTTCGTGGCGTTCGCTGCGATGACCGATCATGGAGTCCAGCGTGTTGATCGCCTTGTAGCCCAAAATGCCGGGCAGTCCGAACAGCGCGCCCCAGAACACCGGCGCCACGATGCCGTCGGAGGCGTTCTCGGCGAGGCTCTCGATCGCCGCGCGCGCGATGCCGGCTTCGTCGAGGGTCGCGGGATCGCGTCCGACGATGCGCGACACCGCTTCGCGCGCAGCGGCGATGTCGCCGGCCAGCAACGGCTTCGCGACGGCAGCGACATGATCATGGAGCGAGCGCAAGGCGACCAGCGGCCAGGCCAGGATGCCGACCAGCACGATCTCGATCCAGCCCCAGGGAAGCAAGGACTGAAGCGCCCAGCCGAGCGCAGCCGAGAGCACGATCACCACGAGCGCGCCGGCAACACCGGCGGCGCGGCGAAATGCCGGCGGATCGGACGCGCGATTCCAGGCGGCGTCGATGGCAGAGATCAGCCGGCCCAGCCAGGTCACGGGATGGCCGATCCGCGCGAACAGCCACGACGGCCAGCCCAGCAGGGCATCCACCGCCATCGCTACTGCCATCGCCCCCGCAAAGCCCACACCTGCCTCCTGTCCCGCCCCTGTTGCGCAAAGCACGGCCCGAGCGCAAGCCCCCGGCTGCCTGATTTCGGCTTTGTCTTTGGCCACGATTGGTGATTAGTCAGGCCCACAGGAGACTTTCATGGCCGTCATCTTGATCACGGGCGGAGCACGATCGGGCAAGAGCACCCACGCAGAAAAGCGCGCGCGCAGCTTTCCGGGCCAGCCCATCTACATCGCGACGGCCGAGGCGCTCGATGCCGAAATGGAGGTGCGCATCGCCAAGCATCGGGCCAAGCGCGCGGCCGTCGACTGGATCGAGCGAGAGGTACCACTCGATCTCCTGCAAGCTCTGATCGAGACCGATGGCGCCGGCCCAAGGCTGGTGGATTGCCTGACCTTGTGGCTCTCCAACATCATGCATGCGGGGCGTGACTGGGAACACGAACTCATGAAGCTCGCCGCTTTCATGGGCGGCCAGAAGAGCCCCGTCATTTTCGTCACCAACGAGGTCGGCCTCGGTATCGTGCCCGACAACGCGCTGGCGCGCAGCTATCGCGACGCCGCCGGAATCATGAACCAGGTCATCGCGGCGGTTTCCGACGAGGTCGAGTTCGTCGTGGCCGGCCTGCCGATGAAACTGAAATGATGCCGCGCGCCGAGCTTTTCAAAGAGATTATCGCCGACCTCAGGATGGCGGCATCGTTCGTGACGATCCTCCCCGTCGCATCGTCGAAGTCCGCGGCTGACGGCGCCATCGCGCGATCGACCTGGGCACTCCCCGTCGCGGGACTGATGGTCGGCCTCGCGGGCGCCTTGGTCTACAAGGTCTCCAGCCGGTTCGGACTGACACCGAACCTCGCCGCCCTGCTCACGCTGGCCGCGACCGCGCTCATCACCGGCGCGCTGCATGAGGACGGCCTTGCCGATACCGCCGACGGGCTCGGCGGCGGCCGGACGCGCGAACGCAAGCTCGAGATCATGCGCGACAGCCGGATCGGAACCTATGGCGTCTGCGCGCTGATCCTGTCGTTCGGTCTGCGCTGGAGCGCGCTCGCGGCGATCGCCAATCCCTGGGCCGTCGCGCTCGCGCTGTGCGCCGCGCACACTGCTGCCCGCGCGGGCGTGCCGGCTTTCATGTCGCTGGTCCCGCCGGCACGGCCTGATGGACTGTCGGCAAGCGCGGGATCGCCGCCGGGCCGCAGCGTCGCCATCGCCTTCGCTGTTGGAACGCTCGCCCTCGCACTCGCGCTCGGGCCTGGCAAGGCGCTGGTCAGCCTGATCCTGCTGTCCCTCGCCGGCTTGATGCTGGCGCGGCTTGCGATCCGCCAGATCGGCGGGCAGACCGGCGACATCCTCGGCGCATTCGAGCAGACCGGCGAGATCCTCATTCTGCTGGTGGCGGCATCCTTCCGGATGGGAGGCTGATCTCATGGTCGAGTTCGACGACACCTTCCGTCAGCACTTGCGCGAGCTGTTCGTGTGGCGCCGCGACGTGCGCCGCTTCCGCGCCGATCCGCTGCCGGCCGGCGCCATCGATCGCCTGATCGAGACCGCCTGTCTCTCACCCTCGGTCGGCCTGAGCCAGCCCTGGCGCTTCGTTGTCGTTGAAGATGCCGCACGACGCCGCGACGTGATCGACGACTTCAGGGCATGCAACGCCGATGCGCTGAACTGTTACTCCGGCGAACGCGCCGCGCGCTATGCCACACTAAAACTGTCCGGTCTCGAACAGGCGCCCGGTCACCTCGCCGTGTTCGCGGACAAGGCGAGCGACATCGGCCACGGCCTCGGCCGCGCGACCATGCCGGAGACGACGGAATATTCCGTGGTCGCCGCGATCACCGCGATGTGGCTCGCCGCGCGCGCCGACGGCATCGGCATCGGCTGGGTGTCGATCCTCAATCCGGAGCGCGTTCACACCACTCTCGACGTGCCTGAGACCTGGAAATTCATCGCCTATCTCTGCATCGGCTATCCGGAAGTCGAATGCGACCAGCCGGAGCTCGAGCAGGCGAAATGGGAACACCGGCGCGGCGCGGAGGAATTCACGCTGCGGCGTTGAGGCGCCCCCGCTCCATCCTCCGTCATTGCGAGCGTAGCGAAGCAATCCAGGCTGTCTCCGCGGAGGGATTCTGGATTGCTTCGTCGTACCAGCGCAAAATTGCTTTGCAATTTTGTCGCGGGCTCCTCGCAATGACGACGGAGAGAGAGGCGGCTTGTCGCTACGACCTGCTCTTGCCGGCGGCAGCCGCCACCGGCGCAGGGCTCTCCTGCTTCTGGAACATCAACAACGGTCGGAAGATGACGCGGCCATAGGCCTCGTAATGGTTCTGGGTCGAGACGGCCATCTTCAACGGCGTCGCGTAATTCGCCTCGAACGTCATGAACGACGCATAGGTCCATGAGAAGCCGACGCCGACCGAAGCGAGCTCGGTAACCCCCGGGAATGTCGAATAGACTGCGCCCCAGTCGGTGAAGATGTAGGTGTCGAACCCCTTGAGCCACGACGACCAATTGTAGTGCAGCTCGGCGTTGAAATAATAGCCGCTGTCGCCGGATGCGGAGTTGGAGGGATAGCCGCGCACGGTGGTGGGACCGCCGATCGAGAATATCTGGTCGCCCGGCAGCAGCTTTTCCTGCGTGTACTGCCAGCTCGCCAGCACATTGGCGCTGAAATTCTGCGGCCCCGCCGCGCTGGTCGCGATCAGCGAGCCGGTATAGGTGTTGAACGCGCGGTTGTTGCCGAGCACATAATCATGCCAGGTGATGTAGTTCACCGCCGGCGAGACCGTGATCGAATAGGTGTTGCCTGAATTGGTCACCGAGAGCCCGGCGGTGGCCTTGTCGTAGTGGTCGTCGGTCACGGAGACCGTGGCGAAGCGGCTGACCGTCTTGCCCTCGGTCTCGGCGGCGTTGAGCAATATCAGCCAGTTCTGCGTCACCCAGACCGGCTGGCTGAAATTGACCGCGGCCTGGCTCGAGCGTCCTGTGACGTCGAGCGCGACGAACGGTCCCTGGATGATCTTGATCTTGCCTTCGGTATAGCTGACGCCGACGCGGCCACCCCAGGGATTGACCGGAATGCTGTAGGCGGCGTTGCCGTTGAGATTGCCGTCGGCGCGGACGCCGTAGAAGGTCAGGCGGTCGTCGACGCCGAACAGGCCGTGGCGCTTGTAGAAGGCTCCGCCCTCCCAGCGCCCGGTGTTCTCCGCGCCCTGGTTGTCGGTGAAGAGTTGCAAGGTGTCGACCGGCGGCTCGATCACGGCGAACTGGAGATCGGTCAGGCCAAAACTCGTGCCAGGCTGGAGCAGCGCCTTGATCTGCACGTCGTTGGTCCGGTTGAACCAGATCACGTCGCGATTGAGTTTTGGAACGTCGAGGACCTCGCCTTCGGGCTCCTTCACGCGCTGAAGGATGTAATCGGTGCGGGTCTGCTTGTTGCCCTCGATGGTCGTCTTCTGGAGCCGGCCCTCGGTCAGCTTGATCTTGACCACACCACCTTTGGCGTCTTGATCGGGCAGCGTCGCGATGCCCGTGACGATGCCGCGCTCGGTGTAGATGGCGTTGATGTCGGCAACGAGCTGCAATAGCGCAGCGATGTCGACGTTCTTGCCGACATATTTCTTCGCGATCTCGTCCAGCTCTGCCGGCGTGATGAACTTGGATGCGTCGAACTCGACCTTGCGCAGGCGGAATTTCGGCCCCCCCGGCTTCAGCAGCTGGGACTTTTCCCGCGCACCGCCGATCACCGCGGGACCGGTGAGCTTGGGCGGCGCGCTCTGCCGTTCGAGCTGGCGGCGCTGCCGGTCGACGTCGTTCTGGATCACGCCGGGATTGATCGAGGGCACTTGCGCGCGCGAAGGGGCGATGCAGCAAGCTGCAAGCCCCACCCCCAACGCTGCCCCCCAAATCCGCATCCCGAATCTCGTTACCATGCCTGTGCGAGACGGCCAACGGACGGCTTCGCCGTCTCGACCGCCGCATCCTTCCAGCCCGGGCGACCCACGCGCTGCCCCTGACGGCGCAGCTTGCGCAGGTCGCTCAGTCCCTCGATGTTGACGGCGGGACCGGAGCCGATGGTCTCGACCGGACGCGGCGTCAGCAGCGCATCGAGCCGCGCCTGGCCGGAGAGACCGAGCAAATAGAACGTCCCGCCATCCTTCTTCGCGAGCCAGGTCTCGATGCTCTCCTTGCCCTCGCCGTCGACCGGGATGTTGCGCACCATGCTGGCGCCGGTGAAGTCGTAGCAGCAGGTGTGCGTCGGCCCGTAATTGGTGACGCTCGCCGAGACGTCGCCGGTGTAGAACACCACGTAGGCGTTGCTGACATTGGCGTTGCCGATCTGGCTCATCGTGAACACGCCGCCCGGCTGGTAGAGCTGGAGCGTCGGCCCGTTGGTCGGCACCAGCGTCCGGTTGTTCAGGAACACCTGCTGGGTGGCGGTGGTGAGCATGAGCTGGCCCGGGACATAGCCGTTCAGGATCGTGACCGCATGCGCGTCGGTCCAGAAGTTCGCGTCCACCACCCTGAACTGATTGACGATGATGCTGTCCGGGTCGATCGAGATGTTGGCGGACTTCGCGACGCCGCCGTTATAGCCGGTGATGTTCATGATCAGCGGGATCGCCGGATTCGAACGGATCTGCTCGCCCCTGACGTTGATCGTGTCTGCCGCCAGGTCGAGCTCCCGGACGACGCTGACCCAGTTGATCGTCAGGTCACCCGACGACGTCATCTTGACGATGTCGCCACTGATCCGGTCGAACGAGACCGATCCGGCCACATCGAAACGCGTCTCGCCGTTGGCGGTGATCGATCCGCCGCGGAGCGAGCCCGTGTCGGACTTGACGTAGAGGTCGCCGGCATCGCCCGGGATACCGGTCGTGGTAAGCTGGCTGAAGACGATATCGTTGACGGCATGCAGGGTCTGCGTGCCGCCGCTGATGGCGGTGCCAACGGTGATCCCTCCGGCCGTCGCGGTGACGTCGAGCGTGCCGCCCGCGCTAAGATTATCCCAACGAACGACGGTGCCGCTCAGGACTGCGTTGCCGGTCGTGGCCGTGAGGTTATGACCGGTGTTGGTCCCCGCCGCGATCAGCCTCGCCGAGCCATTGGCAGAGACCGAGCCGAGCGTCGGCACGCCGCCTGACATCACCGTCTGCGCGAGGATGAAGCCGTTGTCCGCGTTGACGTTGATGCTGCCGGCGTCGCCGTTGATGCCCGTCGTCGTCAGCGCGTTGAACGTCACGTTGTCATGGGCGTGGATGGTCTGCGTGCCGCCGCTCTGCGCGGTCTGGAACGTGATGCTGCCCTGGCTTGACGTCACGCCCAGCGTCGTGCCGACATTGAGGACATTCCAGTTGACCGGACCGCTCGCGGTCAGCAGGCCCGAGCCGGTCGTGGCGGCGAGCGTGTTACCGGTGATGGTCGTGGCCGCAAGCAGCGTCGCCGAGCCGTTGGCCGAGACCGAGCCCTGGCTCGTCACGCCGCCAGACGTCACCGTCTGCGCCAGGATGAAGCCGTTGTCGGCGGTGACGTTGATGCTGCCGGCATCGCCGGTGATGCCGGTCGTCGTCAGCGCATTGAACGTCACATTGTCATGGGCGCGGATGGTCTGCGTGCCGCCGCTCTGCGCGGTCTTGAAGGTGATGCTGCCCTGGCTTGCCGTCGCGCCCAGCGTCGTCCCGGCGTTGAGCGTGTTCCAGTCGATCGGGCCGGTCGCGGTCAGCACGGCCGAGCCGGTCGTGGTGGCGAGCGTGTTGCCGGTGACGGTCGTCGCCGCGAGCAGCGTCGCCGAGCCGTGGGCCGAGACCGAGCCCAGCGTGGTCACGCCGCCCGACACCACGGTCTGCGCCAGGATGAAGCCGTTGTCGGCGGTGACGCCGATGTTGCCGGCGTCGCCGGCATTTCCGGTCGTCGTCAGCGACTTGAACGTCACGTTCTGGGTCGCGTGGACCGTCTGCGAGCCGCTGCTGTCGGCGGTCCCGATCACGATGCTGCCGTTGTTCGCGACGGCACTGAAGCTGCCGCTCGCGCCGGTCGCCGTGCCCGCCAGCACCTGGTCGAGCGTCAGCGCGCCGGTGCCGACGATGTCCACGTTGCCCTTCACCGCGGAGAGCAGGCTCGCCTCGGTGTCGGTCAGCGCCTTCAGGTAGATGCCCCCGGCGCTCGCGCTCGCCGACAATTGTACGGCGTTGAAGGCGAGCCGGCTCGTGGCACTTCCGATACCGTTCGATGCACTCAGCGACAGCTCGGCGCCCGCGCCGGATGCGACGAACCTGGTCTGGCCGTCGCCATTGTCGAGGATCGCGCCAAGCGAGGCGACGCCACCGGCAGTGACGATGATCGAGGGCGCGTTCGAGGCCGCCGCATAGGACAGCGACGAGTTCAGCTGGCCGATCGTCGCATCGCCCGTGGTGGTCACCGAAATCAATCCGGCCGCGTTGATGGCCGAATAGGCGCCCATCGTCAGCGTAGCGGCGACCAGGGTCACGCCGTCCGAGCCGCTGGTCGCAACCACCGGCGCAGCGCTGGTGCCGGCGACGAAATTCATGCCGCGGTTGGCGAGCAGCTGCATCAGGCCGCCGCTGGTGATGTCGGCATTGACGGTGAGCCCGCCGCGCGCAGCGTTGAGCGTCAGCGC
Organism: Bradyrhizobium sp. LA6.1; assembly: GCF_040547805.1. Taxonomy (NCBI): domain Bacteria; kingdom Pseudomonadati; phylum Pseudomonadota; class Alphaproteobacteria; order Hyphomicrobiales; family Nitrobacteraceae; genus Bradyrhizobium; species Bradyrhizobium sp. LA6.1. The sequence continues at coordinate 25,460 of NZ_JBEPQK010000008.1, read as the reverse complement.
GCCGCCGGCCGTCAGCATCCCATAGGTGCCGCTCGTGCCGACCATGAGATCGCCAGTGACGGCGAGGATGCTGAGGTCGCCGACCGCCGAGCCGGTCACCGCGCCGGAGATATTCACCTGGAGCGGCTGGAAGGTCGAGCCGTTGAAGCCGATGTTGCCGCCGGCGCGCAGATCGAGGTCGGCGCCCAGGATGTGGATCGCCGTACGATCGGTGAAGCCGGCCTCGGCATAGATGCTGCCGGTCGCGGCGAGCTGGATCGCATTGCCGGCGGCGATGTTGCCGAGAATGAGATCGCCGGTGGTCTGCTTCAGGTAGATGCCCTGCGCCGACGAGACCTGGTCGAGCTGATCGTTGGACGGATCCGCGAACGCGATCTGGAGCGCGTTCGTATTGTTCGCGGGGTTGCTTCCGGCGGCCCCCGAGGGGGCACCGACATTACCGTGCTCGGCGATCAGGGTCAGGTTGCCGATATCACCTGAGATCACGGCCCCGCTTGCGTTGGCGGAGATGCTGTTGACGGCGTCGAGCTTGACGTCGCCGCGGCCGGTCACCTCGATGCCGTTGGCCTGCGCGGCCGCGATCGGGCCGTAGTTCGCAGTGACGCCGCCGAGCGCGAGGCTGTTCTTGCTGCCGAGATAGATGTTCGTCAGCGCCTTGGCCGAGATCGCGATCGGGTTGTCGACGACGACGAGGTTCTGCTGCGACAGGCTGACCGTATAGGTCGTGACATGGGTCGTCGGGTCCGTGACCGCGCCGACGGTGAGCTGGCCGGGACCGGCGGTGGCGAGCAATCCCCTCTGCTCCGGCGTCAGCGACGAGGAATCGACGCTGGTGAAGGTGAACGTCTGGGGCGCTGCCGAATTGCCGACCGAGCCGCGCGGCGCGTAGAGCATGATCTGGTTGGCGCTGACATTGGCGACGACGTTCTCGTCGATCGGCGGCGGCGCCGCGCCGACGGCCGACGACGACACCGTGTAGGCGAGCTGGCTCTGCGTCCACTGCGAGCCCGCGGTGATGATGCTGTAGACCCGCTCGGTCGATGCGAGCGTGTAGCTGTAATTCGCGTTATAGGCGCCAAGCGCCGTCTGCAGCGCCGTGTTGCTCGGCATGCGCTGATTGGCTGTCGCCACGCCGTCAAACAGCTTGGTGAACAGGGTCGACGACAGCGAGCTGCCGAACACGGTCCCCAGCGGATCTGTGGGCGCGCTGCCCAGCAACGTCGTCAGCGAGGTCTTGAGCTCGTCGGTGGTGATCTTGCCGAGCAGGAACTGGTCCCTCAGGAACCGCGTCGTGGCCTCGGTCTTCATCTGCGTCGTCGTGACGTTCGCGGGATCGATGCCGAGCTTGGCAGCCACCTGCGCCCGCAGCACCGTCTGCCCCACCGAGGTCGGGTTGTAGGTGCTGCCGTTCGGGAAGGCGATGTTCTTGAGCTGGAAGTAGTCGTTGTAGGCCGACGTCACCATCGACTGGTAGCTGTTGACGGCGTTGGTGGCGGCATTGCCGCTGAGCAGGTCGAGGCTCGCCTGAACGTCCTGAAGATGCTGGCTCTGCGCCTGGGTCAGACCAACCGCCGCCCGGCCGTTCAGGATGTTGGCCGGGTTGTTGTCGGAGCCCGCCGCCTCAAGGAAGACCGGGCCACCGGTCGACTGGACCGTGCCGAGGCGCAAATCGCCCTTGGACTGGATGATGTAGGTGCCGGTGGCCGAGGCGCTGTCGAGAACACCACCATCGACGCTGCCGTTGGCCTGAATCGTCCCCGTCGCCTGGATCACCAGCGGATTGATGTTGGTCAGGGTGGATGCGCCATTGACGACGGCGCTCTTCGCGCCGATCGCACCGGAGGTGGAGTTGATCTCGATGTTCTTGCCGATCACGACGGGGGTGCCGACGTTGTAGGCGGACGCCGAGTTGATGTCGCCCGTCGCCGAGAGGAAGACGCTGCCTTGCGGCGTAGCGCCCGCCGAATTCACCTTCACCTGGTTGATCGACAGCGCGCCGATGGCCGAGATCGCGATGTCGCGGTCGATCGAGCTCGCGGTCAGGCTGCCGCCATAGAGCTGCACCTGGACGGGCGCCTTGGTGGTGCCGAGCGTGCCGATACCGCCGTCACCCCGAAGCGTCACGCTCGTCCCCGAGATCACCGGGTTGTTGGCATTGGCGGCGACCGTGATGGACGAGTTGGCGCCGGTGGCGGCAAGCGTCGTCGTGCCCTGCTGGTTGTTGATCGACCCGTTGATGACGATGCCCGAGGTCGAATTGACCACGACGTCGCTGCTACTGCCGCCGATGAACTTGATGTTGATCGGGTTCGACGCCTTGACCGTGTTGGTCAGCGTGAGCGTCAGGTGATCATAGATCGCCTGGTACCAGTTGTACTGGGCGTCCGCGCCGCAGCACGCGTTGGAATGGGTGTTGAGTCCAACGGGGCTCCCATCCGGGTTCACGCCTCCCGCCCAGTGATAGCTGCCTGTGGCGGTGGTGACTTTCTGATAGTTGCTGCTCTGCGTGCCTGAAACCAGGTTGGTCGAGCGGGTCCAGTTCTCGCCGGTGACCTGATTGGGCGTGAAGCTCCAGCCGTAGTCGAACTGCGTGCTGGTGGGTAGACGATCCAGCGTCGCGGTGTCGACCCATTGATAGAGCATGTTCTCCTGCGTCCGGTACTGGACGCCCGCCGTACCGGTCCTGGCCGTAAGCATCGACGGGTCGATCGCGGCCGCAGTGACACTGTTGGTCTCGTACCGCGACACCTGCTGACTGCTTGCAGCCTTGGGATCGTAAACCCACCACGTCGTCTTCCCCTTGAGCTGGTCGACGATCTCGACCACGCTCTGGGCAGTGACGCTGGTATTGATGGTGTTGGTGACCAGCTGGAGCCCGCTGGTGTTGTTGACGGTGACCGTGCCGGCGCCGCCTTTGATCTCGATGTTACCCTGGGTCTGGGTGCTGTCGGTCGAGGTCGAGATGATCTTGCCGTTGAGGTAGACGTAGCCGCCGGCGCCCTGCGCCACGCCATTCAGGATGAGCTGGTCGGTGAGAGCGTTGTACCTGACCCCGATCTTGGCGTCGCCGCTGGCCGACGCCGTCACGGAGCCCGAGATGTCGTAATAGACGCCGTTCCGCGCATTGGCCTGGGCCGCGGCAAAATCCGCGCCGCCGTTGCGGTTCTTGAGGCCGTTGCTGCCGTAGATGGCATCGTACGCCGCGGCGCCGATGGCGACCGAGTAATTGCTGCTCGAGCCGGCCTGGATGGTGCCGTTGATGTTGATCACCGACGCCGAGATGATGACCGCCTGGCCGCTGATGGTCCGGGTGGCAGTCGCGGTGGCCGGCGCGTCCGCGGTCTTCGGCGTGATCGCATCCGGCTGGATGTTGATCACCTGGAAGAAGCCCGAGCTGTCGCAGGCTGACGCACAGTTGAACGGCGTCTTGTACGGACCGCTATCGGTGTAGACGTTGCGGCCGTCATAAGTCGTTTTCTTCCACTGCGCGAGCACGACATTGGACGAGTCCTGCGACTGCCCCTCGATGATCTTGAGGGTCGCGATGTCAGGCACGCTGCCGGCATCGGGAGTGCTGGTGTTCCCAGGCGTACCCCTGCCCACCGGCAGGAAGATCGATGAATAGAGCGAGGTGCCGTCGTAATACGTCATCAGCATGCGCGCGGTGAAGATCGTGCTGGCGTCGGCGTTGCCGACGGGTTGATACACGCCGTGGCTGCCGTCGGTGCAGCAGTAATAGAAATAGGGGTGATCGGTTCCCGAAGCGATATGCGGAGCGGTATAGTAGTCGCCGTAGGCGCCGAGATAGGTCGCCGCCGTCATCACCGCGGTCAGCGTGTCTTCCGGCCTGTTTTCAGTGGTGGCCCATTGCGAGGTGACCGCGCTGCCGCTGTCGTAGAAGCTCCCGATACCGCCGAGGAAGGTGAAGGTGCCTTTGGGCACCACGATCTGGACGGTCGCGGCACTGAGCGACTGCGATGCGACGACGCTGCCGAGATTGTTGATGATCTTGAGCAGGCCGTTCGCGTTGTTGACGGCGCCGTTGAAATAGATGTCGGGCGTGCGGGTCAGCACGTTGCCGTTCTGGTCGATGCCCTGACCACTGTCGGGATCCAGGCGGTTGTAGGTGGCCGAGACGTCGATGACCGGCGTCGCGCTCGGCATCGCGGTGAAGGTCACGTTGGAGTGAGAATCCGGGTCGACATGGTCGATCTGACGGTAAGTGATGTTGCCTCCGGTCACATCGGTGACCGTGAGATTGCCCAGGCTCATGAAGTCGAGGCCCTTGTTCTCGATCTTGATCAAGGGCGAGCTGCGCGCCATGACCGCGGGCGCTGCGGGATTCGTCCCGCTGTTGCCGGTGAGCTTCTGGGCCAGGATCGAGACGTTGCCGGCGGACACCATGATGTCGCCGAACGCGAAGGCGTTGCCGGGCGCGTCGGAGGTAAACGGCGCCTGCTTGATCAACGTGTCGATCTGGCGCTGTTTGTCGCCGGTCGGATCGGTGCCGGACGGCAACATGCTGGCAGGCGCCGTGGGCGTCGCCGCCGCGAGCTGGGAGCGGACCTGCGACTCGGTCAGTCCGGTCAGCGACGCCAGCTGGTTGACCACCAGCTGGTAGGGATTGAAGTTGCCGACGACGGCGTACTGGACCGTCTGGTGGTTCCAGCTCATCACTGGGCTCAAGTGATTGACGTCGGGGACGAGCTCGAGGACCGACGAAGAGCCGTTTGTCAGCAGGGTATACGGACTGGTCGTGCTCAGTGTCGGCGCGGCCGCACCGAGCTCGATCGTGATCGTCAAATCGTTGTTGACGCCGGCCACCACCAGGCCATTGAGCGCGACATCGCCGGTTCCGCTGGTGTGGCTGTGGTTGTCGCTATTCTTGGCGCTGAAGATGTCCAGATACGGATTGTAGTTGCTGCCGTTGCCGGCCGCCGTGACCTGCCCTTGCGTTGCGCCGAGATAGATGTCACGCGCGCCGAGGATGCTCGACGTGGGGGCCAGCGTCAGGCTCGTGGTGTCGTCGGCATTGGCCGTGCCGCGATAAAGCGTGGAGATCGGAACGGCGGTGTTGTTGTAGACGACCGTCGTCGCCGTCGCCTGCACGCTGCTGAAGACGGTGCCGTCGCCGGCGAGGCCCGCGTAGATGGTGATGTCGCGCCAGGCCGCGATCTTCGCGTTGTCGCCGACATTGACGGACTGGTTGGCGTGGACCCAGCTGTTGGTGCTGGCGCCGACGCCCGCGATCGCGCCGTAGAGGCTGGCATTGGCGTTGTTCGCCGCCGCCATCTTCGCCGCCGTGCCGATATAGATCTTGCCCACGCTGAACAGCTCGCGCGCATTGATGTTGACCGCGAGCGTGGCGTTCGCCGTCATGTTGGATTCGGCGCCGCCGCCGGCGAAGAAGCTGGCCGTGGCCAGGCTCGCCGTATCGTTGGTGTTCAGCGTGTTGTAGGCCTCGATATTGATGAACGCCGCCGACGTCCGCGGATCGCCGTTGAGGCTCAGGACCGTGCCGGCCCCGATATTTGTGTTGACGTGCTGGGTGACGGTCGAGGTGCTGAGTGCGGCTGCACCCGAGAACGAGCCGCCGGAGCCCGACCGCGCGCCGCCGCCGCCCTGGTTGACGATGTCGTTGGCGATGACGACCATGTTGCCGCCCGCCGAATTGATGATCAGGTGCGTTCCGATCTCGGCAGTGGTGGTGGAGTCGACGTCGTTCTGCGCCTTGCCGGCGGAGACACCGGCCGTCGAGGCCTGATAGGCGTCGCCGCTGGCGGCGTAATTCGTGGTGTGCTTGGCATTGATGCGGAGGCCGCCGAAATAGAGCGTGTCATCCGTCGTGCCGCCGTCGAACCGTGCGTTGGTCACGGCGGTCGAGCTGGTCGTCGCGACCGCCGCCGCGCCGGCATAGGTGCCACCCGCGCCGACCGTCGCGTTGGAGACGTTGGTATCCGTACCGGTGGCCGTGATCCGGAGGATGCCCGTGTAACTTCCGTGATTGAGATTATCCATGTCCGCCGGCGCACCCAAATAGGCGTAGGTGTGCGCGTTCGACGACGTCTGCGCGACGGTAGCACCGAGCGCCAGGAAGCCGCTCGAAAGGCCCGTCCCCTCGGCGTATTGGGCGCTGTCGTTCTCGGCCGCGATGGTGACGTCGGCGTTGGGAAGCCTGATCCCCGTCCCGCCATAGGCGCTCACCGTCGCGTTCTCGGACGCCACGGCAAGGCTACCCTGTGCGCCGATCAGCGAGCCGCCGCCGCCGGCGAGCGCCTTGGCCCACGTCGTGGTGCCGACGGTCGGAACCAGCGCCATGGCGGTTACCGCGAGCGCACCGCCCGAGAAGCTGACGTTGTCGCCGACATCGGCCGTCACCGTGGCGCCGACCGTGGACTTGGCGATGGCGACGCCGACGGCACCGCCACCGACCGAAACGCCGATTGCCTCGCTCGACAGGTTGGGCGCGATCGACGCCGACACCAGCGTGCCGACGCCGGCCGCCGACGTCGTGATCGAGGCACTGCTGCCGATCTCCGCCAACACGGACGAGTTCTCGTGGGCCTCCGCATCCGCACCGACGCCCGCGACGATGCCGCCACCAAGTGCTGTGGACGTCGTGGTCAAGGTGCCGGCGCCGCTTGCTCCAACTGCCAGAGTCGTGACGTTGACGGCGGAGCCGTTCAGAACCCTCGCAGCGACCGAGCTCGTTCGGCTTGCCGACGCGACCGAAGCGCCGACAGCCACGGCGCCGCCGGTGACGCCGCCGGTGAAGACCACCTGGGTCGTCGAATCCTGCGCCATGACCGCGGCGCCAGTGCCGGCGCCGCCCGTGCCGGTGATCTGGCCGCCAAGCATCGCCACCACGGAGTTGCTGACATTGCCGACCGCGACAGCCGCATCGGCGCCGAAGTAAAGCGCCGCACCGCCGGCGATCGCCTCGGTGTCGATGGTCTTGCCGGCATAAGGTCCAGTCGTCGCGTCCTTGACGACCGCCGCAACGGTGACAATCGGTGCCGAGACGGCCAAAGGCGTATCTGCAGCCACCAGCACGCCGGAGCCGTTGCGTCCGTAGTCACTCAGATTGGCGAGCACGGTGCTGTTGACGCTGGTGTAGCCAATGCCGGCCCCGATGCCGACGTTTTTCGCAAAGCCGGCGCCGAGCAGATACATCTTGGCCGCATTGGCGCTGGTGGCAGTGACATTGACCTGCGTACCTGTGACGTTGCCGCCCGCGATCTGCGCGACGACGGCGTCGTTGCCGCCGCTCAGCACGCTGCTGACGTCGTAGGTCGAACTGACGTTGGCGCTGTTCGGATTGCCGGCCGTGCCGCTGGCGACCGCGTTGCTGCCTTGCGTATGGTTGGTGCCGTTGTTCACGGACGCGATGGTGCCGTTGTTGCCCTGATTGAGCTGGCCGGTCTGCTGGCCCTGGGTGTCGGCATCGGCGGTGTTGGTGCCGATGATGATGACGCCGACCGTCGCGCCGATACCGACGCTGCCGCCGATGCCCGCGGTGACCGCGTAGGACAGCACCTCCTTGGTGCTGAGCGCATTGACGTTGATCGCGCCAGCCGAGTTCAGATTGCTGTTGCGGCTTTCCGCAATGGTCTGGCTCTTGAAGCTGATGACGTTGGCGGCGGCGCCGATGCCGACCCCTGCCCCGCTGGCGCCAACCGCGAGCGCCCCCGCGATCTCCTTGATCGCCACGTCCTCGGTCGCGTTGATGGTGACCGCGCCAGCCGCACCACCCGTCACCGATTGCAATGTGGTGTCGTAGACGCCGGCGATGGTGGTGTTGTTGGCGATCTCGATGTTCGCCATGCCGGCGATCGCCGCCGTGCCGGTCGAGAGCGCACCGCCGATCGCATAGGCCTCGAAGCGGTTCTTGGTGGTGGCCTCGACGTCGAGCGCGCCGCTCAGATTGAGCGCGGTCGTGTGTGCAGCGCCATTGCCCTGATAGTGGAATTCGTCGCCGACATAGGCCTCGGTCCGGTTCGAGGAGACCTGGACCAGGAACGCCGCGCCGATCGCGGCCTGGCTGCCATAGGCGCCGGAGCCGTTCGCGGAGAAGATGCCGGTGTTGTTGGTGGCGTTCACCGTCAGCGATGCGGCCGTCAGCGCGCCACCATCGACGTAGGCTTCCGTCGTCGCCTGGAAGACGTTCAACCCGACCGAGCCGGTGTTGAAGCCGATCGCGATCGAGGACGCGTCCTGCTCGGCATTGGCCTTCACGGTGACGGCGCCGACCGTCGCGCTCGACGACTGCACGCCGCCGACAGTCGAATTGGTGATGTAGGCAAACGTACCGCGCTGCATCGTGGTGCTGATGATGGTGGCACCGCCGCCGCCGTTGCCGGTGGGAGCCACCATGCCGGCACCGAACGCGCCGGAATAGGAGAAGCTCGACGCCGCGACCTCGATCTGTGGCGCCAGCGTCGACGACGTCAACCGCGTGTCAATCGCGGCACTGTCGATATAGGCCCTGGTCTCCCCACTCATCACATTGGTGATCGGGTTGATCATGATGGCGATGCCGCTGCTCGCGGCGACCGACGCGACGTTGGTCACGACCGCCTGGTGCGAACTCGCGACCACGGCCAGGCCGCGCAGGATGTCCTGGTTCTCGGAGAGATCGGGCGTCGAGTCGGTCGGCGCGTGGGCGGCTCCGAGATCGAAGGCATGCACCAGCGTGCCGTTGTTGACCGACAGCGTATCGGTGGTGCTGGTCCCGAGCGCGTCGACCTTGGTGTTCGCCCCGCTGATATAGGCCGCCGTCGTCCCGGTGATCTGGTTGGTCACCAGCGAGCCTGCGCCGCCGGCTCCGCCTTTGCTGATCGACACGGCACCGGCAAACACGGCCGCCTTGTCGTTGTTGCCGGCGATCACGACGACGTTGTTGGTGGCGGTGACGTCGGCGCCGTTGATCCCATTGGTGCCGGCGGCGGTGATGCTGGCGGTGACGTTGGTGCCCATCAGATTGGTGGCGACCGAACCGGCCAGCCCGACCTGCGAGGACATCGCGATACCGACGGCGACGGTCGAGATGTTGGCGTTCGAGTTCGCACCGACGGCGACGCTGCCCGAGGCGGTCAGCTTGGACCCGGTGACGCCGGCGCTGACATTGTTGGCGATGCTGCTGTAGACGAGCGCCAGGCCCGCGGCGCTGCCTTGCGTCGAGGCGCCCGCGACGGCGGCAGTTCCGGTAATGCTGGAATTGTCGGTCGCGTTGACTGAAATGTTGCGGGCCGTGACGGACGATTGCGTCGTGCTGGACTGGTTGTTGCCGATCGCCGCCGAAACGGTGTTGGAGATGCTGCTGATCGTGGTGCCGCCGACGCCGGCGAACTGTCCGGTGGCAAGACCGAAGCCGATCGTGACCGCCTGGATCTTCGAGGAATCGACCGCGCTCACGCTGACATTGCCGTTGCTGCCGGCCGTCATCAGGACGTTGGCGATATAGGCCGAATGCGTGGTCGCGATCGTGTTGTAGACGATCGAGGCGTCGACATTGTTCTTGCCGGCCTGGATGAGGCCCGCGACGGAAACGATGCTGGCGCCCGGACCATTCCCCGTGCCGTCGTTGAGCGCGGCCGCGCTGAAGTCGATGCAGTTCTGCCCGCCCGTGCCACCGGCGACCGTGCAGGTATCCGACGCGAGAAGATTGTTGTTCGACTTCTTGACGAGGTTGCCGAGCGCAGTGTCGAGCGCCGACACCGCGCCGCTGTCCGCCAGCACCGTCACGCGGCCGACATTGATGCTCACCGTCGAGCCGCTGTTGATATAGGCTGTCGTGGTCGGCGTGATCTCGCTGACGACGATCGCGCCGGCAAGTCCGTTGGCGCTGGCCCCGCCCCCGCCTGAGGCCGCACCGGCCGCAATCACGCTGGCGCTGTCGGCCATCACCAACAGGGTGTCGTAATTCGAGATCGCCGTGCTGCGGATATGCGCGTCGGTCGCGTTTCCGCCGGTGGGATCGGCGATCGAGGCATAGGTCAGCCCGATGCCGACTCCGGCCTGGCCGCCCGATATATAGAGAGAGCCGCCGCCGATCGCGATGTTCGTGGTCTGGTAGGCATCGACCTCGAGCGCCCGGTTGACGCCGGACGCCTGCCCCGTGATCGTCGAGCTCTCGATATAGGCGTTGGCGCTGTCAGTGATGATGCCGACGGAGGCCGACAGCGACGCTGAATTGGATTTCGATCCCGCCACGCCGATGGCAACGACGGTCTCCGAGCCGCCATTGAGCGCCTGCACCGTCACCGAACTCTGGTTGTTCATGGTGGTGCCGTAGATATAGGCGAGCGTCGCATTGTTCGACATCGCCGCCGCGATCGCGCCGCCGATCGCAGCCCCCGTGGCAGACCCTCCGGCCAGATTGAGCGCCGCGGAGCCGGAACCATTGTTGAGCATAGTGTCGTTCAGCGCCTGAACGATCGTGTTGGTCAGCACGGCGCCGGTCGTGGTGTACTTGTTGACCGTCGTGTTCCTGATATAGGCGCTGGTGCCGAGCGAGACGTCGCTCACCGACGAGCTGCCGGCGAGATCGAGGCTGAAGCCGCTCGTGCTCGATCCCGAGGTCGAACCAATCTTGCCCGCCGCCGTCGTCACGCCGGCGGTGCCTCCGGTCGAGGCGGCGCCGGCAGCGCCTGCCTTGTCGGAGAAACTCGACGACGCCGGATCGGAGACGGCTGCCGCGACGGCGGCCGCCGTGATGCGTCCCGAAGTGGTCGCGCTGAGTGTCAGATTGTCGACATTGACCGCCCCGCTTCCGCCGCTGGTGCCGGCGAACGGATCGTTGGCGCTGAACACGCCGGGCCGGATGTCGGAATGGTTGTCGCCGATATAGGCGGAGGTGTCGGTATTTGCGCCGAGATAGGCGACCGACAAGCCGACCGCCGAACCGCCGCTCCCGTTATAGCTCATCGCGCCGGACAGCGTCACGACCGACAGATCCTGCTGCGCCAGGATGCCGACGGTCGGGGCATAGACGGTGGCCTGGCTCGAGATCGACGCGTGCGTCGTGTTGTTCAGGAAACCGAGCGAAGTGATGCCGTTCAGCGCCAGCGTGCCGGCAGCCTTGCCGGACGACGGTGCGACAGCGACGAACCGGTCGGAAGTGATCGCGTTGACGGCGATGTCGTCCGCCGCACGCAGCGTCGCACGGTCCGAAACGCCGGCGATGGTATTGGTGTTGAACTGGACGAGATTGAGCGCGCCGCCGACGGAGGAGCCGCCCGAGGTGTTGCCGAACAGGAAGCCGAGCGTGCCGACGTTGCCGGCGGCATCGATCGACGCCGTGGTCGTGGTCGCCGCGATCTGAATGCTGGCGTTGTAGGTGTGGACGTCGCCATTGTCCATGCCGGCCGACCAGCTGCTGCCGCAGGTCGCGGTCGTGCAGGTCGCAGTCAGGCTGGCGGAACCGGCCACCCACGCCGTCGTGTTGTTGTTCACCACGAAATGGTTCAGCGAACCTGCGATGCCGATCGTGTCTCCCGCATCAGCCGTGGCGTTGGCGTAGCTGGTCAGGATGTTGCCGCCGACGCCGAGATTGCCGTTGAGATGGCTCAGGACCGCACCCAGCCCGTCCCACTTCAGCCAGGTGTTGGTAATCGGCAATTCGGTGGTGGCATCGACGGCGATATTGGCCGCGTTGATCAGGGTCCCGTTGCCGACGTAGGCGTTCGAATTGTGGGTGAAATTGCCCCAGGCAACGGCTGCACTGATCGCCGTCCCCTCGCCTGTCGACACGTCCTTCGTGATCGCGCTGGACGTCGCATTGCTGCGAACGCCGCGATCGATGACGTTGCTGGCGACAGCGACGTTGCCGCTGGCATAGATGCTCGGCGCGCCGCCGCTCGGATTCTGCGCGATCGCAGCGGTCGCGCTCTGCGTGCTGTTGGCCAGCGAGAGCGCGCCTGCGACCTTGAAATCGAAGCTCAGCGGCACCAGCGAGGTCATGTGGTCCATGACGAAGTGCGTCGGCGAAGCGACGTTCGAGACCGCGAATTCCTGGATCGCCGCGACCAGCGCCGGCAGGCCGGCGATGGCCGAGGCCATCGTGGAATTGCTCGTGGTGTCGGACGTCGCCTCGACCAGAACGGAACCGTTCATCCGGTCGCCGGCACTGGTTCCGAGCGATGCGCCGAGCGTCGCGGTCGCAGACGTCGTGACGTCGCTGATGGCGACCGCGGCGCCGACAGCGCCGCTCGCATTCGGCCCGCTCGCCGCAACCGACGTTGCGCTGGTCGAGAACGAATTATTGTTGATCGCGCGGACCTTCAGGGTGCTGCCGCTCGTGTTCACCGTGCCCGCGGCAATATGCGCACCGGTCGCGACATTGGCGGTCGTCGTCACCGATCCCGTGGAATAGGCCACCGTCGGGACGATCTGCGCGCTAGTCGACGCTGCGACGGCGGAGACGGCGATGGTCGCATCATTGAGCGCCTTGATCTCGAGGTTGCCACCGGCGTTGACCGTCGCACCCGAGGCCACGTTGGTCGTGGCAGTGCCGTCGATCTTGCCGACGACCACGCCGGCCGCGACAGGCGTGAGGCTGCCGAGCAAGGTGGTGGCGACCGCCGGATCCGACACGGTCTCCGTTGCGTGTGCGGAAATTGTGACATCGCCGCGCCCGTTGATGTCGGCATGGCTGTTGATGTTGATGGTCGCCGTGGCGCTTGCGGCGAGATAGCCGCCATTGAGCCCGAGCACCGAGGCGGCAAGCGTCGAGCCGACGAGCGCAAAATCACCGGCCACAGAACCGTTCAGGAAGCTCGACACGGCCGTCGAGGTTGCGGTGATCGAGACGATGCCGCCGGTAATCTTGCCGTCGACCGTGATCGCCGTCGCGGCGGTGGCCTGGCCGGACAGCTTGATGTCGCTCGCCGTTGCCCTCAGCGTCACGTTGCCGTCGGCGTAGGTGGTCCCGCCGAAGTTGACCGACTGGGCCAGGATCTGCGCGCCATTCATGATCTCGATGTTCGGCGCGTCGATGATGACGTTGTTGGCGTTGCCGGTCGAATGGCCGGAGCCATCGAGACGGCGGGCATCGATCATCGCATGCGCGGCCAGCGTGATGGAATGATCGGCCTGGATGAGGTAGTCGGCACCGGCGCTGAGCCCGGCGAGCGCATTCACGATGGAGCTGTTCGACAGCGTCACGCCGGTGTCGCCCTGGGCGGCATCACCCACGACCACGTCGGTCGGGTCGATCAGCAGCGTGCCGGCCTTGCCGTTGTCCGCACTGAGATCGACCTTGATGCCTTTCCCAATGTCGATGATCCCGTTCGCGCTGAAGTCGACGAGACCGGCATTGCCCGTCTTCGCGCTGGCATCGAACCTGGCGCCGCCCGCGACGGTCAGGTTCTGCGCCGCCTTCAGGCGGATCTCTCCGGCATTGCCGTTTGCGCTTGCGATGTTGAGATTGGCCTTCTTGCCGACATCGATGTTGTTGCCGGCCTGAACCGTGATGTTGCTCGGCGTCGCGCTCTTGCTCTGCGCAGTGAGGCGTCCGTTGATCCTGGCGTTGTTGACGGCGCCGATATGGATCGAGCCGTTGCTCACGGTGATCGCGCTGGCGCTGCGCAGACCCTTGGAGTTGACGGAGGCTGCGAACTTCGCGGCGTGGTCGAGATTGGCGATGTCGCGCTGGCTGGCGCCGCCGACAAAGACGTTCTGCCCGGTCAGGCGCACACCGTCGATCGCGTTGATGCGGCCATAGATACGGATGTTGCCGTCGGGCGAGACAGGGAACGAGCCCGCCATCAGATTGCCGACCGCCGACTGGTTGATCTGCCCGCCTGCGCCGATCAGGCTGTCGGTGAACTCGCGTGTCGGCGTCGAGACGTTGAGGCTGCCGACATTCACCGTGCCGCTGCGGCCGACCACGAACCCCTTGGGGTCGGCGAAATAGACGTTACCGCCGATCGCGCCGTTCATGTAGGAGTTCAGCGTGCCGTTGACGTAGACCGGGGCGTCGCGAACGATGTTGACGAGGTTCTGCGTGCCGGTCGGCAGCTGCAGATTGACGGTGTTGCCCTGCCCGACGCTGAACTGCGAGAACGAGTTGAAGGCGTTGTTGCCCGAAATCGTCGACGTCGTGACGTTGGTCACGCTGCCTGATGTCTGAAGGCTCGTCCCGGTGCGGCCGTCCGGGGTGATCACGTTCGCCGTCTGCGCCTGCAGGCGGACGCTGAACACCGGCAGGAAGACCATCTGCATCGCGCAGAGCAGCGACATCGAGCGGAAGCGTGCCAGCCTCCGCAGCGTCGTCAGCTCGTCATTGCGTCGCGTCGCAGATGGTCCGCGCATTTCATATCCTCTTCATCGGCATTCGCGCCGATCCACAACCGGGTGGGAGAATGTCGTGAGGTCGTCCGGCATCAGAACTGGCCGGGCGGCAGCTTGAAGATGTCGGGGCTCTTGGCGTCGGCCACGTAGAACAGCAGCAGGCTGGTCGGGGTCAGCACACGCTGGTTGTTCTCCTTGTTCTCGAACGTGCCCTGCAGAAGCAGGATCACCGAGCGATCCTTGGCGTCGCTGCCACGGAACATCACGATGCCGCCGGCGACGGGCATGTTCATCGCGATCGAATCGGGCTTGAAGCCTTCGCCCATGAAATGGGCGCGCAGGATGTTGGCGTTGGAGAACAGCTTCTCCGGCGTCATCGCCGTGTCGGTCCCCTTCGACCAGACCGCGCCGATCTGGATCAGCGACTTGGACTTGTAGCCGAACACATAAGAGAGCTCGGCAGTCCCGCCGTTCGGCAGCAGCTCGGGAACGGAGAGCAGCAGACTGTGCGTCAGCTCGGACGCGTTGTCCTGCGCCCTGATCGCGTCGGGCTTGGCGCTGAAGTCCTTGGTCATCGCCGCGCGCACGTCGGATTCGTTCATGCCGAATTTGGCGGAGCGGAAGCCGTCGATCGCCTTGGCCGTCTTGTCGTCCGCACCGGCGGTCGGCGTCTCGGTCGCAGCAGCGACCGGCGCACCGGCGGCGGCAGCCGGCGCCGCACCGGCAGCGGCGGCTCTGGGTGCCGGCGCAGCCTTCTGCTTCGGCACTACTCCCTGAGCCGCGAGCGGCCCAGCTGCAACTGAGGTCAGCAGGCCCACGAGGGCCGGAAGAAGATAGATTTTGCGCATCGAAAACCTTCGAAACAAACCTGAAACAACGCTTCAAAAAATCAGCCGCTCAGAAATCGACTTCTCCGAACCGTCGTCTCAACGAGACGGAAAATGTTGCAACGCCACAATGCGTTGCAGATCGTCACGGAGCAGACAAAGCTCGAAACAGCGACTCTTTGGCGGGGTAGGAATACGGTATCGGACTGCCGAATGCTGCGAATGAACATTCATAAGCGCATTTTTTCATCAATTGTGGACACCGCCCTTTCGCGTTAAGCATCCGGCTGGGACAGACCATCGTGCAAAGAATTCCATGACCGAACGGCCTTCCGCGTTCGCGCTCGATCGCCGCGGCTTCATTCGCCTCGCAGGCACAACCGCCGCAGGCTGGATTGCGCTCGGCGCAACGTCAGATCGCATGCGGATCGTTGCCTCGCTGACGGGATTGCCGCTCGACGACGAACTGACCAGACGGAGCATGACCGACAGCCCGACCTCCCGCCTGGGTGGTCTCATCGTCGGCTTGAGGCAGCGAGGCTGGGTCGAAGGCGTCAACTTCCGCCTCGAACTTCGTTCGACCTTCGGCGGACCGGACAAGCTCAAGACCGCGGTCCAGGAGTTGCTCGAGCTCAAGCCGGACGTGATCCTGACCGGCTCGACCATCGAAACCGCCGCAGTCTTTGCCGCCACCAAAACCATCCCGATCGTTTTCGCGACCGCCAACGATCCCGTCGGCAACGGCTTCGTCGAAAGCCTCGCGCATCCCGGCGGCAACGTCACCGGCTTCACCAACAGCACCGCCGAAATGGGCGGCAAATGGCTTCAGCTCATCCGGGAGGCGGTGCCGGGTCTCGCGCGCGTCGGCGTCCTTTTCAACCCGGCGACCACGCCCCGCGCCGGGCGCTTCTTCCTCGAATCGATCGAGCAGGAGGCTGCGACATCAGGGGTGTCCGTGGCCCCCGCGCCCGTCAACGCGCCAACAGACATCGACGAAACCATCAGGCGCTTTTCCGAACCGCCCAAGGCGGCGCTGGTTGCGCTGGTCGACAGCTTCCTCGTGGTCCACCGTCAGGCGGTCGTGGCGGCGGCGGCCAAGCATCGCGTCCCCACGATCTATCCGTTCCATTATTTCATGGATGCGGGCGGACTGATGAGCTACGGGCCGACGCTGGAGGTGCGCTCGGCCGATTACGTCGATCTCATCCTGCGCGGCACCAAGGCCGGGGATCTTCCGGTGCAATCGCCGCGGAAATACGAACTCCTGATCAACCGCACAGTCGCCCGCTCGCTCGGATTGAACATTCCATTCACGCTGCTGGCGCGCGCTGACGAGATCCGCGAGTGAACGAGGCGATCGACCAGGGGCATTTGCGGACGCCCCCGGGCCGGTTGTTCCGAAAATATCTCTACTCGATCGTCGCCCTCGCCTTTGCCGCACTCGCCATCAACACCGGCTTCGACGTCTGGTTCTCCTATCGCGAGCAGAAGCAGCTTCTCGCGGCGACCCAGCGCGAGCAGGCAGCAAGCGCGGCCATCCAGATCGGCCAGTTCATCGGCCAGATCGAAAGCCAGATCAGATGGCTCTCGCGGCTGCCTCCGGAGCTGTCGAGCAACGAAGACGACCGCCTGAACGCGATCCGGCTCCTGCGCCTCTCGCCTGCGATCGCGGAAATTGCCGAGCTCGATTCGCAGGGCCGCGAGCAGGTGCGCGTGTCGCGCCGCGTCGCGGACAGGGTCGGCAGCAAGGCCGATCTCTCGGCTTCGCCGGCCTTCCGTGGTGCCAATGAAAGCCGGGCCTATTACGGGCCGGTGTACTTCCTCGGCGACACCGAGCCGTTCATGACGCTCGCCACGCGCGGGACCGGGCGGAATCCCAATGTGATCGTGGCCGACGTCAATCTGCGCTTCATCTGGGACCTCGTCGCCGGGATCAGGGTCGGCAACACCGGCAAGGCCTATGTGGTCGACCGCATGGGAGTCCTGATCGCGCATCCCGATCTGTGGCCGGCGCTGCAACGGACCGATCTCTCCGGGCATGCCGACGTGCGCGCCGCACTCGACGGCGTGGGGCCGCCTTCGGGCGGCCTGGTCAAGGGGGATCTGTCAGGCCAGCGCGTGCTGTCGACCTATGCGACGGTCCCCTCGCTCGGCTGGCTGGTGTTCGTCGAGCTTCCGCTCAGCGAGGCCTACGCCCCGATCTATGCATCGATCGGACGCGCGACGTTTCTCCTGGTCGTCCTGCTCGCCTGCGCGGTCCTGGTGTCCCTCTGGCTGAGCCGGCGTATGACCGTGCCGATCCAGATCCTGACGCAGGGCGCGCGGCGGATCGGCAGCGGCGATCTCGGCCTGCGGCTCGCGATCAAGACCGGCGACGAGCTGGAAGCGCTCGGCGACCAGTTCAACCGGATGGCCGCTCACTTGCGCGAATCCTACGCGACGCTCGAGCGCAAGGTGATCGAGCGCACCTCGGAGCTCGAAAAGACCCGCGACCACGCCCTGGCCGAGCATGACGCGGCCGAGCGCGCGCGCAGGGCCGCCGTGCTGGCCAACGAGACCAAGTCGCGCTTCCTCGCCGTCGTCAGCCACGAGCTGCGCACGCCGCTGAACGGCGTCATGGGCGTGCTGCAGCTGCTCGACGACGGCAGCCTCGGCGAGGCCCAGCGCCGCCACCTCGCGACTGCGGAGGCATCGGGCGAAACGCTGATCGCGCTGGTCGATGCCATCCTGGAATATGCCCGCCTGGAGGCCAGCACCGAAACGCTGGAGACGCGCGACTTCCGCCTTCACCAGCTGATCGAGACCGCCGCGGAGCTGATGTGTCCGCAAGCCTTCGGCAAGGGCCTGACCTTCGACCTCGCCTGCGATGCGACGGTCGACACATCGGTGCACGGCGATCCGGTCAGGCTCAACCGCATCCTGCTCAATCTGATCGGCAATGCCATCAAGTTCACCCCGCACGGCGGAATTGCGCTCGCGGCGGCCGCCGAGCAACGCGACGATCATGTCCTGCTGCGCATCACCGTTCGCGATACCGGCATCGGCATTGCGCCCGACATGCACGAGCGCATCTTCGACGATTTCGTCCAGGCCGACGACAGCATTGCACGGCGGTTCGGCGGCACCGGACTCGGACTTGCGATCGCGCGCCGGCTCACGCGCCTGATGCACGGCGAGCTGACGGTGGAGAGCACGCCGGGCGCGGGCAGCACGTTCACGCTTCAGGTGCCGCTCGGCCGCGCCGCAAGCGGCGTGGCGCAAGGCGCGGTCCCGCCGCCGTCGCGGCAGCTCCGCGTGCTGCTGGTCGACGACGATCCCGTCAATTGCGAGGTCGGCGAAGCCATTCTGAACCGGCTCGGCCATCGCGCGACGATCGCGAGAGACGGCGCTTCGGCCATTGCGCTCGCCCGCGATCAGGCGTTCGACATCATCCTGATGGACCTGCACATGCCCGACATGGACGGCGTCGAGGCGGCGTCGCGGATCGGCAAGCTCAATCTGCCGCGGATGCCGCGCATCATCGCCGTGACCGCCGACGTCTCCTCCAGCGCCCGCGAGCGGCTCGCAGGTGCCGGCATCGCCAAGGTCGTCAGCAAGCCGATCCTGATCAACGCGCTGCGCGAGGCGATCGAGGACGCCCCGGACGAGCCGGCCGCGGCGCAACTCGCTGCAGGCGCATTGATCGACCGGCATTTCCTCGACGACCAGCGCGAGCTGCTCGGCCCCGCGCAAATCGAAAAGCTCCATCATTTGTTGGGGGAGACCAGCGGCAAGCTGATCGCAGACATCGCCAAGGCGGCAGCGATTGGCGATCACAAGCAGCTTGCGCGGCTCACGCACCAGCTCGGCAGCGCCGCCAGCGCGCTCGGCCTCGTGCGCCTGTTCGAGCGCAGCCGCGAGATTGAGCTGGCGGCGCCCTCGATGTCGCCACCCGAATGCCAAAGCGCCGCGCGCGATCTCGCCGCACTTCGTGATGCCTCGATGAGCGCGCTCGACGATCTGCTCCGGCCCGCCGAGCAGCGTTCTGTCAGTTAGGGATGCTCAGACCGGTTTGCCGAGCCCGGATTTGGCCCTGGCGGACCATCTGATCGCTAGCGCCTTCCGCTACTGATCCAAAGCCAACGATTGCTACTCTATGGGGCTTTCGCTTTGATGGAACATTTGAAATACTACACGCATTGCGGCGACAGGAACAATTTGCAATGCAGTCTTTCGACCTTGCGCTTAGATATCTCGACCATGCAGTTAAATGGGTGATGACTTGACCGATTGGGGCTCCGTTCCACAATGGGCAACGGCGTGCATTGCCCTAGGAGCCTCTGCAATCGCAATCCATTCGATTGGCGTTCAGCGAGACATCGCTCGTAAGCGTGCGACAATCGATTTCTTCTTGAAATCGTCAATGGACAAGGAATGCTTGTCCACCTACGCAGCCTTCAAAGTCGAGATCGAGAAGTTCAAACAGTCGAATTTCGACTTCGGCGCCTACGTTCCGACAACTGAACACAACGCCGTTCGTACATGGCTTAATATCTGTGAGCTAATAGCGATCGGGATAAATCGTAAAGTTTTTGACGACCGCCTGGCGTTCGACTCCTGGTCCGGCTTACTGCCATGGTGCCACGATCAATGTGCAGAGCTCATCAAATGGCGTCGAGAAAATGACAAGGAGCCTCTGATGTATTTTGACTTAGAGACTCTGAGTACTCGATGGCAAGACCCGGTCGTAAAAGCAAAATACGAAAAAAGAGCAAAGCAACGCAGGATTGAAAGAGCCCACACCCCCCTCTCGCCCTGAACGAAGCAAGATCGCCGAACGCGCCTCTTTCTGGGTCGCTGCTTGGGGGCCAAGCAGACATCGGTCGCCTGATGAGCCCGCGCCTACCTCAGCGCGTCCGCGCGCCCGCCTCCTCCTCGCGCCCAAACCGCTCAACCAGAAAATCAATAAACAGCCGCACCTTCACCGAGAGGTGCCGCGTCGGCGGATAGACCGCATAGAGCGCGAGCGGCGGTGCAGAATAGTCGTCCAGCACCGTCCGCAGCTCGCCCTTCTTCAACGCATCGGCAGCAATGAACTCCGGAAGCAGCGCGAGCCCCCTGCCCTTGATCGCGACGTCGCGCAGCACTTCGGCGTTGTTGACGCAGAGCGACCAGGCTGGCTGGATCCAGTGATCGCCATCCGTGCCGGTGAGCTTCCACTGATTGCCGGTCAGCAGGAAGCCGTAGGTCAGCGAGGCGTGCTCGCGCAGATCCTGCGGATGCTTTGGCGTGCCGTGACGCGCGAGATAATCGGGCGAAGCGCAGATCATGCGCGCCACCGGCATGATTTTTCGCGCGATCAAACTCGACGATTCCAATTCCGCGATCCGCAGCGTCACGTCAAAGCCGTCCTGGACGGGATCGAGCAGATCGTCGCTGAGCACGATCTGAAGCTGAAGCTCGCCATAGCGCGCCATGAAATCGGCGAGCACCGGTCCAAGCCGCATGGTGCCGAACGACATCGGCGCGTTGACCCGCAACAGGCCGCGCGGCGCCGACTGGGCCTGCGCCACCGCCTGGTCGGCGGCCTCGATCTCCGAGAGGATCACGACCGCGCGCTCGAAGTAGCGCTGGCCGTTCTCGGTCGGGCTGGCGTGGCGCGTCGTCCGATTCAGAAGCTGGACGCCGAGGCTCTCTTCGAGGTCGGCGATGTATTTGCTGATCGCCGAGCGCGACAGCCGGAGCTGCCGGCCCGCCTCGGCAAAACTGCCGCTTTCGACCACCTTCACGAAGGCCCGGAGGCTGGCGACCTTATCCAAGGGCCGGCCCCGGCGATTGTTTCCAAATCGTAGACATAGACGTCATATTTGCATGGATTGTCTCCAATCCAAAGCGGAACGATATTTCGAGCCAGAGCAAGACCGCTCCCCGAATTCTGGAGGACGACAATGTCTGGACTGCACCACGTCACCGCGATCGCCGGCGACCCCATCCGCAATTTCGGCTTCTACACCCGGGATCTCGGCCTGCGCTTCGTCAAGAAGACGGTCAATTTCGACGATCCCGGCACCTATCACTTCTATTACGGCGACGAGACCGGCCGCCCCGGCACCATCCTGACTTTCTTCCCCTGGGCCGGCGTGCCGGCCGGGCGTCGCGGCGTCGGCGAGACCCATCAGACCGCCTTCCGCGTGCCGCAGCGCTCGCTCGGTTACTGGACGCAGCGCTTCACCGAGAAGGGCATCGCCTACGAGGCGCTGGAGAAGCGTTTTGGCGAGTCCGTCCTGCCGTTCACCGACCCTGACGGCATGGCGCTCGCGCTTGTGGGTGTCCCCGGTGCCGAGAACGAGCCCGGCTGGAGCAATGGCGACGTCCCGGCCGAGCACGCGATCCGCGGCTTCCATGGCGTAACCTTGCTGCTCGACAGCGCCGCGAAGACAGCTTCCGTGCTCACCGACGTGTTCGGCTTCAAGGAGACCGGACGCGAGGGCTCGGTGATCCGCTTAAAGGCGCCGGGCGATGCCGAAGGCAGCGTCGTCGACATCTACGAAGCCAAGGGCTTCTTGCGCGGACATCAGGGCGGCGGCTCCGTCCACCACATCGCCTTCCGCGCGGCCGATGACGCCGAGCAGGGCCGGATGGCGCAAAAGCTCGTGAGCAATCACGGCCTGCATCCGACCGAGCAGAGGGACCGCAACTACTTCCGCTCGATCTACTTCCGCGAGCCCGGCGGCGTGCTGTTCGAGATCGCGACCGACATCCCCGGCTTCGCCGTCGATGAACCGGTCGCAACGCTGGGACGTGATCTGAAGCTGCCGAGTTTCCTCGAAGCGCAGCGCAAGCAGATCGAAAATGTTCTGCCGAGCCTGGAAGAAAGCGCGTCATGACCGAGAGCACATTCATCCATCGTTTCGAGCCCGGGACAAGCGCGGGCTCCCCTCCGCTGCTGCTGTTGCACGGCACGGGCGGTGACGAGAACGACCTGCTCGGGCTCGGCAAGATGATCTCGCCCGGCTCAGCGCTGCTCTCGCCGCGCGGCCGCGTGCTCGAGCACGGCATGCCGCGCTTCTTCCGTCGCCTCGCCGAAGGCGTGTTCGACGAGGACGACGTGCGCCGGCGCGCGCTGGAGCTCGGCGACTTCGTCGCGGATGCGCGGCAGCAACACGGCATCGCCGCGCCTGTTGCGGTCGGCTTCTCCAACGGCGCCAACATCGCAGCCGCGCTGTTGCTGCTGAAGCCGGACGTCCTGGCCGGCGCGGTCCTGCTGCGTGCCATGGTGCCGCTGTCGGCTCCGCCGAAGGCGGAGCTTGGTGGCAAGCCGATTCTGCTGCTGTCCGGGCAGTCCGATCCGATCGTGCCGGCGAGCAACTCGGCAAAGCTTGCGGCGCTGTTGTCGGAAGCCGGCGCGCGTGTCGACCACAAGGTCCTGCCGGCGGGCCATCAATTGTCGCAGGCCGACGTCACGCTGGCCCGCAACTGGATCGGCAGCGTCGACGCCAAAGCGGCATGAACCAACGAGCGGCGCATCGTTCACGAACGATGCGCCGACCCGTCTTGCGAAATGTCAGGCAGATTTTCGAAGCGGTTGTTTCTTCGGTTGCGGTCTCGCCGCGCGGCCAATGGCGGCGATCGCCTCCATCTCGTCGACGAGGCCGGACCGATCGATATCGACTTTCATGGCCTCGCCGAGCAGACGGGCCGCCATCCTGAATTGCGGCTCTGCAATCAATCGGTTCACCGCCGCGGCAATTTCCGCTTCGGAGGCGGTTGGAGGCAATTGAAGCCCTGCCCCTTTTGCTTCGACGCGCGCGGCGTTGGCGGCCTGGTCCCGCCCCATCGGCAGGATGAGCTGCGGCAGCCCGTTGATGAGTGAACGCGTGGTCGTTCCGTGGCCGCCTTGCGAGATCACCACGGAAACATCCTTCATGACGAGGTCATGGGGAGCGCCGCGGACCAAATGCACATTGTTCGGAGCCCTGAGATCGGCGACGTCGACATTGGGACCGGCTGTTGCAAGGGCATCGATCTCGACCGCTTCCATCGCTGTGATAATGCGCTGAAACAGTTCGCGCTGACCTTGCGCGCCCGTGCTGCATGCGATCAGCCCGCGAGGACGACCCGACTGAGCCGACCATGGCGCTCGCCATGCCTCAGTCTGCCGAGATTTGGACCAGTTCGGCACATCGAGCAGCGGTCCGACGTAGCGGAAATTGTCGGGCAGCGAGTCAGCTTGAAAGTCGAACGCTCGACTGGTCGCGAGCAAAAGCCGGTTGGCCCGATCGAACAGATCGAAGACATCTGCCAGAAGCGGAAGACCCAGATCGGCACGCGCGCGGTTGAGACCAGGCAGAAACACATTGAGTGTTTCGGTAAGCTTGGCATTGGCGGCGTCGACCTCGGCGCGCTCTTCCGGCGTTTTCGGTTGGCTCAACCCGCTGACAGCCGGCGGCATTCCCGGCAGGGGCCGAATGCTGACATGAGGGGACAGAAGCGCGAAAGGCACGCCTGACGCCTCCGCCCCGAGCGCAGCACCAAACAGCACGTCAAGCACGAGAACGGCATCCGTCGGCATACGCCCGATCTCATCCCGGACATCGGCCGCATAGAGCGCAGCAGGATCAAAGACGGCCTGGCGTAGAAAATCTTTCACATCCGAGACGTCCACCGGATCCGCAGCCCTTCCGGTCGGGGCGCGGCGCCATGCTACAAATGCAAAGCCGGAGGCCTCGACTTCAGAGCGCATCGCCGGATCCGCCATCACCCGGATATGATGTCCATTCCGGTGCAGCCTCCGCGCCGCAGTCAGCAGCGGGCTCAAATTCCCGAGGGTCCCCCATGACGCCAGCAGAAAATTATAGGACATCGTAGAACCCTTTCGTCACGGTTGCGAATGCGCTGTCGCAATCCATCCTGGGCAACCCAATGCAGGCTTCCTGACGGACGCGTGGCCGCGCTTGTGTCCGCGCGAGCCACGCCAAGAATGAAGCCGCGCGCGCTACCGGACGATGTCTCCCCAGAGGGAGACGGTTACAGCTGTAAGGAGAGGAAGGCCGCTTATGGGCCAAGCGGACATTTGAGCTGATGGCCAGGTTCGCTAAGCGGCAAAAGCGGTCCAACAGTTCAGGACGCGGATTTGTCCGCTAAGGGCCACATCCGGACATCTAGGATGTTGCCGCTCCCCGAGAACTGTTATTGTTGAGCGGTCTTGCGTCTAGGGGATGATGATTGTGTCTCCAGCAGAACTGTCGAGCAGCGAGGCGGAACTCCGGTCGTTCATTTCGGTCGCGATCCCAACCTTTCGACGTCCTTTTGGGCTGCAACGCGCGATCGAAAGCGTGCTGCAGCAGGACTTCTCCGATTGGGAAATGGTGATCAGCGACGACGAAGGGTTAGTGGGCGAGAGTTGTCGCCTCTTGTCCGAATATGTCAGCACAGAACCGCGCATCCGAGTCGTCGAGAACCGCAGAGGCCGTGGTCAGGTCGAGAACACGAACAATGCGATGCTTGCGTGTCGCGGTCCCTGGATCAAATTGTTGCATGACGACGACTGGCTCGCGCCAGGGGCGCTTACGTCTTTCGCGAGACTTGCGTTGGCCTACCCCGCCGCGGCAGTCATCACCTCCACAAGCCATCTGGTGCAAGACAAAGGCATAAAGTACCGGCAAGGGGGTGAGATTTACGTGTATTCGGGCCAACAGTGCCTGACTGATCTCTATTTGGTGGGCAAAACGCGGTCGCTCGGAATTGTCCCATCGACGCTGTTGGTCAATAGCAACGTCGTCAAAGCCGGCTGCCTGATGCGAAACTACAAGTCGATAAGTTGGGGGGGTCGACCAACTGTTCTTCATTGATCTGGCCTGCCATGGTGACATGGTAGCAATAGACGATGGTCTTATCTTTTACGACATGACCAACCACCCCTGCATCACGGCAGACGGGTCGTTCACTCACATTGACCAAGAGACAGTCGATCTCAAACGCCTCACTTGGAGCCTTTTGGAAGATAAAGGAGAACTTCCCGATCCTGAAACGGTCGTGCGTGCGTTGCGGGTTGCTCGACTACGCGGACGGATCGGCCGGCAGCCACTCGGCGCAACGATCCGTGACGCAATCCAAATCCTGCGCCCCTCGGTCCTGATGGCTCTCAACAAGATCATCCGTGCTCGGGCGCGCGCGCCGGGTGCAATTTAATTCATCCTTTCTGCGGGAACGCTCTGATCTGATAGCGCAGCTAACTGACCGCCGCTCGAAATGGCAAGGTCCGCTATGGGTCTTGGCCGTGTAAAAAGCAGTTTCACGGGAGGTCGGTTCTGAGAGTTAGGTGCCGAGGACGTTTCAGGCCGCGATCGCAGCGATTAGCCG